>NZ_JCAFUB010000003.1:0-641324 GCF_059370875.1 Stenotrophomonas sp. YJH_SMC_81 | reverse complement strand
GCTGCCCGAATCGTGACGCCACAGATCAGCACCGACGGTCAGTGCCTGGCTGTTGCCACGGATGTCGAGCTGGCGGCTGACGGCATCGAAGCCGTTACGCGAGCCATCCACGCGGGCCCAGGCGCGGCCGGAGTTCTGGCCGGCGTTGCGGTCGTGGTAGCCCAGGCGGAACATCGTCTGCGCGGCCTGCAGGTTGGCCAGGTAGGCGCCTGGCTCGGGGCGCAGCACCGGTTCCGGATCGACCGGATCCACGGGATCCACGGGATCCACGGGATCCACAGGGTCGACCGGCGGGCATTGCGGCAAGCCGGGGTTGGCCTCGCAGGGGTCAGGAACCGTCGGCAGCTGGGAACGCAGGTACCAGTTGCCATCAGCGCCGGTACCCTTGTGCAGGAAGTACTCGTACTGACCGCCCACTGCGCGGCCGGAGAGGTTGAACTGGCCGTTGGAGGTGCCACCCACTTGGATCAGTTCGATGCCCTTGTCGGTCTGAGCACCGGCACCGCCGACGTTGTTGACGCGCACATTGGCAGTGCCGCTGGTGTCACCGCCGATGATCAGCTTGTCGGTGGCGGCGTTGTCGCCGGCCAATACGGTGTTGAAGATGATCGTGCCATCGGCGCCGCTGAAGTTGCCGTCTACGTTCAGGGTGTGGAAGGCGGAGCCGTCGCCGAGGGACACGGTGCCGTTGCCGAGGCTTAGCGCACCGACCGTGGAGTTTCCGGTCATGTTCCAGGTGGCAGAGTCCAGTGACACGCGAGTGACGTCGGTCATCGCGCCGGTGATGCTGGCGCCGTTCGAGAGTGCGACGTTCACAGTGCCCCCGGCAGCGTTAACGATGCCACCGGTCGCGCTCGAGGCATCGAGGTTCAGGTCGATCTCTGCGCCTGCATCCTCGACCAGAAGCGCGGTGCCGCTGCCACCGACCAGCTGGCTGCCGTTGCGGAAATTGAACGTCGCCAGGACAGAAGGCCTGCTACCAAAGCGCACAACATGAATGCCTGCGCCGCTGCGGCCTTCAACACGCGAAGCGTCTATCTCAACATTGGCTCTATCACCTGGTGCGGCCATTTGAAAGTTCGCATTGATGCCCGAATCATCACCAATGATGGTGCTTCCATTCCGGGCAAGCAGGTGGGCCGGGTCGGCCAACAGGAATCCAATACCGCGGTCAAAAGCGCCGTTGGAGTTGAACACGCCTTCGAGTCGGCTTGCGTCCAGCGTCAGATCGGCACCCTGCGTAGCACTACCACCGATGCCGGCACCTACCAGTGTGGTGCGTTCGACGACTGCGACGGAGCTGCCGGAAGTGCCACCGGAGGTAATCAGACTCAGGGCACGGCCGGCGGTGTTCCGGACGGTGCTGTCGCTCAACGAGAGTGAGCTGTTGTTCAGATTGATCCGCCCATCAATGGACACGCTGTTCGCCGTGACGCTGGATGTCCCTCGGGCATCGATGTCCAGGAGGCGTGCTCCTGGATTGCCTGTCAGCTGTGCGCCGTCGAGTGACCAGGACTCCGGGGCATCCCCAGCATTCACTGTGGCCGACTGGCCAGGGCCCAGAGTTCCGGCCTGGGCGGTGGATGCGAGGGTGATGCCGGTGGCTATGGCCATGGCAAGGGAACGACGAACTGCGATCTTCATGGCGGTACTCCTACGGGGTATCAAACTTCGGGAAACGGGCCGCATCACTTCGTTGGCGTGAATGAAACGCTGTGATGGCGTGAGGATGAAGTGATTCCGGCGCACTTTCCGGCCCGGCTGGTGCAAAGTGCAATAGCGGTCGCATTGCGACCGGGAATGCCGCAGGGCACCTTTTTCGCCCCGCTTTTCGGCTTTGGCGACAGTGTGGTGAGCGCCACGGCATCGAACCATGCAATTAGTTGCATAGGAAATCGGACAGCTTTTGTCGCCTTTAGATCCATTCAGTTGCGCCGCAACATGCGGCACCTGAAGCCCGGTGCTAGCATCCGGTCAACATCTTGAATCGATCCAAACGCCGATGCCCACGCTGGACCGTCGTCTCCTGATCGCTTTCGCCGCGACCGCCGTGCTTGCCTCCGGGGCGGCGCTGGCGGTCCCGTCGAAATCCGCCGCCGAACGCGCCTACGCCGCCGTCGATCCCTTCATCGGAACCGGTGGCGAGGGCCACACCTATCCCGGCGCCACGGTGCCGTTCGGCATGGTCCAGCTCAGCCCGGACACGCGCATCCAGCCGCGCGAGAAGGCCTATGGCTGGGCGGCGGGCTACCGCTACGACGACAGCAGCATCGTCGGTTTCTCGCATACGCATTTTTCCGGCACCGGTCATTCGGACCTGGGCGACATCCTGCTGATGCCGTTCACCGGCACTCCCGGCCTGGAGCGTGGCGATCCGGAGAAGCCGGGCAGCGGCTATGCCTCGCGGTTCCGCCACGCTGACGAGAAGGCCGAGCCGGGCTACTACGCGGTCACCCTGGACGACTACAGGGTGCGTGCCGAGCTGACCACCAGTACCCGCGTGGGCGTGCATCGCTATGCCTTCCCCAAGGGTACCGACGCCAAGGTGCTGCTGGACATGCGTACCAGCATGTACGACTACCCGGGCAAGGTGCTGTGGTCGCGGGTACGGGTGCGCGCCGACGGCACGGTCACGGGCTTCCGCGAAACCCGCGGCTGGGCGCCGGGCCGCCAGCTGTATTTCGCGATGCGTTTCTCGCGCCCGCTGGCCGGGCACGAGCTGCACAACACCGAGCAGGACATCGTCTACAAGGGCTTCCCGCCGCCGGGTGAGAAGGATCCCGCGCAGCGCGCCCAGATCGAGGGCCGACAGCTGGTCGGCACGTTCGCATTCGGCAAGCTGGATGCACCGCTGGTGGTGAAGGTGGCGATCTCGCCGGTCAGTGAAGCCGGCGCCATCGCCAACCTCGACGCCGAAGTGGCCGACTTCGATTTCGACCGCGTGCGTGCGCAGGCAAAGCAGGAGTGGACGCAGGCGCTGTCGGTACTCGATATCGACGCCCCCGAGCATGCGCGGCGCAGTGCCTATACCGCGCTGTACCACACCCTGCTGGGGCCGACGCTGTTCATGGATGCCGATGGCCAGTACCGCGGGCCGGACAATGCCGTGCACAAGGCCGAGGGCTACACGAACTATTCCACGTTCTCGCTGTGGGACACCTACCGTGCGCTGCACCCGTTGCTGACGCTGGTGCAGCCGGAGAAGCGCAACAGCGACTTCGTCAATTCCATGCTTGCCCACCATGAGCACAGCCCGTACGGCATGCTGCCGGTATGGTCGTTCCATGGCCTGGAAGACTGGTGCATGATCGGCTACCACGCCGTGCCGGTGATCGCCGATGCCTACGTGAAGGGCATTCGTGGCTTCGACGCCGACAAGGCGCTGAAGGCAATGGTCGAGACCGCCAATTACGGTCCCTATGACGGCATCGCGCAGTACCGCGAGCTGGGCTACGTGCCGATCGACGAGGAGGGCGAAGCAGCCAGCAAGACGCTGGAATACGCCTTCGACGACTGGACCATCGCACGCATGGCGCAGGCCATGGGCAAGGCCGATATCGCGGCGACCTTCGACAAGCGCGCAGGCAACTGGCGCAATGCCTTCGACAAGGACACCGGCTTCATGCGCGCACGCAAGCGCGACGGCAGTTTCCGCACGCCCTTCGACCCCAGCGCCAGCGGCTACGGCACCGACTATACCGAGGGCAACGCATGGCAGTATTCGTGGTACGTGCCGCAGGACGTCGCCGGGTTGGCGGCCGCGCACGGTGGCAGCGACAAGCTGCTCGCGCGCCTGGACGAGGTGTTCAACGCCAAGGTGGATCCGTCGATCTTCGAGCACATGGAAGACATCACCGGCCTGATCGGCTGGTATGCCCACGGCAATGAGCCCAGCCACCACGTGGCCTACCTGTATTCGTATGCCGGCCAGCCGTGGCGCACGCAGGCGCGCCTGAAGCAGATCATGGATACCCAGTACGCCGACCGCCCGGATGGCCTGGCCGGCAACGATGATGTCGGCCAGATGTCGGCGTGGTACGTGTTCACCGCGCTGGGCTTCTATCCAGTGGCCCCGGGCTCGGGCGAGTACATCCTTGGCCGTCCGTTCCTGCCGAAGACCGCGATGCGCCTGCCCAACGGCAAGACGTTCACCATCGTGGCCGAGGGGCTGGATGACGCGCACACGTACGTGGGCAGCGTGACGTTGAACGGCAAGCCGCTGCAGCGTACCTTCCTGCGCCACGACGAGATCCTGGCCGGCGGCGAACTGCGCTTCAGCATGCAGGCCGAGCCGAACAAGGACTGGCCGGGGCAGGGCGCGCAGGCGCCGTATTCGATGAGCCAGTGACGATTGGTAGGTGCCGACCTTGGTTGGCACGCTTCACGGGTGACCAGGAACCTGTAGAGCCGAGCCCACGCTCGGCTCAGGCATCGTGCCAGGAGCAGCCGAGCATGGGCTCGGCTCTACAAGGGCAATTCAACAACGCTCAGCGGAACCGCAGCCCCACGCGCGCGCCACCGAGCGGCGCCGTTTCGATCTTCAACATCGCACCATGCCGTTGCGCGATCTCGGCCACGATCGCCAGCCCCAGCCCGCAGCCGTCCCCCTCGCTGCTGGCCCGGTAGAAGCGTTCTGTGACGCGCGCGCGTTCGGCTTCGGCGATGCCGGCGCCGTCATCGTCCACCCAGACCTGCACGCCGTCGGTTTCCTGCCGAACGCCCAGGGTGATCACACCGGGCGCCGCGCCGTAGCGCAGCGCGTTGTCCAGCAGGTTACCCAGCGCCTCGCGCAGCAGCTGCGGATCGCCCTGTATATGCACGCCGTCGTCGGGTCCGTCGTATCCCAGGTCCACGCCTGCAGCCAACGCACGGTCGGCGTAGCGCTCGACCACGCCCCGCGCCAGCGCGGCCAGATCCGGCGGCTGCAGCGGCAGTGCGCTGCCCTGTGGATCTTCCGAGCGGCTGAGCATCAGCAGTTGGTTGACCAGGTGCTGCAGCCGCGCCAACCCAGCCAGCGTGCCGGACAGCGCGAGCTGCTGGGTCTGCGGATCCTGTTGCCGCAATGAACTCTCCAGCTCCACCTGCATCGCAGCAAGCGGCGTGCGCAGCTGGTGCGCGGCGTTGCTGACGAAGCGCCGTTGCGCGGCTTGCATGGCGTCCAGTCGCTGCAGCAGGGCGTTGTAGGCCTCCACCGCCGGCCACAGTTCGCGCGGCGCCTCCTGCGCCGGCTCCAGTGGCGCCAGCGGGTCGGGGCGTGGGCTGGCCAACCGCCGTGCCACCTGGTTGGCGTGGCGTGCAGCCGCGCCGGTCCCGGACCAGGCCAGCCAGGCCGCGAGGGCGAGGATCGCGGCCTGGAACGGAATGCTGGTCAGCAGCAGCTTGCGCTCCAGGCGGTGGCGCTTGCGCAGCGTCTCGGCCACGCGCAGGCGGATATCGTGGCCCGGCCCGGCGCTGACCACGACTTCGACCATGCGCACCGGCTGCCCACGCAGGCGCGCGTCGTAGTAGACGGCATCGTTGCTGCCGGCAGCGATCGCGGGGCGGGGCAGCGCTTCGGGCAGGTCGCCATACAGGCGCCCGCCCGCGGCGTCGACCACTTCGCCATGCACTTCGTCAGCGGTGTCCCAGGTGAACATGCGCGACACCGCAGGCGTGATCTCGATCGAGGCACGCCCGTCCTGCACCTTCACCAGCTCGGACAACGACATCGCCGAGTCCAGCAGCCAGCGGTCATAGACCTGGCCGGCATAGAACCGGGCCAGCGCGAATGAACCGACTGCGCTGCACAGCAGCAGCACCAGCAGTGGCAGCCACAGGCGGCGCAGCAGCAGGCCACGCAGGCTGTGCACGCGCTCAGTCACGCCCGGCCTCCAGCCGGTATCCAAGTCCACGCAGCATGCGGATGCCGACGCCGGCGCGCGCCTGTTCCAGCTTGCGGCGCAGGCGGCTGACATGCACCTCGATCACCGACAGGTTGGCCTCGTGGTCCCAGCTGTACAGCGCATCGAACAAGCGCTGCTTGGTGACGGTGCGACCGGGATGTTGCATCAGTGCCTCGACCAGCGACAGCTCGCGCGCGGTCAACTCGATGCGCTGGCCTTCAACCTGCACTTCATTGCGGATGCTGTCGAAGCACAACCGGCCCAATCGCTTCTGAGCCGGTGCATCGCTGCGGCGGCGCGACAGTGCACGCAGGCGGGCTTCCAGCTCACCGAGTGCGAACGGCTTGGCCAGGTAATCGTCGCCACCGCGGTCGAGGCCGAGGATGCGGTCCTCCACACCATCGCGTGCGGTCAGGATCAGCACCGGCAGGGTGGCGCCGTCGTTGCGCAGGCGCGAGAGCAGGTCCAGACCATCGACGTCGGGCAATGAAAGGTCGAGCACCATCACGTCATATGGCGCGCTGGCCAGTGCAGCGGGTGCATGCAGCCCGCGCGAGAGGTGGTCGCACAGATGACCCGCGCCCTGCAGGGCACGGATCAGTCCATCGGCCAGGGCGGCGTCGTCTTCGATCAGCAGGATTCGCATTGCAAGCTTCGTGCAAGGTTGGGGCAAGATTGGCGCAAGTGCGTCACCTTACCGTGACGCGCATGAATTTCTCCCCTTGCCTTGCGGCTGTGTTGGCCGCCCTCCTGTGCGCACCTGCGGCGTCGGCACTGTCCCTGCAGGAGGCGCAGCGCGCCATGGAAGCACACAACCCGGACCTGCGTGTGGCGGCACTGGCGCTGCGTGGCGTGCAGGGCGACGCGCAGACGGCGGCGCTGCGTCCAGCGACCGAGCTGTCGATCGGCACCAGCAAGCTCAGCCCCAGGCACGGCGTCGGCCCGGGCCGCTGGCAGGACAAGCGGATGGACAGCACCGTGGGCCTGGGCTGGACCTGGGAACGCGGTGGCAAGCGCGCCCTGCGCATTCGCCAGGCCGATGCGCTGCTGGAAGTGGCCCGTCTGGAGATGCTCGATACCCGGCGCCGCCAGCAAGTGGCGCTGCATGAAACCTATTTCGGCCTGAAGGGCGCGCAGGAGCGGGCGCAGATCGCCGACGCCAACCGCCAGAGTTCGGCCGAGCAGATGGCGGCGGCGGACAAGCAGGTCGCGACAGGGGCGATGGCACCGGTGGATCGCGCGCGGCTGGCGGTGGACGATCTCGCCGTAGCCGACGCGGCGCGCGAGGCGGCCCTGGATCTGCGCGATGCACGGCATGCGCTGGGGCTGCTGCTCGGCCGTGACGACAGCGGTGACCTGAGCGCTGATGAGCCCTGGCCCGACCCCGCAGCTGTTGACGCAACGGGCGCGTTCGATCCGCAGCAGCGTGCCGATCTGCGTGCGGCGCGTTCGCGCCTGGCCGCGGCGGATGCCGGTGTGGCACTGGCGCGCAGCGAGCGCTATCGCGACATCCAGTTGGGCGTGGAAGCCGAACGCGAGCCGACCGACATCAGCGGTGTGACCTGGGGCGTGTCGTTGACCATCCCGCTCGGCGGCCCGTCACGTGCACGCGGCACGATGCAGCGTGCCGAGGCCGACCGTGATAGTGCCGCGCTGGAACTGCAGGTGCTGCAGCGCGAAGCGCGCGCCGAACTTGACCTGCTGCAGGCCAGCGTGCAGTCCGCCGCGCAGCGCCGCAGCGACTACGAAGGACTGCAGTCCGACGCCGCGCGCAAGGCGGTGCAGGGCATCGAACTGGCCTACCGGCGCGGCGCCGCCAGCCTGACCGACCTGCTGGATGCGCGCCGTAGCTGGCGCGACTTCGAGGGCGCACTGATCGAAGCACGCGTCAACCATGCCATTGCCCTGGCGCGCTGGGAAGCGGCCACATCCGTTGCTGAAGGAGAGTCTCGATGAAGTTCATCGTCGTTTGTCGCCCGCAGGCGCGACATGCCGTGCTGCCGGCCTTGCTGGCGCTGGCCCTGCTGGGCGGCTGCGGCCGCGAGCCGGCGTCGTATACCGAGGACGCGCCGCAGGTCAGTGCCGGCCAGGTCCAGTTTCCAGCCGGCAGCCGCCAGCTGGACGTGCTGCGCAGCGAGGCGGTGACCGCCGGCGCAAGCGCCAGCCTGCAGCTGCCGGGCCGGGTGGTCTGGGACGAGACACGCTCCAGTGCACTGCGCACGCCGTTGCCGGGTCAGGTGGCGCGCATCGAGGCGCAGCCGGGGCAGAAAGTGAAGGCCGGCCAGGTGATTGCCTGGATCACCTCGCCCGAGTTCGGCCAGGCCCAGGCCCACAGCGTGCGTGGCCGCGCCGAGCTGCAGCGGGCCCGCCGGGAACTGGACCGTACCCGCGAGCTGCATGCCGCGGGTGTGGCGTCGGGCCGTGAACTGGACGAGGCCGAGGCCAACTTCGCGGGCAGCCAGGCCGATCATGCGCGCGCGAATGCATTCGCCCGGGCCTATGGCAATGGCCAGCGCGTGGACCAGCGCCTGCCGCTGCGCGCCCCCATCGATGGCGTGCTGGTGGAGCGGCGGATGAACCCGGGCATGTCGGTCAGTCCCGACAGCGAGCAGCCATTGGCAGTGATCGGCGATCCGGACCGCCTGTGGCTGCTGCTGGATGTTCCTGAAAGCCTGGCAGGGCGGTTGAAGGCCGGCATGCAGGTGAGCGTGCCCGGCGCCGATGGCCAGCCGCTGCAGGCGACCCTGCAGCACGTGGATGACTTCGTCGACAGTGAGCGCCGCGTGGTGCAGGCGCGTGCCGAGCTGGACAACCGCGCACGTGGCTTCAAGGCCGGGCAGTACGTACGCGCCCAGGTGGCGTTGCCGTCCGAGGGCGGTGTCTCGCTGCCCGACGCCGCGGTGTTGCTGATCGACGGAAAGCAGGTGGTGTTCGTGGAGGAAGGCAAGGGCCGCTTCGTGCGCCACGCGGTGCACGCCGAGGAGCTGGGTGACGGCCGCCTGTGGGTGCGTGAAGGCCTGGCGCGGGGCAGCAGAGTGGTCGTCGAGGGTGGCCTGCTGCTGCAACAGCTGGTGGACAGCGCGCCGGCAGCCGTCAGCACCGGCACGGGGCGCGCCGCCCCATGATCGATCGCCTGATTGCCTATTGCCTGCGCCAGCCGCTGATGGTGATGCTGGCGTTGCTGCTGTTCATCGGCGCTGGCATCGCCGCGTTCCGCGTGCTGCCGGTGGAAGCCTTCCCGGATGTGTCCGACACCCAGGTGACGGTGGTGTCGCTGCACCCGGGCCGTGCCGCCGAAGAGGTGGAGCGTGAGGTGACGATGCCGCTGGAAGTGGCGCTGTCCGGCATTCCGCATTCGGTGCGGGTGTTCTCGCATACGCAGTTCGGCCTGTCGATGATCATCCTGACCTTCGACGACAAGGCCGATGACTACTTCGCACGCCAGCAGGTGCTGGAGCGCCTGCAGGGCGTGGAGCTGCCGGAAGGGGTGACCCCGGAGCTGGAGGCGATGAGCTCGGCGGTGGGCGAGATCTACCGCTATGTGCTGAAAGGCCCGCACCTGACCCCGACCCAGCTGCGCACCGTGCAGGAATGGACGATGGAGCGTAGCCTGCGCACCGTTCCTGGAGTGGCCGATGTGATCAGCTTCGGTGGCTTTGCGCGCACCTTCCAGGTCAAGCCGGACCTGGACAAGCTGCGTGACCGCGGCATCAGCCTCGGTGAGTTCGCCGAGGCGCTGGAGAAGGGGAGTTCGAACGCGGGCGGCGGCTACGTGGAACGCGGCCAGCAGCAGTTCCTGATCCGTGGTGTGGGCCTGATGCGTTCGCCGGCCGACATTGGCAACGTGGTGGTGGCGCAGCGCGGTGGCACGCCAATCCTGGTGCGCGACCTTGCCGGTATCGCCGATACCGGCCTGCCCCGGCAGGGCCTGGTCGGCCACGACGACAATGACGATGCGGTGTTCGGCATGGTGCTGATGCGCAAGGGCGAGAACCCGTCCGACGTACTCGACGCCCTGCATGCGCGCATCGCCGAGATCGAGGCCAACCAGCTGCCGGCCGGGGTCAGCATCGAGCCGTTCTACGACCGCTCATGGCTGGTCTCGACCACGCTGAAAACCGTCTTCCGCAACCTGCTGGAAGGCGCCGTGCTGGTGTTCCTGGTGCTGTGGCTGTTCCTGTACAACGCCCGCGCGGCGCTGATCGTGGCGGCGATGATGCCGCTGGCACTGCTGTCGACCTTCCTCGGGCTGCACCTGTGGGGCGTACCGGCCAACCTGCTTTCGCTGGGAGCGATGGACTTCGGCATCATCATCGATGGCGCGGTGATCGTGACCGAGCACATCGTTTCGCGGCTGTCGAAGCTGCCGCCGAACGCTGACAGGAAAACGCGCTTCTCGACCGTCCTCTCGGCAGCCTCCGAAGTGGGGCGGCCGACGTTCTTCTCGATGCTGATCATCATCGCCGCGCACATCCCGATCTTCACCCTGCAGCGCCAGGAAGGCCGCATGTTCGCGCCGATGGCGTACTCGGTGACCTCGGCATTGATCGGTGCGTTGATCCTGGCGCTGACCGTGGTGCCGTTGTTCTGCTACTGGTGGCTGCGGCGCGACCGCATGCGTGATGGCAATCCACTGATGGACTGCCTGAGCGGCTGGTACAAGCCGATCCTGGAGCGGGCGCTGGCCCGCCCGCGTGCAGTGGTACTGACCGCGGTTGCGCTGCTGGTCGGCACGCTGGCACTGGGCACCCGGCTGGGTTCGGAGTTCCTGCCCGAGCTGGACGAAGGATCGATCTGGCTGACCGCCACGCTCGACCCGAGCACCAGCCTGGCCGAGGCGCAGCAGCAGTCGCGGCGCATCCGTGAGCTGGTCGGCACCTTCCCGCAGGTATCGACGGTAGTGGCCAAGCTGGGGCGTCCGGAGGACGGCTCCGACGCCAAGGGCGCCAACCAGATCGAGGCGCTGGTGGCACTGAAACCAGAGAAGGAATGGCCGAAGGGCGTGGACAAGCGGCAGCTGGTAAGCGACCTGCAGCGCATGCTGGAGCAGCGCATTCCGGGGCCGGAGTTCTCGATCTCGCAGCCGGTGCGCGACAACATCCTGGAGAGCATCTCGCAGATCAAGGGCCAGGTGGTGATCAAGGTGAGTGGCTCGGATCTGGACGTGCTCAACCAGCAGGCGCAGGCGATCCTGGCCCAGGTGCGTGGGGTGGACGGCGTGGAAAGCGCGTTCATCGATCGCGATGGTTCGCTGCCGCAGTTGCAGATCGACATCGACCGCGACCGTGCGGCGCGCTATGGCCTGAACGTGCGCGACATCGACGAGGTGATCGAGACTGCACTGGGCGGGCGCCAGGTCGGCGAGCTGTGGGAGGGCGACCGCAGGTTCCCGATTACGCTTCGCCTGGACGACGCCGACCGTGACCTGCAGCGGCTGCGCACGGTCCCGGTAGGCATCGGCGATGGCCACACGGTGACATTGTCTGACGTAGCCGACTTCCGCATGGCCAGCGGCGCGATCAACATCTCGCGCGAGAACGCGCAGCGGGTGAAGGCAGTGAGCATCTTCATCGCCGGCCGCGACATGGGCAGCGTGGTGGCTGACATGCGCAAGCGCGTGGATGCCAGCGTACAGCTGCCGGACGGCTACCGGCTGGAGTGGTCCGGCGAGTTCGAGAACCAGCAGCGTGCGATGAAGCGGCTGGGCTGGGTGATTCCGCTGTCGGTGCTGATCATCTTCGTGCTGCTGTTCGATGCCTTCAAGGACATCAGCAGCGCTGCGCTGATCCTGGCCAACGTGCCACTGGCGATGATCGGCGGCATCCTCGCCCTGTGGCTCACTGGCATCCCGCTGTCAGTGTCGGCGGCGATCGGTTTCATCGCGTTGTTCGGGCAAGCAGTGCTGAACGGCGTGGTGATGCTCAGTCGCTTCGCCCAGCTGCGCGAGCAGGGCATGGACCTGCTGCAGGCGGTGGTGCAAGGTTCGCTGCAGCGCCTGCGTACGGTGCTGATGACCGCGCTGCTGGCGATGTTCGGCCTGCTGCCGATGGCCACTTCGCATGCGATTGGTGCCGAGACGCAGAAGCCGCTGGCGGTGGTGGTGATCGGTGGCCTGCTGTCGGCGATGCTGCTGACACTGCTGGTGCTGCCTACGCTGTACTACTGGGTGCACGGGCGTCGCGAGGCCCATGGCGCCTGACCTGCCTGTAGCGCCGAGCCCACGCTCGGCTGCTTCTGGCCTTTGCGCGAAGAGCAGCCGAGCATGGGCTCGGCTCTACAAGGGCGTCGCGCCATGCGTGGATGCCATCTGTGCGATCTACACCATTCCGCCGTTGGCGCGCAGCACCTGGCCGTTGATCCAGCCGCCATCGACACCCACCAGGAAGGCCACTGCACGGGCGATGTCTTCCGGCGTGCCCAGCCGCTCCAGCGGGTTCATCTTCGCCAGCCGCTCGATCAGCTCGGGCGGCTTGCCGTCCAGGAACAAGTCGGTGGCGGTCGGGCCGGGCGCCACCGCATTCACGGTGATGTTGCGCCCGCGCAGCTCCTTGCTGAGGATCGCGCCCATGGTCTCCACCGCCGCCTTGCTGGCGGCGTACACGCTGTAGTTCTCCAGCCGGGTGCCGACCACGCTGGTGGACAGGGTGATGATGCGGCCACCGTCGCGCACCCGGCGCGCACTTTCACGCAGCACGTTGAAGGCGCCCTTGAGGTTGATGCCGATGACCCGCTCGAACAACGCGTCGTCGGTGTTGGCCAGCGGCGCCAGCTGCAGCACGCCGGCGCTGTTGACCACCACGTCGATACCGCCGAAACGGGCTTCGATCGCATCGAACAGCTGCGGCACTGCGTGCGGATCGGCGACGTCGCCCTGCAGCGCGATGGCCTGCGCGCCGGCTGCGATGAGTTCGGCTGCCAAGGCTTCGGCGTCGTCGCGGCGGCCCGCATAGTTGATCGCGACCGCGTGGCCGTCGGCGGCGAGCCGGCGGGAGATGGCGGCGCCGATGCCACGGGAGCCGCCGGTAACCAGGGCGACAGAGCGGACGGGGGAGGGGGTCATGGTGGTTTCCAGTGGGCACGCCGGAGTGGCGCAGGGCCATCTTCGCGCCATTGCCCGCTCGGATAATCCTGCATAATCCGCCAACATCATCCGGATAGCCGAACAATGGACCGCTTCACGGCCATGCGCGCCTTCGTCCGTATCGTCGAGCGCCGCAGCTTCACCCGGGCTTCCGAGGACTTGGGCCTGCCACGGGCCACGGTGACCGACGCGATCAAGGCACTGGAACAGCGGCTGGGCGTGCGCCTGCTGCACCGGACCACGCGGCGGGTGGTGCCAACGCTCGAAGGCGAGGCCTTCTATGGCCGTTGCCTGCGCCTGATCGCCGACATGGATGATGCGGAGGCCGCGTTCCGTGACGCGCCGCCACGCGGCCCGTTGCGCATTGAAGTGCATGGCACGCTGGGCCGGCACCTGCTGTTTCCGCACCTGCCGGAATTCCTGCAGCGCTACCCGGAGATCGAACTGGAGGTCAGCGAAGGCGACCGTTATGTCGACCTGTTGCGCGAAGGCGTGGATGCGGCGTTGCGGGTGGGGACGCTGGCCGACAGCGATCTGGCGGCGCGCCGGTTGACGATGCTGCGCGAGGTGACGGTTGCCTCGCCTGGCTACGTGCAGGCCAGGGGCGTGCCGGCCAGCATCGATGCCCTGCAGGACGGCCACCAGATGGTCGGCTACCGCTCCAGCGCCAGCGGCCAGCTGATTCCGCTGGAGTTCCAGCAGGGCGGGCAGGTGCGCTACCTGCCGCTGCCGGCGCGGGTGCGTGTGTCCGGTGCGGACGCCTTCCTTGGTGCTGCGCTCGCAGGCCTGGGCATCATCCAGGCACCGCGCTACCGGATGGACCCGTATATCGCGCGCGGGCAGCTGGTCGAGCTGTTGCCTGAGGCGCCGCCGACGCCAAGCCCTTTGAGCCTGGTCTACCCGCGCAACCGCACGCCGTCGCCGCGGTTGCGGGTGTTCATCGACTGGGTGACTGGGGTGTTCGACTCGTTCGAGGGTGCCGGCCAGCGGCCGGCACTACCGGGCCCGGTCAAACAGAGTGGGGTATTGCTTGGGTAGTGCCGGCCGCTGGCCGGCATCACAGCGCGTGCAGCGGCCCCTGCATGCGATGGAAACTCCCATCGGGGGCGGTGAACCAGGCCAGCGAACGCCCACCCACGAAGTCGTCGACATGCACCACCGTGGCGCCGTCGGCTTCCTGCCACGAAATGGCATAGATCCCGTCGCTGATCTGTTGCCACTCGCAGGCGGCTTCGCCACGTGCGCCGGCATAGGCGCCGGAGACGATGACGTACTGCACGTGGCGACCATCGGCGCTGTAGGCATTGTCGGCCGCCAGGCCGTCATAGCAGACGCGGAAACGGCGGCCAGCGAACACGGGCAGGTCGGTGGCAGCGCTCATCGAATCGCCACCGGGTTGATGTTGACCTGGGTCGAGCCGACGTACAGCGGCTGGCCGAGTACGAACAGGAATTCCCAGGCCTTGTCGCGCACCAGGGCACGGCTGTCGATCAGCTCCAGGTTGTAGATGCCGCGCTTGGCCAGCATGTACTGGTTGACCGGAAATTCCTCGGCACCGTCCGGGTTCGGGTAGACCTCCGAGGCCCAGGTGTCGCCACCGAAGGCGACGATGCCCTGGTCGGCCAGCCACTTCGCGGCCTCCATGCCGATACCCGGTTCCACTGCCAGGAATTGCGTGTTGTCCTTGCCGATCAGTTCCAGCCAGCCGGTGTTGAACAGCACCACGTCGCCCTTGCGCAGGCTCAGGCCCTGCTTCTTCAGCACGGCCTGGATGTCGGCGACGGTGAACACGGTGCCGCCGGGCACGATCGCCTTGCCGTAGTACGCGGTCATGTCCAGCACCACGCCGCGGGTGACCATTGGCGGTACCTTCTCGACGCCGAGCTTGCGCACACCGTCCACGGTGACGAAGTCGGCAGCCCTGTTGCCGTTGTAGTAGACGTTGTCGATGCCGATATGGCCGATGCCGTTGAGCTGGGTGCCAACGCCGGTCCAGGCGTTCACCAGTTCATCGTTGAAGGTGAACCTGTTGGGGCCCAGCGACGTGCCGGCCCGCTGGCCGACCTGCACGTTGTACAGGCGGAAGCTGCGGTGGCGGAACGCGGGCAGGTTCTTGTCCACCGGCACCGCCAGCGGATAGGTCTTGCCGGTCGTGACCAGCGAGACCGCGTGTTTGACCACGTCCGCGGTCAGCAGGTTGGCCGCGCCGATCTCGTCATTGGCACCGTAGGCAGAGGGATACCAGTCCTCGGCACTAGCCTGGAAGGACAGCGGCAGGGTGGCCAGCGCAAGGGCGGCCAGGGTCTTCATCTTCATGGCAAAGCTCCGGTAACTGTCAGGCCGTCGCGGCGGCGCCGGCATGGGCCGGGAAGCGCGGCAGCACGTACTCGGCGATTTCGTGGAAGGTTTCGGCCAACGGCCGTTCATTGCGGCGGAACTGCAGGCCGATGTGGTCGACACCGGCGGCCTGCATGGCATGCAGCTCGGCCAGCAGGGCGTTGCGGCCGCCGCGCAGGCCGAAGCGCCAGCGCTGCAGAGGGGCATCGGCATCGGGCACCAGGTCCAGATGGATGAAGCTGGCATACGGTTTGTTGCCGGCCACGGCGCGCCAGGCCGCCACGCGTTGCGCATGGTCCTGTGGCGTGCCCGGGTAGGCCAGGCAGCCGTCCATGTGCTGGCCGATCCACGCCGGTTGCTGCTGGGCCAGGCCGGCCACGAACAGCGGCAGGGCCGGGCCATCCGCGGGCAGCACGTCCAAGCCCTGCGGCAGGTGCGCGGCGGCGCCTTCGCGCAACAGTGCGATCTGCTCGCGGAAGCGGCTGCCACGGCTGTCGAAGTCGCGGCCGAACAGCGGGTACTCCACCGGGCGGTCGCCACTGGCCACGCCCAGCAGCAGGCGGTCGCCGCTGAGCCGCTGCACGCTGCGCGCCGACTTCAGGGTCAGCAATGGCTCGCGGATCGGCAGCACCACCGCACCGGTGCCCAGCAGGATCTGCTCGGTGATGCCGGCCAGGTAGCCGAGGTAACTGAACACCTCGAACACCTGCGCCGCATCGCCGAAGGCCGGGTCGTACACCGGCACGTCGCGTACCCACAGCGCACGGAAGCCGAGGCGGTCGGCCAGCCGTGCCAGCTCCGCATGGCGCTGCAGGTCCGGTTGGCCGGGCAGGCGTCGCGCGGCGCGTCGCGCCTGTTCGCCCAGCGGCGTCCAGTCATTGTCCAGCGGTGCTTCGATGCCGATGCTGAAACCCCCGGCCTGCAGCCGCGCCAACGCACTGCCCATGGCCAGGCTCCTCAGTCCCAGGCCGGGGCCAGGCCCGGCGGATCGACTTCGCGGCCGTTGCGGTCAAGCGCGGCGATCGCGGCCATGTCGTCGGCATCCAGGCGCAGGTCCTGGGCGAGCAGGTTGCTGGCCAGGTTCTCGCGCTTGGTCGAGGACGGGATGACCGCGTAGCCCCGTTGCAGCGCCCACGCCAGCGCGACCTGGGCTACGGTGGCCTGGTGCTTGTCGGCGATGGCGGCCAGCACCGGGTCCTTCAGCACCTTGCCGTAGGCCAGGGTCATGTAGGAGGTCACGGTGATGCCCTGATCCTGCAGGAAAGCAGTCAGTGCCGGGTTCTGCAGGTAGGGGCTCAGTTCGATCTGGTTGGTGGCGATCTCGCCGGCGCCGACCACCGCGATGGCCTGCCGGGTCAGTTCGATGTTGAAGTTGGACACACCGATCTGGCGGGTCAGGCCCAGCGTCTTGGCTTTGGCCAGCGCGGTCATGTACTCGCGCAGTTCAACGCCATTGCCCGGCGCCGGCCAGTGGATCAGCAGCAGGTCGACGTAGTCGGTGCGCAACTTGGCCAGGCTGTCGCGCAGGCTCGGGATCAGCTTGTCGACGGCGTAGTTGTCCACCCAGATCTTGGTGGTCAGGAACAGCTGGTCGCGCCGGACGCCGGATTCGGCGATGGCCTGGCCGACCTCGGCTTCGTTGCCGTAGATCTGCGCCGTGTCGACCGCACGGTAGCCGACGTCGAGGGCGTTGCGCACCGAGTTGATGACGGTCTGGCCGGTCAGGCGGAAGGTGCCGACGCCAAAGGAAGGAACGCTCATGATGGACTCCAGGGACTTCGTTGAGAGCCGGCGGGCTCGGGACAGGGCGAAGTGTGGGCGCTTTACATTTGTTGATTAAGCCGTGTATACGGGAAATGCTTTTGCAGCGAGGTAAATAATGAAAACCACCCTGGATGAGCTGAAGGCCTTCGTGGCGGTGGTCGATGGTGGCTCGATCACGGCGGCGGCCGAGGCGCTGGAGCTGACCATCTCGGCCACCAGCCGCACCCTGGCGCGGTTGGAGGACAAGCTGCAGACCACGCTGCTGCGGCGGACCACGCGCCGGCTGGAATTGACCGAGGAAGGCGCGGCGTTCCTGGAGTACGCGCGCACGATCCTGGCCACGGTTGACGAGGCCGAGGAACAGATGGCGGCGCGGCGGCTGCAGCCGGTCGGGCGCCTGCGCGTGGACGCGGCCACGCCGTTCATGCTGCACGTGATCGTGCCGCTGCTGGAGGGCTTCCGCGAGCGCTACCCGCAGGTGGAGCTGGAGTTGAATTCCAACGAGGGCATCACCGACCTGATCGAAAAGCGCACCGATGTGGCGTTCCGCATCGGCGTCTTGCGCGATTCGACCCTGCATGCGCGGCCGATCGGCCACAGTCGCATCCGCGTGCTGGCCAGCCCCGAGTACCTGCGACGGCACGGCACGCCTACGCGCGTGGAGCAACTGCGCGAGCACGACCTGCTGGGTTTCACCCAGCCCAGCTCCTTGAACGAATGGCCGCTGCAGGATGCCGATGGCGGGCCTTTCGTGATCGCGCCGGCCATCGCTTCATCCAGTGGCGAGACACTGCGGCAGATGGCGGTGGCCGGGCTGGGCATCGCCTGCCTGTCCGACTTCCTGACCGGCCAGGACCGGCGCGAGGGCCGACTGGTGCAGCTGTTGGCCAGGCAGACGCAGGAGGTGCGGCAGCCGATCAACGCGGTGTACTACCGCAACACCGCGCTGGCCGCGCGCATCACCTGCTTCGTCGACCATGTCACACAGACGCTCGGCCAGCGCCCGTTCGATGAATAAAGATCGGTAGAGCCGGCCGCTGGCCGGCTTCCCCATCTGCTGGATCACCGCCGCTGCCGGCCAGCGGCCGGCACTACCGGCGGTTGTGCAGCGCGCGCCGGTTTCCGATATGCGCGCATGCCAGCAGCACGCCACCGCTGGCTGTCGCTACGCCGTGCCAGAGCAGCGATTCCTTCAACGGCAGGTACAGCGAGGCCGACAACAGCAGGATGGCGCCGACGCACGCCAACCGCAGGGGGCACCAGTACCGATGCCGATACACCCCGGCCAAGGTACTCGCCAAGGCCAGCGACGAGGCCAGCAGCGCGAACAGCCACTCCCAGCGCGACATCATCAGCAGCCATGTCATGGCGCCATGGCCGGGATGCTGGAACGAGCGCAGCGCCATCATCGTGGCCGGCACGAAGGCCAGCAGCAGGGGCAGGACGATGCAGTGGGCGGCGCAGGCCAGGGACAGCCAGGCCCCGGCAAGATCGAAGCGTGGGTGCCAGCGTGCCGAACGTGGAGGCTGGGCCAGGGCCCTTGCGGGCGTCGTGGGGGTATGGTCCATAATGTTACATAGTAACAACAGAAGGATCCCCATGAAGCGTTCTGCTGCTCTTTTCCTGCTGCTGACGGCCAGCACCGCGCAGGCCCATGATGTCCGCCAGTTGGGTGCGCATGTGCACGGCCAGGCCACCGTCGATGTTGCGCTTGACCAGCAGACACTGGAGTTCGCCCTGCAGGCCCCCGGCATCGGCATCCTTGACTTCGAGCGGCCGCCGGCCAATGCGGTAGAGCAGGCCGCGCTGGCGCGAGCGACTGCGCTGTTGAAGGGGGGCAGCTGGGTCACCCTGCCTACCGCGGCGGGCTGCCGCCTTTCCGGGAACGATGCCAAGGCCGAGGGCTTCGATGCGTCGGCTGCCGCGCCGCCGCCAGGCCAGCACCGGCACGCGGGGTTCAGCGCCACGCTGCAGTACCACTGCGCCAGGCCGGCCGAGCTGCGGGCCATGGTCGTGCGCCTGCCCGTACTGTTCCCGGGCCTGCACGAAGTGATCGTCAACAGCGCCACGGCTCGCGGCCAGAACCGCAGCGTGTTGACTGCGGACAACCTGCGCGTGGTGCTGGCACCGTGAGCCTGCGACCGGTGATCGCGCTGGATGGCGTGCAGTTCGGCTATGGCCGGCGCCTGGTGCTGGATGTGCCGCGGCTGTGGATCGAGCAGGGCAGCAGCGTGCTGCTGCGCGGGATCAGCGGTGGCGGGAAGAGCACGCTGCTGGGCCTGCTGGCGGGCGTGTTGCTGCCCGGCAAGGGCAGCGTGGAGGTCGCCGGCCACGCACTGCAGGCGATGCGTGGCGCCGCACGCGACCGCTTCCGTGCCGACCACCTGGGCGTGATCTTCCAGCAGTTCAACCTGCTGCCGTTTCTGAGCGTGCGCGACAACATCGCACTGGGCCTGCGCTTCTCGCGCGTGCGCAGCGCGCGCATCAGCGGCCCGGTGGATGCCGAGATCACCCGCCTGCTGCAGGCCCTGCAGCTGGACCCGGCGCTGATGCAGCGGCGCGCAGGCACACTCAGCGTTGGCCAGCAGCAGCGCGTGGCGGCGGCACGCGCCCTGATCGGCCGCCCGGCGTTGCTGCTGGCAGATGAGCCAACCTCGGCGCTCGATCGCGACGCGGCCACCGCGTTCCTGCAGCTGATGTCTGCGCAGTGCCAGGCGGCCGGCACCACGGTGCTGGTGGTCAGCCATGACGACAGCCTGGAGCGGTTGTTCGACCGCACGATTGCCCTGTCTCAGATCAACCAGGCAGGTGCCGGCCATGCTTGAGCTTGCCTGGGCCAGCCTGCGCAGCCGTGCGTTGAGCGTGGGCCTGACCGTGCTGGTCATCACCCTCAGCGTGGTGCTGCTGCTGGGCGTCGAGCGCGTGCGCACGCAAGCACACGAAGGCTTCGCCAGCACCGTGTCCGGTACCGACCTGATCGTCGGTGCGCGTTCGGGGCCGGTGAACCTGCTGCTGTACTCGGTGTTCCATATCGGCGACCCGACCAACAACGTGTCCTGGCAGTCCTACCAGGCGCTGTCCGCAATGCCGCAGGTGAAGTGGGCGGTGCCGCTTTCGCTGGGCGATTCCTGGCGCGGCTACCGCGTGGTCGGTACCAGCGATGCCTATTTCGAGCACTACCGCTACGGCGCCGGGCACGTGCTTGCATTTGCGAGCGGACGGCCGTTCGATGACCTGTATGACGTGGTGATCGGTGCCGAGGTGGCACAGGCACAGAAGGTCGTCCTCGGTGATGAGATCGTGCTGGCGCACGGCACCGGCGCAGTCACCCTGGCCAGGCACGCCGACAAGCCATTCCGTGTCACCGGCATCCTGCAGCGCACCGGCACGCCGGTCGACTCGTCGCTGCTGGTCTCGCTGGCGGCCATCGAGGCGATCCATGTCGACTGGCGCTCGGGCGTGCAGCTGCGCAGCCAGAGCGTCAGCGCCGAGCAGGCGCGTCATCTGGACCTGACCCCGACCAGCATCACCGCCTTCATGCTCGGCCTGAACTCGCGCATCGCGACGTTCTCGGTGCAGCGCAGGATCAACGAGTACCCGGACGAGGCGATGCTGGCGATCCTGCCCGGCGTGACGCTGCAGCAGCTATGGCAGTCGCTGGGTACCGCCGAGCGGGCGTTGCAGCTGATCAGTGCGATGGTGGTGCTGCTGGGCATGGTTTCGCTGGTGGCGCTGCTGGTCTCGACCCTGCAGGAGCGGCGGCGTGAGATGGCCATCCTGCGTGCCACCGGGGCACGGCCGGGTTACATCGCCGGCCTGCTGGTGGTGGAAGCGGTGGCGACCAGTGCGGTGGCGTGCGTGCTGGCCCTGTCGCTGCTGGTGGTCGCCAGCATTGCCGGGCGCGGCTGGGTACTGGCCACCTTCGGCCTGTCGATCACCCATGTCTGGCCGGATGGCCGCGAGCTGGCGTGGGTGGCGGGGGTGCTGGCGATCAGTGCGGTGGCTGGGCTGGTGCCGGCATTGCTGGCCTACCGGCGCACCTTGGCCGATGGCCTTTCACCGGGAGGCTGAGCATGCGCTGGATGCTGTCATTGCCGATGGTGCTGGCGCTGGCAGCCTGCGAGCGGCCGGTGGATACGGGCTTACAGGCCTTGCCACCCGCGCCGGTGGTCGACCGCGAGGACCCTGCAGGCGCTGCGGAGCAGGAGCTGGACTGGTTGCAGATGATGCCGAAGGATGAGCTGGCCGCGCTGGAGCGGGGCGAGGGCCCGGAGGTCGAGCACAACGGCAACCGGCGCATGCCGCAGTTCGGCACCTTCCGCACGGTGGACACGGTCCTGCAGCGACCGGTGCGCCTGCCAGGCTACGTGGTACCGCTGGCCAATGCGCAGGACGGGCGGCTGACCGAATTCCTGTTCGTGCCGTACTACGGCGCCTGCATCCACGTGCCGCCGCCGCCGCCGAACCAGATCGTGCACGTGGTGCTGCCGCGCCCGATCGAGATGCCGGACATGTACTCGCCGTTCTTCCTGGCCGGCACCCTGCGTGCCGAACGGCTGGATGACGATCTGGCCGGCTCGGCGTACACCATGCGCGATGCGGAGCTGAGGCCGTATGAACCGTAGCCCCCTTTTGCTCATGCTGGGATGCCTGTGGCTGGCGGGCTGTACGTCGCCGGGCGGCGATGCCGTGGCGGTCGTGCCGCAGGACAAGCCGGCGCCCTCCGCCACGGCCGAAGCCCCGATCGACCGTTGGGACGCGTTGCGGCCCGACGAAGTCACCTATCAGCGCCCGCCCCCGCAGATCGGCCTGTCACGCAATGGGATGGACGGCGTGGGCGGGCTGATCGACGACACCGGCTCGGGCACGCCGCCGGGGCAGGAGATCGACCATTCCAGCCCCGATCGCGCCAAGCAGTTCGGCTCCTCGCGCGTGGTCGATGCTGCCGATGGCCGCGCGGTGGACCTGGATGGCTACGTGGTACCGCTCGGCACCAACGATGCCGGTCTGGTGGATGAACTGCTGTTCGTGCCGTTCTACGGGGCCTGCATCCACGTGCCGCCACCGCCGCCGAACCAGATCATCCACGTGACCCTGGCGACGCCGATCGCGCTGGGCGATCTGTGGGATCCGTACCGGTTGGCCGGCCGCCTGCGGGTGAAGCGCTTCGATGCGGACATTGCCAGCGCGTCCTACGATGCCGCCGCGGCCACGCTGACGGCGATCCACAACTGATGCGGCGGCGCTGGGTCCTGGCTGCTGGGGTGCTACTGGGCGCAGTTGTGCTGCTGGTGTGGTGGCAGCGGCGGGCTGCACCCGCTGCGCCGCCGGAAGTCGCGTTCCCGGCACCGGCGTCCGATGCCCGCCAGCGCATCGAACAGCGCTTGGGCGATGACCACGCGTTTCGCAATGACGTGCTGTTCCTGCTCGCGGCAACAGTGCGCGACCGCTGCCAGCCGACGCAGGCCGGGCTGCTGGCGCGCATGGCCAATCGTGCGTCGTTGCCGGTGCTGGCGGCGGTCAGTGCGGTGACCCAGCAGAATCCAACGCTGGACCGGCCGATCTACCAGTACATCCAGCATCGCGCTGATGCGACGCCGTGCGGCCAGCCGCTGCAGATGCCGCTGGCCGGTGGGCGCAGCCTGGCGGTGGACATCGAGCAGTACGCGCGCACGTTCCCGGACAGCTATTTCGACCCGCAGCGCAGCAGCGAACCACGGGATTTTGGTGGGGTGTCGTTGCAGCAGCGGGCCGGCAATGCCTGCAACAGCCTGGTGTATTCGGTGTTGCCGCTGGGTGGCACCGATTGGCGGTGCAGCAGCCTGCGCGCCAATGCCCGGGCGCGGGTGCGCGGGCTGTGCGAGGACGAACTGCGGCGCCAGCATGGGAATACAGGTGGGGAGCTGGACATGGCCGTAGGGCAGGGCATGCAGGCGGCCGTGGTATCAGCCATCGCCGCGCTGCCAGAACACTGCCGGTGATGATCCCTGACACCGGCCACACTCGGCAGGCGCGGCGCGGCAACATGAACATTGGCCGGACCCCAATCTGAACCGGTGGTACAGTTTCCGTAACTATACCGGACATCCTGTATAGTTACGGTGGTACTTCATCCCATCAGGTTCTCCCATGGCTCTGTCCCAGCCCTTGGCCGGCGCTCCGGCCCTGTCGCGTGCCCGTCGGTGGGCACTGTTGTTCACCGTCGCCGCCGGCCTGCTGCTGGTCACGCTGGATAACTCGGTGCTCTACACCGCACTGCCCACACTGACTGGGGAACTCTCGGCCAGCGCCGGCCAGGCGCTGTGGATCATCAATGCCTATCCACTGGTAATGGCCGGCCTGCTGCTGGGGGCGGGCACGCTGGGCGACCGCATCGGCCACCGCCGCATGTTCCTGATCGGCCTGGTGGTGTTCGGCGTCGCCTCGCTGGCAGCGGCGTTCGCCGACTCCGCAGCACAGCTGATTGCCGCACGTGCGTTGCTGGCGGTCGGCGCGGCCGCGATGATGCCGGCCACGCTGGCGCTGATCGGCCTGAGCTTCCACGAAGAGCGCGAACGCAACATCGCCATCGCCATTTGGGGTTCGGTGGCCATCGTCGGTGCGGCGCTCGGCCCGATCATTGGCGGCTGGCTGCTGCAGCATTTCTGGTGGGGCTCGGTGTTCCTGATCAACGTGCCGGTGGCGGTGGTCGCCTTCGTGGCCACGCTGCTGCTGGCGCCGGAAGGACAGCGCGACACCTCGCGGCCGTGGGATCTGGTTTCGTCGCTGCTGGCATTGGCGGCACTGTCCGGCCTGGTGCTGGCGATCAAGTCGCTGATCGCTCCGCCGCCGTCGTATGCGCTGGGCGCGGGCGCGCTGCTGTTGGCTGTCACCAGCGGCGCAGCGTTCGCACGCCGCCAGCAGCAGCTGCCGTACCCGCTGCTGGACTTCGCTATCTTCCGTAATCCGGCGTTCCTGGCCGGCACGCTTTCGGCGGTGTTCACCCTGTTCGCGATGGCCGGCCTGCAGCTGGTCACCACGCAGCGCTTCCAGCTGGTGGCAGGTTTCACGCCGCTGCAGGCGGGCCTGCTGGTGTCGGTGGCGGCGCTGGGCAGCCTGCCCAGTGCGCTGCTGGGCGGCAGCATCCTGCACCGGGTGGGCCTGCGCCCATTGATCTGCGGTGGCCTGGCTACGGGCGCGCTGGGCGTCGGCCTGGTGGCGTTCGGCTTCCCGCACGGCCTCGGTTGGGTGATCGCCGGCATGGCGATCACCGGCTTCGGCATGGGTTCGGCCATCTCGGTGGCGTCCACGGCCATCCTCAACAACGTGCCGACGCACCGCGCGGGCATGGCGTCTTCCGTGGAAGAAGTGTCCTACGAGTTAGGTGGCCTGCTGGCGGTGGCGATGCTGGGCAGCCTGAGCGCGGCGATGTACAGCGTGTTCCTGCCGGTCTCGGCCGATATGCCCGCGCTTGCCCGCGAGGGTTTCACCCAAGCGCTGCATGCCGCGCGCGAGAGCGGGCAGGGTGATTGGTTCGCACTGGCTGCGGCGGCATATGACCGTGGCTACCAGAGCGTGCTGCTGGTGATCACGGCGGTACTGGCGCTGGGCGCGACGATCCTGGCGCACCTGCTGCGTGGCCGGGCCGGCAGCCGTGAGGGCGCGGCCGATCGCGTAAAATGACGCCATGAGAACCAGCAAGCGCGACCGCATCCTCGACGCCGCCGTCAACGTGATCAATCGTGACGGCGTGCGTGCGGTGACCTTCGAGTCGGTGGCGGCCGAGGCCAGGCTGACCCGCGGCGGCCTGCTGTACCACTTTCCCTCGCGCGAGGCGCTGCTGCGCGGGATCGACGAGTACCTGGCGCAGGCCTGGGAGGCGTCCATGGAAACGCTGCTGGGCAAGCGTGCGGACGAAGCCTCGGCGCTGGAGCGTTACCAGACCTTCGTGCGCGTGTCGGCCCAGAGCGCCACCCGTGCCGAACTGATGTTCATGCTCGAATCGGCCGACCCGGAGGCGGGCGAGCGTCCGTGGGGCCCGGCGGTTCAGCGCTGGGCACCGTCCGCGCCGGAGGCCGGGAATGTGGATCCGACGACGCTCGACAATTTCGTGGCGCGCCTGGCGGCCGACGGCCTGTGGATCTACGAGGCGATGTACGAAGGGCAGCTGGATGAAGGCGTACGTGCCCAGGTGGCCGAGCGCATCGCCGGGCTGCTGGCAAAGTCTGACGGCACGTCCAGTTGAGCGGCCAGCCGGCGCGCCGACATCGCCCGTGGTAGAGCCGACCGCGGGTCGGCAGCCCTTCGGTCAGGCCACGGAAATGCCGCTTCGATCGCCCGTGGTAGAGCCGACCGCTGGTCGGCTGCCCTTCGGTCAGACAACGAAAATCCCGCGCGTCGCGCGATAGTCGACCAGCGGCCGACTCCACCCCTCACCCATTTACCGAGCCTGCGTGGCGCTCGCGGCCAGCCACGCCCTGGGCGATGCCCTCAGCCGCTTGCGGAACGCCTTCGACAACGACGCGGCATCGGCAAACCCCACCTCGACCGCTACCTGCTTGACCGCCACGCCGGCCCGCAGCTGCGCGCAGGCCAGGCTCAGCCGCCAGTCCAGCAGATAAGCGGCCGGCGTCGCCTGCATCACCTCCTTGAACACTGCCGCGAATGCGCTGCGCGACATGCCGGCGGTCGCGGCCATCCGGGGCAGCGTCCATTCGTCCTGCGGTGCCTGGTGCATCGCCACCAGCGTGCGTGCCAGCCTCGCGTCGGACAGCCCGCGCATCAGTCCGTGACTGACGCCCGCTGCATCCGGGTGGTCGACCACCCAGCGCAGGATCTGGATCAGCGCCACCTCGAACAGGCGATTGGTCAGCAGCCGTGAACCGCAGCGCTGGCGATCGGCCTCGGCAAACAGCAGCTGCAGGGTGTCATCCAGTTCGCCGATGGCCGCCAGCGGTACTACCATCACCGGTGGCAGCGACTGCACGATCGGATTGCGCGCACCGCCATCGAAATCCAGCGTGGCGCAGGTGAAATCCGGGCCATCCAGCGGCGCGTTGAAGAACACATGGTGCAGCGGCTGCGGGTACAGCAGCAGGCTGGGTGTGTCGATCTTCAGCCGGGGCAGCGCGATATCGCCGTCGGGATGGCGGACTTCCATTTCACCCTGGCGCAGGATGTGCAGGAACGCACGACCGGGCTGCGGCTCGAAGACATGCCGCCCGCACAGCGGGCCACTGTAGAACAGCGCCGCCTGCACCCGGAAGCGTTCCAGCAGGCAGGAGAGTCGATCTGGCGCAGGGGCGGCGGCGGGCATGCTCATGGACGTATGGACAACATGTATGGCGAATTACGACTGATGCGTCCGGCGAGTCTACCTAGGATGAGCGGGTCGTCCAATCCCGGGCGCTTTCCCAAGGAGATCCACCATGTCCCGTGTCCCCCTGATCGATGCCGCCAACACCACCGCCGACCGCCAGGCCCTGCTGGGCCAGGTCCACGCCGCTTTCGGCGCCACCCCGGCCATGTTCCGCGCCGTGGCCAACTCGCCGGCCGCCCTGCAGAGCATGTGGGGTTCGTTCGGCGCGCTGGGCGGCGGTCGCCTGTCGCCGCTGCTGGGCGAGCAGATCGCCGTGGCCATCGCCAACCGCAACGCCTGCGAGTACTGCCTGGCCGCGCACACCGCGCTGGGCCGCAAGGCTGGTGCCAGCAGCGAGCAGATGGCGGCCGCGCAGATCGGCCAGTCCAGCGACCCGGCCACTGCGGCGGCGCTCGACTTCGCGTTGAAGGTGGTCGAGCAGCGTGCGCAGATCGCCGACGGCGACGTGCAGGCGCTGCGCGCGGCTGGCTTCGATGATGAGCAGATCGTGGAGATCCTCGCGCATGTGGCGCTCAACCTGTTCACCAACTACGTCAACGTGGCGTTCGACGTGCCGGTGGACTTCCCGAAGGTCGCGCTGCGCTGAGTGCAATTGCTCCGGGCAGCAGAGTGCTGCCCGGACTCAGGCCCGCAGCTCAGTGGCTACGCCGGCTGGAAGCTGAAACCGCATTCGCGCAGCGCTCTGATGTAGCCGTTCCCGTCGAACGCATCTGCAATATCGAGCATCGCAAGCGTGGTTGATCTTCCCGCGGTTACGGTTTCCACTGCGCTGAGCCAGGCCTCGCGTCGAAGCGTGTCCAGCTCGTTGCTGCCAGTCGCTGTCACGTGCATATCCATAGGCACGTCATGCCCACACATGCCAAGGGCATTGCCCTGCGCCCAGGCCTTGGACTGAACACGGGCGGTATCGTGAAGGCGACGGAGTCGTTCGACCTGCACCGCAAACCGTGTCGTGTCATCCAGTGCAGGATGCGGTTTACCGCAGTCGTCAGCTGCCGCGATGTCGATAGCCAGTTCAGTGCGCGGCACGAAGTAGCGCGCTCCACCCGCGCGTCCTATCCTGCGCAGCTCCTTGCAGAATGCCTTCGGCGACTCCAGCCGATGCCTGGCCATGACGGCCTTGCGCAGCGCTCTGGCCGCGAAGTGGGGACGCAGGCGTTCCAGCTCGATTGGATCGATTCCGCACTCATTCAATGCCGCTTGCCATTCTGCATGGACGTCCGCCGGCAGAACATCCTTCAGGGTCAGGTTGTCGGGATTGTGGTGGATGGTTTCGGCTTCAGACACCGCGCGGGCCAGTGTGAACAACGCGCTCAGTCCCGAGCCCTCCCATCTGCCGGTGATGTCCACCTTCGGCCGGCCCAGAATGGTGTGCGCAACCGCGGCAATGCGTCCTGCTTCGCCCGTCACGCATCGCATCGATCCGGGTAGCGCGGTGGGGACGGGCAGGATCCACAGGTGGGCCTCTTCACGCCTTGCCTGCCAGAGCGCCGGACCTTCTGCACGGATCGTGGGGGGAGGCAGGGCATCCGTTACCTTGGTTCCGCGGCTTCCGGAAGCCGGCGCACCTGCCAACGTACGGTGCACGGAAACATCAAGGGAAACCGACAGCAGTGAACGTGGTTGCCGGGCAGCCGACATGGGGAACTCCAGAAAGGACCATGATGAGTGTCCTCGATGGTGCGTGGCGCGCCGATTGTCGGCTATCGGACTACGACGATTTCGCCTTGGCTGGGCGAGGGGCCCGGAAGCCGTTGCGGTAGAGGCGACAGTTAATCGACTGCTCGTCCTTCAGGTGCCCGGAAACCTCGCGCCACGAGTGATAGTCGACCCTACGCAGCGGAGATTACCGGTCGTCCGCCTGCAACCGGTCCGGATGGGTATACACATTGAACCCGCTCTCCCGCGCGAACCCGACCAGGCACAGGCCGGCACTGCGGGCCAGGTCGATCGCCAGCGCGGTCGGCGCCGACACTGCCGCCAGCACGCTGGCGCCGGCGCGCACCGCCTTGCTGACCATTTCGTAGCTGGCCCGGCTCGAAATCACCAGCAGGCCGCCTTCGATGGCGTGTTCGTTGTGGTGCAGCGCACCGATCAGCTTGTCCAGTGCATTGTGGCGGCCGACGTCCTCGCGTACCCAGCCGATGCGCCCACTGGCGTCGGCCCAGGCCGCGGCGTGGATCGAGCCGCTTGCCGCATTCATCGGCTGGTGCTGCGCCAAGGTGGCCAACGCCCGCTGCAGGGCCGTGGCGGAATAGCTGCGGCGCTCGCGGATCTGCGGCAGTGGGCGCAGCACTTCTTCCAGCTGGCGCGTGCCGCACAGGCCACAGCCACCACGGCCGGGCAGCAGGCGCCCCTTGTCGGGGTCGAGGTTTGCGCCGGGCGCAGCCTCGTCCACGGTCATCTGCAGCTCGATGCCTTCCAGCTGTGGGTGGATATCGATCGACAGCAGCTGCGAGGGCGCGCTGATCAGGCCTTCGCTGAGCGAAAATCCGAGTGCGAAGTCCTCCAGATCACAGGGTGTGGCCATCATCACGGCAAAGGCGGCATCGTTGTAGCGCAGCGCCACCGGCACTTCCTCGGCCACCACGTCGACCCGCTGCTGTTGCGTGCCGCCGCGCCAGCGCTGCAACGGGCGTTGGGCGGTGCCGGCAGGCGGGGTGTGCGGCGGGATCGAATCAGGCATGCAGCGCGTCCGGACAAGGGAGAAACGCGGGCGGGCCACCGCCTGCGGTTTCGAGGATAGCGCAGTGGTCGCGCGCAGACGCGGCTGTAACCGTTGCCATGGCAGGTTGTGCTGAAATCAGCCTGTGCCCTCTGGCGAAGCGCCGTGGGCCGTGCTTGACTGTGCGGCTGGCCGTGCCACTGAATGCACCGCCGGACCGCGTTGTGCCGTTCGTTGCTGCGTTCCTTCCGCCAGGTTCCCGAACATGTCCGAGCAGAAACCGCCGCGTTACAAGCCCTACAACCAGCCCGCCGGAGGCTGGGGTGCCGCCGGCGCCACGGCCAAGGTGCTGCTGCAGCAGAGTGTGATCGGCAAGGGGTCGAAGGCATTGCTGGCGATGAACCAGCCCGGTGGCTTCAAGTGCCCCAGCTGTGCGTTCCCCGATGCCGACGAACGCAGGAAGCTGGAGTTCTGCGAGAACGGCGCGAAGGCACTGGCCTGGGAAGCTACGGAGTTCCGGTCCGGCCGCGAGTTGTTCGCCCGGCACACCGTGACCGAACTGATGGCGCAGACCGACTACTGGCTGGAGATGCAGGGCCGGCTGACCGAGCCGATGCGCTACGACGCAGCCACCGACCACTATGTGCCGTGCAGCTGGGAAGATGCCTTCGCACTGATCGGTCGCCACCTGCAGGCGCTGGACAGTCCTCACCAGGCCGAGTTCTACACCTCCGGGCGCACGCCCAACGAAGCGGCGTTCCTGTATTCGATCTTCGTGCGCGAGTTCGGCACCAATAATTTCCCGGACTGCTCGAACATGTGCCACGAGCCGACCAGCCGCGGGCTGCCGCCGGCCATCGGGGTGGGCAAGGGCACCATCGTGCTGCAGGATTTCGAGCACGCCGAGGCCATCTTCGTGATTGGCCAGAACACCGGCACCAATTCGCCGCGGATGATGAGCAACCTGGTCGAAGCACGCAAACGCGGCATCCCGATCGTGGCGGTCAATCCCATGCCCGAGCGCGCGCTGATCCGCTTTGCCGAGCCGCAGGACGTGGTGCAGATGGCCACGTTCGGCTCGACCGCGATCACCAGCGAGTTCGTGCACATCCGCATCGGCGGCGACCTGGCCCTGATCAAGGGCATGATGAAGGTGATGTTCGAGCGTGAGGCACAGGGCGAGCGCGTGCTCGACCATGATTTCCTGTCGGAACACACGGTGGGCCTGGAGGCGCTGCGCGAAGACGTGATGGCGCAGGACTGGGACCAGATCGTGCAGGTGTCCGGCATCTCGGAGGCGCAGATCCGCCGATGCGCAGAGATCTACATCCGCTCCAACGCCACCGTGATCTGCTACGGCATGGGGCTGACCCAGCACCAGTATGGCTCGCGCCTGCTGCAGCAGGTGGCCAACCTGCTGATGTTGCGCGGCAACTTCGGCAAGCCCGGTGCCGGCATCGGTCCGATCCGCGGACATTCCAATGTGCAGGGCGACCGCACCGTCGGCATCGACGAGAAGCCCAAGCCGGCCTACCTGGACCGCGTGCAGCAGGTGTTCGGCTTCGATCCGCCGCGTGAGCATGGTCACCACGTGGTCGAGTCGATCGAGGCGATGCTGGCGGGCAGCGCCAGGGTTTTCATCGGCCTGGGGGGCAACTTCATTCATGCGGTGCCCGATACGCCGCGTGCGTACGAGGCGATGCGTGGGCTGGACCTGACCGTGGGCATCGCCACCAAGCTCAATCGAGGTCATCTGGTTCATGGCCGCGATGCGCTGATCCTGCCGGTGGTGGCGCGCTCGGAGCGCATCGTCACGCCGGCCGGCGAGCAGTTCGTCACCATCGAAGACGCGATGTCGAACGTGACCGCCTCACGCGGCGTGCTCGAGCCGGTCAGTGCCGATGTGTTGCCCGAGGTCGAGATCGTCTGCCGCATGGCGATGGCCACACTGCCGCACAGCAAGGTCGACTGGATGCGCTGCATGCACGACTATGCCTCCATCCGCGCGCTGATCGCTGCCGTGTACCCGGAGATCTACGCCGGCTTCAACGAGCGCATCCAGCAGACTCATGGCTTCCACCTGGACATTCCGCCGCGCCGCCGGGTGTGGCCCACGCCCAACGGCAAGGCCAACATCCTGGTGATGCCCGGCCTGGACGTGGACGATCCGGTGCACGATCCGGACTTGTTGCGGTTGGCTACCGTGCGCTCGCATGATCAGTACAACACCACCATCTACAGCTACAACGATCGCTATCGCGGCGTGTACAACGATCGCATGGTGCTGTTCATGAACATCGAGGACCGGCTGGCGCGCGGGCTGGAGAAGGAGGCGCTGGTCAGCCTGGAGACGATCAGCGGCGATGGCGTGCAGCGCCGCATCGAGGGCCTGACGGTGCTGGACTACCCGATGCCGCGCGGCGCGCTGGCCGGTTACTACCCGGAACTGAATCCGTTGCTGCCGCTGGACTACTACGACCGGATCAGCGGCACACCCGCAGCGAAGTCGATCCCGGTGCGGATGCGGGCGATGGCGGCGGCGATTGCGTGACGCGCATCGGCTATCATCGGCGGGTGAACCTGCCTGACCTGCTGCTGCGATGGATGCTGCTCGTTGCCCTGGTGCTGAATGCACCGGCGCTGGCGCTTGCCTCGTCTTCGTACGGCGGGTCGGGCAACCAGGATCACTGCGCTGCACCGCACGCGGCTGCGCTGGCGGCAGCCGGCTGCTGCGATGATGCGGCCCGGGCGGCCTGCCAGAGCGGTGAGTGCGAATGCCCGCCGGCCTGCCTTGGCATGCTGGCCACGTTGAGCGGAACGCCCGCCTCGCCGTGGCGCGAGGCACCTGTAGCCGCGCGCTCCCAGCAACGCGCATCGCCGCCGATGCCGGACCCGTTGCGTCCCCCCATCGTGTGATGTCCTGCAGGCGCTCAAGCGCCTGCCATGACTGTTCGACTTTTTCTCGCCTCTGCCTGCGCCTTCGATGCGCGGGCGGCGGGCCGCGTTGTCCGCCTCTGCAAAGGAATTACTCAATGAACCGCACTCTCTCCCTCGGCCTGCTGCTGGGCACCGTGCTGACCACGACTGCCTGTGCACGTGCCGCCGAAGAATCCGCCGCTGCACCGATCGCCAGCGCAGCACCGGTGGCACCGATCCAGGCCGGCCCGGCCAAGGTCGATCCGGTCTTGCCGGTGGCCATCGTGCACAAGACTGCCAGCTGTAGCTGCTGTGGCATCTGGGTCGACCACCTGAAGGCCGCCGGCTTCCAGGTCGAGGTGCGCGACACCGATGACATGAATCCGATCAAGGTTCGCCTGGGCGTGCCGGTCCGCAAGGCCTCCTGCCATACCGCCGAGATCGGCGGGTATGTGGTCGAGGGCCACATCCCGGCCGAGGACATCAAGCGCCTGCTGGCCGAACGCCCGGCCGCGCGCGGGCTGGTACTGCCCGGCATGCCGGCCGGTTCGCCGGGCATGGAAATGCCGGATGGCTACGTGCAGCCGTACACCGTCGAGCTGGTGCGCAACGACGGCAGCACCGAGCCGTTTGCCCAGCACGGGCAGGGTGGCTGATTGACGGCGGGTGCCGGTCGTTCTGACCGGCACTCTTCGACGCATCCTGTGTAGAGCCGAGCCCACGCTCGGCTGTGTTTGGCCGGCAAGCCGAGCATGGGCTCGGCTCTACAGGATCAGCGTGCCGTGGCCGTTTCCTTGGCCAGCTGCGCGTCGAACTTCTTCTCTGCCGCATCCGCGTAGGCTTTGCAGCTCAGTACCTTCTCGCTGGCCTTGCTGCCAGCAGCATAGTTCCAGTTGCTGGCGCCCGGATGCGGGGTCAGCAACAGGTCGCAGGGCAGGCCGCGCACCGTAGCGAAGCTGCGTCGGTAGTCCTCGACCAGGCGGGGATAGCGGACATTGCCCTGCAGCTGGTAGCCCGGCGCGCTCAGGCTGTCGGCATAGGCGATGCGCACCGGCTTGCCATCGCGCGTATCGGTCCAGGTCCAGGCGGTGCTGCCCGGGGTGTGCCCGGGCATGAAGTGGGCGGTGAACTCGATGCCACCCACCGTGACCACTTCGCCATCCATGATGATGCGGTCGGTGCTGGCCGGCGGAAAGGTGATGCTGTCGCCAAAGTGCAGGTCGTTGCTGCCGCCGCGCGCCAGCAGCACCGCTGATTCGGCGTTGGCTACCACCATCGCACCGGTACGGCGCTTCAGTTCTGCCACCGGGCCCGCATGGTCGGCATGCGCATGGCTGAGCAGGATCAAGCGCAGGTCCTGCGGCGCCACGTCGCGCACCTTCATGTTGCTGATGAGGTGGCTGGCCATCTGCGGCATGCCGCCGTCGAGCAGCACCGCGCCGTCGGCGGTCTGCACCAGTAGCGCGGTCAGGTCCTCAGTGCCGATCTGCCAGGTATGGTCGGCGATCTGCAGCGGCGCCATCGGCTGCAGCCAGGATGGGTCTACGGTGTAGGCCTGCAGCTGTGGCAGCGGTGTGTCGGCGGCAGTGACATCAAAGGCAAGTGTGGCAGTCAGGGCAAGGGTCGTCAGGCAACGGTGCATGGCGGAGAGGGGTCTGGATAGGGTCGGATGAAGCTAGCACGTACCCTGGACGGCCCGTTTCGCGAATAACTCATGGCTGCCATAAGGTTCGCCGCAGCCGATGCCGGGATTGTTCGCTTGCTCTGGACTGTGAATCCATCTCCACGGGCTGTTGCGCACAATCGGCTGGGGCTAGCCTGTTCCCAGGCTCAAGGAGGTGGACCATGCATGTGCTCATGGTGATGCTCGGCGGCGTGCTCCTGCTGGGCGTGTTCCTGCTGTTTGGCCGTCTCTGGAGCGTGGGCACCTCGCAGCTGCCCACGGCGCTGATCGCCTTCATCGCTACCTGGCTGCTGGTGGCCGTGGCCAACATGTGGGTGGGGGTCAGCAAGGCCGGTTACGCGGTACGCGAGGAGTTGCCGATCCTGTTGCTGGTGTTTGCCGCGCCGGCGTTGCTGGCCGGTTTCCTGTACTGGCGCTTGGCGCGCTGAAGGAGTTCCATGCGTACCCGACTGCGCTTGCCCGCGCTTCGCCACCGCGACGGCCACCATGCCCGCGTGACCTACGAAGAACTGTTCTTCGATCTGGTCTACGTATTCGCGGTCACCCAGCTCAGCCACCATCTGCTGCACCACCTGGACCTGGCCGGTGTACTGCAGACGCTGGTGCTGTGGTTCGCGGTCTGGCTCGGCTGGCAGTACGCGTGCTGGGTCAGCAACTGGTTCGACCCGGAGGCGCCGCGCATCCGCGGCCTGCTGTTCGCCACCATGCTGCTGGCGTTGTTGATGTCCTCGTCCATTCCCGAGGCGTTTGCCGATCGTGCGTGGATCTTCGCCGGGGCGTACGCCACGATGCAGGTCGGACGCACCGCGTTCGTGCTGCTGGAGGTCGGCCGGAGCCATCCGTTGGCACCGAACTTCCGCCGCATGCTGGCCTGGGTCAGCGTGTCGGCCTGCCTCTGGCTGGCCGGCGCGGCGGCCGAGGGCAACCTCCGCCTGGCATTGTGGGCGGTGGCGGTGGCCTGCGAATACATCTCGCCGATGTTCGGCTTCGCGTTCCCGGGCATGGGTCGTTCGCACACCCGCGACTGGACTATCGAGGGGGGGCACCTGGCCGAACGCTGCCAGTTGTTCGTCATCGTCGCACTGGGCGAGACGTTGCTGGCCACCGGTGGCGTGCTCAGCGACGTCGAGCATTGGAGCCTGGAAGTGGTTTCAGCGGTGTTGGCCACCTTCGCCGGCACGATTGCCATGTGGTGGCTGTACTTCGGCATCTCCAGCCGCGATGCCACAGAGGCCATCACCCACGCCGAAGACCCCGGACGGATGGGCGCCAACTTCCACTACGTGCATGCATTGCTGATCGCCGGCATCATCGCCACGGCGGTGGGCAATGATCTGGTCATGGACCATCCGGGGGTGGCCGTCACCACGGTTTACGCCAGCGTGATGGTGGCAGGCCCGCTGATCTATCTGCTGGGCAGTGCCCTGTACAAACGCGTGGTCTATGGGCACGCGCCGCGCTCGCATCTGCTGGGCGCGGTGGCGCTGCTGGTGCTGGGGCTGATGCTACCGCACGTGCACCTGCTGGCCGCCGGATGGCTGACCAGCCTGGTGCTGCTGGGCGTGGGGCTGCTGGATACGCGATTGAAGCGCCGCTTGCAGCGGGCGTGACCCGTTGGGTCCGCCCACTGCTTCAGCCTCCACGGAGCGCGAGCGCAGCGCAGTGCCTGAGGGTCGACGCTACCGCCTCCGGCCAGCACGCGGATTGCTGGCAGGCCAGGTAAGCGCTGCGGCCATCACTGCAAGCTTGCCGATTGTGTTCATATTGCGGGCGGTGCCGTGCTGGGCATAGGGCACCCGCAAGCGCGAGTCGGCCATGCCGGCACCGTAGTGGATGAAGATCTCGCGCGTGCCGAGTGCAAGCTGTTCGTCGCGCCGGCCGGTCACGCCGTCCAGCGGATCGGCAGGCAGGCTGCCGTCGAGGAACAGGGCGACCACACGGTTGCCGGCCGCCTGTGCAAACGGGTTGCGTGCCACCACACCGGCAATCTCGTTGGCCGTGCGCACCAGCACGCCCACCGGCTTGCCGGCATAGGCCTGGAGCCGCTGGCCGAGGGCCTGGCGCACGCCTGCTTCGTCGAGCGAGCTGCGCAACACCACGTTGCCGCTGGCGATGTACGTGCGGACATCGGCGAAGCCTGCGTCCTCGCACATTGCCACCAGTTCGCGCATCGGCAGCTTGCCGGTGCCGCCGACATTGACCGCGCGCAGCAGCGCGACGTGGACGTTCATGGCGTACCCGCCTGCAGGCGGTCGTACATGCGCACCAGGTCGACCAGGGTGCGTGCGCCCATCTTGCGCATCACCTGCGCACGGCGCACCTTCACCGTGATCTCGCTGACGCCGAGATCAGCGGCGATCTGCTTGTTGAGGCGGCCGCGCACCACGCCATCGACCACCTCGCGCTCGCCGGCATTGAGGGTGTGCCAACGCAGCTGTAGCGCGCCGAGCGCCTTGTCCTCGCGGCGGCGCTGGCGGTCGATCTCGATGCCCTTGTGGATGGCATCGAGCAGCTCCTGGTCACGGAAGGGCTTGGTCAGGAATTCGATGGCGCCACCCTTGATCGCGTTGACACCCATCGCGATGTCGCCGTGGCCGGTGATGAACACCACCGGAAGCTGCAGGCCGTGGTTGCCCATCGTGCGATGGAATTCAAGACCGCTCTGGCCGGGCATTCGCACGTCCAGCACGAGACATGCCGGTGCGTCTTCCAGCGCGTGTTCGAGGAGGGCCTGGGTGGAGGCGAAGGCCCGCACCTGCAGGCCCATCGAGGCCAGCAGGTCTTCCAGTGCCGCGCGCACCGACGGATCGTCGTCGACCACATAGACGATGGGTGCCGGATCGGGGTTGGCGGCAGTCGGCTTACGCATGGTGGGCGTCCGTGGCAATGGGCAGGTCGAACACAAAGCAGGCACCGCCGCCTGCCGGTCGTTCGGCACGGATCTGGCCGTCGTTGGCTTCGATCATCGAGCGGCTCAGGCTGAGACCCAGCCCCAGACCGTGCGACTTGGTGGTCCAGAAGGCATCGAAGACGCGTTCGGGATGGTCGGCGGGCAGGCCGACGCCGCGGTCACGCACACTGAGGCTGATCCGCTGGCCGTTGCGCCGGGTCAGCAGGGACAAGCGTCGGTCGGCGGTGGGCACGGTCTCCATCGCGTCCACCGCATTGAGGATCAGGTTGCCGATCACCTGCTGCACCTGCACGCGATCGGCCTGCACCGGTGGCAGCTCGGTGTCCAGCAGCAGTGCCACGGCCACGCCATGCCGGTCCAGCTCGCTGCGCGACAGCGCCAGCATTTCCTCCACCGCTTGGTTCAGATCGAAGGCGCGTCGCTGCGGTGCCGCGCCCTGGGTCAGGCCGCGGATGCGGGCGATCACGTCACCGGCACGATGTGCATCGGCCAGGATGCGGGCCACGGTCTGCCGCGCCTTGTCCACGTTGGGTGGATCCTGCGCGAGCCAACGCTGGCAGGCTTCGGCGCTGCTGGCGATGGCCGCCAGCGGCTGGTTTACTTCATGCGCGATGGAGGTGGTCAGCTCGCCCACGGTGGAGGCGCGCGCTACCCGCAGCAGGCGGCCCTGTGCTTCCTGCACGGCGGCCTTGGCCGCTTCCATGTTCAGGGCAAGGTAGGTGGTGATACCGATCACCAGCATGCCAATGACCGAATTGACCAGGCCGATGCGGTAGGTGCCGAAGCGGGTCAGGAAGAAGCTCAGCCCGGTCAGCGCGATGCAGGCCAGGGCAAGCGTGATCAACCCGCGTGCGCCCAGCACGCGCGATGCGGCCAGGATGACCGCCGCGTAGAAGCAGGCGGCGGCAACCGCGTAATCGGTGACGGTGTCGATCAGGAAGATCGCCGCCATCACGACGAACAGGGCCAGCAGCACCAGTGGGCGGCGGGGCGACAGCGATGGCATCGGGACGGCTCCCTGGCGTGGGGTGAAAGGATAGCAAAGCCGCCATCGGTGGATGCCGGCCTTGGTCGGCACCGGTCAAAGCGATGCCTGGTAGTGCCGGCCGCTGGCCGGCATCTGCACGGTGCTTCCGGAGATCACGGGGTTGCCGGCCAGCGGCCGGCACTACCCCCAGCGGTGGGCATGCCGAGGCGATGCATGGGGCGTCCGCGGATCATGGGTCGGCGTGCTCGTGTGGGGTGGGTGCCGACCGTAGGCCGGCACAAGCCAGAACGATGCCTGGTAGTGCCGGCCGCTGGCCGGCATCTGCAGGGTGCTTCCGGAGATCATCAGGTTGCCGGCCAGCGGCCGACACTACTCCTCCAGGCTGGCGTTCCAGAACCCCTGCAGGACGCCGGGCGTGGTCGCCAGCGTGGCCAATACCGCATCGAGTTCGCCCGCATCGACGGTGGTGGCATACAGCACCGCTTCGATCTCCACGTCGCGCTCGCCAAACGGGCGCTGGTCGACTGCGCGCACCGGGTACTGTGCCTGTTCAAGCAGCAGCAACAGCTGGTCCAGCACCTCGGCCTGTTGCTCGCGCTGGCAGACCACGTTGATCGCATAGGTCGCTTCGCTGAACGCTTCCGGCAGCGGCTGCCGCTGGATGCGGTTCACCACCGGCCGCAGCAGGGTGTTGGCGGCCAGCACGAACACCGCCGCCAGCACCGCTTCCGGCAGCAGCTTGATACCCGCGCATGCACCCACCGCCGCCGAGCCCCACAGGGTGGCGGCGGTGTTCAGGCCGGACACCTGCGCACCATCCTTCATGATCGCGCCGGCGCCCAGGAAGCCGACGCCGGAGATCACATAGGCCACCACATGCAGCGGCGACGGCGGGCCGCCGTACAGGTCATGGAAGCGCACCGCCAGATCGACGAACACCGCCGCTCCCACCGCCACCAGGGTGTTGGTGCGCAGGCCCGCGGTGCGTTGGCGCAGCTGCCGTTCCAGGCCGATGGCCGTGCCAAGCACGAACGCCACCGACAGGCTGATCAGCGAACTCAGGGTTGCGCCGGCGTTGAACGCCGGCAGGTTCGGATTGATGTCCATTGTGATTCTCCCTGGACAAGGCGGCGGGCGCTTACTGCCAGCCGTAACGACGGATGTAGAGCCGCTTCAGCGCAGTGGTCAGCACCGCGTAGCCGAACAGGATCGCGACCAGGAACGGCCAGTAGCCGGCCGGCAGCGCCTGCAGCTTGAAGTAGCCGGCCAGCGGGCTCATCGGCAGGGCCACGCCAATGGCCATGATCAGGCCGGTCATCAGCAGCAGTGGCGGCGCGGCGATGCTCTGCAGGAACGGCAGCTTCGGCGTGCGGATCATGTGCACGATCAGGGTCTGGGTCAGCAGGCCGACCACGAACCAGCCGGACTGGAACAGGCCCTGGTCGGCCGGCGTGCGTGCATCGAACACGTACCACATCAGCGCGAAGCAGCTCAGGTCGAAGATCGAGCTGATCGGCCCGAAGAACACCATGAAGCGGCCGATGTCTGCCGGGTTCCACTTCAGCGGCCTGCGCACCAGCTCTTCGTCCACGTTGTCGAACGGGATGGCGATCTGCGAGATGTCGTACAGCAGGTTCTGCACCAGCAGCTGCAGCGGCAGCATCGGCAGGAACGGCAGGAAGGCCGAGGCCACCAGCACCGAGAACACATTGCCGAAGTTGGAGCTGGCGGTCATGCGGATGTACTTCAGCATGTTGTTGAACGTGCGCCGACCCTGGATGACGCCTTCCTCCAGCACCATCAGATTCTTTTCCAGCAGGATGATGTCGGCGGCCTCCTTGGCGATGTCCACCGCACTGTCCACGCTGATGCCGATATCGGCCGCGCGCAGCGCCGGTGCATCGTTGATGCCGTCGCCGAGGAAGCCGACCACCTTGCCCTGTGCACGCAGCTCGCGCACCAGGCGCTCCTTGTGCAGCGGCGTCAGCCGGGCGAACACGCGATGGTGGTGCAGCGCCCGCGACAACGCGCCGTCATCCATGCGCTCGATCTGCGGCCCGGTCAGGATGGTGTCGGCATCCAGTCCCACCTGTGCGCACACACGCGCGGTCACCAGTTCGTTGTCGCCAGTGAAGACCTTGACCTCGACGCCGTGTGCGGCCAGCGCCTGCAGCGCCTGCGCGGCCGATTCCTTCGGCGGGTCCAGGAACGCCACGTAGCCGACCAGGGTCAACCCGCACTCGTCCGCCTGCGAGTAGGTGGTCTGGCTGGCTGCGGTCTCCTTCATCGCCACCGCCACCACGCGCAGGCCCTGTTCGTTCAGTTCCTCGGTGGTCTGCCGCACCCGCGCCAGGCGGCGCTCGTCCAGCGGCATGTCCTGGCCGTTCTCGCGCACGGTGCTGCACACCGCCAGCATCTCTTCCACGGCTCCCTTGCAGATCAGCTCATGGTGGTCCTCGCGCTCGGAGACCACCACCGACATGCGGCGGCGCTCGAAGTCGAACGGGATCTCATCCACCTTGTGGTAGTCCTGCGACAGCCGCAACGAACTCTGCAGCTCCACGTGTTCCAGCACTGCGCGGTCCAGCAGGTTGATCAGCCCGGTCTGGAAGTGACTGTTGAGGTAAGCGAACTTCAGTACGTCTTCCGAATCGTGGCCGAACACATCGGTGTGGCGCTCCAGCGCGATCCTGTCCTGGGTGAGGGTGCCGGTCTTGTCGGTGCACAGCACTTCCATCGCGCCGAAGTTCTGGATGGCATCCAGGCGCTTGACGATTACCTTGCGCCGCGACAGCAGCACCGCGCCCTTGGCCAGGGTGGAAGTGACGATCATCGGCAGCATTTCCGGCGTCAGGCCCACCGCCACCGACAGCGCGAACAGGAACGCCTCGGTCCAGTCGCCCTTGGTCCAGCCGTTGATCAGCAGCACGAATGGCACCATCACCAGCGCGAAGCGGATCAGCAGCCAGCTGACACTGTTGACGCCGGCCTGGAATGCGGTGGGCGCACGGTCGCTGGCGGTGCTGCGCTGGGCCAGCGTGCCGAAGTAGGTGCGGTTACCGGTGGCCAGCACGATGGCGGTGGCCGTACCGGACACCACGTTGGTACCCATGAACAGCAGGTTGTGCTGTTCCAGCAGGCCGGCCAGGCCATCGCCCGGGTGCGCGAACTTCTCCACCGGCAGCGATTCGCCGGTCATCGCCGCCTGCGCCACGAACAGGTCCTTGGCATTCAGCACGCGGCAATCGGCCGGAATCATGTCGCCTGCCGACAGCACGATGTGGTCGCCGGGCACCAGTTCACGGATCGGCAGGTCCAGCAGGCGTGCAGGGCGACGGCTGTGCAGGCGCGCGCCGAAGTACTGGTCTGCCACATCCGCAGCCTCGGTGCCGGGATTGCGGCGCAGCACGCGCGCAGTGTTGCCGACCAGTGCCTTCAGCCGCTCGGCCGCTCGGTTCGAACGACCCTCCTGCACGAAGCGGATCAGCGTGGACAGCAGCACCATCGCACCGATGACGATCGTCGCCTTGATGTCCTCGGTCAGCCAGGATACCGCCGCCAGCACGGTCAGCAGCAGGTTGAACGGATTGCGGTAGCACTGCCACAGGTGGCGGCACCACGGCAGCGGCTTCTCGTGATCCACCTCGTTGGGGCCGAGCGTGGCCAGTCGCTCCTCGGCCTCGTGCGGGCTGAGGCCATCGGCATGTGATTCCAGCGTGGTCAGCAGCTCGGCTTCGTCCTGCTGGGCGAGGGTGACCAGGCCGGTGGTGAGCGCGAACGGCGCGGCCTCGGCGCTGCCAGGGCCGAAGCCGGCTTCGGGCATCGCACGGCGGCGGAACAGGTTGCCTGCGCGGCGGCTGCGCAGGAAGGCGTTGAACCAGGCGTTGAGCAGGCTCATGGGACGCTCCTCGAATGTCAGAGCCGGCCGCAGCCGGAACACGAACGGAATGGGTGAGGCAGGTCAGGCGTGGCGCATGGCCAGCACCGCTGGCGACCACGGCTGCATGCGCAGGCGCTGGCTGCCACCGATGCACAGTGGCTTCATCGCGTCGCGCAGGGGATAGGGCAGGTGGCGCAGCACATTGATGCGCTCGCTGATCGGGAGCAGCGACAGCGCGTCGGCCACAACGCGTGGCGAACCGAGCGACAGCGAACGGGCAAACATGATCGGGCCGTACTGCAGCAGCTGGCTGCGCAGGGCGGCAACATCGCGCTCGCCGATCAGGCGACGCAGGGTGATGTAGAGGATCTTGTAGGACATGGGGGCGATCTCCAGGCAGGCGGCGCCTGGCGGTCCCCCGTCACTCAGGCAGGCAGGGACCGGCGGCCAGGCGCCAGGAACAGGCAGCAATCAGGCATACGGGTCGCGGTGCGCCCGGAAGGGTCGGGGTCCATCTGCGTCTCCATGAGGGGAGGGGGCCGGCCAGGGTTGCCCTGCCCAGTGGTGCTATTGTCCGCGCCTGAACGGGAAAGTCCTAGAGGTCCGTGGGTTAGCCCGGCTATACCTTGGTATAGCCGGGCATGCACAGCGCCAATCGGGGGTTCGGTGATGGATCAATGCGAAGCGCTGGTCTGCTTGCACACGTCGTACTCGCCGCGGCTCAGCGTCTTGTTGCGGTCGGTATCGCAGGCATGCAGGCGCTCGGCCCAGTCCGGTGCCACCGCATCGACTTCCGCCAGGGTGACGATGCCGTCCTTGTCCTTGTCCAACGATTCATACGGCGGTATCAGCTTCACTTCGGTGACGTCCTCGTCGGCGGTGGCCCTGCTCGCCTCCTGGGTCCTGGAACAGGCGCCCAGCAGCAAGGCCGCAGAAAGCGAGAGTACAATCGGAAGGTAGCGACAAGCGATCATGGCGTGCTCCTGAAGAAAAGGCGGACGACCGGTGCGGTGGTCACGGCCGGATCTTCTGCGGGAGGCTGTAAGCGGGCTGCGAAGAATGGGGCCCGTCGACCATTGCCGGTGGGCCGCCATTCACCGGGCCGCGCAGAGGCGATTGCGCGCGGAGGCCTTGGGGGCGGTGGCTCGACGGAGACGCCTCGGTAGAGTCAACTGCTAGTGCAGCGCGGGGCCTTCAGCTTCCTGCCAAGAGCAGTCGACTAACAGTCCACTCTACCCTCGAACGGCAGGAAGCCGGCCAGCGGCCGGCACTCCCGTCTGCTTCAGAAGCGGTCTGCAAAGGCGTCGGTGGCTCGCACCAGCGCATCCACCGTGGCCGGCTCGTTGGCGCTGTGGCCGGAGGTCACCATTTCCAGCCGCGCCTCCGGCCAGGCCTTGGCCAGGTCCCACGCGCTGCGCGGTGGGCAGATGATGTCGTAGCGGCCCTGCACGATCACGCAGGGCAGATGGCGGATGCGATCGATGTTGCGCAGCAGCTGGTCGGGTTCCAGGAAGATGCCGTTGCGGAAGTAGTGCGCCTCGATGCGGGCCTTGGCCAACGTATCCAGCGGATCATCGGTGGATTGAGCGTCGACGTCGTGCTGCAGGGTTGCCGCATTGTCTTCCCAGCCCAGCCACGCCTGCGCGGCTTCGATGCGGGTCGCCTCATCCGGGCCATCCATGCGGGTCCAATAGGCCGCAATCATGTCGCCACGCTCAGCCTCCGGAATGTAAGCCTCATAAAGGTCCCAGCGCTCCGGAAAGATCCAGCGCGCACCGCCATCGGCCTCGGCGAACCAGCGATTCTCCATTTCGCGTCCAAGGAATACGCCGCGCACGATCAGGCCGGTGGCGCGCTCGGGATGCGCTTGTGCGTAGGCCAGTGACAGGGTCGACCCCCAGGAGCCGCCATAGACCAGCCAACGCTCGATGCCCAGGTGCTCACGCACTTTCTCGATGTCGGCCACCAGGTCCTGCGTGGTGTTGTCGCGCAGCTCGCCGAACGGTGTGGAGCGACCGCTGCCACGCTGGTCGATCAACACGATGCGGTAGCGTGCCGGATCGAAGAAGCGGCGATGGGTGGGCGAGATACCGGCGCCCGGGCCGCCGTGCAGGTACACCACCGGAATGCCGTCCGGTGTGCCGCACTCTTCGACATGCAGCGTGTGCAGATCGCTCACCGGTAGGGTGAACTCGCGGTAGGGCTCGATGGCGGGGTATAGGGTTCGCATGGCGGGTGTCTCACAAGCAGGGGCGGCCAGCATAGCGCCGCCACCTGCGGGCTGCAGCGACGGGCTCCTGCGCGGCGCTGGAAATGGGCTGGCCGATGCGCATAAGCTTCCGCGATGCAAGCGACCACGACCGGGACGTCAACCTTCAACTTCACCCTTGGCAGCGGTGCGCGCGAGCTGTTGAAGTGGATCGCACTGCTGGCCATGACCGGTGATCACGTGGCCAAGGTGGCCTTCGGCGGCTACGTGCCGGTGGTCAGCGAACTGGGGCGTATTGCCTTCCCGCTGTTCGCGCTGGTGATGGCCTGCAACCTGGCCCAGCCCGGGGCCGACCTGCGCAAATCGATACGCCGGCTCGTGCTTTGGGGGTTGATCGCCCAGCCAGTGCACGCATTCGCGTTTGGTTCCTGGCTGCCGCTCAACATCCTGCTTACTTTCACTCTGGCGGCCGTGGCCGTTCATGCGCTGGCGAACCATCGGCCCGTTCTGCTGTTGCTGGCTGCCGGCGTGCTGCCGATGTTCGTGGATTACCAGTGGGCGGGTGTCGGCTGCGTGCTGCTGGGATGGATCGCGTTCCGGCATCGCGCGTGGTGGCTGTTGCTGGTCGGGCTCGCAGCGGTGTGCTGGGCGAACCACAACGGCTGGGCGCTGCTGGCCGTTCCGGTGGTGCTGCTGGCCGCGCGGGTGAATTGGCCACTGCCGCGCTGGCGGTGGGTGTTCTACGGGTACTACGTGGGACATCTGGCGGTGCTGGCGTTGATTGCCTATCTGCTTGCGTAATGTCGCAACTGGCGCGTCGCCTGTCTTGAATGCCGGATGCGGTCAAGGAATGCGCGGTGCCGATGCGGGTGAAGCATGCCGCCATCGGCATGGTGCAAGTTGTTGAATCTTCGGCTCGATTGTCGATATGCGACAATGCTGCCACTGCGTGAACGTTGCTGTCTTTGCACGTGGGTTGTTGGCGCCTGCCACCCCGCCGTGCACATGATGGATTGCCGCCGGAAAAGGGTGGCCGGGTGTGGAAACCCGTTTAGCTATGCGTTGTTTACGCTTGCCAGCCGGCGTCGCCTTGCGCGGCGCCGGCTGGCATTCCGTTCGCGTTCCATGGCGGGCGGTACGTGGGGTGCGCGCAAGCGAACCCACCGGGTAATGACGCTTAGCTACCGGTTTCCACACACGTACCGTCCGCCGCCTTTGTTAAGGGCGGTGGTCCCGCATGCCTTGCACGGAGACCTGCCATGAACGCATCGGAGTTTCCCCATCAGCGCGCCCCGGCCAATGCCGATGAGGGGCACGACATCCCGCCCGATCCCAACAACCTGACGGCCCTGCTGCATCGCATCGGGTTGGGCGCGGCTGCCGACGGCCAGCCCTGGCCCGAGCGCCATCAGCTGCCGGGCCGGTGCCTGGCGTTGGCCGACAGCGACGGCGCGTTGGCGGGGCTGCGCATCGTCAACGAGATCCTGCTGGCCGCCGAGCGCGCCCGCCAGAATGGCGGCCCGGAACACTACGTGGGCGACCGCGTGATGGAAGGGCTGATGTTGGCCGCGCTGGCGCTGACCAATCACGCCATCTTCCGCCTGCATCCCGAGTAGAGCCACGCCATGCGTGGATGCTGTTGGCGTGGAGCCGAGCGTGGGCTCGGCTCTACAGAATATTCGCATCCTGCCTGGATGCCGTTGGCGGATGGCCCCGCGTTCTGTAGCGCCGAGCCTACGCTCGGCTCAGCGGGCGAACGGAGCCGAGCATGGCTCGGCTCTACAGGGATTCCACGTATGCTCAGAAGTCCATCGTCGCCGACACCAGCACCGTCCTAGGTGCACCCAGCGCCAGGCTCGACAACATCGGCATGCCCCAATACGCCTTGTTGGTCACGTTGTTCACACTGGCTCTCAGCGCAAGCGGTCGACCCGCCACGGTGGTGCTGTAGCGCGCGCCCACGTCGAACAACGTCCGCCCCGGCACCGACAGGCGGTTGTCGGCGCTGATGTACTGCTTGGACATGGCCGTGGCATTGCCGGTCAGGGTCAGGCCTTCCAGCGCGGGCACATCCCACTCCACGCCCAGCTTGGCCTGCCGCTGCGCAATTGCTGTGGCCATGCGTCCTTCGTTCACACCACCGGCGGTGCGGGTCAGTTTCGGCTGCACAAAGGCCACGCCGCCCAGCAGGCGCACGCCGTCCAGTGGCGCACCGAAGAAGCCCCATTCCACGCCGCGGTTCCGCTGTTCGCCGCCGAACGAGAAGATATTCGTGACCGGGTCGGTGTAGCTGCTGGGCCGCTTGATCTCGTACACGCTGAAGGTGTGCGCGAAGCGGCCCAGGTCCAGCTTCAGGCCCAGCTCCTTCTGCCTGGTGCGGAACGGCGCGAATACATCGCCGGCATTGGCGGCGGTCATCGGCGCGGTTGCGCCCTGGCTGAGGCCCTCGATGTAGTTGGTGTAGAGGGAGATCGTGTCGGTGGCTTTCACCAGCAGCGCCGCTGCCGGCGTGGTGGCGCTCTCGTCGTAGCGTGAGGTGCGCGCACCCGTGGCGACGTTGAAGGTCTCACTGACCACCTGCTGGCGGCGCACGCCCAGGGTCAACTGCACGCGTTCATCGGCGAAGGACAGGGTATCAGCGAAGCCGAGGCTGTCCAGCCGCAGTTCGGTATGCGAGATGTGCGGCGCTACGAACGGCGCGGCCGGGCCCCACACCGGGTTGTAGAGGTTGGTGGTCCAGTCCCAGCCCGGCACGCTGCGGCGGCCGTAGTCGTTCTGGGTGTGCTGGTAGTGCGTCACGTTGGCAGCCCACTGGTGGCCGACCCTGCCGGTCCGGAACGAACCACGCAGGCCGGCATCGCCGGACTGCTTCCTGATATCGAAGGCGAGCTGGCCGATCACCGTGGTGAAGTCGCCGGCCGGGTTGAGGATCTGCGCGCTGATCGAACCGTTGTAGCGGTAGTCGGTCCTGCTGGTGCCGTAGGCCAGGTAGGCCATCAGGGTATCGTTGATGTCCAGTTCGCCGCGCAGCATCGCGCCCTTGTCCTGGCTGTCCACGTAGGCCCAGTCCGGGTTGATCAGCGTATCGCCACGCGGCGGCCGCGGAATGGCGACGCCGGGTGCCAGGCCGACGCCACGTGCGGGGCCGTCAACACGGTCATCGGCGCTGTACAGATCGGCCGACAGCCGCGCACGTTCGCCGCGCCAGTCCAGTGCCAGCGAACCGAGCTGGACCTTCTTGCGCTGCTTGCCCACGGCGCCATCGCCATCACGGTACGCGCCGTTGAAGCGGATGCCGAACTGCTTGTCCGCGCCGAGCCGACGGCCTATGTCCACATGGGTGCCGAACTGCGCGTCGGAGGCGAAGTTGGCGCTGACCCGCAACAGCGGCTGCTGGCCGGCGCGCTTGGGCACGAGGTTGACGCTGCCACCGACCGAACCACCCGGCGGCATGCCATTGAGCAGCGCGGAGGGGCCCTTCAGTACCTCGATGCGTTCGAACATTTCCGGCGAGGTGCGGTAGTAGGGCGCCATGCCACTCAGCCCGTTGAAGGTGGTGTCGCTGGTGCTGGAGGCGAAGCCGCGGATTGCGTAGTTCTCGCTCCAGGAACCGGTGACGCCGTTGCTGAACACCGTGGGGTCGGTGGCGGCGATGACGTCGGTCAGGTCCTTGGCCTGGCGGTCGCGGATGAAGGACTCGGTGTAGCTGACCGTACTGAACGGCGTATCCATGAAGTCCTTGTCGCCGAGCAGGCCGATACGGCCGCCGGCGGCCACCTGGCCGCCGGCATAGTCGCCGGTCACGCGGCGCTGTTCCTGTACCTGCACCGAGGGCAGGGTGGACGGCGCGGTTTCGGCCAGCGCGGCACACGATGCCATCAGGCCAAGCGCGAGCGCCGATGCGCGGTAGCGCAGGGCCAGGCCGTGTGGAAGTGGCTGGCTGCAGGACACGGCGGCAGCTTGGTTCTGTGAAGAGGAGAAGGGGGATACGGTCATACCAGGGTCCTGTGAATCGCGAGGGCGAGCGCGCCTGGCGCGCGGCCATCGGCAAGCACGGGGGAGGGCGCAGCGCGGGGTTGTCGGCTGGGTGGGGACCTGGCGGGAAGTGAGCCACGGGCTCGATCCGGACGGCGCCATGATTGCGAACCAGACGCATTCCGAATTAGTTGAGTAAATTAAACTAAAGAGACCAAAGCGGACAAGAGGGTCCCTTTGCTGGCACCCTCGGCAGGGTATGAACACGCAACGCGAAACCACGGTGCCGCCGCGCGGCCGTCCACCGACCATCACCCCCGAGCGCCTGGCCGACATCGGCATCCGCCTGGGTCTGCCCAACCTGACCATGGCCAATGTGGCCGCCGAGCTCGCGGTCACCCAAGCGGCGCTGTACAAGCGCGTTGCGAACCTGGAGGCGTTGAAGCGGCTGGTGGCCGAAGCCGTGTTCCAGCGCTGGCAGATTCCGCGCGCGTCGGCCGATGCGGCGGGCGGCCTGCAGGGCTATCTGATGGTGTTCGTGGAATCGTTGTGCGAGGTGGTGAAGGCGCATCCCGGGTTGCCGCCATACCTGCTGCGGCGCACGGTGGCGACCGCGCCGATGCTGGAAAAGATTGCCTCGCACCAGGCGCACGTGGCCGAAGTGTTCGGCCTGCCGATGGACAAGGCGCGCTGGCTGCTGGCCACGATCGCGTTCTACTGCATCGCCGGCGCCGACACCATCTACGCGATTGCGGATGACGAAGAGGGCCAGGTGATCACCGAGTTCAAGCAGGGCATGCAGGCGCTCGTGATCGGGTCGTTGCAGTTGTTGGATGCGGACGGCGATCTGTAGCGTTGGTCGTGCCTGTTGGCCCTACGGGCGGGCACATCTGGGACCTGTCCTATGTGTGGCCAGGTGTGCCCGGTCTAGCCTAGGGCTCCGAGTCCTTCCATCACCTTCCGGAGCCCTTATGGATGCCACCCTCCGCGCGTCGTGGTCCCAGCGAATGCTGGCGTGGCTGAAGAAGGAGGCCGCGCCGCTGCTGATGCTGCTGGGCCTGTTCTTCGTTGCACGCGACACCCTGGCCAACCATTACGTCGTGCCGAGTGGTTCAATGCAGCCCGCCTTGCAGCCGGGTGACCGCGTCGTTGTCGATATGCGCGCGTACGGCCTGCGCCTGCCTTTCAGCGGGCTGAAGCTGATGGGCGCCACCGTGCCGCAACGCGGCGAGGTGGTGGTGTTCGCTTCGCCGGCCGATGGCGTGCGCATGATCAAGCGCGTGGTGGCCGTGGCCGGCGACCGCGTGCGTCTGCAGGATGGGCGCCTGAGCGTCAATGGACGCCCCCTCCAGATGACCTATGCGAGCGGCGTGGAACGGTTTGGCAAGCGGCACGCCTGGCTCGACCTGACGCATGGCGGAGGCCCGGACATTGCCGATGTGCAGGTACCCTCCGGCAAGGTACTGGTGCTGGGTGATCACCGTGGCAACAGCCTGGACGGCCGCTTCTTCGGATGGGTCGATGCGGACCGGATTTATGGCCGCGCGATGGCGGTGTACTACCGCCGGGGTGAGGGCGTGGTCTGGCAGCGCCTGTAGTTGGATCCGGTGAAGGGTCCGGGTGCGATGAGCGCTAGCCCTCGGGGGAATTGCCGTGATCCCATCCACGCATGGCGTGGATCTACAATGCAGCCATGCCTGCCACGCCTACCCTTGAAGATCTGCGCCGCTACGCGGTGGCGCGCACCCTGTTCAAGCCGACCACGCTGTTGACCGCGATCCGGCGGCTGGGCTTCGTGCAGGCCGACCCGATCCGGGCACCGGCACGCGCGCAGGATCTGACCCTGCGGCACCGGGTGAAGGACTACCGCGCGGGTGATCTTGAACGTCGTTATGCGCGCTTGCCGGTGGAAGAGGACTGCCTGGTGAACTACGGCTTCCTGCCGCGCGAGCATCTGGCGCTGATGCACCCGCGCGTGTCCAAGCGCGAGTGGGACGCCGAGACCCATCGCCGCGCGGCCGACGTGCTGGCGTTCGTGCGCGAGCGCGGCAGCGTGCACCCCCGCGAGGTCGACCAGGCGTTTGCGCATGGGCGGGTGACCAACTACTGGGGCGGCACCAGCAATGCCAGCACCCACCTGCTCGATGGCATGCACTACCGCGGAATGCTGCGCGTGGCGCGGCGTGACAACGGCACCCGTATCTACGCCGTGGCCGAGCATGCCGAGGCGGATGCCAGCGAGCAGTCGCAGGTCGAACGCGCGGCCGCCCTGATTGATCTGGTGGTGCGCAAGTACGCGCCGCTGCCATCGGCCAGCCTGACCTACCTGGTGCGCCTGCTGGGCTATGGTGCACCGCATCTGGCCGAGCAGACCCGCAAGGCATTGGCGCTGGCCAAGCAGCAGCTGGCCAGCTGCTCGCTGGAGGGCACCACCTGGTACTGGCCGGCAGACGAGAATCCACGCTCGCGCAGGCACGCGCCAGACGATCAGGTGCGCCTGCTGGCGCCGTTCGACCCGGTGGTGTGGGACCGCCGCCGTTTCGAGTTGCTGTGGGATTGGGTCTATAAGTTCGAGGCCTACACACCTGCGCCAAAGCGCCAGTATGGGTACTACGCACTGCCGGTGCTGTGGCATGACCAGGTGGTGGGCTGGGCCAACCTGAGCGTGTGCGGCGGTGAGTTGGTGCCGAACGTGGGTTATGCCGGAAAGTCGCTGGCCCGCGACAAGGCATTTCGCAGCGCATTGGACGACGAGCTGCAGCGCATGGCGGAGTTCCTGTAGCGCCAAGCGGCGCATGGGTACCTATCTGGTGCTGGCCGCGTTGGTGTGTTCGTCTGTGATCGGGCTGGGCTTTGGCTACTTTCCGGCGCGCAGCGCCGCGCAGCTGGACCCGATCCAGGCATTGGCGGCGGAGTAGGGTTGCACCCGCTGTGGCACCCGTAGAGCCGAGCCCATGCTCGGCTGCTCTCCGTTCAGGTCGCGCTGCACCGAGCGCTGCGCGCAGCAAGCCGAGCATGGGCTCGGCTCTACAGCTACTCAGCGCACCTTGCCTTTGATTGGCACGCTTCCCGGCAGCTGGGAATAGCCGCTGTCACCCCAGTGGCGGGTGATGCGCTGGAAGAACAAGGAGTTGGGCACGCGCAGTAGGCAACCGCGCGCGCCTTCGCCACGATCACTCAGCGTGGTGTAGATCAGGTTGATGTCCACCACCTGACCGCACAAGCCCGGCTTGTCCACGCTTTCCAGCACCTCGATGGTGTCATTGATGCGGAACGGGCGCGTGGCGACGATCAGGAACGAACAGAACAGGTTGGACAACACGCTCCATGCAGCAAAGAACGCCACCGCACCGACCGCCATGAACCCGGTCAGCGCGGTCCACAGCACCGAGCGCGACACGCCCAGTCGCTCCAGTATCAGCAGCGCAGCCGCCAGATACAGCAGCAGGGCACCGCCGCGGCGCAGGCCCACATGAAGCTCTGGTGCCAGCCTGCCGCGCTGCCGCGCCTGCACCAGCAGCCACGCCAGGGCACGCACCATAACCCATGCGACGCCGAGGATGGCGAGCACCTCGGCCACCGGCACAACCACGGTCAGCCAGTCCTCAATCCAGGCGGGCAATCCGGCCATGAGGGGTCACAGTGTTGCCGCGCCGCCGGAGATGGTCAGCAGCGCACCGGAGGTGTAGCTGGCGCTGTCCGAAGCCAGCATCACATAGGCCGAGGCCAGCTCGGCCGGCTGTCCGGGGCGGCCGAATGGCGTCTGCGCGCCGAACTGTTCGACCTCTTCGGCGGCCATGCCTGCGGGAATGAACGGCGTCCAGATCGGGCCGGGCAGCACGGCATTGACGCGGATCTGATGCTCGGCCAGCAGGCCGGCCAGCCCCAGCGTCAGGTTGGCGACGGCACCTTTGGTTGCAGAATAGGGAAGGATGTTCGGCGTCGGCCGCTTGGAGTTGACCGATGCGGTGTTGATGATCGCACCGCCACCGCGCAGGTGCGGGACGCACAGTCGGGTCAGATTGAACACGGCATGCACGTTGGTATCGAACGTCCGCTTCCAGTCATCCAGGGTGATGTCGTCGAAGTGCTCGTAGTAGCGCTGGTAGGCCGCGTTGTTGACCAGGATATCGAGACCGTCCAGTTCGCTGGCCACGCGGTCTACGAGCGATCGCGCCTGTGCCTGGTCACTGATGTCGCAGGGTACCAGCACGGCTTTGCGCCCGGCCTGTTCGATCTGCTGCTGCACATGGCGGGCGTCGTCCTGCTCGCCATCGAGGAATGCGATGGCAACGTCGGCGCCTTCGCGCGCGAAAGCGATCGCCACCGCCGCGCCGATACCGCTGTCACCGCCAGTGATCAATGCCTTCTTGCCCTGCAGCAGGCCATGCCCGCGATAACTGTCCTCGCCGTGGTCCGGCCGGGGCCGCATCTGCGCAGTCTTGCCGGGGAAGGATTGCTGCTGGGCCGGGAAGGGCGGGCGTGGATAGTCGGGCAGGGCCATCGTCACTCTCCGAAAGGAAACCGGCGCCAGTCTCCCTCCAAGCGGGTAAACGGCTGGACGGCGCGGTGTCGTTGCAGCGTGGACGCCTGCGCGCGCGGCTTCACACTGGATGCGCGATGGTGGTCATGATGCTGTTGGCCGGTTGCCGTGAATCCAGCCGCGTGTGCTGCACGATGATCGGCTGGTCGGATTCGACGAGGGTGGCGAAGCCCGTTCCGCGCGGCACAGGTGCCGGATCCTGCAGGTCGTTGAAGCGCAGATGGCAGGTGCGCCGCGCCGGCACTGTAATCCGGTAGGGACCCACCGGATCGCGCTCCTCGAAGTAGAGGGTCAGCGTGACATGCGCGTCCTCGCTGCCGGCATTGAGGACACAGCAGGTTTCGTGACTCTGCATCTCCGGTGACGGGCCGTTGCTCCAGGCTGGAATGTAGCCCTCGGCGATAGCCCAGCGTCGATGCCCGATGCAGGGAGTGTTCGTTTCCATGACGCCGTTTTAGCTGGAGGGGTGTTGCCATCGTGTCCAGTCCCCGCACGGAATCCGTGATGACCATCGGCTACCACGCATCGCATGAGCAGTTCCCGCCCGCCACCTTGCTGGGCCTGGCGCTGCGCGCCGAACAGGCGGGATTCGAGGCCCTGATGTGCTCCGACCATTTCCACCCGTGGACGGCTGCGCAAGGGCAGTCGGGCCACAGCTGGGTGTGGGCCGGCGCGCTGGCGGTGCAGAGCGCGTTGACCCTGGGCATGGTGACCTGCCCGATGCTGCGCCAGCACCCGGCCTTGGTGGCACAGGCAGCGGCGACGCTGGAGCAGCTGGCGCCGGGCCGGATCTGGCTGGCGCTGGGTACCGGCGAGGCCCTGAACGAGCGCATCACCGGCCAGCCGTGGCCAGCCAAGCGCGAGCGGCAGAAGGCACTGCGCGCTGCGGCCGAGGTGATGCGGCGGCTGTGGGGAGGCGAGCGGGTCGACCACAGCGGTGGCTTCCAGGTGCGCCAGGCGCGACTGTACAGCCGACCGGCCCTTCCCCTGCCGCTGCTGGGTGCAGCCGTCACCGAGGAAACCGCACGCTGGATGGGGGGCTGGGCCGATGGCCTGATCACCATCAGCCAGCCACTGGCGCAGTTGCGGCGTGTGGTGGCGGCGTTCGAACAGGGCGGTGGCAGGGGCAAGCCGATGTACCTGCAGGCCAAGCTCTCCTACGCGCGTGCCGAACAGGCGGCACTGGAAGGCGCGATGGAGCAGTGGAGCGCCAATGTGCTGCCACCGGAACTGGCCGAAGGCCTGGACCAGCCCGAGCAGTTCGAGGCACAGGCCCGGTCGGTCAGTGCCGAGGAGCTGCGCCAGCACGTGCATGTCTCGGCGGATCTTGGCCAGCACCGGGCCTGGCTGCAGGAACTGCAGTCACTGGGCTTCGATCGCATCTACCTGCACAACGTGAACCGCGAGCAGGACCGCTTCATCGATGATTTCGCCGAACACGTGCTGCCCGCGCTGCGCACTCAGGCGCCCTCGGCGGCCAGCCACGCGTAGCCGTGGCCCTGCAGGATGCAGCGGTTATCCTGCATGGTGGTGCCGTGGCCCACCAGCATACGCAGCGGGCCGTGCAGTGGCACCTCTACCTCAACCGGGTTGTCGCCGAAGTTGATCAGTGCAAGCGCCTGGTGGGGGGCCTCGCCGTAGCGGAGCATCAGCAGCGCAGGTGAAGGTGGGTCGAGCGTGTGTGGCCCCTGCTGCAGCACGGGATGGGCATTGCGTTGCTGCAGCAGCTCGCGCACACGCCGCAGCAGCGAGCCGGGCGTCGCGCGTTGCGCCTCGACATTCACTGTCCGGTAACCGTAAGCGCCGTCTGCCGGAGGCGCGCGCCACGCATGCCGTGGCTGATCGGTAAACCCCGCCCCTGGGCGGTCGTGCCAGTGCATCGGCATCCGCACGGCGTTGCGCTCGGGCAGTTCCAGGCAGTCGCCGAGGCCGATTTCCTCGCCATACCGGATCACCGGCACCTGACCCAGCGACAGCAGTGCGGCCCAGGCCATGGCCTGCCACGCGGTGTCGCCGTCCAGCATGGGCGCCAGCCGGCGGCGGATGCCGCGGCCATAGATGCGCATGCCAGGTTCGGGCGCGAAGCGCTCCATCACCGCTTCGCGTTCGTCGGGCCGCAGCTGCTCCAGGTCAAGCTCATCATTGTTGCGCAGCCAGGCGATGCGCGTGTGCGGCGGCGCCTGCGGTCCGTATTCGGCCATGACCCGGGCCACTTCACTGGCGTCGCCGCGCGCCAGGGCCAGGAAGAAATGATTGTTCAGGTGGAAGTCGAGCAGGTGCGAAAGCCGCCGCCCCTGGCACAGGAAGTCACCGTAGCGGGACGCGCGGACATCCGCTTCGCCGATCAACGGCAGCCCTGGCTGCTGTGCGTCTGCCGTGGCGCGCATTTCCTCCAGCAGCCACAGCCCGTCGTCGCGCGGGTCCGCGTGGCGGGCGCGCTCGACCATGTACGGGACCGCATCCACGCGGAAGCCGGCCACGCCGCGCTGCATCCAGAACGTCATCACCCGCAGCAGTTCGTCGCGTACTGGCGCATGGGCCAGCTCCAGGTCTGGCTCGTGCCGGTAGAACATGTGCCGGTTGAACGCGCCGGCCTCGGCGTCCCATGTCCAGGCAGACGCCTCGATCGGCGGGAACATCGGCTGCAGGCCGTCGTCGGGCACGTGGTCGCTCCACAGGTACCAGCGGCGCCAGGCCGGGTCGCCGCGCTGCGCGGCGACGAACCATGGGTGGGCGCTGGCAGTGTGCTGCATCACCAGCTCGACGATGATGCCCATACCGCGTGCGTCGGCAGCATCGACCAGGCGCTGGAACGCGGTCTGGTCGCCCAGGCGTGGATCGATGCGATAGTGATCGGTGACATCGTAGCCACCGTCACGGCCGGCATTGCAGTAGAACGGCAGCAGCCACACATGGCTGATGCCGAGCCACTGCAGGTAGTCCAGCTTTTCGGTGATGCCATCCAGGGTGCCCCAGCCGCGCCCATTGCTGTCGCGGAACAGGTAGGGGTCGACCTGGTAGATCGCGCGCAGCGGGCGCACCGCCATGGGGCTTCTCCGTCACTGGCCACGGGTGACCAGCCTGCTGTCGCCCGTGGCAGCGGTTGGTGAAACGGATGGCACCCTGTCATGACATGGCATCCACGGACTCTGCATGCGCGGGCGGGCACAGTGAATGCTCATTCCCGGCGCCGAGGAGGCTTCCTGCATGGCCCGACGCAAGACGCTTCGCATTGCCACGTTCAACGTCAACGGCATCGGCACACGCTTGCCGCAGCTGTTGGACTGGCTGCACAGGGAATCGCCGGATGTGGTTGCCCTGCAGGAACTGAAGGCGACCGACGCCGCGTTTCCGGCTGCGGCATTGGAAGAGGCGGGCTACGGCGCGCTCTGGCAGGGCGAGGCGCGGTGGAACGGCGTGGCGCTGCTGGCACGAGGGACCACGCCGGTCGAGAGCCGCCGCCGATTGCCGGGCGAGCCCAAGGACACCCAGAGCCGCTACCTGGAGGCGGCGGCGCACGGGGTCATCGTGGGTGCCCTCTACCTGCCCAACGGCAACCCGCAGCCCGGTCCCAGGTTCGACTACAAGCTGCGCTGGATGGCGCGCCTGATCCGGCATGCGCGCAGCCTGGTCGAGCTGCCGCATCCGGCGCTGCTGCTGGGTGATTTCAACGTGATTCCCACCGAAGCCGACGTCTACGACCCCAAGGCCTGGCGCCGCGATGCGCTGTTCCAGCCGGAGGTGCGCGAGGCCTTCGAACGACTGCTGGCGCAGGGCTGGACCGATGCGGTGCGGAAGGTGCACGGCGACGCCACGATCTATACCTTCTGGGATTATTTCCGCCAGCATGCCGAGCGCGACCGTGGGTTGCGCATCGATCATCTGCTGTTGAACCCCGTACTGGCGTCGCGACTGAAGGGCGCTGGCGTCGACCGCTGGGTACGCCTACAGGAAAAGGCCAGCGACCACGCGCCGGCGTGGGTGACGGTAAGCGCGTGATCAACGCGCGGCTGGGTCCTCGCGTCGCTCGCGGCGTACCCGTGCGCGGGTGCGATACAGGCGGCTGTCCGCTTTCTGGATGGTGTCGGCCACCGGCTCGCCGGGCGTGTTGATGGCCGCACCCATCGAGAACGCGCTGGGCGAGAGCGCGGCGTGGTCCTGGTACCAATGCTCCAGTTCGCTCAACCGGCCGTCCGCAGGCGCGACCAGTACCACCATGAATTCGTCGCCGCCCAGACGCACCACCGTCTCCTCCTTGCCCAGCGGCGAGCGCAGGAAGGTGGCGAACTCGACCAGCACGGCGTCGCCACGCCGGTGGCCTTGGGTGTCGTTGATGTGCTTGAAGTGGTCCAGGTCGAACATCACGCAGGCCCAGCGCTCGTCAATCAGTTCATCCAGCCGGTGCAGGTAGCGCCGGTTGTAGCACTGGGTGAGCGGATCCTTGAAGGACATTTCGCGCAGCTGCTGCTCCTGCATCCGCAGCGCGGTGACGTCCTGTGCATGTCCCAGCACGTAGGGCGGGCTGGCCTCGCTGTCGAGCACGTTGTGGTACGCCCAGTAGTGGCGCGTACCGTCCGCGGCAATCAGCTCGATCACGCCAGCGTCGGTGTGATTTGCCCGGATCCGAGCGAGGTAGGCCTTGAAGCCCTCGCGTTTTTCCGGCGGCATCAGGTCACACAGGCTGCGCCCGATCATCTGGCTTTCCTCGAAGCCCAGCGACTGCACCGCCGCGGGATTCACCGAGGTCAATGTGCCGTCCAGCGTGTGGGTGCAGATCAGGCCCAGGCTGTAGTGGAACAGTCGCCGGTAGCGGGTTTCGCTTGCTTCCAGCGCGTCGAGCGCGGCTCGCTCGTCCGTGATGTCCTGGATCGCCCCGACCAGGCGCGGATGGCCGTCGACCTGTTGCCGGCTGCCGACCACCCGGGTCCAGATCGCGCGCCCGTCGGCGGTGGTCATTGGCAGCTGCACCTCCCAGGACGTGCCTTCGTCGATGCAACGCTGCACTGCTGCCCGGATGATGTTGCGGCTGTCTTCGCGATAGAACGACAGCGCGGTGTCGAGCGTCGGTTCAAAGTTGCTGCGCACGCCGTGCAACTGCTTGGTCTCGCGGGTCCAGCGCACTTCGTTGGTGACCAGGTCCATCTCCCAGCCGCCCACCCGGGCGGCGCGGTTGGTGCGCTCCAGGAAGTCCTCACTGCGTTTGAGCTCACGATGCAGCGCCTTGGCCTGGCCCACCTGCGCCATCAGCGTGCTGCGCTGCTCCAGTACCTGGGTGGTGACCCGGGCCAGATGCACCATCAGCTCGCGCTGCGACGGCGACAGCACACCCGGCATCGGGTCGAGCAGGCACAGTGTTCCGATACGCGCGCCGTGCGCCGTGCCCAGCGCGATGCCAGCGTAGTGGCGGATGCGCGGTCCACCCGTCACCAGCGGATTGGTGGAGAAACGTGGGTCCTGGCGCGCATCGGGTATCTCGAACAGCTCGTCCTGGCGTATGGCATGGGTGCAGAAGGAAATTTCGCGGGCCGTTTCGCGGACGCCCTCAAGGCCGATGTTGGCCTTGAACCACTGGCGGTCTTCGGCCACCACGCTGATCAGGCCCATGGTCATGCCGGTTGCGGCGCGGGCGGCGGCGACGATGGCATCGAACACCGGCTCCGGGGGCGTATCCAACAGGTGCAGTCGTTCGATCTCAAGCAGTCGTTCGGCTTCGTCCATGGTGCTTTTCAGGGCAGGGTGGCGAGGGCGCTTGCGGCGGCTGTCTGGGACTACGGTAGTCGGTACAGTGTTATGTATCGCTGTGACGGGGTGATGCCGACGTGAGCTGGGTGCGCCGGTTCAGTGCTCGCGCAGCGACGCCTGCAATGCGGTTGCCAGCGCCGCGTCCCCGGACACCAGATCCTGCCAGCGCAACGCAATGCCCTTGCGTCGCCCCTTCTCCGCCAGCTTCAGGCCTTCAGGGTCCACAGTCAGGGTGTAGGGCTGGCCATCGATCTCCAGTTCGCGTCGCAACGGCTTGTCGAGAGGTGTCATCAACGTTTCCTTGCGGGGGCGGAGATGCGGCGTCGCCGCACCGATACGTGACGGTGGTCACGGACGTGCCATCGCCACGGGAAATCCACGGCTCGGGTGATGCCGATGCGAGGACCAACTTCCGGGTCGGACGGAGGCGGGGTGCCATCGCTGGCGATCACGATGCCATGGCTGCCGGTCACCAGATCGGCGCCGTCGAAGCTGCGGTCCAACCCGAAGGCCTGCGAGAGCTTGCCGGGGCCACTGGCCAGATCGTGGTCGCGGCGCGCGGCGGAGCGCAGCTCGTGCATGCGCTCCAGGCCCGCCAGCGGCTCGACGGCCCGCAGCAGCACCGCCACGCCTTCACCGACCTCTCCGCAGACCACGTTGCTGCCCCAGTGCATGCCGTACGTGAAGTAGACATAGAGGTGGCCGGCCTCACCGAACATGCTGGCCGTGCGCGGCGTTGGCCCGCGATAGGAGTGCGCGGCGGGGTCGTCGCTGCCGGCATAGGCTTCAACCTCGACGATGCGGCCAGCGCGACCATCGTCGCGCACCAGCAGCTTGTTGAGCAGCTCCGGCGCAACGTCGGTCGATGGACGCCGGTAGAAGCGGCGCGGCAGGATCTGCAGGGAGGCGGGCAACCAATCCGGCACGGTGGTGGCAGGCTCGGGAGAAAGACCGTGGCACTGTGGCATCGATCAGGTGAAACGGGCGCAGACGCCGCGTCATTCCGGCGCAGGCGGTGCGGCCAATGCAGCGCGCCGGGCGGCATACACCTCCGGCGTCTGCGGCTTGATGAACAGTGCCACCAGCTCCGGATACTCGCGCTTCACCGCCGTTTCGATGCGGGTGATGCAGGCTTCGATCTGCGGGGTCCGCCGGTCATCCTCGAACTCGGCGCTGAGCATGGCCACCACCTGTTCCGGGCCCATCTGCATGGTGGTCACCCCGTTGGCGCGGCGCAGATCCGGATCGGTTTCGGCCACCGCCATGATCCGCTCGGCCACTGCGGGATGGGCAGGCTCTCCGACCAGCAGGCCCTTGGTCTCACGGGCCAGGAGGAAGGCGGTGGCGGCCAGCACGCCAGCGATGCACAGCGACGCAACGCCATCAAGCACCGGCATGTCCAGCACCTGCGCGGCCACCAGGCCGATCAGTGCGAAGCCCAGGCCCAGCAGGGCCGCGCTATCCTCCAGCAGCACGGTAAAGGTGGAAGGATCCTTGCTGCGGCGGAACGCTTCGAAGTAGCCAAGTCTGCCCTTGGTGCGCCGGAACTCACGCAGCGCCACCCACCAGGAAGCCCCCTCGAACAGGATGGAGATGCCCAGCACGCTGTAGCTCAACGCGTGGTTGGTGGCCGGCTCCGGCTGGCGGATGTGCTGGATACCTTCGTAGGCCGAAACGCCGGCGCCGGCAGCGAACACCAGCAGGGCGACGATGAAGCTCCAGAAGTACAGTTCGCGGCCATAGCCGAACGGATGCAGGGAATCCGGCGCCTTGCTGGCACGGCGCAGCCCGTACAGCAGCAGAAGTTCATTCAATGTGTCGACCAGCGAATGCACGCCTTCGCTGAGCATGGCCGAGCTGCCGGAGATGCCGGCTGCGATGAACTTGGCCACGGCAATGGCCAGATTGCCTGCAAGGGCCGCATAGATGACGAGACGGGAGCCGGTGGGAGCGGACATTTCGGTGGCGGGGTGGGGCGGATGCCTGATCTTCCCGATCAGCGCGTGCCCACTGCGTGCACGGTGCGATCAGCGCCCCTTGGGATTGATATACAAGCGCGCACCATCCGATTCACGGTACCCCGTCCAGCGTCCGCCGCCCGACGCGCGGAAGCGCCCGAATACGGTGTTGCTGGTGTCAGTCAGCAGCAGCTGGTTGCCCGACAGCACCCAGCGGTTGGCCGAGAAGAAGCCATCCGGGCAGCCGGCAGGCACATAGGCACTGTAGCCGCCGAACCACTCGATGTTCTTCAGCTCGATGGTGCAGGTGCTGCCGTTCTCCTGGCCCAGTGTCCAGTTGCCGACCAGGTCGCTGTCGCGTGTATCGCGGTCATCGCGCCAGTCGTCGTTGTTGTCATGGACGCCGAAGTCCACGTCGATGCCTTTGCTTTCGCTGCGTGATTCGGATTGCGAGCTGCCACTGCTGGTGGTCTGCATGGTCATCGAGCCACTGTTCTGGATCTCGGTACTGCTCGAATGGGTGGTCTGGTCGGTGCGGGCGGTCTGCTGGCCGAAGCCGAACGAGGCCTCCTGGGCGAGGGCGGGCAGCGCCAGGCAGCACAGCGCGAGCAGGCAGGTACGGGGGAGCACGGCGGCCATTGCAGCATCCTCGGCAGGTTGGATCGCGCGAGTACCGAACCGGTGGGGCGGGAGACGGTGTGAGGGCGCGCCCTGAGGCAAGCCAGCCAAGAACAGGTGCTGTCCGCTGAAGGGTCGTGCCGGCCGCTGGCCGGCTCCCCTTTGACGCCCAGAGACCGAAGGGATGCCGGCCATCGGCCGGCATGACCCGCAGCCAGGCATGGCCTGGCGCTACTGATCCGGCTTCACCCTTGCCACCCGTTTCCGGTACTCATACACGTTGTCACCGCGGATACGCTTGTCCTCGGTGCCGGTGACCCGGCCGACCTGCTGGTCCGAGCCGGTGACCGGCTTGGCCTCGATCTCGGTCTCGTGCTCGAAGGAGTGCGATTTGTCGGTGTTGCGGTAATAGCGGTACAGCGCCCAGTACAGCGCGGTTGCGCCGGCCGGACCTGCCGCCAACAGCCAGAGGCCACTGTCGTCGCTCATGTCGATGCCACCAGGAAGGCAATTGCGAGGGCTTCAATGACGGTGCCGGTGGCCAGGGCCGCCAGCAGCATCTTCCATTGCTGCACGGGCACACTGCCCATGGTTTCGCCGGTACGGCCGTTCACTGCGATGTAGTGCAACATGCCGCCGTTCTTTCCGGGCTGGTGATACGAGTACAACCACACCGGCAGGTACATCGACACCCAGCGCGTTCCATGCACCTCCAGCTGTTCATGTTCCCAACGCACGCCACGGTTGTAGCGCCTCACCGACCCTTCCACCTGCGCGCGGGCGATCGACAGCAGCTGGTCTTCCAGCCGCGGCCGCAGCTTTTCCACATCCAGGTTGCGCTTCTCAGAGGTGAAGCCAGCCAGGTATGAGGCGTTCCATTTCACCGCGTTCTTGGTGTCGAACGGCAGGATGGTGTTGATGATGTTGTTGGTGTTGGCGCGGGTATCCAGATTGCCGCGCTCGGCCGAGGATTCCAGGGGCAGGTCATCAACCGTGAAATCCACCTGGCGTTCGACCTGGTAGACATCGGCGTCGTACAGGGTGCGCTTGTTCTTCTCGGTGCCGACCGTGTATTGCCGGGTCTGGATCTCGCCCTTGCCGGCCACGGCCGCGCTGACGTTGCTGTCCACGATCATGTAGGGCAGGAATACACCCACCACGTTTTCCGGGGTGAACTGCTCCTTGAACGCCTTCAGCGCGAACATGCGGCGCTTGTCGACGAACTGGCGGATGCGCGCGACCGCATCGTCCTTCTTGATGTGGAAGGGCAGCACCGCGTCGGGCACCGCACCATTGCTGATCTGTTCGTTGACGCCGAATACATGGCGGCACCAGTGGCAGCGCGCCGTCATCGTGCTTTCGGTATTGACCGTGACTTCAGCGCCGCAGCCCGTGCACTTGAACGTCATCAACGCCGAGGTGTCGGCGTCGATGTCACGCGCGCCGGAGGCGATGACCGTGCCACGCAGCTGGTCGATGGCCTCGCCCAGCCCGAATTCCTCCTCGACCCGCGCGCCATGCCATTCGTGACGGCAGTACAGGCAGATGAGGATATCGGTGCCGGCCTTGGGCCGGATGTCGGTGGCGCCGCACTTCGGGCAGCGGTTGAGGCCGTCCTCCAGCTCGCTGGCCGAGGTATCAATGGCCACAGGATCGGGCGCTTCCACTTCATCGCGGATGGCCTGTGGCAGTTTCGAGGTGTCCAGCGGGAAGCTGCCCGGCAGGGGAGGGACGTCCTGCGGCGAACCGGGCCCATCCAACGACGCCGCCGGCAAGAGCGGCGGCGTCGCGGGCGTGGATCCGGGCAGCGGCGGTGGGCCGTTTCTGGGATCGGACATGTGGGTTGTGCGTCCTGCTGTTACAGGCCCAGCGCCTTGGCTTTCAGGGCGTCATAGTCGCCCTGGGTGATCAGGCCCAGGTCCAGCATTTCCTTGGCCTTCTTCAGCTTGGCCACCGGATCGTCGGCAGCCGGCGTGACCGGCTGCTGCATGCCGCCGACACCGAACATGCCCGAGGCCATGCCGACACCGACCAGGCCGGCCGCACCGCCGTTCTCGCCGGCCGACTGGATGCCCTGGGCGACGCTCGCCTGCAGGTTGGAATTGCCGCGCGAGCCGGACAGCGCATCGGCGCGCTGGACGGTCTTCAGCAGTTCGCGGGTGTTGGCGTCGTACTCGATCGAGACAATGGCGGTCTTGACGATGGCCAGGCCGCGATCCGACTTCCACTGGTAGCCCTGCTCGACGGCGGCCGACAGGCTCTGTGCAAAGCCCAGCGAGTCCTGCTGCAGCCTGGTGATGCGGTTGCCCTTGCCCGCATCGTTCGTGTACAGGCTGAAGGCCGGCGCCAGCGAACCGACCACTTCATTGAACAGCTGGCTGGCGGCGGCGTTGTCCAGGTCGGTGAAGTCGAACACCTGGCCCGGCTGCAGGTAGCTGGCCGGCACGAAGTTCTTCACGAACAGGATCGGGTCGACGATCTTCAGCGTGTACGAGCCGCGCGTGACCGCGCCCACCTGGGTATTGAGGAAGCCGTCGTCCCAGTAGATTTCCGACTGGGTCCCGAAGCGGTTGTCCGGCAGCTCCTTCAGCGAGACGAAATAAGCCGCCTGCTGCGAACCGGGCTGGCCGCCGAACTTGAAGCGTTCCCAGCTCTGCTTGATGAAGGTGCTGACCAGACCGTCGCCGGCGAAGATCGATTGCGAGTTCAGGTCGTCCGAACGCCACTCGTAGCCGCCCGGTTCGGCGACGAACGCGGTGATCGCGCCGTCCTGGAACAGCAGCAGGCCGTAGCCCTCCGGCACGATGATCTTCGAGCCGTTGCTGATGATGTTGGACGAGCCGCTGGTGTTGGAGCCGCGGCCGGCGTTGGTGCCGCGCGGCACCGCCGCGAACAGGGCCGCCGTCGAGGGCAGGCCCGTGGGCACGGTGTAGAAGTCCTTCCACTGGTCGGCCAGCACACCACCGACCGCACCCTTCACCGCCTGTACCAGACCCATGTCCAACTCCCTGTGATTCGAGGGCAGGCACCATGCCTGCCGAGCTGGGCTGAATATAGCAGCGGGCAGGGACCGCTGTGGTGCCGGAAGATGAATCCAGGCCCTGCCGGGGCGCAGGACCGTGCCTGGCGCTGTCTCTACAACATGTACGGGATCTTGAAGGCGAGCGTGAAGTCCGGTGCATCCGGGGTCAGCCCGATGCCGAGCAGGGTCACCAGTGTGGTGTGCTGGTTGAGCGCGTAGGTCACGCCCAGATTCAGTGATGCCGCGTTGGCGTCGCTGCCGATCACTTTCATCCACTTCCCGCCTTGGAAACGGGTGGAAGCGCGGGCGCTGATGCGGTCGCTGAAGGACAGGCTGAGGCTGGTGCGCTCGTTGAACGCAAAGGCCACGCCAGCGCCGAAGTAGACCGCGCCGCCGAGCTTCACGTCACCCGGGTTGACCGTGTCGGGGTTGCTGTCGATATCACTGAAACCACGCGGGAACGAATGCACATAGCCGACGTTGGCGAACAGGATTGCCGGATCGGCGGTCTTGACCATCGACAGGCCCACATTGGCCTGCCACACGCCATTGCCGGTGGGCTGTTCCCTGGGTACTGCGAAGCGGATGTAGTCATCGTCGTCGCGCTCGATCACCTTCCAGTCCAGACCGTAGGGTGCGCGCCCGGTAGGGGCGGTGACTCCGGCGGTGAGCACCGTTTCCGGGCGCCAGCCGCGTTCGCCGAACAAGCGGTAGTTCGCACTCAAACCGATATCGCCCAGCCCGTTGCCATTGGTTTCTTCCTGCGCGATCGCGGCCGCCGCGCCGCCGGCGCCGCCCTTCTGGTAGACGGTGCGCCGCGCCAGGTAAGGCACGTCCAGGTTGAGCGTCAGGTTCGGGCTGACACCCCAACGTGCGGCCAGGTTGTAGGTGAGCGAATCGGATTCAACGTTCTCGATGGCGATGTTGCCGAGGAAGATCGCGTCCAGCGCCAGGAAACCATTGAGGGTGAGCTGCTTGCGGTCGTAGCGGGCGTAGGTGAGGCTGTTCTCGACGGTGAAGCGGCGCGAGAATAGGGCCGACTGCTGTTGTTTCACATCATCCACGCTGCGCCGCGATTCCTGCTTCGCCTGCTGTGCCTCGGCCGCCGTACTGGCGTAGCTCTCGCTACCCTGCGACGTCTGTAGCGTCGAGCCATGCTCGACTGCTGCGCCCGTTGCCGCCGCCGTTGCCGGCCCGGTGGGCCCCGTGCGTCCACTCAATCGCGCCTGCATGGCCTGCACCTGCATGTCCAGTTCGCGCAGCCGCCGCACTTCCTGTGCATAGTTGGATTTGAGCTGCTCCAGCTGGTTGGCAAGTGCCTGCACGTCGCCGCCATCGTCCGCCGCTGGCGGTGCGGCAAAGGCGGTGCCCGCCAGCGCCGCCAGCGCCAACGGGGTGATCCTCATCAAGGTGTGCATGTTCGTGTCCTGCGTTGTGGAACGCCTCCCCCAACGCCGTGCCGTGGTGCTATCGGCCCGGCCCCATGCCGCGGTTCATCGCAATCGCCTGGGCCACGTTCTGGCTCAACGGCAGGTTGCCGCCCGCGGTATCCCGCACCAGTTCCAGCCGCAGCTGGTTGCTGGCGATCTGGCCGTCACCGGCCAGGGCGATGCCCTGGCCGACGCTGCCGTTGCGTATCCATTGCTGGACCATGCCCTGGCCCTCCACCTGCAGCTGCAGGCGTGCCTGGTTGCCGTCCAGCACTGCGGAGGCCGACGCGCCTGCACCCTGCGCACTGAGCGAATGCGCACCGTCATCCGAAAGGCCCGGCACCGTGCCGTTGCGCACCACCAGCGTGGTCGAATTGCGGGCAACGTTGCCATCGCCGGCCACCTGCACGCTCTGCACCAGGCCATTGGCGTTGGCCAGGCCGGTGCTGTCGATATGGCGGCCCTGCGTGTCCGGCAGCGGCGCATCTGCGGCAGTCACGTGCACGCTGGGCTGGAAGCTCAGTTTCGGGCTGCCGCCGCCGCGGAAGTCCATGCCCAGAGTCAACGCACCCTGCAATACGTTTCCGTTGCCGGCCTGCCACTGCGAGACCATCGTCACCCCGAACCACGCGACGGTACTGCCGCCCACGGTGTAGCGGCCGCGCATCAGGTTCAGTTCGGGATCCGGAATTTCCTTCAGGCCGCGTCCCGGCGCAGCATCCGCCGCCTGCAGGGGCAGGGCGGGGCTCGCCAGCAGCAGGAGCATCAACAGACGGTGGCGGAACATGGCGGAACCTCCTTCAGAACAGGTCGGCGTGGCTGAAGCCGAAATCGACCAGTTCGGCATCGGTGATCGGCCCCTGTCGCGCGTAGAGCGCGCGGGCACTGGGCCGTTCGCTGGGTTGCAGCAGGACTGTGTTGCGATCGAAATCACTCCCGATCACCACGAATACGGCACGCGATGGCCACGCAGCGAGGAATTCAGGCAGCGCCAGGCTGCGGTTGCCAAGGATGGGATCAGCCACCTCGACCACACCGCCGCGCACCTGCTTGAGCACCACGAAGTGGCGGAAGCCGCGCACGTCCATCAGCACAAGACCCGGAACCCGAAGCGTGCGCAGGCGGGCCTCATCGATGCGATAGCCGCGCCCGCGCATGCCCAGCGACTCCACGTAGCGCTTGATGTCGAGCAGCGAGAAGCCACGCTCGGCCACCAGCGCCGGGTCGGACACCCCCATCATCCCTTCGATGACCGTCGCCTCGTCGGTGTCCAGGTGGTAGGCATGGCGCAGGACGGTCGCCAGTGCGGCCGCTCCGCAGCTGTAATCGGTGTGCTGGCGTACCACGTTGCGGTAGCGCCGTTCCTGCATGCTCTCCACCTTCTGCTGCAGCAGTGCGCCATTGGGCAGTACGCCGGCGAAGCCGACGTCGCCCGCCCGCGCGGACGCGCCGCCCAGCAACAGCAGGCAGGCCAGCAGGCGTATCGAGAGACGGTGGCCGAACATCGCATTCTCCGGCAGCAAGGGGGAGCTCCTGTCCCAAGGGGGAGGAGGAACAGGAGCTCCCGGGGAACCCGGCCATTGGCGGACGGCCGGGGTGTTGCGCTTACTCGCCGCTGCCACCACCGCCGCCGGTGCTGGGCTGGGCGACTGCCAGGGCCAGGCTGTTGGCCTGCAGGTTGCCGGTGCCCGCGGCCACGTTCACGCCGATGTTGCCCGAGGCGCCGGAGAAGGCGCTGCCCGACAAGGCCGAGGTGTTGGTCGCGTTGACGTTCACCCAGCGCGTGGTGCTGACCGTGCCGCTGAGGCTGGCATACAGGTCGGCCACGCCCAGTTCGACGAACTGGCTGGTGCCACTCTCACGCGTATCGAAGCCCAGGCCACCCACCCCCGGCCGGTTGGGGTTCATCGTGGCGTTCTGGATTTCGTCGTCCAGATCGATATGGCCGGTGCTGCTGCCACCCGGGTGCGGCAGCTCGCCACTCCAGGTATCCAGGTAGTAGTTGGCCATCTGGTAGGCGTTGCCGGTGCCGCGGTAGGTGCCCGCGCCATAGGCCAGGGTCAGGCCGCTGACGCCGCCACGCATGCCGACCTGCACGGTATCGGTGTAGGACTGTACGAAGCCGGCGTTGCTGACCGTGTTGCCGGTGGAGACCTGGTTGGAGCTGATGCTCGACTGCGCCACCGCGGTGGTCGCGACCGACGCCGCCAGCGCGTTCTTCTGCTCGTTGTTGTTGCCCGAAGCAATGTTGACGCCGATGTTGCCTGACGCACCGCCGAAGGCATTGCCACCGAGACCTGCGGCATTGGTGACGCCGGAGTTCATGGTCGCGTTGCCGAAGCCGGCCTGGTTGACGAACACCTCGGCGTCGGCCATGCCGAAGCTGAAGGACGCGTCGGCGGCGGACAATGACGCGGCATTGTCCTGGGCGTTGTTGTCGCCCGATACCACGTTGAAGCCGAGGTTGCCGGAGGCACCTGCGCCCACGCTGTCACCGATGGAGGCACTGTTGGTGACCAGGCTGTTGCTGGTGGCGTTGTTGCTGATCGACTGGCGGTTGTCGATCACGGCGATGGCCGCCGAGTCGAGGTCGATGTCGCCGGTGATGTTCGGGTCGCCGGAGAAATTGATGTCGGTGCTCAGTCGCAGGTCCTTCTCCAGGTTCACGTCGACGCCGTGGTTGTTCTTTTCCTTGCGTTCGTCGGCCTGGATGGTGCTGTGCTTCTGCACATTGACGTTGACGGTGCGGTTGCTCACGTCGTTGTCGGTGTGGTTGTGCGTCTCGTTGCGGGTTTCGCTGACGGTGTGGGTGTGGTTGATGTTCGCGTTGGCGTTCTGGTTGTCCCAGCCATTGGCCGCAGCGGCGGTCGAGGCAGTGGCAATCGCCATGGCGAGCATGGTCCGTTTGACGGTCGCTTTCATGGTGCCCTCTTTCTCTCATCAGGTGGTGCATCGGTTGGGTGGTTGTCACGGGCGGTCCTGCACGACCAGGCCCAGCACATTGGCCGTGTCATTGCCGCTGCCCGCGATCTGATTGAGTTGCAGGACCCCGTCGAATCCCCGCAGCGCGGTGCTGGTGACACCGGCGCTGCGGGTGCCCGTCGCGACGCCGCGACCGGCGTCGTCCCGCCCCCCTGCCAACGCGGAACCCTCGGCGGCCAAGGCCGTATCGTCGGTTTCGCGTATGCCCTGTCGGGCCAGCGTCGCGCTGACGACGTTGAGCGTCGTGTTGGCGATGCCGCTGGCCTGGTTGATGGATGCGATGCCGCTGGCACTGGCCAGCGCCTTGCCATCGATGACGGCAGTGGCGTGCATCGGCGCACCCAGCACGCGGTTGCCACCGCGCAGTTGTCGGTTGCCGATCGAGACGTCGGCATGTTCGCCCGTGGCGATGCCGCGCAGGTTGGCCTGCAGATTGAGGTCGCCGGCCGCCTGGTTGACCGCGATGGCGCCGTTCGCGCCGGCCAGTGCATGGCCGTCGATGCGGGCAACGTCGAGGTAGGCGAGCATGCCGCTGTAGTCATCGGCCTGCGCGATCAACGGCGTGGCAGGCAGGATCAGCAGCAGCCAGTGCGCCCGCCTCACTTGCCACCTGCCGGGGCCATGCCCTGCAGCGGGAACTGGCCGAGCGCGCCGCGCACGGTCTCGCTGATGCCGCGGGTATTGTTGCCGACCGCGCCGAGCGGCCCGCTCATGGCACCACCGAGACTGCTGCCGACCATGCCGTCACCGTTGCGGCCGAGCGTACCGCCCAATGCCTGCTGCGTCACACGTTCGACCGTGGTGCCTGCGGGTGCGGTGGCTGTGGCGGCGTGACCTGCCCCCATGCCTGCGTAGTCCTCATCGCTCAGCTCGTCCATCCCGTTTGCCGGGGCACCCGCACCGAGGGCCGCCGCGATCTCGCGCTGGGGTTTCGGGTCGGCGATCAGCGCCATGCCGGGCGGCGCCATGCGATAGGCCGGGCGTGCGGACACATCACGCAACAGGACGATTTCGCCCGGTTGAGCCTTCACACCCTGGCGCGCACCGGAGGCAGAGGCGCTCGCGCCAACCGACAGCAGGGCCACAGCCAGCGTTGCCAGCAGGCCGCGAATGGGGGTGATGCCGTCCATGCCGATCTCCCGTGGTGGGTGCGGCGGAAGCACGCATCAACCGTGCCAACCCTGCAAGGCTTGGCTGCCTTGGCGTCAGGCGCTGGCAGGCGCAGGGGGCTGCTGCCGCGCCGTTACAGCGGCGTCGGAAAAATGTTGGGATCGCGCTGTACCACGCGCCGCAGGGCAAGGCGGGCGCCCGACTGTCACACCGGCGTTACAGGTGCCGTCGCGGACTGTAACGATGCCGCTTCAGCCGGTGGTCTCTTGACGTGGCGCTCATTGCGCCGCCGTTTAGCGCAGCGCTAGGATCCGCCCATCAAAGGCCGCTGCGGTGGCCGTAGAGGGTCCCGGCGGAGGGCGGCACGCCGGCGATTGCCTGACAGTCCGCCGACGGTGTCCGGATGCTGGGGGAAGCATGGCGGCGGTCCCGGAGGCTTCTACATCACGTTGCGTGCTCTGGTTCGGCGAGCCGCTGGCGAACGAGCGCAGCGCGCTGGCGGCCGCAGGCTGGTACGTGCGCTGCATCCATCCCGACCCGGCGATGGCGATCGGGCTGCGCGGGCGTGATCGGCTGGTCGCTGTGCTGGATCTTCGCCATCTGGATACGCCCGCGCTGCAGTTGCTGGCGCCATGGATCGAACAGCACGTGCATCTGCCCTGGATTGCGGTGCTGCCACCCGGCGCGGGGCCCACGCCTGCAGCGTGGCTGCCCTTGCTGCAGCGTTGCATCTCGCGGTTCACGCTGCCTTTCGGCCTGCAGGACCTGGTGGCTGCGATGCGCCAGCAGTTCGACGCGGATGATCCTTCTGCCAGCGAGGTATGCGCCGGCCAGGGGCCGCGCACACTGATCGGCGAGAGTCCTGCGTTGCATGCGGTGCGCAGCGTGCTGCACAAGTTCGCGCCGGTCGAACTGCCGGTGCTGGTCACCGGCGAAACCGGCACTGGCAAGGAGCTGGCGGCTCACGCGCTGCATGCGTTGTCCGGCCGTGCGGGCAAGCCGTTCATCGCGGTCAACTGCGGTGCCATTCCGGCCAGCCTGGTGCAGTCGGAGCTGTTCGGCCACGAGCGCGGCTCGTTCACCGGCGCCGACAAGCGCCAGATCGGCGTATTCGAAGCCGCCCACGGCGGCACCGTGTTCCTCGACGAGGTGGGCGACCTGCCGGCGGAGGCGCAGACCAGCCTGCTGCGCGTGCTGCAGGAAGGCACCTTCGAGCGCGTCGGCAGCAGCCAGCCGCTGCGGGCCGACGTGCGTGTACTCGCCGCCACCCACGTCGAACTGGAGCACGCGGTGGCGCAGGGGCGGTTCCGCAGCGATCTTTACTATCGGCTCAATGTGCTGCGCCTGCTGATGCCGCCCTTGCGCGAGCGTGGCGCCGATGTGCAGCTGCTGGCCGAGCACTTCCTGCGCTGCTTCCGCCTGCGCCACAGCGTGCGTGCACGTGGCTTTGCGCCCGCTGCGCTGCAGGCGATGCGGCGCTTCGGTTGGCCCGGCAACGTGCGTGAACTGCTCAACCGGGTGCAGCGGGCGGCGATCATGGCCGAAGGCGAGCTGATCAGCGAGCGTGACCTTGAACTGGGTGGGGCCGAGCATGCGCCGCCGGGCGCGATGCTGCAGGATGCCCGCGGCCAGGCCGAGCGCGATGTGCTGCTGCAGACCCTTCGCCAGACCGGCTACAACGTCTCCGAGTGCGCACGGCAGATGCAGATCTCGCGGGTGACCGTGTACCGGCTGTGCCGCAAGCATCGTCTGGAACTGCCGGCGCAGCGTTGAGTGCGGATCATGGTTCGCCCGAACGGTAGCGGATGCGGTACAGGTCCAACCCCGCACCGTCTGCGCGCCGCGCCGAATAGGTCAAAGTGTCAGGTTGCGAGCCATCCAGCATCGCACCGTAGCTGTCGCCGGAGGCTTCGTTCACCGGGGAGGGCAATGCATGGCCCGCGTCATAACGGCCTCCACGCTCGTAGGCAATGAACTGGCGGACCGGTGCAGTGGCGAAGTCCAGGGCGCGGGCAAACACCACCGTTTGGCCGTTGCCGAGGAACGTGGCATCGAACTCCTGTGCGGCGGTATTGATGCCACCCGCCAGCGGCCGCGCCAGCTGCGCCACGCCGCCGATCATCGTGGCGCTGTAGAGGTCATGGCCGCCGGCACCGCCCGCGCGATCGCTGGAGAACAACAGCGTACGACCGTCCGGCGAGAGCATCGGCGCGAACTCGTCGGCCGCGCTGTTCACCGCGGGGCCCAGATTCTCCGGTTCGCCGAATCGACCGTCACGTCCAATGCTGACCCGGTACAGATCGTCGCCGCCCTGGCCGCCTGCTCGATCCGAACAGAAATGCACCGTGCGGCCATCGGCAGAAAAGGCGGGATCGAAGTCTCGTCCCGGCGTGTTGAACGAGACCGGCGTCGCCGGCCGCCAGCGCTGCCCATCGTGGCGGGAGACCCAGATGTCATACCCGCCCGGACCGCCGGGACGGTTGCGGCTGAACCACAGCGCGGTGTTTCCGTCCGGGCTCAGGGTCAGTCGAATCTCGTCGTACTGCGTGGATGCAACGCCCGGCGCAAAGCGTTCAGCGGAGCCGACGATCTGCAGCACGCTTGAGGGAGTCGCGGGGGGCGACGCAGCAACCAGCAGCATCACGGCCAGCCGCGCTTTCATGCCTGCCGCTCGAAGTCGCTGACCCAGTTGGTTTCCCAGCTGCGCCCGCCATCGGTCGATGCCGCCTGTTCCCAGCGCGCCGAGCGCGGGGTAATGCGTGACCAGATCACCCGCGTCTGGATTGATCGACCGTCGTGCTGGTCTTCGCCGAAGAAGCGGCCGACGCCGGCCTCGAAACCACCGCGCAGCGGCGCGCCGATCCGGGTCGGCTCCCGGCCATCCAGCCACCAGCTCAGCCAATGCCGCTCAGCGGCGTTCCAGGCGCGGATACCCATGCCGCGCAGCGGTGCTCCCGGCACGTCCATCAGGTTGTCGCCCACGTTGCCGAATCCTCCCAGTACCGGCCAGTTGTGCAGGGTGCCGTTGAACGCGTCCCACGCATCACTGCCTGCCAGCCGAGCACGCAGGCGACGATGGCGCACGTTCCAATGGCCCACCAGGAAATCGAAATCGCGCGGTGCATCCGGCAGCTTCGGAAGCGGTGAGGGGACCGCCGCAGTGCGGCGGAACCAGTTGCGCCAGTTCACTTCCCAGTGCGCGCCGGCATCGTCGGAGAACGCCTGCTCCCACCATGGCTCCTCGCCATGGATGTCATGCCAGCGGAACCAGACGTCGATGGGGCGTCCCCTGAAGTGATCACGACCACGGAAGCTGCCGCCATCGCCTTCGAAGACGCCGCGCACGGGCGCTTCGATATGGGCAGGGTTGCGCCCATCGATCCACCAGATCGACCACGTGGAAGACACTGGATCAAAAGCACGCACGCCCAGGCCTCTGTACGGGCCCGAAGGCAGCGCCATGACGTTGTCATCGATGGTGCCGAGTCCGCCCAGGGTGAGCCAGACCGCGCTGGCGCCGGTGAAGGCTTCCCAGCGGGTGTCGCCCACCAGGCGCTCCTTCAGGCGTTGGTGCCGGACCTGCCAGTTGCCCTGCAACCATTTCCAGTCTTCGCTGTGGCTGGACAGGGGCCGCCCCGAGGGTAGGGCGCTTGAGGCTGCCACTGCGGCCAAGGTGGCCAGGAACTGCCGTCGATCCATGTGCGTGACCCCTTGCCGGAAGTGCCTCCATCGTTGCGGGTGCGAGGGGGATTGACCACGCAGATATCCGGGCTCAGGCTAAGCCACACTTATGGTGAGCCAACGCCAGCTTCCATCGCTTGCCGCCATCCGCGCCTTCGAAGCGGCGGCGCGGCTGGGCAGTTTTGCCCGTGCCGCCGAGGAGCTCGACACCAGCGCGGCATCGGTGAGTTACCACGTGCGCCGGCTGGAGGCCCAGACCGGCACCTGCCTGTTCCTGCGCCACGCACAGCATGTGGAACTGACGGCAGCGGGTGCCAGCGTCGCGCAGGAGGCCACCCGGGCCTTCGACGCGCTTCGTGCCAGTTTCATGCGCGCCGCAGACATGGATGCGGCGCGACTGCGCCTGTCCGTGCTACCCACGCTGGGCACGAGCTGGTTGACACCGCGGCTGGGCAGTTTCCGCGGCCGCCATCGGAGCATCGTGCTGGAACTGGACCTGTCGGCAGAGCCGCAGGACCTGGCCGCCGGGCATTTTGATGCTGCCATCCGCAATGGGCATGGCGAGTGGCCCGGGCTGCAGGCCACGCCCCTGTTCCCCAGCATTTTCACCCCGTTGTGCGCGCCAGCGCTGCTGCCGGCGGCAGACGGGCTCGGGCGCCGGGCCTTGGAGGTTCCGCTGCTCGGCAGGCCCGACTGGTGGGCACTGTGGTTTTCCGCACATGGCGCGGTTCCGCCGCCGGCCGAGGAGAGCCTGGTCAGCCCCTTTGCGGTAGAGCATCTGGACGTCGGCGCGGCCATTGCCGGGCAGGGCATCGCCATTGCTTCGCCAATCCTGTTCCAGGCCGAACTGGACAGCGGGCGCCTGGTGCAGGCACATCCCGGTGTGGCCAGCGACGGGCGTGGTTTCTGGTTCGTGGCACCGACGGCGCGCAGCCGGAGCGCCAAGGTCATTGCATTCGGTGACTGGCTGGGCGAGCAGGCCGCGCAGGCCAGGCATGCGGCGCGACATCATCTGGCGAGCACGGTGGCGGCATGAACCAGAGCCCTGAACTGCTGCGACGCCTGCTGCGTGCCAAGGACCGGATGGACCATGCCAGCCACGAGGACTGGCCGGTGGCCCGCCTGGCCGAAGTGAGTGCCGTATCCGCGGCGCATTTCGCGCGTTCGTTCAAGCAGGCCTTCGGGCTGCCGCCGCACCGCTACCTGCTGAGCCGCCGCATCGAACGGGCCGTGGCGATGTTGCGTGACACCGATCTGCCGGTCACCGAGATCGCCGCGCAGACCGGCTGGAGCAGCCTGGGCACCTTCGGCCGCATCTTCCGTGACATCATCGGCGACAGCCCGGGCAACGTGCGCGAGCGTGAGCGGGCCGGCCAGGCGACGCCGGCCTGCGTGCCGGAGTGCCACGCACGTGCCGCGCAGCGACCGGACCTGAACATGGCAGTTTTGGAGAAGCGCCGGCGCGCGGCGGTTGCTAACGTGGATCCCACGTGAGGGAGGTCCCATGACAAACACTGTGAACACGGTCGGCCTCTATGTGCGCGACCAGGATGAAGCGCTCGCGTTCTACGTCGGCATGCTCGGTTTCGAAGTGCACACCGATGTGCGCAATGGCAGCTACCGTTGGCTGACGGTACGCAGCCCCGGCCAGGACGGATTCCAGCTGGGGCTGTTCGTTCCGGGCCCGCCCACACACGACGCGGCCACCGCGCAGGCACTGCAGCAGCTGGTGGCGAAAGGCGCAATGCCTCCGCTGGTGCTGGCCGTCGATGACTGCCGGGCACGCTATACGCAATGGCTGGCACGGGGCGTCGAGTTCACCCAGGAGCCGGTCGAACGCTATGGCGCCATCGATGCCGGATTCCGTGACCCGTCCGGCAATGGCTGGAAGATGATCGAAGCCCGATCCGAAGCGAGGCGCCGTCAATGAGCCGGGGTGGCTGGGCGCGGCCCGTGCATCGCTGGACCTCGATCGTCTTCACCCTGGCGGTGATCGCCAATTTCGCCGCTCGCGGGCTGGGGCAGGGCGAGCCGGCAGCGTGGATCACCTATTCGCCGCTGCCGCCATTGTTCCTGCAGCTGTTCACTGGCCTGTACCTGTTCGTGCTCCATTACACCGGGAAACGCCGCAGCGCCACGCTGGGCGCTGCAGGCTGAGGCCGCCTCAGGCGGCAGCGTCGGCGGCGTAAGCCGCCAGCAATGCCGGCAGCTGGTCCATGCGCTGGAAGATCACCTTCGCACCCGCAGCGCGCAGGGCCTCCGGCGTGCTGTGGTGCGGGCCGCCCTCGCTGAAGCCAAACACGGTGGCACCCGCCGCGACGCCGGCGGTCGCGCCGGTCACGGTGTCTTCAATGACCGCGCAGCGCTTCGGATCCACACCCAGCGCGGCAGCGGCCGCCAGGTAGACGTCCGGGTGCGGCTTGGTGTTCGGCATGTCCTGGCCGCTGTAGACGTGGTCGCCGAATGCATCGAGGATGCCGACCTTGCCCAGCTGCAGTTTCACCTTGATCAGGTCGGCACCGGACGCGCAGGCAATGCGGCCACCGGTCGCTGCGGCGATCGCACGCACGGCCTCGGGCGCCCCCCGGATCGGCTCCAGATCCCGTTCCAGCGCCCGGTTGCGCTGCTGGCGGAACTCCTCCAGCCATTCCTCGGTGAACGGCTTGCCGGTGCGCTCTGCGATCAGCCCGGCCAGATGGGCCACGGATTGGCCCAGGAAGACCTCGCCGGCCTGCGCCGGGGTCAGCGGCCAGCCGCGTGCGGTCAGCATTTCCGAGAGCACGCGGGCCACCAGCGGCTCGGAATCGACCAGTACGCCGTCGCAGTCGAACAGCACGGCATCGAAGGGGAAACGGGACATCAACTACTCCGGGAACAGCCAAAGGGGCGAGGCGCCCGCCATTTTCCCATAGCGGGACGGGCAGGGCACGCTGGCCACAGGAACGCTAGACTGCCGGGCCACCCCACCCAGCGCTTGCACGGGAATACCCCTTGAACCGAGTGCGATCCCGGGCCCGGCACCATCGCCTCATCAGTGCCGGCATCGCCGGCGCGGTGACGCTGGCCGGCAGCTGCCTGCTCCCCGTCCTGCTTGTCGTTGCCACCGTCGCAGGCGCCGCAGTGCAGTTCCTGGTTGCCAGAGTGCTGGCGTCACGATGGCTGCGCGTGCAGGCATCGTGATTCCTCTGCCTGCCGATCAGCCCAGGTCACACCCTGCAGGCTGTGGCCAGGTGCTGGCCGGCAGCATGTTCTTCAGCGAGGTCGGTGCGTTGATCGCCACATAGCTGGCGCCCAGCAGCTCCTCCAGATCGGCAATCGTCACCAGATAGTTGTCCAGGCTGCCCAGGTTGGCCTCGTTGGGAATGATCCAGCTGATCGCCTTGGCGGTTCCGGTGTTCGGGTCACGGGTGATGATCGTCTTCCAGAAGAACTCCGGGGTCGGGATGCCATGGCTGGCCAGGAAGTAATCGTTGGCGGCGTCGCCGTAGACCACACCACCGTAGACGTCCACCGGTGCGATGTCGCGGTAGCACTCGGCCACGTTTTCGGCCTTCACCCAGATGCCCTGGTTGAAGCTGGACACCTGCGGCACGATGTTGGTCATGTAGTTGGCGTGGCGGATGTAGGTCGCGTCGTAGTCCATGTGGTTGGACGTGACCAGATGGCCACGGTCGTAGCCGGATCTGATGCTGGCGTAGGACGCGGTGCTGGTCTGGCCCAGGCAACCGGCCGGCAGGTCCGGGTCCTTGTAGAAGCTGGACGGCCGTGCGGCCGAACCGGTATCGGCAGTAAGCGTGTACTCGTAGCGGGTGGCGCTGTGGATGCTGCAGTCGTAGGTCAGCACGAAGCCGCCCTTGTTGAGGGTGACCACCTGGGCCTGTGCAGCACCGGCAAAAGCACTGAGTACGAAAGCAAAGACAAAGCTTGCAAGGCGCATTTCGATTCTCCAGCAGAAGATTCAGGGCGCAGCCGCCCGTCACGACCTGGCCGGGGCGAGGTCATGCGGAGATGCTGCGGAGACGGATGCTGCGGATTGCGGTGGAGCCTGGCCGCGTTGTTGGGCCATCAGCCCTGCGGTGTCATAAGCGTCACAAGCTGGCGTCTTGTGGTCAATGACGAAAGGGCGAAGCTGTGATCATGCGCAAGCACTGGTGATATGTCAGATCACGCGGCGCGTGGATGACACGCGCGCGTGCTAGGCGCCCGGCAGGCCTGCCAGCTGCGCCCCTGGGCCTGCGGCGGCGGGCGCTACAGGAATGTTTCCTGTTCTTCGTCCGGCGCCAGGCATGCGGCCTTGCTTTGCTCGGTCGAGTGCGCAATGGCCGCCTCGTCGAAACCGGCGCGGCTCAACCACAAACGATTCCAGCGGACCAGTGCGTCGCCGTCGCGTGCCAGGCAGGCATAGCGGACGATCGATTCCAGGTTGTCGATGGTCGGGTACTGCTGGGCGATTTCGTCCAGCCCCTGGCGCATCAGCGGCCAATCGGGCTTCGCTGCGCGGAAGTGATCGGGCGAATATTCGGTGGCCGACCAGTACAGCCGTGCGTAGCGCATGGCCCGCTTCTTCTTCGGTGCACTGGCCATCGAGTGCCGCGCGAAGGCTTCCATCTTCTGCGCGCTGCCACCCCAGGCCGGCGTGAAGTACTCCATGGCAATGAGGTGCAGTGGTTCGTAGTCGGGGAAGGCCTTCGCTGCGCGATCAACGAGCGCCAGCATTTCGTCGTCATCCGCGCTTTCGCGCAGCGCGATCAGCACGTTCATCTCGTGCCAGAACGGGTCGCCGCCGGCAACATCCTCATGCGATTGCAGGTAGGCCCGCGAAACCGCGTTGTACTCATGGAACTGTGCCCAGTCGTCGGCGTTGACGGTGTTGGCGTAACCGTTGCCGCGGTAGCTCCAGGCCAGGTTGAGTGGAATCCGTGCGGAGATCAGGTGGGCCGCCGCAGACTTCGGCGCGTGCTGAACCCAGCGCGCCGCCCATGCAGACCAGTCGTTCCAGGCTTGAACCTCCTGCCGCGACGTGCCGATTGCACGCGACATGCAGATGTAGAAACGGCCGAGCCGGGATTGGCCGGCGGCGTTGAGCTCGCCCTTGCGGAAACGTGCGGCCATCGCATCAAGTGCCGCAAAGTCGTCGTTGGCCATCAGCCGCGCAATCTCCGCGCAGTCGTTGGCCGGTTCGGGGGCATCTTCCGCCAACACTGAAGGGGCGAACAGACAGGCGACGCTGGAGAGCGTGCCTGCGACGAGCATCCTGTGCATCGGGGGCGTCCTTGCTTTGATGGGAGACTGCGGAGGGCCCGCAGTGCCTTGAAGCATAGCAAGGCGCGCTTTGCGGCATGTTGCGTCGCAAGGTGCCAGCCACCATTCGCACTGGTACGGTCCGATCCGTTGCACCACCACCGACGGGGAGAGACAACGATGCGCAAGGTTCTGCTGCTGTTGATCCTGCTGACCGGGCTGGCGCCCACGGCCCTGGCGGCCACGGTCAAGACCACCCATCGCACCATCCCCAGCTGGGATGGCACGCCCCTCGGGGCCTTCGTCATCGAACCCCAGGATGCCGGCAGTGGCCGCTATCCGCTGCTGGTGATGCCCAGCAGCTGGGCAGTGCCCAGCGTGGAGTACGTGGGCGCGGCACAGTCGCTGGCGCAGCGCGGCTATGTGGTCATCAGCTACAGCTCGCGCGGCTTCTGGGAGTCCGGCGGCAGCATCGACATCGCCGGGCCCGCCACGGTCGAAGATGTCAGTGCCCTGATCGACTGGGCGCTGGCCAACACCCGGGCCGATCCGGCCAGCATTGGTGTCTCTGGCATCTCCTACGGGGCCGGCACCAGCCTGCTGGCGGCGGCACGCGATCCGCGCATCAAGGCCGTTGCCGCGCTGAGCGGCTGGGCCGACCTGCAGGCGTCGCTCTACAGCCATGACACGCCCAGCGCACAGGGCATCGCCCTGCTGGTGGCAGCCGGCCTGGCCACTGGCCGCCCCGGGGCGGAGCTGGCCACCATCAACGGCAATGTGCTGGTCGGCAACTACCAGGGGGCGGTGGACTCGCTGCTGCCGGTAGCGGCACAGCGCAGCCCGGCCAGCAGCCTTGATGAGATCAATGCCAACCAACCCGCGGTATTCCTCGCCAACGCCTTCAACGACAGCCTGTTCCCGCCGGGCCAGCTGGTCGACTTCTTTACCCGCCTGAAGGGACCCAAGCAGTTGCAGCTGCGCCATGGCGACCACGCCCTCAACGAAGCCTTCGGTGCGCTCGGCATTCCCAATGAAGTCTATGCCGCGGTGGGCGACTGGTTCGACCACTACCTCAAGGGCGTGGCCAATGGCATCGACCGCCAGCCGGCGGTGCAGTTGAAGTCGCAGAAGGGCAGCTGGAGCCGTTATCCGGACTGGCAGGCCACCTCTACCGGCGCCGTAAGCTACGGGCTGACCGCGCCGACCGGGCTGCTGCTGCCCACCGGAGGGCTGGCCGAGAGCGGTGGCGGCACCGGTTGGAACTACCGGATCGGCAGCGGCCTGCTGACCGCCGCCAACTCCGGCGTGGTGATGGCGTCCGGCGCGCTGCAGATGTTCAACCTGCCGCCCGGCGCCTATGTGCCGTTCGTTGGCCGCAACGCCGCAGGCGTCTGGCAAGGCCCGATCTACTGGAGTGCACGCCGCCTGGATGGCGCACCGGAAGTGCGGTTGACGGTGACGCCCACGCGCGCCGACACCACGCTGTATGCCTACCTGTATGCCGAGGATATGCTGGGCAACGGCCAGCTGATCAGCCACAAGCCGTACACCCTGCGCGGTGCCACGCCCGGCCAGCCGAGAACCATCGATCTTCGCCTGGAAGCCAGCAGCTGGAACCTCCCGACCGGCAGCCGGCTGACCCTGGTGGTCGATACCGTGGACCTGCGCTATGCGGGCATCAGCCAGCTGGGCGGTGCGGTGACCTTCAGCTCGCCAGCCAACGCGCCTTCGGTGCTGAAGGTGCCTTTGCATTGATGGGTCAGCGCAGGTCCGGTGGATTCATCGAAGCGTCGCGGACACAGGGATCACCGGCGTCCGGTGTCAGGCACGCCTCGATGTCCGGTGGAAACCGCGGAATCCTGCTGGTCTGCATCACCACCCAGCGCATGATCGTGTGCAGGTAGTTGAGTGGCAGCATCGTGAGCCACATGAAACCCGGGAGCTGCGCGTCTTCGGCGAAGATGCGCTCCTTGCCGGACGCGAAGCTCTCGCGCTTGCCGTCCAGCGGCATGCAGTAGTGCACCGCGTCCACGACGGCTGCCGGTCCTTCTTCCATGTAGCGCCGCAGGAACTCCCAGTGGGCATGCGCGTTCTCGATGCGGGAGGTCGCGATGCAGAACGCGAACGTCTCCCGTACTGTCACGCCATCCGCGTCTAGGATCAGTCCGCGGACATCCCAGTTGTACCATCCGAAGGTTCCGGTTCCGCGGCCAAGCGTGAAATACACTCGGTCCCAGGGCGCGCTGAGGGTGGTGCCATCCAGCCGGAACACGTGTATCTGCCGATGCTTGCGATCAAGCGCGATCGGATAGTAGGTCCAACGGAACAGCTCGAGGCAAGCTACCCATATGCTCGCTGCAGTGAAGACGGCCAGCATCGCCATGCCTATGAATATCGCCTCCCACAGGCCGTTTTGGTTCGGTAGCCTGTTCACGACCAGCAACCAGAGCAGCATCAGCATGCCGCCCAGCCCGAAGGCAATGCCGATCGCGCCCAGCAGGGCTGCAAAGCCACGTGCGGCGAACCAGCGATCCACCGAAACCAGGCAGTTCGAATTCATCTTCACCACGCACAGCTGCGCCAGCGGCGCGACATCCAGTCGCTTCTTCCGCAGCAGGCGGTGCTCACGATCAAACGCATTCAGCGGGCGGTTGTTGGGAAATTTGCGCGTGTATCCGGTGTAATCCATGGGCGATCCCTGCGCGATTCCAGCGCCCGTTGGATTCTAGCGGGATTATCCTGGGGGAGATCAGCGACGAACGTCGAACTGGTCGCTCTCCATCAGCGCCCGGACTTCAGCTTCGCGGGCAGGGCTGAAGTCGCCGGGAATGGCGTGCTTCAACGCGCCCGCAGCCAGTCCGAAGCGCACGGTGCTTTCTGCGTCCAGCCCGGACAGCAATCCGTGCACGATGCCGGCGGCAAAGGCATCGCCACCGCCGATGCGATCAACGATGCCGGGCAGCGGCCTCGGAGGAGCCTGCGCGCGGGTTCCATCGCGTCCCAGCAGCAGCGCACCGAGCACGTGATGGTCGGCGCTGATTACTTGGCTGTTTCTGAAGAACTACCAGCGCTAAGCTTGATCTGGCGCGACGCACACCTGCGTTGAAGCGCGCAATGCCTCACGAAACGGTGAATGGCCCTCCTGCCCCGCCGAGCGCAAAGAGGTTTCCTGCTACCTTCGGCCGTGGAGCCGGCACTGGCTCCTGAACTCATTCCATGGAGGAAACCTAGATGTCGCTAGCATCAGTTCTGCTTGTTCTCGCGTCAGCTCAGAGTCTCGCGGTCATGCCGGCAGGCCAGGCATTTTCGGAGAAGGAATCGGATATCGCTGCCAAGGCCTACATGAGTGCGAACGGCGTGTCACTCGACACCGCCAAGCGCAGGCTGGAAGTTGAATCCGAGCTACCTTCGGTCATCGCCGAACTGAAACGGCGATACAGTGATCGGCTCGCATTTGTTTCGATCGAAAACATGCCCGATCAACACCTCGTTGTTGGACTGAAGGGAAACATGATGGAGGCGGTCCGGCACTTCAGAGTGAGCGACTCATCCATCAGGGTCGAGTTCGAGGAGGGGTATCCGTACACGGAGAAGGAGTTCTCCGAAACCATGCATAGAGTCGTTCCACTTGTGGTCGAACTCATACCTGATGCAGTGAGTGTGGACGGCCGCCCCGAGCTGGGCATGATTGACGTTTCGGTTCGTGGAGCCGATGCAAAATCGTATGAAGCGGCCAAGCGCAAGATTGAAGAGGCTGCGAAGCTGAAGGTCAACATCATCCTTGGGAGGGATCCCTTCCGCAATTCGGCGTACACCGCCGGTGGGGCGATCCTGACTGCCAATGGCAGGATGTGCACAAGCGGCCTTGCGGTTCGGCACAAGCTGACCAAGGTAAAAGGGCTCCTTACGGCAGCGCACTGCGATGATCAGTTGCTTTACAGCAATTACGGTCATGAGGTTGGTGGCCCGCAGGTCATGATGCCACTGACATTCCAGGACGCGCTCTTCGACGGTAGTCACGATGTTCAATGGCACTCGCTTCCTGCTGGAAATACACCGCTCCAGGAAGTGTTCGCAGAATTGAAGGGTGAGTACCAGACGAAGGCATTGATACTGATCCATGCGGACCTTCCACTGCATGGCCTCCTTTGCTTCCGAGGGGCTCGCACCGGCTTCAGTTGCGGAACCGTCACATCGGTGCAGCACGCCCCGTTGGGCGTATGTGGCGCTGCAGTCTGTGCACCCACTTGGGGAAGAGTGGAAGGCTCCGAACTTGCATGCGCGTCCGGTGACAGCGGCGCCGCCGTCTTCAACAAGAGCGGCTCAGGCTACGGGATCGTAAAATCCGCTGAGAATCCCAGTGATTCAATCGAGAAGGGAAGCTGCAAGGCGTTGACCGTCATGCCTTTCGGCAAGGTTGCCGATCTGAATCTCGACCCGGTATGAGGCACCGGGACCGAGGAAGCCTTCAGTAGGCGCCGCAGGGAATTGCTGCGGACAGGAGAGGTGGCGCGCTCTGCCGTGGGCGAGAGCAGGGCACCACGGCGGCGGACTATGCCGATCGTGCGCGACACTACCGGGTTGCCGATCGCGCGTGTCACCAGGGTGGGGTGATCCCCGTCCGGCGTGGCCATCTTCGGCAGCGCTGACACGCCGATGCCGGCCTCGACCATGCCCAATGAGTCGATAGGTGGGCCACTTCGTAGTGCCAGCTGAGCTTGAGGCTCTCACGCGCCAACGCACCATTCAGCAGCGTGCGGTTGCCGCTTGTGCGGTGCACGGTGATCAACTGGCGCTTGGCCAGATCCGCCCATTCCACCTTGCGCTTGCGTGCCAGGGAATGATTGTGCCGGGTCGAACAGGCCTTCGCGCCGGGCCAGCCGGGCCAGCCCGGCCAGCATCATCATGCCGATCAGGAACAGATAGACATCGCGGCCCTCGGCCACCGCGTGCAAGGTCGTGCCGAACGGCACCGTTCCCAGCAGTGGAAGCAGAAGAGCAGCCCCCAGTGCCCACACGTACTCCGGAATGCGGAATGGCCGGAACAGCAGGCCGAGGGTCGCCACGGTCACGGCCGCCCAGATGAGGAAAGAGGAACAGGAAGCGAGCATCGGGCGGGGTGTCGCACCTCCCCGCATAAGGTGGGAGCCATTCAGGGCGTTGCGGTGGACTCAACGATGTTCGACTACCAGGGCTGGACCTTCAACGCCAATGGCCGAACCCGGGTGGCCCGGGTGGAACTGGATGGCGACGGCGACGGCACCATCAACCGTTACCGGTTGACCCTCGGGCCCGCCCAGTCCGGGCTGTGCATCAAGGTGGCCTCGCAGGAGGAAGCCGCCAAGAGGCTCGAAACCGAGGTGGAGAAACTGCTCGGCCCAGAGTGGTAAAGAGGGGAGTGGTAAAGAGGGCTTCACTGCGGCAGAAGCGTTGTGAGGTTGCCAGCGCCACTCCGCAATCTCAGTCCATGCGACGGCCGACCGTATTCTTACGGCCATGCATTCGCCCTCCAGCGCTCCCGATTTCATGATAGCCCGCCGGCCCTCGGGCTGGGTGCAGAGCGGCGAGCGCTGGGATCTGTGGTGGAACGGCCGTTCGGTGGCCAGTATCGTGCCGCATGCCGCGCTCGGGTTCCGTCTGTACCTGGACGCACGCAAGATGTCACAGGTCAAGGTCGTGTCCGCCACCAGCACCCGTCAGGCCAAGCGCTACGCCGAGCGCTGGTGTGCTGCACGGCTCTGCCCGCAGTTGCCTCTGCGCGATGCGGTGGCGCGATTGGTGGATGCCGGTACTCCACCGCCTCCGGCGCTCACGCGGGAACAGCGGCAGCAGGCCCGGCGCCTGGCCGAAGCCGGGGCAGGGGAGATGGGGCGGATCAAGGAAGCGCTGGCGCCACGGCCGCGCATGACGGCCGCCAGGCCCGAGGTGCAGGGGCGAGGTGGAGCCTGGTCTGTACCAGGCCAGGTTCCATCCTCCCCGCGCCGAAACGGGAACACATCCCCAGCCAGGGCTACGCCGAAAGCTCCTCACGTACGATCCTCGCCCCCGCGCTGAGTGCGCGCAGCTTGCCCCTGGCCACGTCGCGCGCCAACGGCGCCATGCCACAGTTGGTGCTCGGGTAGAGCTTGTCGGCGTCCACGAACTGCAGCGCCCTGCGCAGCGTGTTGGCCACATCCTCCGCCGATTCCACCGTGTTGGAGGCCACGTCGATGGCGCCCACCATCACTTTCTTGCCACGCACCAGCTCGATCAGGTCGATCGGTACGTGCGAGTTGTGGCATTCCAGCGAGATGATGTCGAGGTTGGAGGTCTGCAGCTTGGGGAACGACTCTTCATACTGTCGCCATTCCGATCCCAGCGTCTGCTTCCAGTCGGTGTTGGCCTTGATGCCGTAGCCGTAGCAGATGTGCACGGCGGTCTCGCACTTCAGCCCTTCGATCGCACGCTCCAGCGCGGCCACGCCCCAATCGTTCACTTCGTCGAAGAACACATTGAAGGCCGGCTCATCGAACTGGATGATGTCAACGCCGGCGGCCTCCAGCTCCTTCGCTTCCTCGTTGAGGATCTTCGCGAACTCCCAGGCCAGCTTTTCGCGGCTCTTGTAGTGCGCGTCGTACAGCGTGTCGATCATCGTCATCGGGCCGGGCAGCGCCCACTTGATCGGCTGCGTGGTCTGCCGGCGCAGGAACTTCGCATCCTCCACGAACACCGGCTTCGGACGGCTCACTGCGCCGACCACGGTCGGCACGCTGGCATCGTAGCGGTTGCGGATGCGCACGGTTTCGCGCTTCTCGAAGTCGACGCCGCTGAGATGCTCGATGAAGGTAGTGACGAAGTGCTGGCGGGTCTGCTCGCCGTCACTGACGATATCAATGCCGGCATGCTGCTGTTCCTGCAGGGACAGGCGCAGGGCGTCCTGCATGCCCTCGATCAGGCTTTCGTCCTGCAGCTTCCAGGGTGACCAGAGCTTCTCGGGCTCGGCCAGCCAGGAGGGTTTGGGCAGGCTGCCTGCGGTGGAGGTGGGGAGCAGCGTCTTCGTCGGCATCGTGTGGTGTGTCCTGGGGGCGAATGGGAAATCGATGGATCAGCGGGCGGCCCACTGCTCAAGCACGGCGCGGTACGGCTTGATGAAGTGTTCTTCGGTGAACCGGCCCTGCTTGACGGCCAGCTGGCTGCGCTCTTCGCGGTCGTAGACGATGCGGGTGGAGGAGTAATCCTGGTGCTTCAGGCTGGGCTGGTAGACCTTGCCGGCCACGGAGTTGGCGTTGTAGATCTCCGGGCGGTAGATCTTCTGGAAAGCTTCCATCGTGCTGATGGTGCCGATCAGTTCCAGGTTCGAGTAGTCTCCCAGCAGGTCGCCCTGGAAGTAGAAGGCAAGCGGCGCCACGCTGCCCGGTGGCATGAAGTAGCGCACCTGCAGGCCCATCTTGTCGAAATACTGGTCAGTGGGGGAGGACTCGCCCTGGCGGTATTCCACGCCCAGGATCGGATGGTGGTTCTCGGTGCGGTGGTAGGTCCTGCTGCTGGAAACACTGATGCAGATCACCGGCCCCTTGCTGAAGTTGGCGCGGTAGGCGTCCGAGCGCAGGAAGTGCTGGAACAGCTTGCCATGCAGGTCGCCAAAGCCCTCCGGAAGGCCGAAGGTGTCCTTGCCTTCGTTGCTGGCCGGAAGAACCACGCTGAAGTCGTAGTCACGGACATAGGACGAGAAGTTGTTGCCGACGATGCCTTCGGTGCGTGCGCCGGTGTGCGTGTCGACGATGGTCGGGCGCAGCACTTCTATCAAGGGAAAGGGGTCGCTGCCCGCGTTGCCATCGATGTGCATCTCCACCGAGATGATGTCCAGCTCGACCGCGTAGCGATCGGCGCTTGGGTTGTCCCAATGCGCCAGATCATTGAAGCGGTTGTTGATCATGCGGATGGTGTTGCGCAGGTTTTCCTGCCGGGACGCGCCGCGCGCCAGGTTGGCGAAGTTGGTGGTGATGCGCGTGCCTTCGGCCGGCTGGTAGTCCTCGTTGAAGGGGATGCGCGTGATTCTGAAGGTGAAGGCGTCGGTCGTCATGGGCGGCGTTCCGTGTTGCGGGGTGGCATCCGGATGCGGGCGAGGGCATCCGGCATTCAAAGAGCTGCGGCGGTCTCAAGGGCGGTGGCACGATGGCGGGGCAGCGCCAGCAGCGGCATGGCCCGCCGTACCGCCAGTCGCGCCCGCTCGATCAGGGCGTCGCTGTGCACGCGGCCGTCGGCGAAATCGCGATCGGTGGCGTAGATACCCAGTGGCAGGGTGCGCGCCTGGAAGAAGCTGAAGAGCGGCCGCAGCTGGTGATCGATCACCAGTGCATGGCGGTCACTGCCGCCGGTCGCGGCCAGCAGGATGGGGGTATCGACCAGCGCGTCCTGGTCGATGAAGTCGAAGAAGTGCTTGAACAGCCCTGTGTAGGAGCCTCGATAGACCGGCGTGCTCACCACGAGCACATCGGCCCGTTCGACGGCCACCAGCTGGCGCTCGACAACCTCCGGGAGCTGCGAACGCCACAGCGCACCGGCCAGCTGCGGCGCCAGTTCGCCGAGTTCGATCAGCTGTTGTTCGCTGCGCATGTTGTCGCCGATCAGGCCCAGCAGGTGCTCGGCGAGGGTGGCGGCCCGGGAGGGGCGCTGCAGTCCACCGGAGACGGCGACGATTCGGAGGGGGCGTTGGGATGAAGGCATGACCCGATCCTAGCCATGCCTTTCCATGACGTAAAATGGTATTACTTCACCTATCCATGAGTGAGATTCATCTTTATGTTGGAGCGGATCCACCTCAGCATCGTGCAGCAGGTCGAGCAGCAGGGCTCGCTCACCGCAGCGGCCGGCGTGCTCAACCTGACCCAGTCGGCGCTCAGCCACAGCATGAAGAAGCTGGAGCAGCAGCTGGGTACCGATGTCTGGCTGCGCGAAGGCCGCAGCCTGCGGCTGACCCAGGCCGGGCAATATCTGCTGGCAGTCGCCAACCGGGTGCTGCCGCAGCTGGACCTGGCCGAGGAGCGCCTGCGCCAGTTTGCCCAGGGCGAGCGCGGCGCGCTGCGCATCGGCATGGAATGCCACCCCTGCTACCAGTGGCTGCTGAAGATCGTCTCGCCGTATCTGGCCGCGTGGCCGGATGTGGATGTGGACGTCAAGCAGAAATTCCAGTTCGGCGGTATCGGCGCCTTGTTCGGCTACGAGATCGACCTGCTGGTCACCCCCGACCCGCTGCTGAAGCCAGGCCTGAAGTTCATCCCGGTGTTCGACTACGAGCAGGTGCTGGTGGTGGCCAGCAACCACGCCCTGGCCAAGGTGGACCACGTAAAGCCGCGCCAGCTCAGCCAGGAAGTGCTGATCAGCTACCCGGTGCCGTTCGAGCGCCTGGACATCTACAACCAGTTCCTGCTGCCGGCCGGCATCACCCCGCGGCGCCACAAGGCCATTGAAACCACCGACATCATGATGCAGATGGTGGCCAGCGGCCGCGGCGTGGCCGCCATGCCGCGCTGGCTGGTGGAGGAGTACGCCGCGCGCATGGACGTGGTGCCCGTACGCCTGGGTGCCAAGGGCATCCCCAAGCAGATCTATCTGGGTGCGCGCGAGGCCGATACCAGCATCGATTACCTGCAGGCCTTCATCGAGCTGGCCCGCAACAGCTCGCCGCTTGCCGGCAACGCAGACGGAGCCCGTTGATGCCCGTACCTGGATCACTGCGGGCGGAAGCCTTCATCAACACCTTTTCATTGGAGGTCAGCGCGAAGGCCATGCCCGCGCTGCGCGCCGAGGCTGACCGCATACCGCGCGGCACGATCATCTCCATTCCCTGGCTGGCCAGCGAGGATGACGACGCACGCCTGGCCGCCGCACGCACGGTGCGCGCGCTCGGCTTCGAGCCGATGCCGCATCTGTCTGCGCGCCGTATCGGCTCGCGCGCGGTACTCGGGCGGTTCCTTGAGCGCGCGGCCAGCGAGGCTGGTGTCGAGCAGTGCCTGGTGATCGCCGGTGACCTCGCCACGCCTGCTGGACCGTTTGCAGACAGCATTTCGATCATCGAGGCCGGACTTCTGGAACGGTGCGGCATCAAGGTCGTTGCTATCGGCGGGCACCCGGAAGGGCATCCTGTAATGAGCAGTGACGAACGCTGGCAGGCGCTGGAGGGAAAATGCCAGGCCATCGAAGCACGTGGCATGGCCCCCTTGGTCGTCACCCAGTTCGCCTTCGATGCCGATACCGTGCTGGCCTGGCTGGATGCACTGCGCGCGCGTGGCATCACGGTTCCGGTGCTGGTCGGTGTGCCGGGCCCAGCCAGCATCCCCCGGCTGCTGCGCTATGCCGCAATGTGCGGCGTGGGCGCCAGTGCATCGATGTTGGCCCGGTATGGCATCTCGATCGGCCGGCTGCTCGGCACGGCGGGGCCGGAAGCGTTCGTCGACCGCCTGGTGAAGGGGTTGACCAGTGCCCATGGCCCGGTCAGCCCGCATTTCTTCCCGTTCGGCGGTGTTGCGCCGTCGCTGGAGTGGATGGCGCGGTACCGGCGGCGCATTTCCAGTGCCCGCAGCGTAATCCCCGAAGGCTGACAGCTGTCACTGGCTGCAACCCGGGCGGAAGCGAATAGTGAGCGCCAAGGCGAGCGCACCTCGCCACCACTCACCAAGGGGACCGCTCATGAACATGCTCCAGCATCTCGCCTCGCAGACGCCGATCTGGGTCTGGCTGCTGCTGGCCTTCCTGGTCACCCGTGGCATCGCCGCCATGAAGCCGGCCGAGACCTCGCTGCAGAAGCTGGCGATCGTACCCGCCTTGTTCGCCGTCTGGGGTGCCTGGTCGGTCAGTCATCGCTTCGGCGCGTCGCTGAGCGCCTGGAGCGAATGGCTGGCCGGCATCGCCACGGGCGCCGCGCTTGCCTGGCTGCTGCTGAATCGGTTGAAGCTGACGCTGGACCGCAGTACCGGCAAGCTCTGGCGCAACGCGGATTTCAGCCTGCTGCCACTGCTGTTGATCACTTTCCTGGTGAAGTACGGGTTCGAAGTCGCATTTGCGGTGTCGCCGTCGCTGTCCGCCAATGCTGGCTTCAATGCCGCCTACCTGCTGCTGGCAGGCGGATTCACCGGCATCTTCGTTGGCAAGTACGGCCGATACCTGGCCTCGCTGCGGATGGATGCGGCAGGCAAGGGGCTGGAAACCGCAGGCTGATCGCCCGGGTAGTGCCGGCCGCTGGCCGGCTTCCCCATGCAGGGTTGTGCGGGGCTGACGCAGGCGTCACGATGCCCACCACTGGCCAACACCGGAAACGCTGACGTCATGAAGACCACATCCTGGTTCTGGATCAACGTGGCCAGTCACTTCGGTATTGTCGCAGCCCTGGCCTGGCTGCCCGCACGGTGGACGGGCCAGCTTGTAGAGGGTTTGGCCGGCACTCAGCCGGCTATTGGCGATGCCCAGCATGTGGCCCTCATTGGTTCCATTTTTGGTTTCTGCGTGACCGCACTGATCTTCATGGGGGCGCTGACAGTCACCGGCGAACTCCTGGGTTTCTCCAGGCCCTATGCGCGGCGGCCGGAGCCCCGGAACGAAGCGCAGGTCGTGCACCGGAAGGTGTTGCTGGTTGCATTCGCCACGCTCTCGTGGGTGGCCGTGGGATCGCTTGCAGGTATTGCGTCGATCTTCGCGGCTTCGTCATGAAGGGCGGCCCTGCCAGCGTCTGGCGCGCCGGAACGCATAGGCGCGTGAACCGCGCAGTTGCTCACGCCTCCCCGCGCCACTGGCTCATCAGCATCTGCAGGAATCGCTCCGCCGTGGGCGAGAGCAGGGCGCCGCGGCGGCGGACGATGCCGATCGTGCGTGACACCACCGGGTTGCCGATCGCGCGTGTCACCAGGGTGGGGTGATCCCCGTCCGGCGTGGCCATCTTCGGTAGCACCGACACGCCGATACCGGCCTCGACCATGCCCAGTGACGTCGACAGGTGCGTCACTTCATAGTGCCAGCTCAACTTGAGGTTCTCGCGCGCCAGCGCACCATCCAGCAGCGTGCGGTTACCGCTGGTGCGATGCACGGTGATCAGCTGGTGCTCGGCCAGGTCGGCCCATTCCACCTTGCGCTTGCGTGCCAGAGGATGATCGCGGCGGCATGCCAGCACGAATGGATCTTCAGCGAGCACGTCGAAATCGAGATTCGGATCGTTGGCGCCCATGAAGTTGATGCCGAACTCGACTTCACCACGTTCCACTGCCTGCAGACCCTCCGTCGCCGGGATATCCAGGATGCGGAAGCGCACGTTCGGGTGCGCTTCGTGGAAACGCGCCATCACGCTGGGCAGGAAGTAGAACGCCGCCGTCGGCAGGCACGCGATGGTCACGGTAGCGCCGCGGGTGTCTTCGCGGCCACGCAGTGAGAACAGCGAGCCATCGAACTCCTCCAGCATGCGGCGCACCAGCGGCAGCAGGTTCTCGCCGACGGCGGTAGTGCTGACGCTGCGCGTGGTGCGCTCCAGCAGCGGCGACCCCACCGCCTGCTCCAGTTTCTGGATGCGGCGGCTGAGTGCTGGCTGGGAGACGTGCAGGATTTCTGCGGCGCGGTGGAAGCTGCGGGTCTCCGAGACCAGCAGGAAGGCGCGTAGATCCAGGATTTCGCAATTGATGCTCATGGGGTATCAATCATCCAAAAATCAGCAATTCACAGATCAATTGGGGTCATGCCAGTATCGAATCACAGAGGGGTCATTCATCCCCTATACGCATCAATCTAGCACACGTATGTCCAACGATCTGCTCAGCATTCCCTGCGTACTCATGCGCGGCGGCACCTCCAAAGGCCCGTTCTTCCTGGCCAGCGACCTTCCGATGGACATCGCTGAACGCGATCGCCTGCTGCTGGAAGTGATGGGCTCGGGCCATCCGTTGCAGATCGACGGCATCGGCGGTGGCAACGCGCTGACCAGCAAGGTGGCGATCATCGACCGCTCCAGCCGTCCGGACGCCGATGTCGACTACCTGTTCGCCCAGGTGCGGGTAGAGCAGCAGGTGGTGGATACCTCGCCGAACTGCGGCAACATGCTGGCGGCCGTAGGCCCGTATGCCATCGAGCGTGGGCTGGTGCAGGCGCAGGATCCGCAGACCGAGGTGCGCATCCACAACGTCAACACCGGCAAGCTGATCATCGCCACGGTGGAAACGCCCGGCGGCAACGTGGTGTACCGCGGTGACACGCGCATTGCCGGCGCGCCGGGCTCGGCCTCGCCGGTCAGGCTCGCTTTCCTTGATGCGGCAGGCGCCCGCACCGGCAAGCTGCTGCCCAGCGGCCACGCGCAGGAAACCATCGATGGCGTGCCGGTCAGCCTGGTGGACTGCGCGATGCCGATGATGCTGGTGCGCGCAGAAGATCTGGGCGTGCGCGGCGATACCCCGCCCGCCGAACTGAACGCGGACGCGGTATTCATGCGCCGGCTGGAAGCGCTGCGCATCGAGGCGGGCGCCCGCATGGGCATCGCCGACGCCGGCAACAAGGTCATTCCCAAGCCGGTGCTGCTGTCGGCGCCGCAACATGGGGGCGATCTGCAGGTGCGCTATTTCATGCCGCATCAATGCCACACCGCGCTGGCCATTACCGGCGCGGTCGGCCTGGCCACCGCCGCTGTTACGCCGGGCACGCTGGCCCACACTTTGGTCGGATGCCTGTCCGTTCCCGGCAGCATTACCCTCGAACATCCGAGCGGGGCCCTGGAGGTGGGCCTCAGTCGCAGCTCGCAGGACGCGCCGGTCGTTGCCAGCGTCGTGCGCACCGCACGCCGGCTGTTCGAAGGACGCGTGTTTGCCACCACGCCAGCACTTGCCGTGGCCGGTTCCACCCAAGCCCGCCAATGGACGTCAGCGGCATGATCTGAACCCGGACGGGCCGGCGCAGGTGCGCATGCCCGCCATTACAACGTAGATGCTTCACTCCTGGGAGGGATGATGTACAAGCAGTTCTTGATGGCCGCGCTGTGCGCGGCTGGTCTGGCCGCGGCCGGATGCAGCAACAGCGGGCGCACCGAAGGCGCATCCGCCGGCGGTGGTGACCATGCACCGGTACGCATCAGCGTCGGCTCCTACAACCTCAACAACCTGCCGTTCTTCATCGCCGACGCCAAGGGCTACTTCAAGGACGTCGGCCTGCAGGTGAAGACCGAGAACTTCGCCCAGGGCGGCTCCAAGGTATTGCAGGCGCTGGTGGCCAATTCCACCGACGTGGCCGTCGGCTTCTACGACCACACCATCCAGATGCAGGCCAAGGGCAAGGACGTGGTGGCCTTCGTGCTGCTCTCGCGCAACTCCGGCCTGGTGATGGCCGGCCGCGAGGATGCCAGCTTCGATCCGGCACGCCCGGAAACCATCAAGGGCCAGAAGGTCGGGATCACCGCGCCGGGCTCATCGTCGGACTTCTTCGTCCGTCACTTCCTCGCTCAGCACGATATCCCCGTCGACAGTGTCTCGCTGATCGGCGTCGGCTCGGGCGCGGCTGCGGTGGCCGCGCTGGAGCAGGGCAAGATCGACCTGCTGGTCAACTACGACCCGGCCGCCACCCTGATCACCGAGCGCAAGGTCGGGAAGATCCTCCTCGACGCGCGCAGCGATGACGGCGCCCGCCAGGTCTATGGCGGCCTGTACCCGACCTCGGTGATGTACGCCAACCAGAGCTTCCTGGACAAGCGCCCCGAAGCGGCCGAGAAGATCGCCCGCGCCGAGCAGATGGCGTTGAAGTTCATCGCCGACAACAGTGCTGAAGACATCGTTGCGGCGCTGCCGGACAGCTACGTCTCCGGCGACCGCGCCACCTATGCGCGCGCGGTGGAGAACGCCCGCGCGATCTTCACCCGCGACGGTCATTTCACGCCGGCTGATCTGGAAACGCCGTTGAAGGTGCTGCGCGAGTTCAATACGGATGTGGCCAAGGCCAACATCGATCTGTCCCGCACCTACACCAATGCCTTCGTCGAGCGTGCCAACGCCGCGGCGCCGGCTGCCCAACCGTAAGCGGAGGTAACCCCATGGCCCTCAATGCCACCGTGCGCCAGCTCAATGGCGCACCGCAGCTGGAGCCTGCACAGACCATGGTCGCCATCAACAAGGTGACCATGTCCTTCGGCGAATTCACCGCCGTCCGTGATGTCGACATCCAGGTGGGGGACGGCGAGTTCCTTGCCATCGTCGGGCCGACCGGCTGCGGCAAGAGCACCATCCTCAATTCCGTGGCGGGCCTGCTGAAGCCGTCGTCCGGGCAGGTCAGCATCGATGGCCGTGCGGTCAGCGGCGTCCAGGAGTCGGTCGGCTACCTGTTCCAGCAGGACGCGCTGCTGCCGTGGAAGACGGCTTACCAGAACGTTGAGCTCGGCCTGCGCTTCCGTGGTGTGCCCGAAGCCGAACGCAAGGCCAAGGCCAACGCGTGGCTGGCCAAGGTCGGCCTGGCCGGTTTCGAGCACCGCTATCCGCACCAGTTGTCCGGTGGCCAGCGCAAGCGCGTGCAGATGGCGCAGGCGCTGATCGTCGAGCCGAAGGTGATCCTGATGGACGAACCTTTCTCGGCGCTGGACATCCACACCCGGCACCTGATGCAGAACGAACTGCTGCGCCTGTGGCAGGAGGACCGGCGCTCGGTGATCCTGATCACCCACGATCTGGAAGAAGCGATCGCCCTGGGCGACCGCGTGGTGGTGCTGTCATCCGGTCCGGCCAGCCGCGTGGTGCGCAGCTTCGACGTGGATCTGGAACGCCCGCGCAACGTGGCCGAGATCAAGCTGGATGACCGTTTCACCGACCTGTACCGCGACATCTGGGCCTGCCTGCGCGGCGAAGTGGAGAAGAGCTATGCACGCCAAGACTGACAAGTTCATCCAACTGGCCCTGGTTGTGGCCGTGTTCGGCGGCTGGGAGGGCGGCATCGCGCTGGGCGTGATCGATCCGTTCTTCTTCCCCTCGCCAACGGCGATCGTGCAGCAGGCCTGGACCTGGCTGTCCGATACGTCGTTCTACCAGCACGTCTACATCACCCTGACCGAAACCGCGCTGGGCTACATCATCGGCACCGGCCTCGGCGTGGCCGGCGGTGTCTGGTTGGGCCTGAGCCGCCGCTCGGCGCGCATCCTCGATCCCTTCATCAAAGGCTTCAACGCAATTCCGCGCGTGGTGCTGGCCCCGATTTTCGTGTTGTGGCTGGGGCTGGGCCTGTGGTCGAAGGTGGCGCTGGCGGTCACCCTGGTGTTCTTCACCACGTTCTTCAATGCCATGCAGGGCGTACGCGAGGTGAATCCGGTGGTACTGGCCAATGCCCGCATCCTGGGCGCAAGCCGCAGCGACCTGCTACGCCATGTCTACTTCCCGGCAGCAGCCAGCTGGATCCTGTCCTCGCTGCGCACCTCGGTGGGCTTCGCCGTGGTCGGCGCGATCATCGGTGAGTACCTCGGCGCCTCGGCGGGCCTGGGTTACCTGATTGCGCAGGCAGAAGGCAACTTCAACGCCGTCGGTGTGTTTGCCGGCATCATCATCCTTGCCGCCTTCGTGCTGGTCATCGACGCGCTGCTGGACGTGGTCGAGAACAAGCTGATCACCTGGCGTCCCAACGCCCAGGCCCAGGCCACCAGCTGACCGGGCCGGGCTGAGCCCGCCTGCCGCGCCGCCGGGCCGATCCGGCGGCGCGCGCTTCCTCCCCCGATCTTCCCCCGCACCACCGCAACAGGCCAGCGCCGGGCCAGGGGGCCGGCTGGCCGGAGAGAGAGTCCATGAACCATTCCACCGTGCTGCCGCTGGCAGCGCTGTCGGTCGCGCTCGGCCTGCTGTTGGCCAGTGGCCATGCCGGCGCCCAGTCCACGTCTTCGCTGCCCGCGCCGCTGAGCCAGGCTGAGCTGTCACGCCTGGTGCAGCAGCAGGCACTGCAGATCCAGCAACTGGAAGCACGCCTCCGCGCCGTGGAGGGCGGGCACAGCACCGCCGGTGCGGCGGCCGCAACGCAGGCCCCCGCGCTGGACACCCGCGTCGCCGCACTGGAATCCAGCCAGGCCAAGGCGCCCAAGGTCACCTGGTCCAAGGGCGCACCGGAGTTCAGCAGTGCCGATGGCAGCGTGGTGTTCCGTCCGCGCGGACGCCTGTTCGTCGACGCATCCAGCACCGATGGATCGTCAGTGAGTGACCGCAACATCTCCGGTACCGAGATCCGCTCGGTGCGGCTGGGCGCCGAAGGCCGCTACGGCATCCTCGGCTGGGCGGTGGAAGGTGACTTCGCCGACAACGCGGTGGCGTGGAAGTCGGTCTACGCCACCGTTGACCACCGCCTGTTCGGGCTGCCGGCCGACCTGACCGTAGGCAACCGCCTCAACGACCGGGGTATCGACGGCTCCAGCAGCACCTCCAACACGCCGTTCCAGGACCGCAACGTGGTCGGCACGCTGATGATGCCGCAGCGCGGCCTGTTCGGTGTCGGCCTGACCGAGCGCGTGTACGGCAAGAACTGGCATGCCAGCCTGTCGGTGGCCGGCAACGATCTCAACAACGCCGGCACCGACAACGACAGCCAGACCTGGGCCACGCGCGTGCATTGGAACCCGGTGGCCAACGACGCAGTCACGGTGCACCTGGGGGCCTGGGCCTTCCACGAGGAGATTGCCGCAAGCGCCAGCGGCGTCGTCCGCAGTTCGGCCATCGCCGGGCACTTCAACGACCTGGTCAAGATTGCGCCGGGCACACTGCTGGGCGCCGAGCGCAGCACGTCCTATGGCGCGGAACTGGCAGGCTTCTTCGGGCCGGCCTGGGCGACCGGCGAATGGGGTACGCGCAACCTGCGCGGGGCCGGCGCCAGCGGGCGCTACGATCTGGACCACCAGGCCTGGGCGATCTCGGCGGGCTGGTTCCTGGCCGGTGCAAGGCCGGCCTATTCGGGCAAGGCCGGCACCTGGGGCCGGGTGAAAGTGGCCGATCCTGTCACCCGCGGCGGCGCCGGGGCATGGGAACTGAAAGGGCGCTACGAAGACGTGGACTATGCCGAGCTGCCCAGTGGCGGTACCGGCCACGCGTGGACGCTGGGTGCGAACTGGTATCTCAACGACTTCAGCCGCGTGATGTTCGAGGCGATCCGTTGGCAGACCCGCAACCGCAGCGGCACCGGCCAGGGCAGGGATGAAGGCACCACCTTCAACACCCGCCTGCAGGTGGCCTTCTAGCAGCGCATGCCGCTTGCGCGCCGATCAGAGCAGCAGTAGTGCTCCGATCAACGCCGGCGGCATCACCAGCGCGCCGACGCGCAGGAAGTCGAGCGCGCTGACATGCTCGCCCTCGCGGCGCAGCGCCACCAGCCACAGCATTGTCGCCAGCGAACCGGTGACCGACAGGTTGGGCCCCAGATCCACGCCGACCAGCAATGCGGCACGGGTCTGCGCCGGCAGGTCGGCCATCTGCCCCAGCGAACCGGCGGCCAGGCCGACCGGCAGATTGTTGGCCACGTTGCTCAGCAGCGCAGCCGCGCCACCGGCCAGCCAGCTGGCCTGGCGGGGAGATGCCTGCGCCAGAGCCTGCAGCGCGCTGGCCGCGCTCTGGATGACACCGGTCTGCGCCACCGCTTCCACCAGCACGAACAGTCCCGCCACCAGCGGCAGCACGCCCCAGGACACGTGTCGCAGCAGTGGCAGCGGGCTGCGCCTCTGGCGGATCGCCACCACGGCCACACTCAGCGTGCCCGCACAGAACGTGGTCAGGCCCAATGGCCCGTTCAAGGCGGACGTGACCAGCAACACGGTGCCGGTGAACAGCACGCCCAGTGCGCTCAGCCGGCCGCCGTCGGTCAACGGGCGATGCGCCGGCGCGGCCACCAGCGGCTGGGCGATCTCGCGCCGGTGCACCCAGCGCAGGACCAGATAGGTGGCACCGATCGCCGCCGCCGACGGCAGCGCGAACTGCGCCAGCCACTGCAGCAGCGGCGGCAGGTGCTGGCCGTACACCACCAGGTTGGCCGGATTGGAAATGGGCAGCACGAAGCTGGCCGCATTGGCGATGAAGGCACAGACAAACAGGTAGGGCAGGGGGTTGGCGCGCGCCGCCTTGCAGGCGGCGTAGACCGCCGGCGTCAGCACTACGGCCGTTGCATCGTTGGACAGGAACACGGTCACCAGCGTGCCGACCAGGAACACCAGGTCGAACAGGCGTCGCCCGGATCCGCCCGCATGCCGCACCGCGTACAACGCCAGCCAATCGAACAGGCCTTCGCGCCGCGCCAGTTCGGCCAGCACCATCATGCCGACCAGGAACAGGTAGACGTCGCGGCCTTCGGCCACTGCGCCCCATGCGGTGTGCAGCGACACGGCGCCCAGCAGCGGCAACACGGCGGCAGCGCCCAGCGCCCACACATATTCGGGGATGCGGAAAGGACGGAACAGCAGGCCGAGGGTGGCAACGGCGACCGCTGCCCAGATCAGGAGGGGGGCTTGGGAGGCAAGCATGGAGTGGGGCTTCAGCGGCACCTGCACCGACCCCGGCGCAGGGGGGGCCTGGCGCGCGATCAGCGGATGGGCGGCCGCTGCAATCATCGCAGGTTCCGGGTCGCCGCATCATACCGTGCGGCGCTGCATGGCGACCGCTGCGGTCGACCGCGTTGCAGGTGGGCCGGGGGTGGCGCCCAGCCCACGTTCAGCACGCAAGCGCGCCATCACTTCAGCCACTGCAGTGTGACTACGCATGTAGTCACACTGCACGCACACTCATTGGACGAGATTGCGATGCCAGGATCCTGCTGGTTGTCCTGCGCCCTGGCCCTGGTGTTCGGCATCGCCGGGCCCAGCCAAGCGGCGACGCGTGCCGAAGCCCTCGCCGCGATCGAGCGCAACGCGCGTGGCGCGCATTCCGACGCGGTCCTGGTGATGCACGACCGGGAGACGCTGCTTGAGTTGAAGCCCGCCGCCGGAGCCAGATCTCCGCGCGCGGACTGAAGCGCGCCGATCTCTACGACATCACACGGGGGCCGGTCGTCGGCTTTGCCGCCAACGGCTACCTGGGCCAATACCTGATGATCGTCCCGGAACAGCGGGTGGTCGCCGTGCGTCTGGTCCACCGGCGCGAGACCCACAGCGCTCCACAGGACGACTATCCCTCCTTCTTCGCCGATGTCCTGCAGTTGGCGCGGACACTGCGATAGGCCCTGTCGCCATCATGTCCACGCGCGCTGAACATCTTCCTGGAGCGTTCTTCACTGGCGTGCCGCCTAAAGTGGGATGACATCTTGGCCGCACAGCAACTTAGGCATGTTTGATTATCAGGACTGGACCTTCCACGCCAATGGCCGAACGGTAGTGGCGCGGGTAGCGCTGGACGGCGACGGTGGCGGCACCATCAACCGCTACCAGCTGGTGCCGGGGCCGGCGCAGTCGGGGCTGTGCATCAAGGTCGCCTCCCAGGACGAGGCCGCGCAGAAACTGGAGGCCGAAGTGACCAAGCTGCTCGGGCCGGAGTGGTAGCTACTACGCCATGCCGGGCAGGGATCCGCATGGTGACGTCGGGATGACCGGGCCCGGGCAACGGGCATCGCGCCGGATGCCCGTTGCGTGAGGCCGCTTACCTGGGCATCAGCACGGTGTCGACCACGTGGATGACGCCGTTGGACTGGCCGACATCTGCAATGCTGATGCCTGCCTTTCCACCCTTTGCGTCGATGACCCAGAGCTTGCCATCGTGGAGCGCCACGGTGAGAGGCTCACCCTGCACGGTCTTCAGGGTGGCCTTGCCGCCGTGCTTGCGGGCATCGGCCAGAAGCTGGGCGGAACTGTAGCTGCCCGGGACGACGTGGTAGGTCAGGATCCGGGTCAGCTGTGCCTTGTTTTCAGGCTTCACCAGTGTATCGACAGTGCCTGCAGGCAGCTTGTCGAAGGCCGCATTGGTGGGCGCGAAAACAGTGAAGGGCCCGGCGCCGTTGAGGGTGTCGACCAGGCCGGCTGCTTTGACCGCTGCAACCAGCGTGGTGTGATCCTTGGAATTGACGGCGTTCTCGACGATGGTCCTGGTGGGGTACATTTCTGCCCCGCCCACGATGACGGTGTTGGCGGCGAAAACCGAGGAGCCGGACGAAACGAGTACGGCGAAGCCGACTGCGGCGGCGATGCGCTGAAGAGCGTTCACGGTGCGTTCCTTTCTGGATGACCCGCAAGTGCGGGCATCTTTCCTACGTCGGGTGAGCGTGACCGGATGCAGCAACGGCCGAGTCATCAGCTGTTTGGCGCGCAGGCGGTTTTGCTGCGCTGCATGGTGACAACGGCGAACCTCGGTGATTACTCTCCGCTGCAACGCGATGGTAGCGCTACCAGTCGGACGGGGATCCAGGGTCCGGGAGGCTGCCTTCTTTGCCGCGTGTTTGTCCTGGCAGGCTTGAAAAGCAAGTGTAAGTCGCGGCGTGCCCGAGCACCCGTGCTGTTCGGTTTGGAATGCGGGCCACGCCCGTGCGTGCCCCTGGGAGGGGGCGGTACATCCATTCGATCGTATGTCAGAGGGGACTTTCATGAGCACCTGCAGTTTCCGTGGCACCCCGGGCCCGAGGTCCGGTTCATGAGCCGCGCGTTGGCGAAGTTCCGGTCCCGGGCCATGTTCACCTTCGTGGGTGGTGCCCTGGTCATCAATCCCGCCTTTGCGCAGGACGCCGCACCGGCGACCGGGCCGCAGCCGCAGAGCCAGTCGCAACCCACCCAGCTTGATGCAGTGCAGGTCACGGGCATACGCAACAGCCTGAGCCAGGCCATGGACATCAAGCGCGACTCGGCGGGCGTGGTCGACGCGATCAGTGCCGAGGACATCGGCAAGTTCCCCGATACCAATCTTGCCGAGTCGTTGCAGCGCATCACCGGCATCTCCATCGAGCGCCGTGACGGCGAGGGTGCGCAGGTGACCGCGCGTGGCTTCGGCCCCCAGTTCAACATGGTCACGCTCAACGGTCGGCAGATGCCGGGTGCCGATGCATTCGGTGCCTCTGGACAGGTCGCCATCGGCGGTGTCGACGGCGGCACCCGCGCCTTCAATTTCGCGCAGCTGGCCGCCGAGGCCATCAATGGTATCGAGGTCTACAAGACCAGCCAGGCGCAGGTGCCCAGCGGTGGCATCGGTGCGACGATCAACATCCTGACCTCGCGTCCGCTCGATCACGCCGGCATCGTGGCCAGCGCCGGGGCGAAGCTGGTGTCCGACCAGAGCCAGCCGTTTGACAATGACCTGACACCGGAGCTGTCGGGCATCTTCAGTTACAGCAATCCGGAAAAGACCTTTGGCGTCAGCCTCAGCGCGAGCCAGCAGAAGCGCAAGGGTGGCTCGGTGCAGGCCACGGAGAACTACTGGAACGTGCAGCCGTGGACAGGGTCGATGCCGGGCAACCCGACCGTGGTCAATGCTCCGGCCGTCGGCCAGCTTTACGCGCGGCCCAACGACCTGCGCTACGCGTTCTCCGAATTCGAGCGCGAACGCGTCAACGGCCAGGCCGTGCTGCAGTTCGCACCGACGGACAGCCTGACTCTGACCGTGGATTACACGTACTCGACCAACGAGATCACCGAGAATCGTGGCGAGCAGGGCATGTGGTTGCAGAACAGTAACTACACCAACGTCGAGTTCGACACCAGTGGCGCCGTCGCGACGCCGGTCTACATCCGTGAAATCGCCGGCACCAAGGATTTCGGCCTGGAGCAGCAGCGCAGCATGCAGGAGTACAAGCTGGGTTCGCTGGGCTTCAACGCCGTCTGGAATGTCAGCGACCGCTTCAAGCTCAGCTTCGATGCGCACAACTCGAAGAACGAGAGCCGCCCGAATGATCCGCTCACCGGCGGTGGTTCGATCTTCATGAGCATCGCCGGCACCAACAACTGTACCCGTGGCCCGCATTGCGGTGGCTCCTGGGTGCAGGAGCTGAACTTCAACAATGGCCTGCCGGTTGGCACCCAGGTCTGGTATCCCAGCACCGCCGATGCGCTCGCCGGGACCAATGGCGTGGTCAATCCGGGCTTCCAGGAAGGCGAGGTTGGCACGCAGGTGCTGCGCGTCAACGCGCAGACCCAGATCAGCGAGATCAAGCAGGCGCGCGTCGATGGCGAATGGAACTTCGACCACGGGCGCTTCCAGTTCGGCGTGGACACCAACAAGTCCACCACCCACCGCATCCAGGCCGCCGAGGCCTACTCGACCCTGGGCGACTGGGGCGTGGCCAACGTGGACCGGGATACCGCCGCAGGCCTGATGGACCTGCTGCAGCCGGTCAGCATCGTCGGCCTGTTCGACGACTACAGTGCCAACAGCTGGCCCGCCTGGCGCGGCAATGCCGGGCAGCTCGCGCAATGGGCATCGCGCGAGTACGGCGTCGGCCTGGGTGTGAACCCGCAACGCGCGGCCGACAACTTCGTCGAAGAAAAGACCAAGGCGGCGTACTTCCAGGTGGAGCTGGACGGGGAGCTGGGTGGCATGCGCACCAACACCCGCCTGGGCGTGCGCTATGAAACCACTGACGTGGTGTCGACCTCGGTCATTGCCGTCCCCGAGTCCATCGAGTGGCAGGCCAACAACGATTTCCGCATCGTGCTGTCCGATGAGCAGCAGCCCTTCACAGAGAAGGCGCGCTACAGCTACATCCTGCCCAACCTTGATTTCAGCATCGACCTCACCGAGGAACTGAAGGGCCGCGTTTCGTTCGGCAAGAGCATCGCCCGCGCGCCGTACGGCAATCTCTATGCAGGACCCGGGGCCCAGCAGCCGTTCGGCTCGGTGCTGATCGACCCCTCGTCGCGCGCCAGCGGCAACTCGCAGAACCCGAGCCTGAAGCCGCTGGAATCGGACAACCTCGACCTGGGGCTGGAGTGGTACTTCGCCGATGCCAGCTATGTGTCATTGACCTACTGGAACAAGTCGGTCAGCAACTTCATCGGCAACACCGTCGTCCAGGAAAGCCTCTACGGCCTCACCGACCCGACCTCCGGGCCGGATGCGCGGGCGGCGTTGGACTTCCTGACCAGCGGCGCCTGCGTCGCCCAGGTCGGGCCGGCCAATGCCGCTGCCTGCTCGGCCAACGACACCTCGCTGTTCACCGCGCTGGCATTGCTGCGAAACAATCCTGCCGGCCTCGGCGCCTACAACGGCACTGATGCGCAGGTGCTGGCCACCGAAGCGGCCTACGATCTGTATGGGCAGCCCAACGATCCGCTGTACCAGTTCAACGTCAATCGCCCGATCAACCAGAACAAATCCAAGCTGCATGGCTGGGAGCTGGGCGGCCAGTACTTCTTCGGTGACACCGGCTTCGGCGTGCTGGCCAACTACACCGTGGTCAAAGGTGATGTCGGCTACAACAATGGCGGCGATCCGGGCATCGACCAGTTCTCGCTCACCGGCCTGAGCGACACCGCCAACGCCATGCTGATGTACGAGAAGTACGGGTGGTCGGTGCGCCTGGCATGGAACTGGCGCGACCAGTACCTGATCCTGGCCAACCAGGGCTCCAGCCGCAATCCGTACTATGTGGAGCCGTACGAGCAGTGGGATCTCAGCGTCAACTACGCGCTGGATGACCACTGGTCCTTCAGCCTGGAGGCGATCAACCTGACCGGCGAGGATGTGCGGTGGCGCTCGCGCACGTCGCAGATGATCGTCAAGCTGGCTGACCAGAGCCCGCGCTACATGCTGGGCGTCCGCTACAAGTTCTGAGCCTGGCTGCCGATGCGTCCGGCACGGCACCGCTGCCCGCCAGCGGTGCCGTGCCGGGACGGTGTCGCCGCAGCTGTCGCGCCTGCGCTACGCTGCCGGCCAGCCACCCCGCACTGGATACCCTGATGGCCCGCTACGAAATGCTCAACAACATCGCGCATCGGGACCTGAAGGTCGCCACCGGATTCGGGCCGCAGTTCGGCGATGCCGTGGGCATGGTGCCGGCCTATCCCAGCGAGTTCGCAGAACTGCAGCGTGAGTATCCGATCTTCCTGCGCAGGGAAACCGGGACGGAAGCGTGGCAGTCCGTGGCCCTGCTGGGTTTCGAGCAACACGAGAACCTGTTCCTGCAGGACGGGCGCTGGAATGCTTCCTACCTGCCTGGCGCGGCGGCCAAAGGGCCGTTCCTGATCGGCTTCCAGGAGCACCACGTGGATGGCCTGCTCACCCAGGATGCGGTGATGCACGTGGACCTGGACCATCCGCGCGTCACCGACGGGGGCGGCGAGCCGGTGTTCCTGCCGCAGGGCGGCAACACCCCTTACCTGGACCACATCGCCAGCGTGCTGCGCGGCATCCACGAGGGCAGTGCCTTCGCGGCCGGGATGTTCACGATGCTCGACGACTGTGGCCTCATCCAGCCGGTCACGCTCGACGTGCAGATCGCGGCGCACCACCGGGTGAGCGTGAGCGGATTGCACGGCATCGACCGCGAGCGCCTGGCGGCGCTGGACAGTTCGCGCCTGGCTGCGTTGAACCGCGCCGGTTACCTGGAAGGTGCATACCTGATGCTTGCCTCTCTGCATAACATGCGCCGCCTGATCGCCGAGAAGCAGCGCCGTCTCCGCGTCCAGCACGGCACCGCGCAGGCGGCCAGGAACTGACCGGTGCACGCCAGCCTGCCGATGCGGATCCTGGAAGGCATCGATCCTGCCGCCTTGCCACTGGCGGCCCTGGTGGAGGCCGGTGACCCGGTCGTACTGCGCGGCATCGCCACCGATTGGCCACTGGTCCAGGCCGGGCTGGGCGGGGTGCAGGACGCAATGGCGTACCTGTGCAGCGTCGATGCGGGTGCGCCCATCCAGTACTCGTTCGGCGGCGCCGAGATCGGGGGGCGCCCGTTCTACAGCGCGGACTTCACCCGGTTGAACTTCGAAGTACGGCGCGGTGGGCTGGCCCAGGTGCTGGAAGAGATCGCCATGACGCTGCATGCACCGCAACCGCCAACCTACTACGTGGCCTCGCTGCCGATCGCGCGGGCACTGCTACCGGCATTCGCGCAGGCCAACGACGCCGGTCTGGCCAAGCAGGGCATCGACGCCACCGCCAGCATCTGGATCGGCAACCGGGTGACGGCCTCGTGCCATTTCGACACACCCGACAACCTCGCCTGCTGCGCGGTGGGGCAGCGCGAGTTCACCCTGTTCCCGCCCGACCAGATCGACAATCTGTATCCGGGCCCGCTCGATCCCACGCCGGGGGGACAGGTGGTCAGCGTGGTGGACTTCGAACAGCCCGACTTCGATCGGCATCCACGTTTCCGCGAGGCGCTGGCGCACGCGCGCCGCGCGGTGCTTGGGCCCGGCGATGCGATCTTCATCCCCAGCATGTGGTGGCACCATGTACGCAGCCTGGAACCGTTCAACGTGCTGGTGAACTACTGGTGGCGAAGCTCGCCGGCCTGGCTGGGATCCGCGCTGGCGGCGCTGCACCACGCGATGTGGGCCGTGCGTGATCTGCCGGCGCGCGAAAAGCAGGCCTGGGAAGGGCTCTTCCGCTACTACGCATTCGGCCCTGGCGAGCGCGCGGGGCAGCACCTGCCTGACGCCGCGCGCGGGGATCTGGCACCGTTCGACGAGCAGCGCGCCCGCCGCATGCGCGCGATGCTGCTGGGCAGGCTCAACCGTTGAGAGAGGGCGTCGTTTTGGATACCCAGAGCACGCCTTCAGGGCGCATCCGCAAGGTGGTCATTGCCGGTGGCGGTACGGCGGGTTGGCTGGCCGGCTGCGCGCTTGCGCACCAGTTCCGTGACCAGCTGCAGATCACGCTGGTCGAGTCCGAGCAGATCGGCACGGTCGGTGTCGGTGAGTCCACTGTGCCGCCGATCCGCACCTTCCACCGCTTCCTGCAGATCGACGAGCAGGAGTTCCTGCGCGCGGTGGCCGGCACCTTCAAGCTGTCGATCTCGTTCGAGAACTGGCGCCTGCCGGGCGATCGCTTCTTCCATCCGTTCGGCACCATCGGCCATGGCACCTGGGCGGCCCCCTTCCATCACTTCTGGCTGGACAGCCTGCGCCGCGGTATGCCCTCGGACCTGGGCGACTTCTGCCTGGAGAGCATCGCCTCGCGTGGCGACCGCTTTTCGCTGCACACCCAGCCGCAGGCCAGCTATGCGTATCACTTCGATGCCGGTCTGTATGCGAGGTTCCTGCGCGGCAGGGCCGAGGCCCACGGCCTGCGCCGGATCGAAGGCCGGATCGCCCAGGTCAGGCAGCACGCGCACGACGGTTCGGTGCAGGCGCTGGTGCTGGACGACGGCCAGGTGATCGAGGGCGATCTGTTCATCGACTGCACCGGCTTCCGCGGCCTGCTGATCGAGCAGGCACTGTGCACCGGCTACGAGGACTGGCACGAATGGCTGCCGTGCGACCGGGCCGTGGCGGTGCAGACCGAAGCGGTGGCGCCGCCGGCGCCCTATACCCGGGCGATCGCCCACGAGGCGGGGTGGCGCTGGCACATCGCGCTGCAGCACCGCGTTGGCTGCGGGCTGGTGTATGACAGCCGCCATCTGTCCGATGACGAGGCCGCCGCGAAACTGCTGCGCGATGCCGGGGCTCCACCCTTGCGCGATCCATGGAAGGTGCCGTTCCGCAGTGGACGCCGGCTGAAGGCCTGGAACAGGAACGTGGTGTCGCTCGGGCTGGCCAGCGGCTTCATCGAACCGCTGGAGTCGACCAGCATCCATCTGACGATCAGCGCAGTGGTGCGGCTGATCCAGCTGTTCCCGTTCGACGGCATCAGTGCATCGCTGGTGCAGCTGTACAACGATGTCAGCCGCCAGGAAATGGAGCACGTGCGCGACTTCATCATCCTGCACTACCACGCCACGCAGCGCAGCGAACCGATGTGGAAGGCCTGTCGCGAGATGCGCGTGCCCGAGTCGCTGCAGCATCGGCTGCAGGCGTGGCGCGAGCGTGCGCATGCGTGGCAGGACCCCGGCGAGCTGTTCCGCGTCGAATCCTGGACCAGCGTGCTGCTCGGGCAGGGCATCGCGCCCGGTCCTGCGCACCCGCTGGCGCGGGCCGTGAGTGATGTCGATCTGCGCACCTTGTTGAAGGGCATCCAACGGCCTGTGCAGCAGGCCGCCGCGCAGATGCCGGCGCAGGCGGAGTTCATCGCGCAGTACTGCAGGTCCGGCGTGGACGTGTGGCGTTCGACGGCAGCAAGCGCGTAGCAGGGTTTTGCGTTGCAGCACGCTTTTTCCGCTGCGGCTGGTTACAGTGCGGCAACACCGCGGGCGATGACGCGCGCGGTGGCAACGAGGGGGCCGGACACCACGCCCCCTTTTTGAGTCCACGGAATGTTAGCGCTACCTTTTTTGATCGGAGGCGGTTTCGATGGGTCTGGTTGCAGGGATCGATGCAGGGACGCAGAGCCTGAAGGTGCTGGTCTATGACCCGCGGAAGCAGGCGGTGGTGGCCTCGGCCAGCGCGCCGCTCGCGCTGGACAGCGGTGCCGATGGCAGCCGTGAACAGGCGCCGGCCGACTGGGTGTCGGCCCTGCGCGACTGCTTTGCCCGGATCGATCCCTCGCTGCGCGCACGCATCGTTGCGCTGGCGGTATCGGGCCAGCAGCATGGATTCGTGCCAGTTGACGATGCTGGCGAGGTGCTGGCACCGGCCAAGCTGTGGTGCGACACCAGCACCTCGGCCGAATGCATCCAGATCATGGACGCCGTGGGCGGGTTCCAACGAACCATAACGCTGGCGGGCAACCCGATCCTGGCCGGCTACACAGCGTCCAAGCTGCCCTGGACCCGCACCCACCGTGCCGACGCCTATGCGCGGCTGGTGACCATCCTGCTGCCACACGACTACCTGAATTTCGTGTTGACCGGGCAGCGGTTCTGCGAGCTTGGCGACGCGTCCGGAACCGGCTGGCTGGACGTGCGCACGCGCACCTGGTCGCAGGAACTGCTGCGCGCCACCGATCCTGATCGTGATCTTGCTGCCTGCCTGCCGCCGGTCGCTGCGCCCGATGCCCTGTTCGATATCGCGCCGGAGGCTGCGGCCGCGCTCGGGCTTGCAGCGGCGGTGAAGGTGGCCGTTGGTGGCGGCGACAACATGATGGCGGCGATCGGCACCGGCTGCGTCACGGAAGGGCGGCTGGCGATGAGCCTGGGAACCTCCGGAACGCTGTTTGCGTATTCCGGCTCGCCGGTGATCGATCCGGATGGCGCGTGGGCGGCGTTCTGCTCGTCCACGGGGGGCTGGCTGCCGCTGATCTGCACCATGAACTGCACCGTGGCCACCGAACGCGTGGCCAGCGCCTTCGGTTTCAGCAGCCGCGACGGCGACGCGCATCTTCGCGCAACGCCGCCGGGGGCAGGGGGCCTGGTAATGCTGCCGTTCCTCAATGGCGAACGTACCCCTGACCTGCCGCTCGGCAAGGGCGTGCTGGCTGGCCTGGACATCGCCAATTTCACCCCGGCGCATGTGTACCGCGCCGCCATGGAGGGCGCGACCTACAGCCTGAAGTACGGCTACGACGCCTTCGTCCGCGCGGGCATGCAGTTCGATCGCATCGTGCTCACCGGCGGCGGCAGCAACAGCGCTGCCTGGCGTCAGCTGGTGGCCGATGTATTCGGCCTGCCGGTGGAGGTCCCGGTGCAGGCCGAGGGTGCGGCGTTTGGAGCGGCGCTGCAGGCGCTGTGGGCGCTCGCCCGATCGCAGGGCAACGCCACTTCGATCAGCGACATCACCGCACGGCACGTCACCGTCGATCCCGCGCTGTCCGCACGACCGGATCCGGATCGCAGCGATGCCTATGCACGGGCCTACGCACGCTTCCTCAGTCATCTCGATGCCATCACGCCGCTGCAGCGCGGTTGATGGCTCCTCCACGACACCCCGTACAACGACAGGAGCACGCACCATGAGCACGCAGCCCTTCATCGGCGCCAAGGAGTACTTCCCCGGCGTCGGCCGCATTCCGTTCGAGGGCAAGGGCTCGGACAATCCGCTTGCCTTCAAGGTCTACGATGCCAGCCGGGTCATCGGTGGCAAGACCATGCAGGAGCATCTGCGCTTCGCCGTGTGCTACTGGCACACCTTCTGCAATGCCGGGCACGATCCGTTCGGCCCGGGCACCCGGCAGTTCCCGTGGGAGGCCGCCTCGCCACTGGCCACGGCAGAAGCCAAGGTGGACGCGGCGTTCGAGTTCTTCACCAAGCTGGGCGTGCCGTACTGGTGCTTCCACGATATCGACCTGGCGCCGGATGCCGACGACATCGGCCAGTACCAGAAGAACCTCTCGCATATGGTGGGCCTGGCCAAGGCACGCCAGGAGGCCACTGGCGTCAAGCTGCTGTGGGGCACGGCCAACCTGTTCTCGCACCCGCGCTACATGAACGGCGCATCGACCAATCCCGACTTCGCGGTGGTCGCGCGTGCAGCCGTGCAGGTCAAGGCCGCCCTGGAGGCCACGGTCGAACTCGGTGGCGAGCACTATGTGTTCTGGGGCGGGCGCGAAGGCTATGCGTCGCTGGCCAATACCCAGATGAAGCGGGAGATCGAGCATTTCGCGCGCTTCCTGACCATGGCACGCGACTATGGCCGCAGCATCGGGCTGAAGGGCAACTTCCTGATCGAGCCCAAGCCGATGGAGCCGATGAAGCACCAGTACGACTTCGACAGTGCCACGGTGGTGGGCTTCCTGAAGGAACACGGGCTGGACAAGGACTTCAAGCTCAACATCGAGGCCAACCACGCCACGTTGTCGGGCCATACCTTCGAGCACGACCTGCAGGTCGCGTCCGATCATGGCCTGCTCGGCAGCATCGATGCCAACCGCGGCAACGCACAGAACGGTTGGGACACCGACCAGTTCCCCAGCGATCTGTACGACACCGTGGGCGCAATGCTGGTCGTGCTGCGTCAGGGCGGGCTGGAGGGCGGGTTGAACTTCGATGCGAAGGTGCGCCGTGAGTCGACCGACCTGGAGGATCTGTTCATTGCCCATATCGGCGGCATGGATGCGTTCGCACGCGGGCTGGAGGTTGCCCATGCACTGCTGACCGAGTCGCCGTGGGAACAATGGCGTGCGCAACGCTACGCCAGCTTCGATTCCGGCGCCGGCCAGGATTTCGAGCGTGGCACGCTCAGCCTGCCGGACCTGGCGGCACTGGCCGCCCGCCTCGGCGAGCCGCGCCAGGCCAGCGGCAAGCAGGAGCGTTACGAAAACCTGCTCAACCAGTACCTGCTGCGCTGAGCGCGGCAACGGTGCACTCAAGGGGACGGGGATGAACCAGGCAGCAGGCAGCGGTGAGAACACGCGGCTGATCGTACTGATCAGCGTGGTGGCGACGATTGGCGGTTTTCTGTTCGGCTTCGACAGCGGCGTGATCAATGGCACCCAGGATGGCCTGCACCGGGCGTTCCGGTCCGGCGAGTGGATGCAGGGCTTCGAGATCGCGTCGATGCTGCTGGGCTGTGCGGTGGGCGCGTTCAGTGCTGGCCGGCTGGCCGACCGCCTGGGCCGTCGCAACGTGTTGATCCTGTCGGCAGTGATGTTCCTGCTGTCGGCACTCGGTGCCGGGGCGGCGGTCTCCTCGGGTTGGTTCATTGCGGCGCGGGTGGTGGGTGGATTCGCGGTCGGCGCAGCCAGCGTGATCTCGCCGGCCTACATTGCCGAGGTCGCTCCGGCCCGTTACCGCGGTCGCCTGGCAACGGTGCAGCAGATCGCGATCATCACCGGCCTCACTGCCGCCTTCCTGTCCAACTATCTGCTGGCGGCCGCAGCGGGCGCGTCGACCGAACCGCTATGGGGCGGGCAGGCCGCCTGGCGCTGGATGTTCTGGATGCAGGCCGCGCCATCACTGGTGTTCCTGCTGCTGTTGCTGACCATTCCGGAGAGCCCGCGCTACCTGGTGGTGAAACGGCGCAAGGACGACGCCCTGCGGGTGCTGACCCGGCTGCTGGGCAGCGACAAGGCCAGGGCCACGCTCGAGGAGATCGATGCCTCGCTGTCCAACGACCATCATCGCCCGCGCCTGTCCGATCTGAAGAGCCGGGCGACCGGGCGGATCCGCCCGATCGTGTGGGTCGGCATCGGGCTGGCCTGCTTCCAGCAGCTGGTCGGCATCAACGTGGTGTTCTATTACGGCGCGGTGCTGTGGCAGGCAGTCGGCTTTTCCGAGAACGACGCGCTGCTGATCAACGTGCTGTCCGGCGCACTGAGCATCGGTGCCTGCGTGGTCACCGTGCTGCTGATCGACCGGATCGGCCGCAAGCCCTTGCTGTGGTTCGGCTCGGCCGGGATGTCGCTGTCGCTTGCACTGGTGGTGGTGGCGTTTGCCAGCGGTTCGCTGGCTGACGGGCATCTGCAGCTGCCCGGCCGCATGGGCACGCTGGCACTGGTGGCGGCCAATGCCTATGTCGTGTTCTTCAATCTGTCCTGGGGACCGGTGATGTGGGTGATGCTGGGCGAGATGTTCCCGAACCAGATCCGCGGTTCGGCACTGGCGGTCGCCGGCGCGGCGCAGTGGACCTCCAACTTCGTGGTCACGGTGACGTTCCCGATGCTGCTGGCCGCGGCAGGGCTGGCGGCCACCTACGGCATCTACCTGGTGGCTGCCGTGATCTCGGTGATCTTCGTCGTCCGGCATGTGCACGAGACCAAGGGCAAGGAACTGGAGCAGATGGAAGGATGAGCACCATGACATCGCAGGCCTTCGTCATCCGCAGCGGCGTGCTGGTCGCCGCACTGATGCTGGGATTGCTCGGCTGCCGCGGCCAGGACCGGGCTGCCGCCGCCGCAGCCACCGACAAGGATCCCTGGCCGGAGGTCATCTGGCCCCTGGCTGCGGACCCGGCGCTGGAGAAGCGCATCACCGACCTGATGGCCGGAATGACGGTGGAGGAAAAGGTCGGCCAGCTGGTGCAGGGTGACATCGCCAGCGTCACCCCAGATGATGTGCGCCGCTACCGGCTTGGCTCGATCCTGGCCGGTGGCAACTCCGATCCCGGTGGCCGCTATGACGCCTCGCCGGCCGAATGGCTGGCGCTGGCCGACGCCTTCTACGACGCCTCGATGGACACGTCGAAAGGCGGCAAGCCCATTCCGCTGCTGTTCGGCATCGATGCCGTGCACGGGCAGAGCAACATCATTGGCGCCACGTTGTTCCCGCACAACATCGGGCTGGGCGCCACGCGCAATCCGGAGCTGCTGCGGCAGATCGGTGGCATCACCGCGCTGGAGACCCGCGTTACCGGCATGGAGTGGACGTTCGCGCCGACCGTTGCCGTACCCCAGGATGATCGCTGGGGACGCACCTACGAAGGCTACTCCGAATCGCCGGACGTGGTGGCCAGCTATGCCGCCGCCATGGTGGAGGGGCTGCAGGGCAGGGTGGGAACCCCGGAGTTCCTCGATGGCCGCCATGTGATCGCCTCGGTGAAGCATTTCCTCGGCGACGGTGGCACCACTGACGGCAAGGACCAGGGCGACACCCGCATCAGCGAGTCAGATCTGGTGCGCATCCACGCCGCCGGATATCCGCCGGCAATCGCCGCCGGCGCGCAGACCGCGATGGCGTCGTTCAACAGCGTCAACGGTGAAAAGATGCATGGGCACCGGCACTACCTTACCGATGTACTCAAGGGCCGCATGAACTTCGGTGGCTTCGTGGTGGGTGACTGGAATGGTCATGGACAGGTCAAGGGTTGCACCACTACAGACTGCCCGGCCACGATCAACGCGGGCCTGGACATGGCGATGGCCTCGGACAGCTGGAAGGGTTTCTACGAGACGACGCTGGCTGCGGTGAAGGATGGGCGGATCACGCCGCAACGCCTGGACGATGCGGTGCGCCGGATCCTGCGGGTCAAGTTCCGCCTTGGGCTGTTCGAGGCCGGCAGGCCATCCACGCGGGCCGTCGGCGGGCAGTTCGCACTGATCGGCGCGCCGGCACATCGCGCGGTTGCCCGGCAGGCCGTGCGCGAATCGCTGGTCCTGCTGAAGAACCAGAACGGCCTCCTGCCGCTGTCGCCGAAGCAGCGGATCCTCGTCGCCGGCGACGGTGCCGACGATGTCGGCAAGCAGGCCGGCGGCTGGACGCTCAACTGGCAGGGCACCGGCACCACCCGCAAGGACTTCCCCAATGCGGACACGATCTACGAGGGCATCGCGCGCCAGGCCAGGGCGGCAGGGGGTGAAGCCGTGCTTGCCGCCGATGGTCGCTATGCAGTGAAGCCCAACGTGGCGGTGGTGGTGTTTGGCGAGGACCCCTATGCCGAGTTCCAGGGAGACCGGCCGACGCTGGCCTACAAGCCCGGCAACGAAACGGACCTGGCGCTGCTCAAGCGGCTCAAGGCCGATGGCATACCGGTTGTCGCGGTCTTCCTGAGCGGGCGGCCGCTCTGGGTGAACCGGGAAATCAATGCCGCCGATGCCTTCGTGGCTGCGTGGCTGCCGGGTTCGGAAGGCGCCGGGATTGCCGATGTGCTGCTGCGCGGAAGCGATGGACGCGTGCAGCACGATTTCAAGGGCAAGCTCAGTTTCAGCTGGCCGCGCACTGCCACCCAGTACGCCAACAACGTCGGCCAGAAGGACTACGATCCGTTGTTTGCGTCCGGCTACGGCCTGACCTACGCCGATAACGGCGACCTGGCCGCGCTGCCGGAGGCATCGGGCGTGACCGGCAACGAGGGCGCGACCGGCGTGTTCTTTGCGCGCGGCGACGCAGGCCCTGGCATGGCGCTGCGGCTCGAGGATGCTGCTGGCCAGGGCCTGACCGTGACCCGCGTGCCGGACGCATTGCCCGATGATCGGCTGAAGATCACCGGCGTGGATCATCTGGCGCAGGAGGATGGACGACGCCTGGCCTGGTCGGGCAATGGCGAAGCCGTCGCGGCACTGCAGTCGCACACGACGCTGGACCTGCAGCGCGAATCCAACGGCGACCTGATGCTGCTGACCACGCTGCGGGTGGACGCAGCCCCGAAGGGTGAGGCGTGGCTGTCGGTCGGTTGCGGCGTGGGCTGCTCGGCGCGCATCGCCATCGGGCCGGCGCTGGCGGCGCTTCCACAGGGCCAGTGGAAGCGTGTCGGCGTGCCGCTGAAGTGCCTGGCCAAGGCGGGCGCCAAGCTGGACGCGATCGACCGACCGTGGTCGGTGGCGACGGGCGATGCGATGACGATTTCCGTGTCACGCGTCGCGCTGGGCGCGCTTAACGAAGCCGAGGTCACCCTCGGATGCGGAGCATGAGGCCTGCGCTACCGCGCACGGGGCGGCGCGGCGACCGAACCGCGTGCGATCAGCCGATGCGGCATCACATGATCGCGCAGCACCGTTGCGTCCCCTGCCGGACGGCGGATGGTGCGCAGCAGGATGTCGACGGCCGCGTTGGCCATCGAGGCGATGGGCTGGTGGATCGTGGTCAGTTCCGGCCACACGGTGGTGGCGGCCGAGGTGTCATCGAATCCCACGACCGACAGGTCGCGCGGCACTTCCAGCCCGCGCCGGTGCGCGACGGATATGGCGGCAGCGCCCATGTCGTCGTTGCTGGCGAAAATCGCGGTCGGTGGGCGGCGTTGGGACAACAGCTTTTCGGCGGCAGCCAGGCCGGACCGGTAGGTGTAGTCACCGTGCTGGACCAGGCCAGGCTCCACCGCCAGCCCGGCCTCGCGCAGGGCGGTGACGAAGCCGTCGTAGCGGAGCGCACTTGCGCTCAGGTCATGGCGCCCACGGATGAAACCGATGCGGGTGTGTCCCTGCCGGAGCAGGTGATCGGTCATTTCCTTGCCGGCACTGAAATCGTCGATGCGGACGCAGGACAGGGCCTCGCTCAGGCGCCCCGATGCGATGGCCACGACCGGAATGCCTGCCTTGACCAGTTCGTTTACGGCGGCCTGCGATTCGCACAGGGGCGGCGGCAGGATCACCCCGTCGACGCGTCCGGCGAGCGCGCGCGCCGCCTTGCGTTCGGATTCGGCATCCAGCTTGTCCCAGTAGTCGATGACCAGCTGGATGGCGGAACTGGAGGCGACGCGCAGCAGGCCCACCAGCAGTTCGCGCAGGTAGGCGCCGCTGGGGTTGGTGTAGATCAGCGCAATGCGCGTGTGCTGTGCGGCGGCCAGCGAACTGGCGGCAAGATTGGGCGTATAGCCCAGCTCGCGCACGGCGCGCAGCACGCGCTCGCGGGTGACGTCGCGCACCTTGCCCTGGTTGATCACCCGCGACACGGTCATCGGCGAAACGCCGGCAAGGGCCGCAACCTCGTCGATCGTCACGCCTGCGGTTCTGCGGCGAACCGATTTCTTCGGCTTGTCCAATGCACGATCCCTTTGTTCTTGGTGGCGCTGCCGCGCGGGTGCGAAGGACGATGATGCGCCGCCCCGGGCCCGGACGTAGTCTACAAAGGCGCATGTTAACGCCGTTGTTGCGTGCTGTCGGCACGCACCTGTGCGCCGTGCTCGCACTGCTGGCCTGTGCTGGCGGGGCACGGGCGGAGGATGGCTATGCGCTGTGGATGCGCTACCAGCCGGTTGCCGCAACGGTCGCTGCCGATTACCGGCGGCAACTGGCCGAAGTGGTGGCCCCGGATCGCACGCCAATGCAGCGCGCCACCCGCGACGAGCTTGCGCGGAGCCTTTCTGGATTGCTCGGAGCGGCGCCGCCAATGCGAACGGCAATCAGTACTGGCCATGCCCTGGTGCTGGGTACGCCGCAGTCCTCGGCGCTGGTCGCCGCGATCGGCAACGAGGTTGTCACGCTGGGCGACGAGGGCTTCCTGATCCGGCAGGTCCGGACCGAGGGGCGCGATGTGCTGTTGGTGGCGGCACGCCGGGATGTCGGCGTGCTGTATGGCACGTTCCACCTGCTGCGCCTGTTGCAGCGTGGCATGCCGCTGCAGGGGCTGGACGTTCGGGAGTCGCCGCGGGTCACACTGCGTGTGCTCGACCATTGGGACAACCTGGACCGCTACGTCGAGCGTGGCTATGCGGGCAGCTCGCTGTGGGACTGGCAGACGTTGCCGCAATGGCGTGACCCGCGCTACACCGACTACGCCCGTGCCAACGCTTCGCTCGGCATCAACGGCACCGTCCTCAACAACGTCAACGCCAATGCGCTGAGCCTGTCGCCGGCCTATCTGGCCAAGGCCGCCACGCTGGCCGATCTGTTCCGCCCCTATGGCATCCGGGTCTACCTGAGCGCACGCTTCAGTGCGCCCATCGAGCTCGGCGGCCTGGCGACGGCTGACCCGTTGGATCCCGGCGTGCGGCGCTGGTGGCGCGACAAGGTCGATGAGATCCATGCGCACATTCCGGATTTCGGCGGCTTCCTGGTCAAGGCGAACTCGGAGGGGCAACCCGGCCCGCAGGATTACGGTCGTTCCCATGCTGACGGCGCCAACCTGCTGGCCGACGCGCTGGCGCCCTACAACGGCGTGGTGATGTGGCGGGCCTTCGTGTATTCGCACGAGGTCCCCGAAGATCGCGCCAAGCAGGCGTACAGCGAGTTTGTCGGGCTGGACGGCGCCTTCCGGCCCAACGTGATCGTGCAGGTGAAGAACGGCCCCATCGACTTCCAGCCGCGCGAGCCGTTCCATCCGCTGTTCGGCGCGATGCCACGCACGCCGCTGATGATGGAACTGCAGATCACCAAGGAATATCTGGGTTTTGCGACGCACTTGGTCTACCTGGGAACGCTCTACGAGGAAGTGCTGCAGGCCGACACGCATGCCCGCGGCGAAGGCTCCACCGTTGCCCGCGTGGTCGATGGTTCGCTGGAGGGCCACGCACTGACCGGTATCGCCGGCGTCGCCAACATCGGCATGGACCGTACCTGGAGTGGCTCGCACTTCGACCAGGCCAACTGGTACGCCTTCGGCAGACTGGCATGGAACCCGCAGCAATCCGCGCGCGCGATTGCCGAAGATTGGGCAGCGCTGACCTTCTCGCCCGACCCGCAGGTGACCGGCCCGATCGTGCGGATGATGATGGACTCGCGCGAGGCGGCAGTGGATTACATGACGCCGCTGGGCCTGCATCACCTCATGGCACGCGGCCATCACTACGGCCCCGGCCCCTGGGTGGACGGCGGCCCGCGTGCGGACTGGACGTCGGTCTACTACCACCGAGCCGATAGCAAGGGCATCGGCTTTGACCGCAGCGCCAGCGGAAGCAACGCCGTGGGCCAGTACGCCCCGCAGGTCGCCGAGGTCTATGGCGACCCCGAGCGGGTGCCCGAGTCGCTGCTGCTGTGGTTCCATCATGTGCCGTGGGACCGCCGCATGCGCTCGGGCAGGACGCTCTGGGAGGAACTGGTCGGGCGCTATTCGCGCGGCGTGCGCCAGGTGCAGTCGATGCAGGCGACCTGGGCCGGCCTGCGCGACCGGATCGATCCGCAGCGGCATCGGCACGTCGCGGCGTTCCTGCAGATCCAGCACGACGAAGCACAATGGTGGCGTGACGCCAGCGTGGCGTACTTCCAGTCACTCAGCGGACGGCCGCTGCCCGTCGGCGAACGGCCACCGCCGCAGCCATTGTCGTACTACCAGGCGTTGCAGTTTCCGTTCGCACCGGGGGATGGCCGATGAGCAGGTTCGGAGCGGTTGGTCATGCGCTGATGCTGGTGGCCATGGCCGGGTTTGCGGTGCCGGCTGCGGCGCGGGAAGTGAAGGGATTGCTGCATCCGCTGTTCAGCGATCACGCCGTCCTGCAGCGTGACCGGCCCATTGCGGTCTGGGGGCACGCAAGCCCCGGGCAGCCGGTTTCCGTGACGTTTGCCGGGCAGGCGGTAAGCACCCGGACGGACGCCGCAGGCGGCTGGCAGGCGACGCTGCCCCCGGTGGCCGCGGGCGGTCCGTACACGCTGGAGGTAAACGCTGGGACACGTCGGGAGATGGCGCGCGACGTGCTGGTCGGCGACGTGTGGCTGTGCTCGGGCCAGTCGAACATGGAGCTGCCGGTGTGGCGCTCGCTCAACGCAGCCAGCGAGATCGCCGCAGCCACGATGCCACGGATCCGGCTGTTCACCGTGCCGCAGCACGCCGCCGTGCAGGCACAGGAGAGCTTCAACGGCAGCACTGCCTGGACATCGGCAACGCCTGATACGGTGCGCGATTTCTCCGCCACCTGCTTCTACTTCGCGCGCGAACTGCAGCGCACCGTCGACGTGCCGATGGGGCTGATCGAGGCGGCGTGGGGCGGCTCTCGGATCGAGGCCTGGACCAGCGTGGGTGCACTGCGAGAGCAGGGTGGCCTGGACGAGCCCCTCGATATCCTCGCGCGGTCTGCGCGTGATCCGCTGGAGGCACGCGCAGCCTGGGGCCGCTACTGGCAGCACTGGTGGGCCACACGCGAGGGCACGCCGCCCGGCGACGCCCCATGGCGCGCGGATGCCGATGACCGAGGATGGCCGCGCGCACCGGCCACACTGGGCGCATGGGAGCGTTGGAACGAGCCCGCGCTTGCCGACTACAACGGCATGGTCTGGTATCGCACGCAGGTGATGCTGAGCGCTGAACAGGCTGCACGCGGCGCGACCCTGGAGCTGGCATCGGCCGACGAGGTGGACGTGACCTGGGTGAACGGGGTCGCCGTCGGCAGCCAGTACGGCGCCGGCAAGAGGCGCTACCCGTTGCCACGTGGCCTGCTGAAGGCAGGATCCAACAGCATTGCGGTCAACGTGCTGGACACCTACGGCGAAGGCGGCCTGGCCGGCCCCGCCACGGCATACGGCCTGCAGTTCGACAACGGTGAGCGGGTGGCACTGCAGGGTCCGTGGAAGTACCGGGTCGCGCCGGGCCAACAGGCGCCGCCATTTGCCCCCTGGCAGGCCGCCACCGGGCTGTCGACGCTGTACAACGGAATGATCGCACCGCTCGGCGCTTTCGGGCTGCGCGGCATGCTGTGGTACCAGGGTGAATCGAACACCGGTGATGGCGCGGCGTACGCGGCGCGGTTGCGTGCGCTGCGCGACGATTGGCGGCGTCAGTTCGGTGCGCGCACGCCACTGCTGCTCGTGCAGCTGGCCAGCTATGGCCAGCCACCGGTTGCGCCCGCCGACAGCGGTTGGGCGCAGGTGCGCGAGTCGCAGCGGCGCGTCGCCGCCGAGGATGCGCAGAGCGGGCTCGCCATCGCCATCGACATCGGAGATGCCTACGACATCCACCCACCGAACAAGCAGGAGCTCGGGCGCCGCCTGGCGCGCGTGGCCCGCCAGGTGGTGTACGGCGAGAAGGGTCTGGCACCGTCAGGGCCGCGGGCGGTCACCGCCGTGCGGACGCCCACGGCCGTCGCCATTGCGTTCGAGGATGTCGAAGGCGCGCTCACCGCGACCGGCGCACTGCGTCCGATCGGCTTTGAACTGTGCGAGGCCAGGGGCCATGCGCACCACTGCGAGTACGCCGAAGCCGAACTGGATGCGCGCCGGATCCTGCTGCGCGGCCCGCGGTCGACGCACGCAACGCACGTCCGCTACTGCTGGGCCGATGGCCCGGTGTGCACGCTGCGCGATCGCAGCGGGGCGCCGGCCGGCCCGTTCGAACTCCCCATTGCCGAAGCCGAGGCCCGACGATGATGACGTTGTCCACGCAGTCCCCTGTGGCCCGCGACAGGGCCGGCCTGAGATCCATGGCGCGCCGGCTGCTGGCGGCAGTGTTCCTGCTGTCGGCCGCAGCCGCCCGGGCCAGCGCGCCGCCGGACGCTCCGCCGGTGTACTTCGACTGGTTCGAGTACCGCGGCAATGACCAGGCGTTTGAAGTGCCGCTGCCGGCCGGGCACTACCGCAATCCGGTACTGGCCGGCTTCCATGCCGATCCCAGCATCGTGCGCGCGAACGGCCGGTTCTATCTGGTCAATTCCAGCTTCACCTACTTCCCGGGCATTCCGGTGTTCGAGAGTGCTGACCTGGTGCACTGGAAGCAGATCGGCAACGTGATTGACCGCCCCACGCAGCTGGATTTCGACGGGCTGAGCGTGTCGCGCGGCATCTTCGCCCCCACCATCGAGTACCACGACGGCACCTTCTACGTCGTCACCACCGCCACCGACAGCGGTGGCAACTTCATTGCCACGGCGCGCGACCCGGCCGGGCCGTGGTCCGATCCGCACTGGCTGCCCGGCATCGATGGCATCGATCCATCACTGTTTTTCGATGACGACGGCAAGGTCTACCTGATCAACAACGATGCACCGCCCGGTCCGCCGCGCTACGACGGGCACCGCGCCATCTGGATGCAGCAGATCGATCTGCCGGCGTTCAAGCCGGTTGGGCCACGCCGGGTGCTGGTTGATGGAGGCGTGGAGCCGGCGAAGAATCCGATCTGGATCGAGGGACCGCACATCTACAAGCGGGAGGGCTGGTATTACCTGTCCGACGCTGAAGGGGGTACCGGGCCGCAGCATTCGCAGGTGGTGCTGCGCAGCCGCGCGGTGTGGGGACCCTACGTTCCCTATGCGGGCAATCCGATCCTGACCCAGCGCGAGCTGCCGGACGACCGTCCGCTGCCGATCACCAATGCCGGCCACGCCGACCTGGTCGAAGGCCCGGATGGCTCGTGGTGGGCGGTGTTCCTGGCCAGCCGCAACTATCAGAAGCGCCACTACAACACCGGGCGCGAGACCTACCTGTTGCCGGTGCGATGGCAGGATGGCTGGCCGCAGATCCTGCCGACCGACCAGGCCATTCCCTACGTGGCCAAGGCGCCGTCATGGATGCAGGGCGAGGCATCGCAGGCCCCGTCGACCGGCAATTTCGTGGCGCGCGACAATTTTGATGGCCCAGCGCTCGATCGCCAGTGGCTGCGCGTGCGCGTGCCCAGGCATGCCTGGGCTGACCTGCACAAGCGCCCCGGGATGCTGGCCGTGCACCCGCTTGCCGAGGATCTGGACACGTTGCGCAATCCGGCATTTCTCGGCCGGCGCCAGCAGCACCTGCGTTTCGAGGCGAGCACCGCGATGACCCCGCCAGCCCCCGGTGTCGCCGCCGGTCTGGCGGCGTTCCAGAGCGAGGCGTACTGGTACTTCCTCGGCGTTCGTGACCTTGGCGGGGGTCGCCTCTCGCTCTTTCTCGAAGCGTGTGACGGGGGGGGCAGCACGCGGACGCTGGCCAGCCATGACGTGCCGGCGTCTGCAGCACTGCGCCTGAAGATTGCCGGCAACGAGGGCGCCTACGCGTTCTCGTTCGACACCGGCGACGGGCAGGGCTGGCAACTGCTCGCAGGCGACGTGGACGGCACCGTTCTGAGTACGGACCGGGCAGGCGGCTTCGTGGGCGCACTGCTGGGTCCCTTCGCGCGCGACGAGCGCACCGGGAGAAGCAAATGAGACTGTCGATTTCGTCCAGGACCCGCCGCCGCACATGGCGTGGCCGGGCTACCCTGTTCGTCCTCACCTGCGTGGCGGCCGCGGCGTCCGCGGCCGCGCCACGGCCCTGGCTGGATGCCTCGGCAAGCTTCGAGCAACGGGCCGCCGCACTCGTCGCGCAGATGACCCTCGAAGAGAAGGCCGCGCAGATGCAGAATGCTGCACCGGCAATCGAACGGCTGGGAGTGCCCGCCTACGACTGGTGGAATGAGGGGTTGCATGGCGTCGCACGGGCGGGGCAGGCCACGGTGTTTCCGCAGGCAATCGGCCTGGCCGCGACCTTTGATGTACCGTTAATGGGGCAGGTGGCCACGACCATCAGCGACGAGGCCCGCGCAAAGCACCACCAGTTCCTCCGAGAAGGCGCGCATGGCCGTTACCAGGGCCTGACCTTCTGGTCGCCGAACGTCAACATCTTCCGCGACCCGCGCTGGGGTCGCGGACAGGAGACCTACGGCGAGGATCCCTACCTCACCGCGCGCATGGGCGTGGCCTTCGTACGCGGCCTGCAGGGCGACGACCCCGTCTACCGCAAGCTGGACGCCACCGCCAAGCACCTGGCCGTGCACAGCGGACCGGAGGCCGACCGCCATCACTTCGATGCGAGGCCCAGCCGGCGGGACCTGTATGACACCTACCTGCCGGCGTTCGAGGCGCTGGTGAAGGAGGGCGAAGTGGATGCGGTCATGGGCGCCTACAACCGCGTGTACGGCGAGTCCGCCAGTGCCAGCCGTTTCCTGCTGCGTGATGTGCTGCGACGCGACTGGGGTTTCAAGGGCTACGTGGTCTCGGACTGCTGGGCCATCGTCGATATCTGGAAGCACCACCATATCGTCGGCACGCGCGAAGCCGCCGCGGCGCTGGCGGTCAGGAACGGCACCGAGCTGGAATGCGGCCAGGAGTACGCAACGCTGCCTGCGGCAGTGCGCCAGGGGCTGATCAGCGAAGCGGAGATCGACGATGCGGTAACCCGCCTGTTCACCGCACGGATGCGCCTGGGCATGTTCGATCCGCCGGAGCGGGTGCGCTGGGCGCGCATTCCGGCCTCGGTGAACCAGGCGCCGGCCCATGATGCGCTCGCGCTCAAGGCCGCGCAGGCATCGCTGGTGCTGCTGAAGAACGATGGCATCCTGCCGCTGTCGCGCGACACCAGGCGCATTGCCGTGGTTGGACCCACCGCCGACGACACCATGGCGCTGCTCGGCAACTACTTCGGCACACCGGCCGCGCCGGTCACGATCCTGCAGGGCATACGCGAGGCGGCCAAGGGCGCTGAGGTGCGGTATGCGCGTGGCGTCGACCTGGTGGAGGGCCGCGATGACCCCGGTGCCACGCCGTTGATCGAGCCGACCTTCCTGCGGCCCTCGGCGGATTCGCCCGAGCGCGGCCTGCGCGGCGAGTACTTCCGCACGCCCGACCTGTCTGGCACTCCGGCCCTGGTGCGGACCGACGCGCAGATCGGCTTCCGCTGGGACCGCGGCTCGCCGACCGACAACCTGCTGGCACGCGGCGAAGCGGCACCGGGGCAGGGGATTCCCAACGACCGCTTCAGCATCCGCTGGAGCGGCCAACTGCTGCCCCCCGTGTCCGGTCGTTACCGGCTGGAGGTGGCCGGCGATGATGGCTACCGCCTGTACCTGGACGGCAAGCGTGTGATCGATCACTGGGTGAACACGGATCGCCTGCATGCCGAGGGTGTCGAACTCGACCTGCAGGCGGGGCGTGCCTATGACCTGAAGCTGGAGTACTACGACGACCAGCGCGATGCCGGCGTGCGCCTGGGGTGGCGCATGCCCGGTGCCAAGGCGCCGTTCGATGAAGCGCTCGATGCCGCACGCGAGGCCGATGTGGTGGTGTTCGTTGGTGGACTCACCGGCGATGTCGAAGGCGAGGAGATGACGGTCAACTATCCGGGTTTTGCCGGTGGCGACCGTACCGACCTGCGCTTGCCCGCGCCGCAGCGCACCCTGCTGGAGGCCCTGCACGCTACCGGCAAGCCGGTGGTGATGGTACTCACCGGCGGCTCAGCCATCGCCGTGGACTGGGCGCAGGCGCATCTGCCGGCGATCCTGATGAGCTGGTACCCCGGGCAGCGCGGCGGCACCGCCGTCGGCCAGGCGCTGTTCGGCGACGTCAATCCGGCGGGTCGCTTGCCGGTCACGTTCTACAAGGCCGGCGAAGTGATGCCGGCATTCGACGACTACGCCATGGAGGGCCGCACCTACCGCTACTTCCGCAGCACGCCGCTGTATCCGTTCGGTCACGGACTCTCGTACACGCGCTTCGATTATGGAGCGCTCCGCCTCGATGCGGACACCATCGGCGCCGATGGCCGCCTGGGCGTGACGGTGGATGTGACCAATGCGGGCACACGCAGCGGTGATGAAGTGGTACAGCTGTACGTGCGGCGCGAACTCGCCGGCAGCGGCGATGCCGTGCAGGAACTGCGTGGCTTCCAGCGCGTCCAGCTGGCCCCGGGCGAACGCCGCACGGTGACGTTCACCCTGCAGGCGGCGCAGGCCCTGCGCCACTATGACCAAGCGCGTGCGGCGTACGCGGTGCAGCCCGGTGCCTACGAGGTCAGGGTAGGGGCGTCCAGTGCCGATATACGTGCGCAGGGCAGGTTCAGCGTGGTGTCCGCGCATGACTGATCGCCCTCGTTGGCATCGGTTCCCCTTCGACCAGATTCCTTTTCCAGGACGTCCGCTGCATGGCAAGCACTGAACACGCGCTATCGGTACGCGAGAAGCTCGGCTACAGCCTGGGCGATCTCGCTGCCAACCTGATCTTCCAGACCCTGATCACCTACCTGGCATTCTTCTACACCGACGTCTACCGCCTGCCAGCGGCGACCGCGGCCACGATCATCTTTGTGGTGGGCCTGCTGGGAGCGTTCGTGTTCACGCCGTTGATCGGCATTGCGGCTGACCGAACGTCCACCCGTTGGGGCCGCTTCCGCCCGTGGATCCTGTGGACGGCCATCCCCTTTGGCGTACTGTCCCTGCTGGCGTTCAGCACCCCGGACCTGGGCGAGCGCGGAAAGGTGATCTATGCACTGGGCACCTACGCGCTGCTGGTCTGCGTTTACGCCGCGAACAACCTGCCGTACTCGGCGCTGAGCGGCGTGCTGACCGGCAGCATGGCCCAGCGCAACAGCCTTTCGGCGTACCGCTTCGTGGCCGTGATGATCGCGCAGTTCATCATCCAGGTGCTGCTGATGCCGCTGGTGCTGATTCTGGGTGACGGCGACCGGGTGCGCGGCTTCGAACAGGTCATGACCGCCTTCGCACTGATCGGAACAGTGTTCTTCCTGATCACCTTCGCCACCACCCGCGAGCGCATCGTGCCGACGCGCGAGCAGACCGGCGGCATTGTGCAGGACCTGTCCGACCTGCTGCACAACCGCCCGTGGCAGGTGATGCTGGCCCTGACCGTGCTGGTGTTCATCAACCTGGCGTTGAAAGGCGGCACCTACATCTATTACTTCCAGTACTACATGAGCGAAGCGGCGCTGGCCGGTTTCCTGGAGAACTCAGGCTTCAACGGCCTGATCCGTGCATTGAATGGCGCCTTGGCCAGCGCCGGCTTCGCGGCGTTCACCTGGCCGAAGGACGCGGCCACCTCGGCGTTCAGCCTGTTCAACGCGTGCGGCATCCTCTGCATGATCCTGGGTATTGGTGCATCACGGCGGCTGGCGGATCGCTTCGGCAAGCGCGATGTCTTCGGTGGCGCCCTGTTTGTCTCGACCCTGTTCCTGCTTGCCTTCTACCTGTTTCCACCCACGGGCGTGGCGGTGGCCTTCGCTGCCTTCATGCTGCATGGCTTCTGCTATGGCATCACCATCCCGCTGCTGTGGGCGATGATCGCGGACGTTGCGGACTACTCCGAGTGGAAGAACCATCGCCGGGCCACTGCGATCATCTTCTCGGCGATGCTGTGCGGCCTGAAGATCGGCCTCAGTGTCGGCGGCGCGCTGGTCGCCGCGATCCTTGCCCACTACGGCTACCAGGCAGGCCTGGTGCAGCAGCCTGAGGCCGTGGTGCAGGGCATCCGCCTGACCGTAAGCGTCTATTGCTCCCTTCCGTTCCTGCTCGCCGTGGCGCTGCTGTTCTTCTACCGGATCGACAAGCGCGCGGAAACCCGCATCGAGCAGGATCTCCACCTGCGTCGCCGTTCCGCCGACGCCTCCGCGTAACGCCAAGATGACAACCATGATCGACCTCTCTGCCGGTGAAGACGGCCAGGCCAGCGAAGCCCGTCTCGCGCAGCTCAGCGCACACGCCATTTCGCAACCGCTGGTGACCCACATCTACACCGCCGACCCTTCGGCGCACGTATTCGAGGGGCGCCTGTACATCTATCCGTCGCACGACATCGACGGTGGCCAGCCATTCGACGATGAAGGCGGCCACTTCGGCATGCAGGATTACCATGTGCTGAAGATGGATACGCCCGATAGCGCGGCCGTGGATTGCGGCATGGCGTTGCACGTGCGCGACGTGCCGTGGGCGCGGAAACAGATGTGGGCTCCCGATGCCGCCTGTCGCGATGGCCGCTACTACCTGTACTTCCCGGCCAAGGACGCCGAGGGCCGGTTCCGCATCGGCGTGGCAATCGGTGCGCGACCGGAGGGCCCGTTCGTACCCCAGCCGGAGCCGATCAAGGGCGCGTACTCGATCGACCCGGCCGTGTTCGAAGACGACGATGGCAGCCACTACCTGTACTTCGGTGGCATCTGGGGCGGGCAGCTGCAGAAGTATCGTGACAACCAGTACAGCGAAGCGCACGAGGAACCCGAGGGCGGCGCGCCGGCCCTGGGGCCGCGCGTGGGCCGCCTGGATGCTGGAATGACCGAGCTGGCCGAACCCACCCGCGAAGTGCAGATCCTGGATGAGCATGGCCAGCCGCTGCGTGCGGACGACCATGCGCGCCGTTTCTTCGAAGGCCCGTGGCTGCACAGGTACCAGGGTCGCTACTACCTGTCGTACTCCACTGGCAACACCCACCAGCTGTGCTACGCCGTGGGTGACAGCCCGTACGGGCCGTTCACCTATGCTGGCGTGATCCTCACCCCCGTGGTCGGTTGGACCACCCACCACTCCATCTGCCAGTTCCAGGGCCAGTGGTACCTGTTCTATCACGATGCGCTGATGTCCGGCGGCATTACCCACCTGCGCTCAGCCAAGTGCACGCCGCTGCACATGGAGCCGGACGGAAGCATCCGCACGATCAATCCCTATGGGGCCTGAGCACATGTTGCCGAGGGATGATGCGCTGGCCCCGCTGCCGACCGGTCAGCTGCACTGGCTGAGATGCGGCGAACTGGAGGTTGCGCTCGCCGCAGCGGCGGGCGGGCGCATCGCGCACCTACGTTACCGGGGCGTGGAATGGCTGGTGGACGCGCAGGAGACCGGGGCGGCGGCGATCGCCTGGGGCTGCTACCCGATGGTGCCGTGGGCCGGGCGCATCCGCCGTGGACAGTTCCGTTTTGACGGCATGCCGCATCGGCTGCCGCTCAACTTCGACGGGCATGCCATCCATGGGGTCGGCTTCTCGCGACCCTGGCAGATCGACCGGCTGGATGCGGCCGCAGCCGAGGTGTCGCTGCAGCTGCCGCGCGACAGCTACTGGCCCTTCGGTGGCATTGCCATGCTGGAACTGCGGTTGCAGGGGCACACCCTGCAGCTGCGCCTTTCGGTCCAGGCCGGCGAGCAGGCGATGCCGGCGGTGCTGGGCTGGCACCCCTGGTTCAGGAAGCCGGACCGGTTGCTGTTCAATCCTCGCGCGATGTATCCGCGGGACAGGGAAGGTATTGCCACGCTGCCCCACGTGGAGCCCACCACCGGCCCCTGGGATGACTGCTTCGTTGCCGACGGTGACATCACGCTGGTACGCGAAGGCCAACGCCTGCGGCTGAGGTCGGACCACGACCACTGGGTGGTCTACGACGCTGCGCCGCACGCCACCTGTGTCGAACCGCAGAGTGGCCCGCCGGACGGCTTCACGCTGGCACCGCACCGGCTGGAGCCTGGCCAGCGCCTCGCGTTGACGTTCGAACTGGCGTGGGTGGCGGACAGCAGCTGAAGCCCGGCCAGGGCCCGCAATCGCCCTGGTTCCGGAGTATCGGTACGCCGCCTGGACCGGTTGTGGACCCTGGTGCCTGACACGGGCTGCGCCTGACCGACACGTGCCATCTGCTACAGGTTCCAGTCAACCCGCATGCCCGCGATCAGTGCATTCGGCAGGTCCCGCTGCCGCGCAGGTTCGTTGAACGGGTCCGGATGCACGATGTAGTGCAGGTTCGGTGCAATCCTGAGCTGCGGGGTGAGCTGGATGCCATAGCTCAGCTCCATCATCACCTGGCTTCCGTGCGGGGTGCCGCTGCCGCCGGCGGCAGCGCGGGCCAGGCGGAGGTTCTCCAGCGCGATGCCGCTGTACTTCTGCCGGGTGACGACGAAGCCGATGCTGTCCTGCGGCCGGCGGGCGAACGTGCCCTTCTGCACAAGCCCGGCCTGCAGGAAGTGATCCTCGATCAGCTGCCCGGAGGTACCCTTGAGCGCGGCGCCGAAAAGGGTCAGGCCGCGGCCATTGCCATCGCCGGTAAGCTGCTGCTCGAAGCGCGCGAACGCACCGGAGCGACCGTGGCGTGCCGCGTACTCCTGGCCACTGAGCAGCGCGGGAATGCCGTTGGCATCGCGCAGCGGATCGCGATAGGTCGAGTTGTCCTGCCAGCCACCGAGTTCGTAGCGGGCTTTCAGTCGTGCCGAAGCCGGGCTGCGCCAGCCGATCGTGTAGGGCACGATCCAGCCGGTGGCCTGGTTCGTATTCCACTTCAGGCCATGCTGGCCATCCTCGGCCTGGCTGGGATCGACTTGGTAGGCACCGATGCGGACATAGACATCGGGCGTCACCCAGGCCGTGGCGTCGGCCATCCAGCTCGACACCGGCCACCAGGTGAAGTTGCTGGTGCGGAAAACGTAGGTCGGGTTGCCGCACGCCGAGTTGCCCTGGAAGTACTGGCACAGCTCCGACCCGAGGTGGTGGATGTTGGCGACGCTGCGACCGGCCTCCAGCACCAGCCGGTCGTTGAACAGCTTCTGTTCCAGGGTCAGGTTGGCCAGGCGGGTCCCCTGGCCGCCGTAGATTTCCTGCACCGAGGTGCTGTTGCCGGTGCTGCTGTTGGCGAGGTTGGTGCCGTGGCGATTGATGCCATAGGCCTTGATCGTGGCCCCCCGCCAGCCGAACGCAGCGTCGAGGTCAACATCGGCGCCGAACATCAGCTGGCCGGCGTAAGCGGTGCCGCTGCGCTTGCCACCATCGAGCGTGGCGGCCGCCTCGCCGGTGTAAGCCAGTTTGGGAGTGAAGACATCACTCGCGTTGGCAGCTACGGCCAGTGAGGGCAGGGTCAGCAGGATCGCTACCGGCACCAGGCGGCAGGAAGGGCAGGTCATGGGCGGGGTTCCTTTTACAGGGTGGGGGCTGTGACCGGCTTCTTGAGGATGCGCAGTGCAATCGCGGTGACCGCCACGCCGGCCAACAGCGCCAGCAGGTAGACACCAAGATGGGTGACCGCGTTCGGGATCGGCAGCACGAACACACCGCCGTGCGGCACCTTCAACTCGACGCCTGCGGCCATCGAGATCGCACCGGCCACGGCCGAGCCGAGGATCAGCGCAGGAATGGTGCGCAGCGGATCGCGTGCCGCGTAGGGAATAGCCCCCTCGGTCACGAAGCTCAGGCCGAGCACGCCGGCGGCACCGGCAGTGCCGCGCTCCTCGGCAGTGAAGCGGTTGCTGAACAACCACGTCGCCAGCGCGATGCCCAGCGGTGGCGTCATGCCGCCGATCATGGTCGCCGCCATCGGCGTGTAGACCTGGCTGGAAATCAGGGCGGTGGAGAAGGCGTAGGACGCCTTGTTTACCGGTCCACCCATGTCAACGGCCATCATGCCGCCCAGCAGCAAACCGAGCAGGATCGCGCTGCTGCCCTCCATGCCGCGCAGCCAGTCGGTCAGCCAGGCCAGCAGTGCGGCCACCGGCGTGCCGATCACGTACATCATCAGCAGGCCGACCAGCAGCGTGCCCAGCACCGGCAGGATCAGCACCGGCTTGAGGCCTTCCAGGCTGCGCGGCAGGCGCAGCGCACGGTTGATCCAGTGCACGCCATAGCCGGCGATGAAGCCCGCCAGGATGCCGCCGATGAAACCTGCGTCCATGTTGACCGCAACCAGCCCGCCGATCATGCCGGGCGCGATGCCGGGGCGGTCGGCGATGGAGTAGGCGATGTAGCCGGCCAGCGCCGGCACCATCAGCATGAAACCGGACTTGGCGCCGATCTGGAACAGCGACCAGGCCAGCGTCCCCTTGTGTGCGTCGTCGAAGGCATAGATGCCGCCGAGTGCGAACGCCAGGGCGATCAACAGGCCGCCGGCTGTCACGAACGGCAGCATGAACGACACGCCGGTCATCAGGTGCTTGTAAGGACCGGTGCTCTTGTTCCTTTCTGCGGTACGGCCCGAAGCCGCTGTCCCCGCGTGCACGCCGGCCTCGGCCAGCGCCTTGCGGATCAGGTTCTGGCCGTCATTGATCGCCGGCTTGGTACCACTCTTGAACAGGCGCTTGCCTGCGAAACGCGAAAGATCGACTTCGCGGTCGGCGGCGATCAGCACCACATCGGCAGCGGCGATTTCCGCATTGCTCAACGCATCCTGCGCGCCGACCGAGCCCTGTGTTTCAACCCGGATCGCATGGCCCAGCGCTTTGGCAGCCTGTTGCAGGCCTTCTGCTGCCATGAAGGTGTGAGCGATGCCGGTGGGGCAGGAGGTGACGGCAACGATGCGCTTGCCAGCCCCGGTGGCGGGGGCACTGGCCGGCGCAGCTGCGAGCGGTGCAAGCGCGGCGACCGGATCGTCCAATACCTCGCCCAGGCTGGCATGCACGATCCGGGCATTGCCGAAGCGTGCGATGTCTGCCTCGCCATCGCCCACCAGCAGCAGCTGGGTCGGGGAGGCGGCGTCCGAGGCGGGCAGCGCGCCGGTCACGCCCTGGTCGCTGCGGATTTCGATCATCAGCTCAAGCCCGCGCTGGCGGGCCGCGCGACGCAGAGCCTCGGCGGCAAGTACCGCCTCGATGCTGCGTTCGCCAGCGGCGATGACTACGGTGGAAGCGTGCATGGGAACTCCTGGAATGCTTCGGGTTCGTCCTTGCCGGAGGCATCGCGGGTGGCCCGAAGCCAACCGCTGCTCCTCCGGCAGGTGTTTCAATCCAACCGCTCGATCAGTACATCGCCGGCCCCGGCGCGCACCTGCGCCGGATCGAGCCGCCGCGCGTCTCCGCTATCCAGCCGGCTCATCGAGAACGCCGTGGCCAGTCGTGCACAGGCGGCGAGGTCGAGGGAGCGCTCCAACAGCGCGGCGGCGATGCCGGCGACCATGGCATCACCGGCGCCCACCGTGCTGCCCTGGGCCAGACGCGGCGGTCGCGCGACCAGGGCGCCGGCGCGATCAATGAACAGCGCGCCGTCGGTCCCCATGGAGATGGCAACGAGTGCGACACCGCGTTCGACCAAGGCCTGGCCTGCAGCGCGCAGTGCGCTGCGATCCGGCAGCGACGTGCCGGTCCAGGCCTCCAGTTCGTGGCGGTTGGGCTTGATGGCGTAGGGCAGCGCGCCCCGCGCGCCGTCCAGCGCAGCTGCAAGCGCATCGCCGCTGGTGTCCAGCAGCACGCGCGCACCGGCCGTTCCGGCCTGCGCCTGCAACCGCGCCCATGCATCGGCCGGCAGTCCGTGCGGCAGGCTGCCGGACAGCACGACCGGCAGGCCGGGCGCGAGCAGGGCGCCGAGCTGGCGCGACACCGCGTTCAGATCGGCAGCGTCCACGGCCAGGCCCGGCAGGTTGATGTCCGTCGTTTCGCCGTTGGCCTCTTCGACCAGCTTGATGTTGGTGCGGGTATGGCCCGGAACGCGCAGGCAGCCGTCAATGATGCCCCGCTCGCGGAACAGCGTGCGGAACACGCCGTCGTTGCCGTCGCCCAGCACACCCAGCGCGGTGATCGGCACGCCCCAGTCGGCCAGGCAGGCCGCCACGTTGATGCCCTTGCCGCCTGCGTCGTCGCGGGAGCTGCCGGCCCGATGCACGCGGCCTGGCTGCAGGCGGGCCAGGCGCACGGTCTGGTCGATGGCCGGGTTCAGGGTCACGGTGACGGCGCGGGCAGTCATGCGCGCGCTCCATCGAGGCCGCGCACCTGCTCGGCGGTTTCGCACCCCAGTGCGGTGCTCGCCAGCGCTTGCAGTTCGGTCATCGCGGTGCCACGCAGGCGCGCCTTCACCGCCGGGATGTCGTTCGGAGTCATCGACAGTTCGTCCACGCCCAGGCCAGCCAGCAACATGGCGCCGAAGGGGTCGCCGGCCAGGCCGCCACAGACGCCGACCCAGCGCCCATGCAGCCGTGCGCCTTCAACCGTGGCGCGGACCGCGCGTAGCACCGCCGGATGCAGGCTGTCGGCCTCGGCGGCGAGTTCCGGGTTCTGGCGGTCGATCGCCAGCACGTACTGGGTCAGATCATTGGTGCCGATCGAGAAGAAGTCGGCATGGCGCGCCAGTACGTCGCTCTGAGCGGCGGCAGCCGGCACTTCGATCATGATGCCGATCGGCACCACCGGCGCCTCCAGCTCGGCACGCAGGCGCTCACAGATGGCGCGCAGTGCGACCAGCTCGGTCACCGACGTGATCATCGGGAACATGATGGACAGGCGTGCACCGTCCTTGGCGGCGCGATACAGCGCACGCAGTTGCGGCTCCAGCAGGTCAGGGCGGCGCAGCAGCAGGCGCGCGCCGCGCACGCCGAGGAACGGGTTCTCCTCGCGTGGCAGTTCCAGGTGCGCCACCTGCTTGTCGCCGCCGATGTCGAGCGCGCGCACGATCAGCGGGCGGCCGTTGAGTGCCTTGGCCATCGCCAGGTAGGTGGTGTACTGCCCCTCCTCGCTGGGCGTACTGCCACGTTCGAGGAACAGGAACTCGGTGCGCATCAGGCCGACGCCTTCCGCACCCTGTTCCAGTGCCAGTGGCACCTGGTCGGGCAGGTTGACGTTGGCGCCGATGTCGATGCGGTGGCCGTCGGGGGTCTGGGCGGGTTGCGCGCGTTGCGCGGCTTCGCGCTCGCGGATCTGCTGCTGTTCGGCGATCCATTCGCGTGCCGAGGCGAGATCGGCTTCGGAGGGGGACAGGTAGAGCCGTCCGCTGCTGCCGTCCAGGATCGCTTCGCGGCCTGGCTGGATCGCCAACAGCCCGGCGCCGCCGGCCACCAGCGCCGGCAGGCCCAGCGTGCGCGAGAGGATGGCGGTGTGCGAGGTCGGCCCGCCCTGCGCGGTGGCCAGGCCGAGCACGCGACCGGTGTCGAGATTGGCGGTATCCGAAGGCGACAGATCTGTGGCGATCAGGATGCACGGTTGCGACGGCAGATCCGCCAGGCCACCACCTTCAGCAGAAGGGTCAAGCTGCGCCAGCACGCGCCGGCCGACATCACGCAGGTCCGCCGCGCGCCCGGCCAGCACCGGATTGCCCAGCGCCGCCAGCCCGGAGGCGATCTGCTCGATGGCCTGGTGCCATGACCACGCCACACCATGGCCTTCGACCATCAGCTGGCAGGTGCGGGTGATCAGGTCGGTGTCGTCGAGCAGCGCGGCCTGCGCCTTGAAGATCGCCGCATCCGAAGCGCCAAGGCGGCGCTGTGTGTCGTCCTGCAGGGCGGCCAGCTGCTGGCGGGTGCGGCCGAGTGCATCCTGCAGGCGTGCGCCGCCCTCGCCAAGCGGGGCAGGACGGTCGGCGACTTCCGCCTGCGTGCTGGCCAGCACATGCACCGGGCCGATCGCCAATCCGGGGCTGGCGCCGATGCCAATGATCGTTGCCTGCGCTTCGGGTGGTTTCCACCCGGCGACAGGGGCTGCTGCCTTGTGCTGGGCTGCACGCTCGGCATCAGCCCTTTCCTGTGCGACCAATCCATCCATGACCTTGCGCAGCGCAGCCAACAGCGCGGGGGCATCGGCGCCCTCGGCAGAAACACGCACGGCATCGCCCTCACGCAGCCCGAGCTGAAGCAGCGCTACCAGACTCTTGGCATCGGCCGCCTGATCGCCTGCGCGGACCTGCGCGCGGGCCGCGAAGCCGCGCGCCGTCTCGGCCCAGCGCGTGGCAGGACGGGCGTGCAGTCCGTTGGGGTAGGCGATGGTCCATTCGAAGCGCTCGGCCAGATCCACCGCTGGCGCGTGGGTGGCGGCAATCGCAACATCGCCGGCCAGCGCGTTCATGATCTCATCCGCCTCGGTGGTGGTGAACAGCCGCTGCAGCGTGGACTCGTCCTGGATCAGCCGGGTCAAGCGGCGCAGCACCGTGATGTGGGTATCCGACTGGGCAGCGATGCCGACCACCAGACGGGTGACCTGTCCCGGGTTCCATTCCACGCCTTGCGGCAACTGCAGCACGGCGATGCCATCGCGGTGCACCAGATGGCGGTCCTCGCCAAGCCCGTGCGGGATTGCTACGCCGTGTCCAAGGAAGGTGTTCGCCAGCGTTTCGCGCCGCCCCATGCTGGCTTCGTACCCCGGCGCCACGCAGCCGGCCGCGACCAGCATCTGCGCGACCTGGGCAATGGCATCGGTCTTGTCCTGCGCCCGCGCGTCCAGGCGGATCAGTTCCCGGCTGGCCGGGGAAGGGAAGGTCTGGGGCGACAAAGGGGGCTCCGCGGAAGGGGTGGCTGGGACGTATTGGGAACGTTCCCACTCGCCATTTCAATGTGCAGTGCACAAAAATCCAATAGTCCTTTGGCGCTAACATGGTGCTGGAGGGCCGTCCGGCCCAGAAAAGCGCTCGATTCCGGGAACGTTACCAGTGAGCATCAGCATCAATGACGTCGCACGCGTGGCGGGGGTATCCAAGTCCACCGTGTCGCGGGTGCTCGGCGGCGGCCCGGTCAGCGAGGCCGTGCGCGGCCGGGTGGAGGCGGCGATCCGCCAGACCGGATATCACCCCAACCTGCAGGCAAGACGCCTGCGCGCCCGGCATACCGGCATCATCGGCCTGATCGTGGCCGATATCCGCAACCCGTTCTTTACCGCGCTGATCCGCGCCGTGGAGGAAGTCGCGTACCGGGAAGGCCTTCGCGTCACCCTCTGCAACACCGATGAGGACCCCGAGCGCGAGGCGCTGTATCTGCAGTTGATGCACGAGGAACGCATCAGTGGGCTGATTTTTGCGCCCACCCGGACCACGGTGGGGCGGCTGGACCGGCTCACGCTGGATTACCCCACGGTCCTGGTCGATCGTGCCGCACCCGGTGGCTCGATCGACAGCGTGGTCCTCGACAACGCAGCGGCGATGGCGGGCCTGGTCGAACACCTGGCCGAGCGCGGCTATTGCCGCATCGGTGGCCTGTTCGGCAGCACCAGTACCACGGCGGCCGAACGCCGCGACGGCTATATCGCTGCAATGCGTAGGCACGGGCTGGAACCGGACTACCGCGAGGTAGAGCCCACGGCCGAGGCCGCCATCGCAACGGTCGAGCAGTGGTTGACCAGTCCTTCGCGTCCCGATGCGCTGGTCGCCAGCAACAGCCTGCTGCTCATGGGCGCATTGAAAGCGGCCCGCAGCGCTGGGCTTGCGATTCCAGGAGAGCTGGCGCTGGCAGGCTTCGACAATGAGCGATGGACCGAACTGGTCGAACCCGGGGTTACCGTGGTCGAGCAGCCGGTTGAAGAGATGGGGCGGGCCGCGATGTCGCTGCTGCTGGAGCGCCTGCGCATGCCGGATCTGCCGGTACGCAGACTGGTGATGACGGGAAGATGCGTGGTGAGAGGGTCAACGGCTGCGCGATAGTCCGGCGCCGCGTCTGCGGCAGTAGCAGTCGCAGTCCATGAGGCTGGCACTGGGGTGTTGGCGGGTCGCGCGTTGTCTGCTAAAAGCCATCTGGACACGCAGACCGGATGGGTCATCGCCTTGTCAGAGCCTTATTCAGCGCTGTTGCGCCTGCAGTTGCGCCACGAAGATCTCTCCAGATGGCTGGCGGCGCCCCTGCCTTCGCCATCCCGATGGTCCGACTGGCGATGCATCGCCGGGCCGTGGCGCTTGCGCAACGGTGAATGCCTGGCGTCTTCAAGCGACGAGGCGTTGGATGAACTGCTCATAGACTGCCAGGCCCTGCTGGCCCGCCACCCCGACAATCGCGCCGCATTGAAGGCCTTCCTTGCATCCGCGCAGGCCGAGAATATCCAGGTTGCCGCCTATGACCGCACTGGTACGCACTTTGTTGCGGGATCGCTGACGTATTCGGAAAGCCTCTACGATCTCATCGCGTTTCTGGCTGTGGCACGGGGCGCGGCCGATTTCCTGAAGGCGGGCGACCACGGGGTGGCACTGGTCCACGACTATCTCTGGGCAGAGGAAGGTGAGCGCGAGACCGTTGCCGCGATTGCCCTGGCCGGCCAGGGGGAATCCGGATTCCTTTCTTCCACGGACCTGGATACCGCTGCCGCGCCCTTCGACGCCTTGGTGGACGCCATGCTGGAAGCTGAGGACGACCCGGCGTTTCAACCACGCAACCAGCTTGATCAACTCTGACCGGCACCGCGTGGAATCCAGAAAAACGACAGCCAGGACCCCGATATGAAAGGACATCACGCCCGCCTCACGCACCGCCGCATGCGTTGGCTCCTGACACTGTGCCTCGGCGCCCTCGTGGGACCCGCCGTGGCAGGCACAACGCAACCGGAACGCACCTGGTTTGTCAGTGGTGCGGAGCTCATCACGCTGCTGCAGGGCAAAGGCGCTGACGGGTTCTGCGATGGCGAACACTGCCGGGGGCTGTCCAGCGCCCGGGCCAGCAGCTATATCCTGGGTGTCGCCGATGCCAGCCGCGGTCAGTGGTGTGGGCAGGGCCGGATCCTTCCGCATGAACTGGTCGATCAGGTGTCTTCCCAGCTCCGGCAGCTGCCCCGCGAGCGATTGCAACAGGATGCGTCTCCCCTGGTTGTCGAAGGGCTGCGCGCGGCGTTTCCCTGTGGTCGCGGCACATCGCCTGGTGGCAGTGCCGAGCCCGGCAAGGCACGCTGAGACGCGTGGGCTGGGCGTTGGCAACGCGGGCTGCAGCCTGCGTAATGAACACATCGGTGTTCTGCACGCTGGCGACACGATGCATTCACCACCGCCGACACCCGCGCCCGCGACACTGCATCCTCCTTTCTCCGCATGAGGTGCCCCATGGCTACCTGTGATGTCTGCGGCAATGACTACGACAAGAGCTTCACCCTCCAGCAGGGTGGACGCAGCGGCACCTTCGATTCGTTCGAGTGCGCCATCCATGCGTTCGCACCGCGCTGCGCACATTGCGACTGCGCGATCATCGGGCATGGCGTTGAAGGAAACGGTCAGATCTTCTGCTGCGCACATTGCGCCGGTCACGCCGGTGTAAAGGGAATCGCAGACCGCGCCTGAGCCCGCTCCGGCCGGTCATGCCGGGACCAGCGAGGCGAGCCGTGCGACCCGGGCTGCACCCGAATCGGCGAGCAGCGCCATCGCACGCTGTTTCCGCGCCGGCGTCCCCGCCACGGCCTCCCGTGCCACCACTACGTCGAATTCCCTGGCGTTGGCGTCCAGCGCGGTAGCCAGGACACATGAATCGGCCGTCATCCCGCTGAGCCAAAGGCTGCGCACGCCAAGCTTGGCCAGCAGAATCGGCAACGGGCTGGCCAGGAACGCCGAATGCTTGGGCTTGAGCACGAAGTAGTGACCGGGCAGGGGAGAGAGGAGGTCGGCAATCCGCCCGGCCGGTCCTCCATCCCGCTGGCACTGTGCTACCTGTTGGCGGAAGTCACGCTTCCAGTCCGAGAAATTGTCATTGGCGTAGATGACCGGCCATCCGTGGCCATCAAAGTGGTCTCTCAAGCGTCGGATCTGTGCGGCCGCCCGCTCCGCTGCTGGCGCCAGCGCCTGCGCGCCTGGGAAGTCGAAGCGACTGAACATATCGATGATCAGCAAGGCGGTTGACGGAGCATTTCCCATGGTTCAATCCCCTGTCTGCGCGTGCGGAGCTTCGACCGGCTTGGATTGCGGTGAGTCCTTCTGCCGCAGGAAGATCGTAAGTACAACCAGGGACAGCACCGCAAGAAACTCACTCTGCCAGTTCTGCATCGATTCGAACCAGAACGTGCTGCTGCCCAGATGCTCCAGGAAACCCGGCACCGGCAACCCCTGCAGCTGCTGCTCGACCTGCTCGGCGCGCCAGCTACCCAATGCATGCAATGCAAAACTGAGCAGGAACAACAGCCCGAAGGCAATCGCAAGCGAGTGACCGTAAAGCACCTTCCATGCGCCGCCGCGACGAACCGGCCACGGCGCAGGGCCCGGCTCGACGCGGTTCTGCTCCTGCGCCGGGTCCAGGGGCCGGGATTCGGCCGAGCCACGCTGGCGCAGGGTGACGGTCAGAAGAACGTACATTCCCATCTGCAGGAACTCGCTCTCCCAGTTCTCGAATGTAGCGCTCACGAAATGCCCGGTCGCCAGGTAGTGCCAGAGGTCGATCGCCGCGCGCCCGTGCTGCGTCAACTCCTGATTGTGCACGTCATGTCCCGCAACTGCCTGCCCGACAATGAAGACGACAGTGAGTGCGAGCAGTACCAGCGAGAGACCGTTGCGTTTCCACATGCAACACCTCTTTCAGCCTGACCAGAAACCGTGCATGCAGCTTGCGCCGGCAGCGCACCATGACGCGTGAACCCGGCGCATCCAGGATGTGAGGCGGCCTCAACGCTTGCCCGTCGGATCGGGATCGGGACGCTCGTAGTCCTCGGGTACGGCCTTGGGGCCATCGCCGTCGTCCGGCATGTCGTGCTCCTTCCACTTCGCTCGATCATTGCGCCGCTTGTCCGGCGTGTGTGCTTTCGATTGATCGTCCACGTCTGTTGTTGGATTGAAAGGCAGCTTGTCGTTCATGGTGAGCTCCTGTGGCGGGTGTTCGCAGCGTGCCCCGGGCCGGGTTAACACCACGACGCCGCGGAATGAACGCTGCGCACACCTGGATGTCACCGGGGCAGGAGGACGTCCCTGCAATGCTGTCCTTCCGATCTTCTGGAGAAGCACGATGCAGGCATTGACCTATCACGGCCGCAAGGATGTGCGCGTCGAGACCGTGCCGGACCCGGTGCTGGCAGCTGAGGACGACCTGATCCTGAGGGTTACCGCCACCGCCATCTGTGGCTCGGACCTGCACCTGTACAGGGGCAAGATTCCCGATCTGCACGACGGCGATGTGCTGGGGCACGAATTCATGGGCGTGGTGGAAGAGGTCGGCAGCGGCGTAACCCAGGTGAGGCAGGGCGATCGCGTGGTGATCCCTTTCGTGATCGCTTGTGGCGAGTGCTTCCACTGCCGGCTGGCCGAGTATGCCGCCTGCGAGACCACCAACCCGGGCAAGGGCGCTGCGCTGAACCAGAAGGGCCTTCTGCCCCCGGCGGCGTTGTTCGGATACAGCCATCTGTATGGCGGCGTGGCAGGCGGACAGGCCGAATTCGTGCGCGTGCCCAAGGCGAATGTGGGCCCACTGCGCATCCCGGAAGGCGTGGCCGACGAACAGGTTCTGTTCCTGTCGGACATTCTGCCCACCGGCTATCAGGCCGCGCTGAACGCAGGGGTCAAGCCGGGCTCGACAGTGGCGATCTTCGGTGCCGGTCCGGTTGGGCTGATGAGCGCGGCCTGCTGCCGGCTGCTGGGAGCGGAGACCATCTTCATGGTCGACCATCTTCGCTACCGCCTGGACTACGCGCGCCGTGCCTATGGTGTGACGCCGATCGACTTCAAGGAGATCGAGGACCCGGCCGACTACATCCTGACCCAGACCAGTGGGCGCGGCGTGGATGCCTGCATCGAGGCCGTCGGTTTCGAGGCCGAGGGCAGTGCCCTGGAGTCAGCGCTGACCGCCGTGAAACTGGAAGGCAGCAGCGGCGTGGCCATCCGTCAGTGCATCGCAGCCGCCCGCCGCGGCGGCGTGGTCAGCATTCCCGGTGTCTATGCCGGTTTCATCCACGGGTTCCTGCTGGGCGATGCGTTCGACAAGGGCCTGACATTCAAGATGGGGCAGACTCACGTGCAGGGACTGATGCCGGAGCTGCTGGACGCAATCCTGGAAGGAAAGCTGGATCCGGGGGACATCATCTCGCACCGGATGCGCCTGGCCGACGCGGCGCAAGGTTATGCGATGTTCGATGCCAAGGACGACGACTGCCGCAAGATCGTATTGACTCCCTGAGCAGGCCGTCATGAGTTGGATTGTCATGGCATGTGTCTACGCAGTCTGGCTGGCCGCCGGTGCGCTGGACTTCCACTTTCACCGGCGTACCGACCTGCCGCACACGTCCGCGATGCGCGAGAGCCTGCTGCATGGGCTGCAGCTGCTGCTCATCGGCAGCGGCGTGCTGGCGTGGCTCGTGCTGGAAAGCACGTGGTTGCTCGTCACGCTGCTGGCAGTCCTGGTCATCGCGCACGCAATCGCCGGCTACCTCGACACTGTCAGCGCGGACGGGCGGCGACGCATCAGCCCGGCCGAGCAGCACGTGCACAGTGTGCTCGACGCCGCTCCCTGGGTGCTGCTGGGCGGGGTGGCGTGGCAGGCCGAACCTCGATGGGCAGTCAATGTGGCACCGGCAGCACCGGCGCTGTGGGGGTTCGTACTGCTGCCGGCGCTTGGCCTGGTGGTGTTGCCCTGGCTGTGGGAGCTGCGCCAGTGCGTGCGTGCCAGCGAACAGCGCCAGCGGTGAGCGCGTGAGGAACACTGCGCCGGGTATTCATGTGGCCGCCACACCGCCAAGACAGTGATGTGACCGCAGGGCGCCTACGTTCATGACCTATCTTCATTGCAGATCGGCCATGCAGGATGTGACGTTGCCTTCTTCGCTGTTCAACCGCGCGCGCCAGGTTCTCGCCCAGCAGCCCGCACTGCCTTTGCCCGGAAGTGGCCACACGCTGCAGCGTTGGCGGGCGCTGGCGGCGTGGGGGGCAGAGGACCTCTGCCTGGCCAAGGTACTGGAAGCGCATTACGACGCCCTGGCGATCATTGCCGAGCTGAACGCGCCTATGGTTGCTGAGGGGCAGCTGCTGGCGGTGTGGGCCGCAGAAGGCCCAGCCAACACCCTGCGCATCGACGCCGGCGGTGGACTGTATGGTGACAAGCCCTGGTGTTCAGGCAGCGCGTGGGTGGATGCGGCACTGGTAACCGTGCGGAACACACACGGCGTGTGGCTGTGCCATGTGGCGGCGGAGCATTGGTGCACGCTTTCGGGTGAGCCCTGGCCGGCGGCTGGCATGGCCGGCATTCCGTCCACGACGGTGCGCTTCGACGGCGCACCGATGACGATTCTGGGGCCGCGCGACGCCTACCTGCAACGGCCGGGCTTCTGGCATGGCGGAGCCGGTATCGCGGCGGTCTGGTTTGGCGCAGCGGTGGCACTGGCTGAACGCATGCGGCCGGCCTGCAGCGACGGCAACCGCGCACGGCTGCTGGGTGCAGCGGACCTTGCCCTGGGGCCGGCTGCGGCGCTGCTTCGCGAAGTGGCCGCGCGCATCGACGACGCGCCCCAATCGGCACATCGGGAAGACGTAGTGCGGCTGCGCTGCGTGGTCGAGCGGGCGGCGACGCGCGTCCTGGACCTTGCAGGTCGGGCGCTCGGTCCGGCGCCGATGTGCCTGGAAGACGGGCACGCCCGCCGCTGGGCGGACCTGACGGTGTTCCTCAGGCAGTGCCATGCCGATCGCGATTGGCAGTGGCTGGGTGAGCAGCGGGCAGCCGAGGAGACCGCATGGGCGCTGTAGCCAGCACACCCCTGCAAGGACAGGGAACTCAGGAACAGGCCTGGCTGCGCTGCGATTGGCTCTGGCAGCAACCGTCCACGCCCGCCCGCTCGCTGTGCGCCGACCATCACCGCCTTGTGGTCGTTGCGCCGCATCCCGACGACGAGATCCTTGGCTGTGGAGGGCTGCTCCATCAAGCCGCGGCACAGGGCATGGAGATTGGCGTCATTGCCGTGACCGATGGTGAAGCGTGTTATCCGGGTGAACCGTGGTGGACACCGGACCGCCTGCGGTCGGCGCGTCGGGCAGAGCTTGCAGCGGCGCTGGCGGAACTTGGGATTGCAGCCGACGCGACGTTTCATCTCGGCATCGGCGATGGCGCGGTCAGCAAGCACGAACAGGGCCTGCAGGACCGGCTGCAGCAGCACCTGCAGCCGGGCGATCTGGTACTGGCGCCCTGGCGCTTCGATGGGCATCCCGATCACGAAGCGGCAGGGCGTGCAGCCTGCCGCGCCGCGCGCGCAGTGGGTTGCCGTCGCCTGGAGTACCCGGTATGGGGCTGGCACTGGCTGGATCCGGCCTGCGCGCATATGGCGTGGGAGTTCCCGCAGCTTGTCGACATTTCCGCAGTGGCGTCGGTGAAACGAAGTGCGATCGCCCGGTTCCGGACGCAGACGGGCAACGTGCCGGGCCTGAACAGCCCGCCGGTGCTGCCTTCCCATGTACTGGCCCGATTTTTCCGCGATTACGAGGTATTTCTGGCATGAGCGCGCAACCGTACTTCGATGAACTGCATGAGCAGGAAGACCCTTTTGGCTACCGCAGCCGGTGGTATGAAGAACGCAAGCGTGCGTTGCTGCTGGCCAGCCTGAGCCAGCGCCAGTTCAATCGTGGCTGGGAGCTGGGGTGCTCCAACGGCGTGCTGACCGAGGCCCTGGCGGCCCGCTGTGAGCGCCTGCTGGCCACCGACATCAGCCCGCGCGCAGCGTTCCGGGCCCGCCGCAACCTGGCCCACCTGCCGCACGTGCAGGTCCACTGCGCCAGCCACCCCGAGCAATGGCCGCCGGGGCGCTTCGACCTGATCGTCTGCGGTGAGATGGGCTACTACCTGGGGACGAGCGCTCTTCGCGAGCTGCGTGCCGGAATCGATCAAGCACTTCGTGACGACGGATTGCTGGTCGCGTGCCATTGGTTGCCCTCGTTCCCCGGGCGGGTGAGCCGGACCGAAGTCGTGCATCGGTGCCTGGGCCACGGCCTGCACGAAGCCTTCCACTATCGCGATGCGGACTTCGTGCTGCAGGGCTGGACGCGCGGCACGCTGTCACTGGCCCGCAACGAGGGCCTGCGGTGATAGGCGTTCTGGTCCCCGCGCACAACGAGGCAGCCAGCATGGCGCGCTGCCTGCAATCGATCCGAAGGGCGGCCCTGCACCCGGGCCTGGGCGGCGAAGCGGTCGAAGTGGTGGTTGCACTGGACGCTTGCTCGGATGCGACGGCGTCCATCTGCCATCAACAGCGCGTCGGCATTGTGCGGCTGGATGCACGCTGCGTGGGGATTGCCCGCGCAGCGGCCGCCGTCGAGCTGCTGGGGTGCGGCGCCAGGTGGCTGGCCAGCACCGACGCCGATAGCGAGGTCCCTGGCGATTGGTTGGTTGGACAACTGGAGCAGCCGTGTGACGCCTTCTGCGGACTGGTGGACATTGCGGCGCGCTGCCCGTCCGAACATCGCCTGCGCAGGGTATTCCAGGGGCGGCAGCAGTGGGGGGAAGGTCACGGGCGCATCCATGGTGCCAACCTGGGTGTCTCTGCCCATTTCTATCGTGCGGTCGGCGGTTTTCCTGCCTTGCGCTGCGGGGAAGACGTTCAGATCGTGAGGGCGCTGCAGGCCTGCGGCGCGGATATACGCTGGGCCGGTGCTCCCGTCGTCTTCACCAGTGCGCGTCTGGAAGGGCGCGCCGCAGGGGGATTTTCAGCCTATCTGGCGGAGATGGGAGCGGCGGGTGCCCCTGCCGTGCTGACCGGGCCGGCCATTGCGTAAAGACCCGCCGTTCTGCCGTTCTGCCGCACTGCAGCATGCGGTCGCGCCGTCAGTCATCTCCGATCCAGCCCGAATCCATGAAACCCGTGCACATGGGCCCATGCGTGACGCGCTCCCTGTACGCGTTTACGGCGTGTGAACGCTGTCGGCTCTAGATTGATCGGCTGGGAGAGTAGGAGCAGCCGATGCCGAACAGCGCGATTGTCTACGCCAGCCGGGCTGTCCCCGGGTTCACGCCGGAACGCCTGGCTGCACTGATGGAAGATGCGGCCCGCTTCAATCGATCAGCGGGCGTGACCGGGGTCCTGTTGTTTGACGGGCAGCGCTTCCTGCAATACATGGAAGGCCCGGCCGACGGGCTGGATGTTGCCTTCTCCCGCGTAAGCGGCGCCCGCAGCCACACCGAACTGACCGAACTCGGGCGTGGCCGTGTCGGGCAGCGGCGGTTGCCGTTCTGGCCAATGCGCTGCCTGTCGGTCAGCGCGGGCGAGCTGCAGATGATCGCCCTTGCGGACTGGAGCGGTTTCATCCAGCGGGCGGTAACCAGCCAGAACGAAGCCGAGGCGATGCAGAAGCTGCTCGCAATCGTTGAGCCCTACGCGAACGCCGCTTGAAGTCCGGGACGGGTGTTAGCGTAGTGTGCAGCCGAGGAGAGGCGGCGGTGCCTCAGCGCCTGAAGGCCCTCATCGCCGCCTACAACGGGACAGCGATCATTGCCGTGCAGGAAACCTCCTGCGCCAGAAGGAACGAATGTGCCCCTCCGCGCGATCGCCTACGCAAGTGAGGCGATACCGGGGCTTTCCATGGACCATGTGGACGACCTCGCCAGGGCCGCCGCCGGCTTCAACTTCGAAGCCTGCGTTACCGGTGTGCTTCTTTACGATGGGCTCCGCTTCCTTCAGTACATCGAGGGACCGGAAGACAGCATCAACGTGGTGTACAGCCGAATTCTCAGTGCCCGCAGCCATCGCGAGCTGATCGAACTGGGCCGTGGCAGGGTTTCAGGCCGATTCTTTCCTGATTGGTCGATGCGGTTGCTGTGGGTTGAGGCCTCCGAGATCCGCAGCGTGGCGCGTGGCAACTGGGACGGGCTCTCCCGTGGTGGTGCGCTGCGCCAGCTGAGCCTGGTGGTGGCCCCGCACCTGGGTTGACCGCTGCAGTCGGGGTCAGCGTGCCGAAGAGGGTGCGCAGGCGTCGCCCACCACGCGCCGCACAGTCTCCTGCAGCTGGTCGACGTGGAACGGCTTGGCCACGAAGGCGGCGCGGCGGTGGCGCTGCGGCACCAGCTGGTCATAGACCGCAGAGACGAACAGAAAGGGGATGCCAAGTTCGGCCAGGCGATCAGCGACTGGAAACACCACGCCGTCACGAAGCTCGACATCCAGCACGGCGCCGTCGAATCGCTGGGTGTCCAGCAGTCCCAGCGCGTCGAACACGCTGTAGGCGTGCGTCACCTGGTCGCCTGCGTCCTCAAGTGCATGTTCCATCAGTGCTGCCAGGTCGAGCTGGTCTTCCACCAGCAGCAGGTTGCATCTGCGCTGGCTCATTCCGGATTGCATGTGTACAGCCTGTATTGCTTCGGGAGTGCCAGTCTGTGCTGTGCAGCATCAATACGGCGCGTGCGGCTTGTCAGCCCGGCGCGAAGCCCGTGAAGCGCGCCTCCAGCACCGTCGAGGCAGCGTGCAGGGCCGGATGGAGCTCGTTGACGGCGCCTTGGCACGTGGCATGGATACTGCCGCCGTCCCCCGCATTGGAGCTTCTCTCATGCCGCTATCCGGAACCGATTCTGCTTCTCCACGCGTGCTGCGTGTCGAGTGCATGCCGCTGGACTGCGGTGGCACTGCCATCGTAGTGGAACTGGACCGCATGCCTGAACGCACGTGGATGAAGTCGCTCAAGCGGGCGCTGCAGGCCGACGATCTCCTGGAGGGCGCGCACGCCAAGTTCGATGGGCGCTTCGTGTATGTCGTGGGCGTGGAGGGCGGCGCTCATCGTATGCAACATCGTGTGGTACAGGCGCTGGTGGCAACGGACGCTCCGCGCGCGTCGGGTGGCAGCCTGCAAGGTCGAGCCGGCGGCGCGGCACTGTCCAGCCCGATGCCCTGATCGCGGAGCGGGGCCAAACCACAGTCCCTGCATGTTATCGCCGCATCAGGGCCGCGTGCAGCGGCCACCTCCAGCGGTTCACACCGCCCGACAAGGCGGTGATCGCCAGCGCTTCACCATGTTCTCCGGAGGCATGTCGCCCCAGACCGGAGATCGAAATGGCAGACCACAACGACACCCGACGCGAACGCCTGCTGAAATGGCTGCAGGATGCCTACGCCATGGAACAGGAAGCGGAGACCATGATGAAGGCCATGGCTTCGCGGATCGAGAACTACCCCCAGCTTGCTGCCCGGATCGGCCAGCACGTCCAGGAGACACAGGGGCAGGCCGCTTCCCTGCGGGAGTGCATCGAGGCGCTGGGAGGAAGCGTGCCCACCGCAAAGGGATTGTTCGCCAGCATGACCGCCGCCATCCACGCCGCTGGTAACACCCTGATGGAAGACGAGGTGGTCAAGAGCGTGGGCCTTTCGTTCGGCTTCGAGAACACCGAGATCGCCACGTACCGGGCGCTGGTGATCGCTGCCGAGCGCGCCGGCGCGCCCGACATCGCGGCGGTGTGTGGCCAGATCCTGCAGGAAGAGGTTGCCATGGCGCGCTGGCTGGAGGACCACCAGGACGGCCTGGTCGGTGCGTTCCTCAACCGTGACGAAACGCCTGGCGCCCAGGCCAAGCGTTGACCGCAAAGCCAGCCCACGCCAGCCACTGGAGAAATCCTCATGTTCTTTCATCACAAGAAACTGATGTATACCGTGCGCGTCCGCGAATCCAATCCGCAGCTCGCCAGCCTCATGCTTGAGCAGTTCGGTGGCCCGCAGGGCGAGTTGGCCGCCGCGATGCGCTACTTCACCCAGGGACTTGGCGAATGCGATCCCGGGCGCAAGGACCTGCTGATGGACATCGCCACCGAGGAGATCAGCCACCTGGAGATCATCGGCACCATCATCGCCATGCTCAACCGCGGGCCCAAGGCAATCCAGTCCGAAGCGCTTGCCGAGGCCGAGGACATGCGGCTGCTGGGCCAGAACAGCACCAGCCACACCGAACAGATCCTGTACGGCGGCGGCCCGGCGCTGGTCAATTCCAGCGGGGTGCCGTGGACAGCCGCCTACATCGACTCGATTGGTGACCCCAGCGCCGACCTGCGCTCGAACATTGCGGCCGAAGCGCGCGCCAAGCTGGTGTATGAGCGCCTGATCAACGTCACCGACGACCCGGGCATCAAGGATGCGCTGCGCTTCCTGATGACCCGCGAGATCGCCCACATGAAGTCGTTCGAGAAGGCGCTGCACAGCATCCAGCCCAACTTCCCACCGGGCAAGCTGCCGGGGGATCCTGCGTTCACCGATCTGTACATGGACATGTCGCAGGGCGACGGCGCCGACGACCTGCAGGGCAGCTGGAACAGCGGCGAGCTCTGGGAGCGGGTCAGCGACCGCGGGGCACAGGCTGCGGTGGACGGTGGCGACGGCAGCGGCACGGTGGACCTCGATCCACGCGAACAGGCCGCGGTGCAGGCCATGACCCTGCGCACGCTCTCCGACCCGGAAGCGCGGCCGACCACTGGGGCCGAGCTGGGGGCCGGCCCGGGCGCGGGCGCACTGGACCTGCCGCCACGCGAGCCGTGAAAAACCTGGGGCGCCCACCTGCGGCGTCCCAGTTGAAACGCCCGTGAGTGACGCGAGGGCGCACGAAAGTGGGCGGACATCACGTCCGCCCACGAAGGGGTACATCGGGTTTCAATGCCGATCAGCGCTGCTGGCCACCGCGGTTGTTGCCGCCGCCACGTTCCTGCTGTTGCTGCCCGCCTCCCTGGTTGCCGCCCTGGTTGCCACCACCGCGACTGTTCTGGCCGCCTTCGCGGCCGATGTCAGCCATGTGCTGGCGGTCCTGGCTCACTGCTTCGCCGCCCTTGCGGCCGGCTTCGCGTGCTTCTTCCGAGCTGAATTCATGGGCGTTGCCTGACTCGTGCGCGGCACGTCCACCCTTGGCGGCGATCTCGCGCTGCTTGTCCTCGTCCATCGAAGCGAAACCGCGGTTGCTGTTGCCCTGGTTCTGGTTCTGGTTCTGGTTGGCCATGGAAAGTCTCCTTGGGTTCAGCCGCCCGATTGGCGGCAGCGACCATCTTCCAGATCCGGCGCTAGATGGCGGTGGCATGGCTGCCAACGTGGCGTCATCCGGAAGCCCGCGATTCCTCATCCTGCCTCCACGAACCATGGTGCACGCGTGTGCGCACAGGCAGACACTTCTTCCGCAACCCAACCGCGCGTCAACGCGATGCGGATGGGCCACGCGACAGTTCGACGCAGCCTCCACACCGATCTCACCGCGCGTACGATCCGCGTGGCTAAGGTAGAGCCGTCTGCAACAACCGGTGGTGCCATGCCTTTTCGAGCAATTGCCTACGTAAGTGAAGCCTCCCGCAACCTGACGGAACAACGGCTGCAGCAGCTTGTGGCGGAGGCGGTGCAGTTCAACGAATCCGTCGATGTGACCGGCACACTGCTGTTCGATGGCTCGCGCTTCCTGCAGTACCTGGAAGGCCCGGAGGCAGGAATCAAGGCCGCTTACACGCGTGTTTTGGCCGCCAGCAGCCACAGTGGGATCGTCGAACTGAACCGGGGCAGGGTGGGGCGTCGACAGTTTCCGCACTGGCGGATGCGCAGCGTGCGGGTGGACGAGCTGGCGCTGGGAAAGATCGCCATCTCCGACTGGACCGGCTTCGTGCGCAGCGCGTCGGCGCTGCAGTCGGGCACCAGTGCCCTGGATCGACTGCTGTCGGTTTCGCAGTCGCACACGGAGGCAGCTGCGGCCAGCATCACCGAACCGGACGGGCAGCTGGCACGATGAAGGCCACAGCCGCCCCGGTTGCGCCCGCCCCACCACGCGTCGGTTGTGCGGGATGGTCGCTGCCGCGGGCGGATCAGGAAGCGTTCGGCGCGGGCGACAGCCTGCTGCAGCGCTATGCCACACGCCTGTCGATGGTGGAGATCAACTCGTCCTTCTATCGACCGCACCAGCCCAGGACTTACGCGCGATGGGCCGCGAGCGTTCCGGAGGGCTTTCGGTTCGCGGTGAAGCTCCCGCGCGAGATCAGCCATGAGCGTCGGCTGCGCGATGCAATGCAACCGCTCGAACAGTTCCTTGAAGGCGTGCTGGCGCTGGGCGGAAAGCTCGGTCCGTTGCTGCTGCAGTTGCCGCCCAGCCTGGTGTACGACACGATCACGACCGAAACCTTCCTGCGGGGCCTGCGCGCACGCACGCAAGCCGACCTGGCGTGCGAGCCGCGCCACCCGAGTTGGTTCACGCCGGAGGTCGATGCGCTGTTGAGCGCGCATGGCGTTGCACGGGTCGCCGCGGATCCGGCACGTGTGCCGGCGGCAGCGATCCCCGGCGGTGACCGCACGTGGAGCTACTGGCGCTGGCACGGCCAACCGCAGATCTATCGCAGTGCGTACAGCGAGCAGACCCTGGCGAAGCTGGCGCAACGGCTGCAGCGCGAAGCCGATGGGCAACGACCCGCCTGGTGCGTACTGGACAATACCGCACTCGGCCACGCCACCCGCAACGCCCTGGGCCTGCAGGCGCTGCTGCAGGAGAACGCCCATGCCTGAAGGTCCTTCCATCGTGCTGTTGCGGGAAGCGGCGAGCCATTTCAAGGGGCACGTGGTCCGCACCGTGTCCGGTAACAGCCGCATCGACCTGTCACCGCTGCAGGGCCGCCGGGTCAAGGCGGTCCGCAGTTGGGGCAAGCACTTCCTGCTGGAGTTCAGCCGCCACACGCTGCGCATCCACCTGATGATGTTCGGCAGCTGGCGCATCGACGAACGGAAGCCAACCCCGCCGCGTGTATCCCTGAGGTTCGACAATGGCGAGCTGAACTTCTATGCGTGCTCCGTGCGGCTGATCGAGGAGCCGTTGGACGATGTCTACGATTGGCGCGCGGACGTGATGAACGAGGCCTGGGATCCAAAGCTGGCCCGGCGCAAGTTGAAGGCCATGCCGGATGTCATGGTCTGTGATGCGCTTCTGGACCAGACCGTCTTCGCCGGCGTGGGCAACATCATCAAGAACGAGGTGCTGTTCCGGATAGGCGTGCATCCGGCCACCCGGCTGGGCGACCTGCCGCCACGCAGGCTTACCGCCATGATCGAGCAGGCCCGCGCCTACAGCTTTGATTTCCTGGAGTGGAAGCGCCGTTTCGAGCTGAAGAAGCATTGGCAGGTGCACACGAAAAAAGTCTGCCCTCTGTGCGGTGGCCCGATCAGCAAGCTCTACATGGGGACCACGCTGCGACGCACGTTCTTCTGCCCGAATGATCAGGTGCTGTACGGGTCCTGAGGCGACCATCCGTGGCCGCCTGGCTCCGCGGTGCGCCGGTCAGGCGGCCTGCGCGGCCTTGGCGTTGCCGCCGCCCTTGGCCAGCAGGGTCAGCTTTTCGTCGGTGGCCTTCTCTTCCTCCAGCGTCTCCAGCAGCAGCGGCAGGGCATCCTTGTAGCCCAGCTGCTTGGCCAGCGCGGCGATGGTGCCGTAGGACGCAATCTCGTAGTGCTCGACCTTCTGCGCGCCGCCGATCAGGGCCGCATCCCGCACCGGCCCCTTGTCGATGCTGTCGATCACTTCCTTGCCTTCTTCCACCAGGCCCTCCATCGCCGCACATTTGATGCGCTTCAGGCGAATGCCAAGCACCTCCACCACCTGATCGATGCGTTCGATCTGGCCCTGCGTTTCTTCCAGGTGCGTTTCGAACGCTGCCGCCAGGTCCGGGTTCTCGGCCGCACGGGCCAGGCGCGGGAGGGCCTTGGTCAGCTGCTTCTCGGCACTGTAGATATCCGAGAGTTCGTGGATGAACAGGTCTTCCGCCGTCTTGATAGCCATACTGGGCTCCGCAGTGAGTGGAGTGCCCAGCGTAGGTTCTGACCGGTTGCGATCGAGCAGGGGCCAAGTGAAGGCGGCATGGGAACGTCCACGCGAACTCTGCGCGCTGTCTTCACGATGCAGGATCTGTCGGCGTCTGTTGCCGCCGATGCATCCAGCCTTCGCCATGGCTTCACAATGGCATCGCTTCGTGCCCATGCACCGGCCGGTACGGTCACTTCACGCCCGATCACGCGTGGAGACCCCCCATGAGCGATGACAAGAAGAACACCGGCAGCCCGGACCGGGATCGTATCAACGTCAACGAAGATTACGAGCTGCAATACTGGACCGCGACGCTGGGTGTGTCCGCCGCAGAACTTCGTGCCGCTGTCGCTGCGGTCGGCCCCACCGCCGTTGCGGTCCGCAAGCATCTGGGAAAATAGCGCGGAGTTGCCCATGTCCCTGGTCGAGTACCGCCGCAAGCGTCGTTTTGACCAGACCCAGGAGCCCGAGCCGGGCAAGGCGCTACCGAAAGGCCAACGCGCCATCTTCGTGGTGCAGTTGCACCATGCCAGCCGCAGGCACTACGACTTCCGCCTGCAGGTCGGCGACGCGCTGAAGAGCTGGGCCGTGCCCAAAGGACCCAGTTACGACCCGAAGGTCAAGCGCATGGCGGTGGAGGTGGAGGATCATCCTGTCGACTACGCGAGCTTCGAAGGCGAGATCCCCAAGGGCCAGTACGGCGGTGGCCATGTCGCCCAGTTCGACCACGGTGTATGGGCCACGCAGGGCGACCCGGAAGCCCAGCTTGCCAAGGGTCATCTGCGCTTCGAGCTGTTCGGTGCCAAACTGAAGGGCGGATGGCATCTGGTCCGCTCCGGGAAGCCGGCGCGCCAGCCGCAGTGGCTGCTGTTCAAGGACGACGACGAATTTGCCGGCGATATCGAGGCGGACGATCTGCTGGCCGATGTCGCTCAACCCCCTGCAGAGGATCTGAAGCGGTCGGGTGCCGGCAAGGCTGCAAAGAAAAGGCTCGCCACAGTACCCGCCAGGCGCACCCGGCCAAAGAACTGGGCGAAGAAGGCCCTGGCGCTCAGCAGGGCAAGAAAGGCCGCAGCGCCGTCCGGTCCATTCGAACCACAGTTGGCCAAGCTGGGAGACGCGCCGCCCCAGGGCGGGCAGTGGGTCCATGAGATCAAATGGGACGGGTACCGCATCCTTGCCACGGTCGCCGAGGGCAATGTGCAGCTTTGGTCCCGGAATGCACTGGAGTGGACCGGCAAGATCCCCGAGATACGTGACGCTGTGGCGGCGCTGGGCCTCACTTCAGCCGCACTGGACGGCGAGCTGATCGCCGGCGCTGGCACCAAGGAGGACTTCAACCTGCTGCAGGCCACGCTCTCCGGCGAGCGCCAAGGCGTGCTGACGTATGCACTGTTCGATCTGCTGCACCTCGATGGTGTGGATGTCGCTGATGCGCCCTTGCTGGAGCGCAAGGCCTTGTTGCAGTCCGTGCTGGAAGGACAGGGCCGCCCGTTGGCGTTCAGTTCGCATGTGCAAGGTGATGGCGATGAAGCCTATCGCGTGGCCGGCGAGCAGCATTTCGAAGGCATCATCTCCAAGCGCGCCGACCGCAGCTACCACAGCGGCCGCAGCGAGGATTGGCGCAAGACCAAGCAACTGGCCAGCGACGAATTCGCGGTGGTCGGATATACCGCGCCCAAAGGCAGCCGCACCGGCTTCGGCTCACTGCTGCTGGCCCGGCCGGATGCGAAGCATGGCTGGCTCTACGCCGGCCGCGTCGGGTCCGGGTTCTCGGACGAACTGATCGGTGACATCAGCAAGCGCATCAAGGGCGGTGGCGGCCGCAAGCCGACCGCCTACGTGCCCACGCAGGACACCGACCTGCGCGCTGCGACCTGGTTCGAGCCACGTTTCGTGGTCGAGGTCTTCTACCGCGGGATCGGCGGGCAGAAGCTGTTGCGCCAGGCGTCGCTGAAGGCGGTGCGGGCCGACAAGGATACCGCCGACCTTGCCGATTCCGATCGCGCTGGAACGTCCCCGGCGGCGGCGCGCACACCGGCAGCCTCGCGACCTGCGCGCAAGACCAGGAAGGCACCGGTGGCGGATCGCGTGCCGCCGTCGCTGTCGTCTCCGGGCAAGATCCTGTTTCCCGGCGACGGTTACACCAAGCAGGACGTGTGGGATTACTACACGGCAGTGATGGATCATCTCCTGCCCGAGGTGATTGATCGCCCGTTGTCGATCATCCGATGCCCCGGTGGCACCGCAAAACCCTGCTTCTTCCAGAAACACCATACGGCCGGACTGGAATTGGTCGACGCGGCAAGGCTGAAGGAAGAAAGCGGCATCAATGCCCATTACCTGGTCGTGCGCGACCCGGCCAGCCTGCTCGAACTGGTGCAGTTCAACGCATTGGAATTCCATCCGTGGGGCAGCCACGCCGAAGCGCCCGAGCAGGCCGACCGGGTGGTGTTCGATCTGGATCCAGGACCGGACGTGCCCTTTGCCGAGGTCAAGAAAGCGGCCACCGACATCCGCAAACTGCTGGCGCAGCTGGAGCTGGAGTCGTTCCTGCGTGTATCCGGCGGCAAGGGCCTGCACGTGGTCGTGCCGCTCAACCCGGGATGCGATTGGGACCTGACCAAGCGCTTTGCGAAGGGTTTCGCCGAAGCACTGGCGCAGTCCGAGCCGCAGCGGTTCCTGGCAACAGCCACCAGAAGCCTGCGCAACAAGCGGATCTTCGTTGACTATCTGCGAAACGGGCGCGGAGCAACGGCGGTCGCGTCGTACTCGTTGCGGGCCAGGCCGGGGGCACCGGTGGCGCTGCCGATTGCATGGGGGGATCTGTCCAAACTCAAGCGCGCCGACGCGTTCACGATCAGGGACGTGCCAGCAAAGCTCAAACGGCGCCGCAGGGACCCGTGGGCCGGCATCGACAAAGTGAAACAGAATCTTGCGCGATGGGCGCAGGCAGACGGGTAGCCCAGGCGCACTCTGCGTACCGTCTGTCTGTCTGAACCCAACTGATCCACAAAATACACAGCGTCGGAACATACCGGCGGGGCGGTTGGCCTATGCTTTCGACACGGAATCTGGGGGGATTCGCTACAGGAGCAGCCAATGCCGATCAGGGCAGTCGCATACGTGAGTGAAGCGGCCCCAGCCGTTGCGGGTGACCCGCTGGGTCTGGGCAGTGGGAAGCTGGACGAACTGGTGGACGACGCCGCCCGCTTCAACCGAAATGCCGGCGTCACCGGGGTGCTGCTGTTCGATGGAGCCCGATTCCTGCAGTACATGGAGGGGCCCGAGGACGGCTTGAGCGTGGCGTACTCACGGGTGCTCGGTGCTACCAGCCACACGGGACTGATTGAATTGCAGCGCGGCAGGGTAGGCAACCGGCGTCTCCCGTTCTGGCCGATGCGCTGGCTCCCTACGCAGCCGGCGGCGTTGAGACGCCTGGCCTGCGCAGACTGGCTTGGGTTTGTGCAGCACAGCGACGGCCAGGCCGAGGCTGAGACGGCGATGGACGTCCTGGCCAGGCTGGTCGAACCCTATGCCATCGCGGCCTGACGTACTGGCTCAACCATCTCCATAGCGCGCCGCCCACGGGATCTCTCCGCTGCACACGTTGAGGTGCCCGGTGCGCATCACGCAATACATCCGGGCATCGGAGTCGGCACTGGCGGCAATGAAGTCCAGCGCCTCGGCGAGCATTCGGATGAACTGTGGCTCGGGGTAGAACGCCGCCCATTCCGGCAGCATTTCCTCCAACTGCGCGATCATCAGGTCGATCTCCAGGTGCGTGCTCACAGCGGGTTCCTCCTTCCAGGCAAGCTAGCGACCGCACTGCAAGGGGGGCGTCGTCGCCCGCACAGCGGGCGCAGGCGTGTCGCCCACGCGATGTTCACCCGTCCTTGATCGGCATCGCTGCTGCCACGCGTGTGAGCATTTCCTGCACGGCCGCACCACTGCTGTTTCACCCGCAGCGGCGTATCAGGGAAGGCTTCCAGCTGACTCTGCAAGGGTGTATTCATGGCCGACCCGTTACCGCGCGCCAGCCTCTGGTCCCGTGATGCCGAATCGAACAGCTTCTGCCCACTTGCCGGAACCACGCAGGCGGACGTGCTGGTGGTTGGTGCTGGCATGACTGGCCTGCTGACAGCGGCCCGCCTGGCCGATAGCGGCCTGGATGTGCTGGTGGTCGATGCGGGGCCCATCGGCGGGCGCAATACGGTGATGTCCACGGGCAATCTTTACGCGCCCGTTTCCCGGCTGGCAGACCTGATCGCGCGTTGGGGCGGTGACACGGCCAGTCGTATCGTGCAGTGGCGGCAGCAGGCGCTGCGGTCCATCGAAACACTGGTTCACCGCTACGATCTGCGCTGTGGCTTCGAACGCGTGGCCATGCAGTACGGCATGCAGGAGCGCACCCGCGAGGTCACTGCGCGATTCGAGCGTGAGGTGCAGGCCTATCAGCGCGTCGGCCTGCAATGCGAACACCACCAGTCCGGGCTGCCGTTCACCTTGGGCCACGCCTTCCGCGTTGCAGATCAGGCGCAATTGGATCCGGCGGCGTTCTGCATTGAGCTGGCGCGACATCTGGCGGGCCGGGTGCGCATCCACGACTGGACCCGGATCAACAGCATCGAGGCATCCGCCGGCGTTGCGACGGCCGACGGCGCCCGCATCCACGCCAGGCACTTCGTGCTGGCCACCCATTCGCCAGCAGGTTTCAACCTGGTGCAGGCCGAGATGGAGGTCTACCGCGAATACGGCGTGGCGGTACCGGTTGCCACGCCGCCCGCGGCAGGCATTCATTGGATTGCCGATCGGCACCGATCGCTGCGCGGGGTGCGCGGTACTGATGGCCGTGACTGGTTGGTGCTGGTCGGCGAGACCCACCGCACCGGCGAAACGCCGCCGATGGATCCAGCCCAGCATCTGGTCGCCGACGCGCATCGCAATTTCACCGTGCAGGGAGAGCCGCTGTGCTGGTCCGCGCAGCAGTTCCGCGCAGCCGACCAGCTGCCCTACATCGGCAGCAGCGCGCACGACAATGTGTGGCTGGCTACCGGCTATGGGCCGGACGGCTTGACCTGGGCGGGCGTGGCCGCGCGTGCGATCACCGAGGGAATCCTCGGTACGACCAGCGAGATCGAGCAGCTGCTCAGCCCCATGCGCTTCACACCGGTGCGCTCGGCGGCCAGCTGGGCCCGTACCAATGGCACCGTTGCGCGGCACATGGTGGGAGATCGCCTTGCTGCTGTGCCGTCGCACTCGCCCACTGAGCTGGCCCGTGGTTGCGGCGCACTGCTGGACGTGGATGGAAAGCGCACTGCGGTCTACCGCGACGAGGGCGGGCGCCTGCACACGATGTCGGCGCTCTGCCCGCACCTGAAGTGCGTTGTTCAATGGAATGGTCATGAGCGCACATGGGATTGCCCTTGCCACGGCAGCCGCTTTTCCGCCACCGGAACGCTGCTGGAAGGCCCTGCCAGGCAGGGCCTCACACCAGAGCAGCGATAGGTGCAGGTAGCCGCCGGAGCAGCGACCTCAGGCTTCGGCGGCCGCGTCCGCATCGCAGGGCATGCAGCGCTCCTTCTTGGACTTGATGTCTGCAGCGGTCTTCGCCAGTGCCTCGTAGCGCTGGCGTATCTCTTCAAGGTGGGCCGGCTCCATCGACTCCAGGTTCAACAGCTCCTGGTTGGCGTCCTTGCTGACACGGATCAGTTCATCCAGTTTGATGTGCAGCGCTGCGGTGTCGGCGTTCTGCGTATGCTGGATCAGGAACACCATCAGGAAGGTCACGATGGTCGTTCCCGTATTCACCACCAGCTGCCACGTGTCATTGAAGTGGAAGGCCGGCCCGCTGGCAGCCCAGGTGATGATCACCCCCAGCGCTGCGACGAATGCCCCCAGGCTGCCGGACAATCGCGCCGTCGCGGCCGCGACACGGGCGAAGCCGCGCCGGATCACTCGTCACCTCCCGCGGCCTCCTCATCCGTGCGATGGTCTGGCAGCCTGACCCGCTCCCCAAGGCGCTTGGCCTGCTCGTCCGGCGTGGGTGCAGCGACGAAGGGAGAGATCGGGTCGCTGGCGGGGAAGGTTTCCTGCAGCGCTTCGTCATGATTGCGGTGGTTGTGCAGCTTAGCCTGCAGCGGACTGACAGGATCGGGGCGCTGCGCCTCCGTGTCCGGATGGGGAAGGTCTTTCTGGTCGCGTTGCATGGTGCATCTCCAGGTTGATCACCACCTCGCAGGTGGCGGGCCCAGCATAGGAATGCGTTGTGGGCGCCCCCATCAAGGGCGGGGCAACGTGATGTCAAACCTTCAGGCAACGCGCATTAACAATCAGCAGGGCGGGGGAGCCCGGCGTCGGCCACGGCGGCGCCAGGCCATCACCTGGCCCACCACCGCCGTCAACAGCAGCATCGCATTGGTCACCACGAAGACCACGCTGCCCAGCATCGCGCTGTACACCGTGAACAGCGCAGACGCGGTCATCTGGCCTGCGAACAGCCACCTGGACACGGCTTCCGGGTTGGGCGACTGCCACTGCTTCACCATCTGCCGGATCAAGGTTGCCATCAGTACCGCCGTGGCGGCCCAGCCAAGTACGTCGGGGTGCATGACGGCCTCCGGTGTGTGGGCACCCAACGCTAGCCCTTGGCTGGGCAAGGCCGTACGAACGGGAGGTGAAGACAACATCCCGCTTCCGGCGCCCTCACGCCATTCACTCCGCAGCGGCGACAATGGCCCCTCGGGCGCACCATGCGCGATCCGCCCACCGAATGCAGGAATGCTGAGATGTCCAACACCGCCTTCGGCGAATCGTCATGTGCTGCGGCAGCCAGCGGCTGCATCGAGGTCCGCGGTGCGCGCGAGCACAACCTGAAGAATGTCGATGTCTCCATTCCACGCAATGCACTGGTGGTGTTCTCCGGCGTGTCGGGGTCCGGCAAGTCCTCGTTGGCCTTCGGCACGGTCTTCGCCGAGGCGCAGCGGCGCTACTTCGAATCCGTAGCCCCGTACGCGCGTCGCCTGATCGACCAGGCCGGCGTGCCCGACGTGGATGCCATCGACGGCCTGCCGCCGGCGGTGGCCTTGCAGCAGCAGCGCGGCGCGAGCAATGCGCGCTCGTCGGTGGGCAGCGTGACCACGCTGTCCAGCCTGGTGCGCATGATGTACTCGCGAGCGGGGGCCTACCCGGCCCACCAGCCCATGCTGTACGCCGAAGACTTCTCGCCCAACACCCCACAGGGTGCCTGCAGCACCTGCCACGGCCTGGGGCACGTCTATGAGGTGACCGAAGCGCTGATGGTGCCGGACCCATCGCTGAGCATCCGCGAGCGCGCCATCGCCTCCTGGCCACCGGCCTGGCATGGCCAGAACCTGCGCGACATCCTGGTCACGCTGGGCTACGACATCGATGTGCCGTGGAAGAAGCTGCCGAAGAAGGACCGGGACTGGATCCTGTTCACCGAGGAAACCCCGACCGTGCCGGTCTATGCCGGGTTCACGCCCGCCGAGACCCGCGCCGCGCTCAAGCGCAAGCTCGAGCCCAGCTACATGGGCACGTACACCGGCGCACGCCGCTACGTGCTGCACACCTTTGCCAACACCCAGAGCGCGCTGATGCGCAAGCGTGTTTCCCGCTACATGGAGGGCCGGCTGTGCCCCGCCTGCCACGGAAAGCGCCTGAAGCCGGAAGCACTGTCGGTCACCTTCGCCGGCGTGGACATCGGCGAGTTCATGCGGCTGCCGCTGGACCAGCTGGCGGCCTTGCTCGAGCCCATCGCGCAGGGCGACTTCAGTGCACACAGCCACGGCGCGCGTACCAGCAGGCGTGCAACAACGCCCCGCGATCGCGCCAAGCGGGCAGCAAGTGGCCGCGCGACCCACGAGGGCGCCCCCGACGTGCGACTGACCTCGGCCCTGTCAGAGGAAAAGCGCCTGGCTGCACAGCGGCTGGCGGGCGGGGTCATGGCACGGGTACGGCAACTGCGCGAGCTCGGCCTGGGCTATCTCTCGCTGGATCGCGCCACCCCCACGCTGTCGGCCGGCGAACTGCAGCGCCTGCGCCTGGCCACGCAGCTCAGCTCGCTGCTGTTCGGCGTGCTGTACGTGCTCGACGAACCCTCGGCCGGCCTGCATCCGGCCGACAGCCAGGCGCTGTACGACGCGCTGGAACGGCTGCGCAACGGCGGCAATTCGGTGTTCGTTGTTGAACATGATCTGGAGCTGATGCGCCGCGCGCAGTGGCTGGTGGATGTGGGCCCACAGGCAGGGGAACATGGCGGACGCGTTCTCTACAGTGGCGAGCCCGACGGTCTGCGCAACGTTGAGGATTCGCGCACGGCGCAGTACCTGTTCGACCGGGTGCCCGCACCGGCCAGCCGGCAGCGCAGCGTCAACAGCTGGCTGGCGCTGAAAGGCATCCACCGCCACAACCTGCACGGTGTGGATGCGCAGGTGCCGCTGGGGCTGCTGACTGCAGTGACCGGCATTTCCGGATCGGGCAAATCCAGCCTGATGGCGCAGGCGCTGCCCGAGCTGATGCTGCTGCACCTCGGGCATGAGACGGCAGACGACGGCGCCGACAGCGCACCTGCCGAAGGACCCACCGTAATCGAAGCAACGCGGGGCCAGCTGGCCGGCGACGTGGACGCCATCCAGCGCGTGGTGCAGGTGGACCAGAAGCCCATCGGCCGCACGCCACGCTCCAACCTGGCTACCTACACGGGCCTGTTCGACCACGTGCGCAAGCTGTTCGCCGCGACACCCGACGCGCGCCGTCGCCGATTCGATGCGGGCCGCTTTTCGTTCAACGTAGCCAAGGGGCGATGCGAGACCTGCGAAGGCGAGGGTTTCGTCAGCGTCGAACTGCTGTTCATGCCCAGCGTCTATGCGCCGTGCCCCACCTGTCACGGCGCCCGCTACAACGAGGCCACGCTGAAGGTGCAGTGGAACGGCCGCAACATTGCCGAGGTCCTGCAGATGACGGTGGACCAGGCCCATGCGTTCTTCGCCGAAGAAGAGGCCATCGCCCGCCCGCTGCAGCTGCTGCAGGAGATCGGCCTGGGCTACCTGCGGCTGGGCCAGCCAGCCACCGAACTTTCAGGTGGCGAGGCGCAACGCATCAAGCTGGCCACAGAGTTGCAGCGCAGCCAGCGCGGGCGCACGCTGTACGTGCTGGACGAACCCACCACCGGCCTGCATGCAGCAGACGCGGACAGGCTGCTGATGCAGCTTCAGCGGCTGGTGGACGCAGGCAACACGGTAGTGATGATCGAGCACGACATGCGTTCTGTCGCGCAGGCCGACTGGGTGATCGACGTCGGCCCGGGCGCTGGCGGCGCGGGCGGCACCATCGTGGCGGCTGGGACGCCGCATCAGGTGGCCCACGCCAAGGGCAGCAGGACGGCACCGTTCCTGGCATCCGAGCTGGGGCAGGGTGTGCGCGAGCGGAATCATCCGGCAGGAGGCGCCTAGCCGCAGGACAGCAGCGTCCAGCAACGATCGGCAATCTCCGCCGCGCCAGGGTGGCCGCGCAGGCTTGATCGTTTCGCAAGGCGGCACTGCAGATCGTCCATCCAGGCTGACCGGGTACCGTGCGGATCTCTCACATAGATGTCGCAGGCAAGCCGGATGACCGGCGCCACTTCGTGCCGGAAACTCACCGCGGGCAACGCGCCCAGGTTGAACGCGGTTTCCCAGTGGGCCAGCTCGCGCTCCACATCGACAACGTGCTTGCTTCTTCCGCGGCTCACGGCGCCTACCCCTGTTCGAAACCTCACTGTACACGCTTGCTGCCGGGAGCCTGTTCATCACAACCGTTCATACAACGCGCTTGCCGGCACGTTCCCGTAACGGCAACAGGCCCACAGTCAATCGGCAGCACACTTGCTGCGACGGAGAATCGAAATGAACAGCGTCCCCGAACAGAACAGGAATGACCGCTCCAACGCTTCCGCTGAAGCAGAACAGCCCGTGCAGCAGGGGCAGGTCGAGGGGGGCGAGCCCAGCGCGGAGGAGCCTGGCCGGCAAGGCGAACAACAGCAGCAGGACAAGAAGGATCGTAGCGACTCGAATCCAACGGACCAAAAGAAAGGCGGTCCCGGCGGTGATACGCGTCGCTGAAGAACAGGAGGAGCCGCGCGCCGCGCGGCTGCTTCCGCGCAGCAGACAGGGAGCGCGCATGTCCTCGCAAAGCCAGGCGATCAGCCTGATGACCAAGATCATGTACCAGTGCCGCCCGGAGAGAACGACGACGATGGCGCAATGCCGTTGCTGCGATGCGCCCAGTCCTGGCGGGATGGAGTGCGCACGGTGCCTGACCGGAAGGCTTGGCGAAACGATTCACAGTCGTGGCGCAGCGTTCGGCTGGCTGGAGTCGTTCCGCAGGGTCCAGCAGGACGAAGCACACGTATTCGAATGCGCAAAGCGCGCCGATGCGGCATCTTCCTAGGCGTCGCATCCAGACCTGACATCGCGCAGGCGTATGCTCGGGTCATCCAGGAGCAACGCAATGACTTTTCCGATCTGCATCTACGATAGAACGGGCACGGGGCTCCGGCTGCCCACGGGGTGGTGGATCGACCTTCAGTCCGATCTGCCCGCGCTGCTGAACGGCGCCGCACGTATCGACCTTCCGCGCTCTTCGAAAGACGAGCATCCACGCTTGGATCCAGAGGTCCTGAGGGACCTTTTCCGGCGCATCGGGGGTTCGCAGTGGCTAGCTTGAATCCGGTGCGTTCCCTGGGAGTGCGCTGGCTGTTCTTCCGTCTTCGCAACGGCCAATCCATCAGTCCCGCCAGGTTGATGTCCGTCTGGTCCGAGGCTGCCGAATCCAATGAGTGCGCCGTGCGCCGCGAGATCATCGACGGCGCAGGCTACGTCTATGCCCTGTACGCGCCCAACAGCCTGCTTTCTCCCCGGCGTGTGGAGCTGCGCATGAGAGCGCTGCTGGAGGAGGCGGGCTACGCCTTCACGATGGGTAGCCTGGCAGGGCGTCACCCCGGCGACGGTTGAGGCGCGGCGCTGAGGCGCCGGCCGGACAGTCCATGCGTCGCTCTCATTCGGGGCCATCAGGCTCCAGAGGTTCGTCAGGTGCGGGATCGAAGAGCGCCAGCATCCGCTCCCGCCGGCACTGTTCGAGCCAGTGGTGCCATATCTCCACCTCGTCCATCAGCCCCGTGGCACCGCACGCGGGGCACGTGAGCGTCGTGCCCAATGGACTCGTCTTGATGCCCTCGTCCTGAGTCATTGATGAGCGCAAGCCGCAGCTCTTGCAGGTGGATCGCAATTGATCGAGGCGAACGATGGCCCCATTGCGCGCAAGAAGGGGCTGGATCGCGTGGATCCGGAAGGCATTGGGAGGATGCATGGCCGTGTCGTCTGGGGCTGGACACGGGAGCAAAGGATTCTGCGCCGGAGAAGAGCCGTGAGAGCCCAGTATGCTTTGTTGGAGGTTAACCCTTCATCAAGGTGCACCCCGCGCGCCATGACTGGCTTGAAATCCCACGGCCGCAATCGTGCACTGACGTGGCAGCCGGCGCTCGTCCGGTGCCGGCCCTGCCTCTGGGCAGGAAGGGCTCCGCCATCACGACGGAGCCCCGTACACTCACTTTTCCTGCAGGAACGCCAGCAGATCCTGGTTGACCTTGTCCTTGTGGGTGTCGGTCAGGCCGTGCGGCGCACCCGGGTAGACAATCAGCTTTGCGCCCTTGATCAGCTTTGCCGACTGGCGGCCCGAGATATCGATCGGCACGATCTGGTCGTCGTCACCGTGGATGACCAGGGTAGGAACATCGAACTTCTTCAGGTCGGCGCGGAAATCGGTGGCCGAGAACGCAGCGATCGAGTCGTAAGTATTCTTGTGGCCGCCCTGCATGCCCTGTGCCCACCACGCATCGATCAACCCCTGCGACACCTTCGCGCCCGGGCGGTTGAAGCCGTAGAACGGGCCCGACGGAATGTCCCGGTACAGCTGCGCGCGGTTATCCATCTGTGCCTTGCGGATGCCATCGAACACTTCGATCGGCAGGCCGTTTGGGTTGTCGGCGGTCTTCAGCATGAACGGCGGCACCGAGCTGATCAGCACGGCCTTCTTCACCCGCCCGGTGCCATGCCGGCCGACGTAGCGCGCCACTTCGCCGCCACCGGTGGAGAAGCCCACCAGGGTCACATCGTGCAGGTCCAGCGTATTGATCACCGTGGCCAGGTCATCGGCGTAATGATCCATATCGTTGCCGTCCCACGGCTGGCTGGAGCGGCCGTGGCCGCGACGGTCATGGGCAATGACGCGATAGCCGTGGTTGGCCAGGAAGATCATCTGCGACTCCCAGCTGTCCGAGTTCAACGGCCAGCCGTGGCTGAAGGTCACGACCGGGCCGTTCTTCGGGCCCCAGTCCTTGTAGTACAGCTGCACGCCATCGGCGGTGGTGATGTAGGTGGCGGTGCGCGCGATGCTGGTGACTGCCGCCGGCGTGGCCGGTTCGGCGGCCTGCGCGGACAGGCTGGCCTGGACCGAGAGGGCGAGGGCGGCAACGGCCAGGGTACGGGCGAAGGTGTTCATGCGGGAACTCTCATGGGTGGGTGGTGAGACGTACTTTGCGCCTGCAACCAGGCGTCCGGGTGATGAACTGTCCTGATTTCTTGATAGATCGTCTTGCACGGATGTGCGCACGCGAATCGCTCGCGATCGCCTGTTGACAAGGGAGAACGCTCATTCTATCTTGCAGCCATGAGCAAGGGCAGCACCGACACCCAACAGAAGATCCTGGCCACGGCCGAGGCGCTGATCTACCAGAACGGGATCCACGCCACCGGCATGGACCTGCTGGTGAAGACCTCGGGCGTGGCGCGAAAGAGCATCTACCGCCACTTCGAGAACAAGGACGACGTGGCCGCCGCCGCATTGAAGGCGCGCGATGTGCGATGGCTGGCCTGGTTCCGGCAGGAGTGCGATAAAGCGGACACCCCGGAAGCACGCATCCTCGGCTTGTTCACCGTGCTCAAGAACTGGTTCCAGTCCGAGGGCTATCGCGGGTGTGCGTTCATCAATACCGCCGGGGAGGTCGGCGACCCGGCCGATCCGATCCGGGAAATCGCGCGGAATCACAAGCAGAAGCTGCTCGATTACACGCTGGAACTTACCGAACAACTGGATGTGGAGCAGCCGGCGGATCTGGCCCGTCAGCTGCTGATCCTGATGGAAGGCGCCATCACCCTGTCGCGCGTGATGGGTGATTTCGACGCCGCAGACACCGCGAAGGATGTCGCGAAGCTGTTATTGGAACAGGCCAAGCGTTAGCGCCTGGGTACCCCAGATCCCTTGAAGCAACCCGTATATCCATTTCGATTGGAGGTTTCCCCGTGTCCGCTGAACAACCCCGTCCGCCGCTTCCTCCGTTCACCCTTGAATCGGCCACGCAGAAAGTGCGTCTTGCCGAGGATGGCTGGAACTCCCGCGATGCCGACAAGGTCTCGCTTGCCTATTCGCTCGACACCCAGTGGCGTAACCGTGCCGAATTCACCAACGGTCGGGAGGAAGCCCGGCAGTTCCTGGCACGCAAATGGAACAAGGAGCTCGAGTACCGCCTGATCAAGGAGCTCTGGGCCTTTACCGAAAACCGCATTGCGGTCCGCTACGCGTACGAATGGCACGACGACTCCGGCAACTGGTTCCGTTCCTATGGCAACGAAAACTGGGAATTCGGAGAGGATGGCCTGATGCAGCGCCGCTTCTCCTGTATCAACGACATGCCGATCAAGGAGAGCGACCGCAAGTTCCATTGGCCGCTGGGGCGTCGCCCGGATGATCACCCGGGGTTGTCGGAGCTGGGTATGTGATTCCCGCTGAGGCGCCATCCGAAGCACGCTCAGGTACGATGGGGCGGCCGGCATCCGCGCCGGCGGGGCAGGGGGCGCAATGGACATGCAGGCCGGGGGCGGATTCGAACCGCCAGCGAAGACCGATTCTCAGGAACTGGGATTGATGATCCTATTTAAGAGAGCCGGTCTTCTCTTGTGCCTGGCGGGCGCAGGGTCGGTTAATGCGCAGGTGCCGCCTCAACCGGACAGGCCGAAAGTTGAGCTTGACGGGTCGATCGCAACGGATGATGGCGCGGAGCTTGATGACAAGCAGCTACGCACGCTGGTCGGGCGCGCAGATGCAGGCGACGCCGAGGCGGCGTTTCGACTTTCGCGCCACTTTGAGGGCAAAGGCGTGGCCGGCAACTCCCATATGTGGCTTGCCTATGCCGCAGCGCTGGGACACCCGATCGCACAGTACAACGTGTTCTTCATATTGAGGGACAAACAGGACTGTGAGTCATCCAGTGAGGCATACGCATGGCTCAAGAGTGCCGCGCTGAAGGGAGTGAAGGCCGCGCATTCCGAACTTGAGCAGGCGGCACGCATGGCGTCTCTGCGATGTGCCAGCAAGCGAGAGGAAGAGAGAAGCCATCTACCTACGAGAGAAGCGAGCGTGGCAACTCAGTCAAGCCCGCCGTAGTTGGCCTGCAGGCTGGGAATGAGTCCGGGTGTCCATGAAAGGGCTGGATGCAGTCGATTTCTTCGGACTTGCTACAACATGTTCTTCTGGGCACTCAGGCTGACTGCCTTGGCAGGTTCGTACATTTCGCCGACTTCACAGATCTGTACCCCGCAGATGGGCATAGTGGCCCTTCGGTAGTGTGAGCGCGTCCATCCAGCCACGGGGTTTCCCCGAACGCCAGGAGGTCACTGTGCCAAGTTGTGATGAAGGAATGAAGTTGACGCGTCGCCAGGTGATCGCTGGCGGCGTCACGACCGTGGCGATGTCCGCCGCACCGGGGGCATCATCGCTCGCCGCCGAACTGGCGGCGCCCCCGCCGCCCAGGCCGCCGGTCATCAGCACGGTTGCCTTGACCGTCAACGGCGAGCGGCGGGAGCTTGAGCTCGACACCCGGACCACGCTGCTCGATGCCCTGCGCGAACATCTGAAGCTGACCGGGACCAAGAAGGGCTGCGACCACGGTCAATGCGGTGCCTGTACCGTGCTGGTCAACGGTGAGCGCATCAATGCCTGCCTCAGCCTGGCGGTACAGCACCAGGGCGATGCCATCACCACCATCGAAGGCCTCGGAACTCCCGATGACCTGCATCCGATGCAGGCCGCCTTCATCAAGCATGATGGCTACCAGTGCGGGTATTGCACGCCGGGGCAGATCTGTTCGGCGGTGGCGGTACTGGACGAGATCAAGCGGGGTGTCCCCAGCCATGTACAGGCGGACGTCAGCGCACGGCCCCGGGCCACCAACATGGAAATGCGCGAACGCATGAGCGGCAACCTCTGCCGCTGCGGCGCCTATTCCAATATTGCCGAGGCGATGGCAGAGGTCGCTGGCGTCACCTCTGCAGGGAGGCGCGCATGAGGGCCTTCAGTTACGAACGCGCGAAATCCCCGGCCGAGGCCGCCAAGGCCGTCGCCGGTACCGAGGGCGCGAAGTTCCTGGCCGGAGGGACCAACCTGCTCGACCTGATGAAGCTGGAGGTCGAGACGCCAGCGCATCTGGTCGATGTGCAGGACATCGGCCTGGACAGGATTGAACCCACCGACGAGGGCGGCCTGCGCATCGGCACGCTGGTCACCAATACCGCACTGGCCTCGCATGAGCGCGTGCGCCGCGACTACGCGGTGCTGACCCGCGCGATCGTGGCAGGCGCCTCCGGGCAGCTGCGCAACAAAGCCACCACCGGCGGCAACCTGCTGCAGCGCACGCGCTGCCCATATTTCTACGACCCCAATCTGCCTTGCAACAAGCGCCTGCCCGGATCCGGCTGCGGCGCACTCGAGGGGTTCTCCCGGCAGATGGGCGTAATCGGCACCTCGGACAGCTGCATCGCGACCTATCCGGGCGACATGGCGGTGGCCCTGCGGGTGCTGGACGCCTCGATCCAGACCGTCAGGGGTGACGGCAGTACGCGCAGCATCCCGATTGCCGATTTCCATCGTTCCCCCGGCGACAAGCCGCAGCAGGACAACGTGCTGCAGCGCGGTGAGCTGATCACCCACGTCACGCTGCCACAACCCCTGGGCGGTCGGCACGTGTACCACAAGGTACGTGACCGCGCGTCCTATGCGTTCGCGCTGGTGTCGGTCGCCGCGGTCGTGCAGCGTGACGGCTCGGCGCGGTTCGCCTTCGGTGGGGTCGCGCCGAAACCGTGGCGCGTCGAGGCAGCCGAACCGCTGCTGCGCAATGGCGTAAAGGCCGCGACCCGGCAGGTGTTCGCCGGTGCCCGTCCGACGTCAGAGAACGCGTTCAAGATCGCGCTCGCCGAGCGCACCCTCGCAGCGGTGCTGGTGGAAGGAGAGCGCTGATGCCCCTTGAATTCAACGCCCCCGCCGGCGACAACCTGTTTGACAAGGCCAAGGTGGTCGGCAAGTCGACGCCGCGCATCGACGGCCCACGCAAGACCACCGGTACCGCCCCCTATGCCTACGAGCGCCATGACGTGGCGCCGAACCAGGCCTACGGCTACATCGTCGGTGCGGGCATCGGCAAGGGGCGCATCATTTCGATGGATGCCTCCCGCGCACGTGCCGCGCCCGGCGTACTGGCGGTCATCACCGCACCGGAAACCAAGCCGGTCGGCACATCGAACTGGAACAATGCACCGTTGTTCGGCGGAGCCGAGGTGGCCCACTACCACCAGGCCATCGCCTGCGTGGTGGCAGAGACCTTCGAGCAGGCCCGCGCCGCCGCGGCGCTGATCCGCACCCGCTACGAGCGCAGCAAGGGCCGCTTCGATTTCCCGGCCCTGGCACCGTCCGCGCCGCTGGCAAAGGGGCGTGACGGAAAGCCCGACCGGCAGGCGCTGGGCGATTTCGACACTGCCTACGCGAGCGCCGCGGTCAAGCTCGACGAGACTTACCACACCTCCGACGAAAGTCATTCGATGATGGAGCCGCACGCCACCATCGCCGCCTGGAAGGGTGACACGCTCACGCTGTGGACGGCGAACCAGATGATCGACTGGGCCAGGCAGGGCATGGCGGCGATCCTCGGCATCGATCCTGCCAAGGTGCGCGTGGACTCGCCCTATATCGGCGGCGGCTTCGGCGGCAAGCTGTTCATCCGTGCCGACGCGGTACTGGCCGCGCTGGCGGCCAAGCAGGTCGGGCGGCCGGTGAAGATCGCGCTGCAACGCCCGTTGATGCCCAACAACACCACGCACCGGCACGCCACCCTCCAGCGCGTGCGGATCGGCTGCGGAAAGGATGGCCGGATCTCCGCCATCGCCCACGAGAACTGGTCGGGCAACATCAACGGCGAGGACGGCGAAAACGGCACCCTGCAGACGCCCAAGCTCTATGCAGGCGCCAACCGTCTGGTGGCCAACTACATCGCCACGCTCGACATGCCCGAAGGCAATGCGATGCGCGCACCGGGCGAAGCACCGGGCCACATGGCGCTGGAAGTGGCGATGGACGAAATGGCCGAGAAGCTGGGTCTCGACCCGATCGCGTTCCGCATCCTCAACGAGCCCGAGGTCGTGCCCGGCGATCCGTCCAAGAAGTTCTCCGACCGCAACCTGGTGCGCTGCCTGCGCGAAGGCGCGGAGCGCTTCAACTGGAACAAGCGCAACCCCAGGCCGGCGCAGGTCAGGGAAGGGGACTGGCTGATCGGCATGGGCGTATCTGCGGGCTATCGCGGTGCACCGACGATGAAGTCGGCGGCGCGGGTCAGGCTTGACGGCCAGGGCGGAGTGATTGTCGAGACCGACATGACCGACATCGGCACCGGCTCCTACACAATCATCGCGCAGACGGCAGCCGAAACCATGGGCGTGCCGCTGGAGCGGGTCCAGGTGACCCTCGGCGACTCCCGTCATCCCGCCTCCGCCGGTTCCGGCGGCCAGTGGGGCGCGGCAAGCTCCACCGCAGGCGTGTACGCGGCGTGCGTCAGCCTTCGCCGCAAGGTGGGCGAGAAACTGGGCTTCGACGGCGACACCGCAGACTTCGCCAATGGCCGCATCCAGGCGGGTGGGCGGACGATCAAGCTGGCAGAGGCGGGGACACTGTCGGCGGAGGACGGCATTGCCTTCGGCGACTTCAAGCAAGGCTATGACGTGGGCACCTATGCAGGGCATTTCTGCGAGGTTGCCGTGCATGCCTACACGGGAGAGACGCGCATCCGCCGCATGCTTGCCGTATGCGATGGCGGGCGGATCCTCAATCCGCTCTCTGCGCGCAGCCAGGTCATCGGCGGGATGGTGATGGGCGCGGGCGCGACCCTGATGGAGGAGCTGGTGGTCGACAAACGGCTTGGCTTGTTCATCAACCACGACCTGGCCGGCTACGAGGTTCCCGTGCACGCCGACATCCCGTACCAGGAAGTGGCCTTCCTCGACACGCTGGATCCGGTGATCTCGCCGATGAAGGCCAAGGGTGTGGGTGAACTGGGCATCTGCGGGGTCGGCGCCGCGATCGCCAATGCGGTCTACAACGCAACCGGCGTGCGCGTGCGCAACTATCCCATTACCCTGGACAAGCTGCTGCCCGGCTTGCCCGACGTAGGCTGACGGTGCGCATGGACCGACCCGCAGCCTCGCCCACTCTGGAGGTCTCCGCCGCAGGCGGAGGGGAGCCCGGCGATCTTGCCGAGGACCTGTCGGCAGCGCCGGGCTTCCTCGCCGAAGGCAGCCCGCGCGGCGTACTCGAGACGGCATTGACGCGCGTGCGCGCGGGGGAGTACGCCGTGCTCGCGCTGGTGCTGGAAACCGATGGCTCCACCTACGCCGGTGCCGGCGACATGGTGCTGTTCTGCAACGGCAGCCAGGTCGGCTGGCTGAGCGGCGGATGCCTGGAGCCCGAGCTCGCGCGACGCGCGGAGCAGGTGAGCGCTGCAGGCCGGGTCGACTGGATCGAGATCGACACCCGCAGTGACGACGATCTGTTGAGTGGGTCCGCGCTCGGGTGCCGCGGCCGGCTGCGGATTGCGCTCCTGCCATTGCGTGCCATGGCCGGCATCGACGCCGTGATCGAGGCTTGGTTGCGCGAGGGTGTGTCACTCCAGCGCGACCTTCGCACGTCGGGGCAGGTCATTTTCCGTGCCGGCCATCACGAGCAGGCGTGGCAGCTGCATCCGATGGAGGGTACGCAGCCCTTTGGCGAGGGTGCGTGGCGTTTGCCGTTGCCCCGGTTTCCGCGGGCCTTGGTGTTGGGGGGCGGTCCCGAAACGCCCCTCCTGGTTCCGTTGCTGCGGGGCCTGGGGTGGCGGGTCAGCGTGGCCGAACGGCGAGCGCGCTGGGCCTCAGCCGGGCAGTGCGCAGATGCGCATCTTCAGACCAGCCCGGCCGAGGCCCTTCATGGCGACCCGTGCGACGCGGTACTGGTGATGCATCACGATTTCGAACTGGACCGGGAGGCGCTGGTGGCCCTGGCTGATACCAAAGTTATGTTCATTGGACTGCTGGGTCCGCGGCGAAGGCGGGAGGACCTGTTCAAGTTGCTGACACCGGATCAGCGCCACCGCCTTTCCCCGAGACTTCGATCACCTGTCGGCCTGGACATCGGCGGCCGAGGGCCAGAGGCGATTTCGCTCAGCATCGCCGCGCAGCTGCAGCAATGGCGAAGCGCGCACGGCAGGTGACCGACGCGCATGCGGTCGTCGTGCTGGCTGCCGGCGGGAGCACCCGACTTGGCCAGCCCAAGCAGCTTCTGACCCGGCAGGGCGAGACCCTGGTACATCGCGTGGTGCGGTTGGCGCGGGAGCTCGCGCCAGCGCAGGTCCTGGTCGTGGTGGGCGCGAACGCACAGGCCGTGACATCCAGCATTGCCGGCCTGGATGCCACCCCGGTAACCAACCAGCACTGGGAACGCGGCCTGGCGAGCAGCCTGCAGGTTGCCAGCGCACACCTGCTGCCCACGGTGACTGCGGTGATGGTCGTGGCATGCGACCAGCCCGCAATCGAGCGCTCCCATCTGCAGGCGCTGCTTTCGGGTGCCCGCGCCTCGGCGTCAGGGTGCGCTGGCACCCGTCATGGAGGCGCGCTTGGCATTCCTGCAGTAGTGCCGCACGCATGGTTCAATCAAGTGGGTGCAAGCGGTGACCGCGGCTTCGGAGCGCGCCTGCGGCAACTTCCTGCCGATACGGTGCATGTCCTAAAGGCACCGGCACTGGGCCTGGATATCGATACGCCAGAAGATCTTGCGCGTGCGCGCGATGCGGGCTGGATCGATGCCGAGGTCGAGTCGCACGATCACGGTGCCAACGCCCGTCAAGCAGATGACTAGCGGCAGAGCCGGACCCCGAACCCTCGCTGCCCGCAGCCCTGTAGAGTCGAGCCATGCTCGACTACGGCACGCCACATCGCGCCCCATCAGGCACATCACCAGCAAGAATCTGCAGCACCCGATCCAACAGAACTGGTTCCGGCACGCCAGCCAGGACCTGCTCCGGGTAATCCAACGGCTCCAACTGCCATTGGAGGAGCGCCCGCAACCGCATAACGGCAGGCGCCCGCTGCTTCGCGTCCAGTGAGACCTGCAACAGCAGATGTTGCGAGCGCCTCTCCAGCCACAGCACGGGTATGCCTCGGCAATGAACCTGGAACTCGGCATCTCGGCGCCGCTCAACGAACTGGAAGCCCTGTAGTGGCCGATCCTCCACGAACTGCATGGCTTGGCGGCGCAACTGCAGAAAGCGATCGCCGGGGATGCTGTGGAACGCGACAGGCGAGGGCTTGGGCGGTGCCAGCCACTGCGTCTGTGCCGCAACCACCACCACAAGACAGAGCGCGGTGGCCGCCCAGCGCCACCAGGCCACTCAGCCCTCCGGATGCAGTCGGGTACTGGCGTGTGCGGTAAGGCCGATTCCGGCCATGATCAGCCCCTCCATCACGCGCGGGCCGACGTATTGCTCCAGCTCGCCGTTCTCGCGGGCACGCTGCGCGGCCAGCAGGATCTCCAACACCACGCGAAGCCCGGCCAGCGAGCAATCGGTATCCGCCAAGGCAATGCGCCGGCCCGGCATCTGGTGGCGCTCCGGCCAGGGCTGACCATCGGAGGCGGCGCCGGAGCCGATGCTGTGCAGCAGGGCGATGAGGGTGTTCGGGTCCAGCGCAGGGCCACTCGCAGGCGCGTCGTGGATCGGGTGCGGGGCAGGGGAGTGGGGCTGGGTCATGGTGGGGCTCCTTGCGTGCATGCAGAAGCCGCCACCGATAAAGGTGGCGGACGATGCGAGGTTCGAAACCCGGTCTACGCTAAACCGGCAGGCGCAAGGCCTCCACGCACCGCCCGCCATAGCAGGCCGACGGATTGCCAGCCGGCACCACCTGATGGGTGATGCCGGCTGGCAAGCGTTTACTTCAGCGTAGAACCGGGGTTTCGAATCCCGGCCACCTGTTCAAGGTGGCACGGCAAGGAATACGCCCGGTTGTGCGCGATGCCAATGCAGTAGGGCTGATGACGTCACTACTTTCAACATTTTCAGAATCGTTGCATACGACGAAACCAAGCTGGAGCCTTGCGCTGCAACGCTATCGGCCATGTCGGTGGTGCAGCTCTGCGCGCTGTCGGCATCCGCCCGGTGGGGCTCTGAGCAAGGCAGATGCGACATGCCTGTCCAGCAATGCGCTTCCGATTGCGTGTGACGCGTCACGTTAATACGTGAAATCCGCGAAATAAGGCGCTGCATGTCACCATGTGGCGAATCATCTGCACAATGCCCCTTGGTACCTCATGGACGCATCCGCCCAAAAAGGTTTTCATGTCTGGCATGACTGACGGGCAGCAACTACGCAACGCGCAATGGGGCAAGGTGTCGCGCCTGTTCAAGCCTGCGATGATCATTAGCGCGGCGCTGGCGGCAAGCGCAGAAACGCTCTATCGCACAGGGGTATACCCGCGAGCCATCTTCGAGGCGGGCAGCGCTGATGCTCGAACCTGGTTGTATGTGGCATTGATGTACCTGATCGCCTTTCCAGTACTGTTTCTTTGGATGAGGCGACTGCTCGCAGGCTACCCCATGCCATGGAACCCGCCACTCAAGCGCTGGTTGCTGGGCGCGTTCTCCCTGATCCTCTGCAGCGGAATGATCATGCTGCCGGTCATCGTGCTGACTGTTGGGGGCAGCGCTGCAGGTCGCGGCAAAGGGCTGTATCAGCTGTTCACCGGCAGCCTCTTCGGCACATTCCTTGTGGGAACGGTGCTCGCCTACGGAGCGGCCCTGGGTGCATGGCTGCTGTTTATCGGAACCCCCAAGCTGCTCTTCCCCAAGCTGGGCTCGCGCTAGACCCCTGCGATAGTTTCCTGGAAGTGCAGGTGTTCGAGCCCGCCACCTGCTGCCGGGTCGTCAGTGGCCCTTCAACGCCGCCTTGGTTCGCTCCAGCCATGCGGCATTGTGGCTGCGCGCGTGGCGCGACCAGTGCTGGGCATCGTCGATGATGCTGGCGAACAGGCTGCGGGCTTGCTCGCGATCGTCGGGTTGCGGCTGCGCCATCAGCCATTCGGCGTAGAGGCAGCGGGCGGCCGCGTCGTTTCCGCATTCCAGGGCGCGCTCGAATGCGGCGCGGGCTCCGGGGGCTTGCGCGGTTGCCAGTGCCTGCGCGTACAGCAGGGTCTGTTCCGGCTTGCGGCGCACGTCCGGGTGGCGTGCGAACAGGCCGTCCAGCGTCTCCACCGCAAGCTCGGGTTGCCCGGAATCGAGGCGGGCACGGGCAAGGCCGGTCAGGATGTAGGCATCGTCGCCCAGCGGCGAACTGGCTGCCTGCTCCAGCAGGGTTCTGGCTTCCTCCGCCTGGCCGGCATCCAGCAGCGTCATGCCCAGGCGAACCCGGTTCTGCACGGTGGGCGTGCGCGCCAGTTCGGCACGGGCGTTGCGAAGGTCCTGGCCCGGGTCCATGAGCTGCTTGGCGGAACGGACGACCTGTCGGGCGCCCCGCGAGTGGCGGACTTCCGGGAAGTAGATCGCCAGGAAGTAGACGACGCTGCCGAGCAGTGGGAACGAGAAGAGCAGGATGAGCCAGTAGAGGTTCTGGCCCGAGCGGATGGCGTGCACCGCGAAGTAGATGGCCGCCAGTACGTGGAGTCCGATTCCGATATAGGGCATGTGTGCCGCCTCGTCCTTGTGAGGGGTGGAACTATAGTCGGGGAGGGGTAGGGCGCCAATGGAGTGGCAGCGATCGAGCGTGACGCGTCACGTTAATAGGATGAGTTCTGCAGGGTCGAGCGCTGCATGCCACTATGTGGCGGGGCTGCATTGACGGAAGGCGATACATGGAACGTACGCAGAAGACGCTAACCATGGCCGATGTTGCGGGGTGGGGTTCGGCGCTGGTTACGTTTGGCTTGGTGCAAGGGGCTTTCTATCTGAAGGCTTACTGGGGTCACTTCGGCCTGGATCCTTTTCAGTTTGTTGCGGTGAGTGAGCTTGCACTGGCAGGGCTTGCGGGGATCGGCATGGTGTTGTTCCTTATTCTGATTGCGCTGCTGTTTGGAGGGTGGGTTGAGGGGAAGGTGACAGCGACGCCGTCCCAAGCCAATCTGCTGATGTGGCTGACCCTGGCTCTTTGTCTTGTTGGAATGGGTGCCTTGCTTTGGTGGACCAATGCCTGGCCCGTTTTGATAGGTGTGGCGCTGACGGGCATATGTGCAATGGCAGTACGCCTGTCCCCAGTGTTGCCGGCCGCCGTGAAGGACTCGCCGTGGCTGGTCTATGCGCTCGTGATGATTGTCTATGTCCCGATCTCGTCAAACTGGCTTGGCTTCGAGCGCGCCAAGGCGATCACTTCTGGCGCCAGCAAGTACACGGTCAATGTGACTATTGATGAGAAGGTGCAAGGCGGCCTGGGCCTAGTGGGGCGTTTGGGTGATAGCTATGTACTTTGGGACCCGGTACAGAAAGCTGCAGTTCTTATGCCAGTGGACGACGTGAGTAGGCTGGAGATTGCGCAAAAATCCGTTCTGCCTGCCAAACCAGTTCAGTCGCGATAAGGGCTCGTTATCACGGCTACAACCGTACCCCTGTCGTGGACCTGTGCCGTACGGGAGCCAGTCCACGTGTTTCGTGGTTGGCCCTTAACAATCATGCGCGGCAAATCTAGGCGCAGTCCGATAGAGCGCTCCGGGGGCCTTACCTAGGATTCTCTCCGCCAGCCGTGCACCGGCTGGCCGGACAGGACCTTCTCCCCAAGTGTCCGATCCGTCCCCGGCCACCGCCGCTTCGGCGGCGGTGGTTTCTTGCCGCCCGCGTGCGGATCACATCTGTGAAGAAGAACACCACCATCATGAAGCTCATTCCGATCGCTTCCGCTGCAAGCCTGCTGCTGGCCGCTTCGGCCGCCAGCGCCCAGTCCTATGGCTCGGGCACCATCGAGTTCACCGGCGAAGTCACCGACCTGACCTGCACCATTTCCGGTGGCGCCGGCGCCATCGGCACCACCAACGTCACCGTTCCGATGAGCGCGGTGCAGGCCAACCAGCTGGCAGCAGCCGGCGACGTTGCCGGTGAACACCCGTTCCAGCTGATCATCGGTGGCCCCGGCCAGGGCACGTGCCTGGACGGCAAGGTCGCCGAGCTGTACTTCGACCCGGCTGCCGGCCAGGTCGACGCCAGCAACGGCAACCTGCGCAACCAGGAAGCCAACGCGCCGGCAGCCAACACCCAGATCCAGGTGAAGTACAAGAATGCCGTGGTCGACCTGCGCGATCCGTCGTTCAAGACCGATCCGGTGACCATCACCAACAACACCGCCACGATCGACATGGCCAGCCAGTACGTCGCCAACGGTGGCGCTGCGGCCCCGGGCTTCGTGCAGTCGTACGTCAACTACAAGGTTGTCTACAACTGATCGCGGGAGGTCGCCGGCAGGCGCTGGCGGCCTCCTTCCTTCCCCGTTCCGAGGTGACCCATGAACGCCCTCCATCGCATCATCGCTGCTGCATTGCTGTCGCTCGTCGCGCTGGCTTCGCCGGCGGCCCATGCGTCGGTCGTGATCGGCGGTACCCGCGTGGTCTATCCCGCGCAGGACAAGGAAGTCACGCTCAAGTTCATCAATGAAGGCGAGCGCGCGACGCTGGTCCAGGTCTGGCTGGATGATGGCGATGACCAGTCCACGCCGGATACCGCCAAAGCCCCCTTCGTGGTCGCGCCACCGGTGTTCCGCCTGGACCCGAAGAAGCAGCAGACCACCCGCATCATGTTCACCGGCGCGGGCCTGCCGGCCGACCGGGAAACGCTGTACTGGCTGAACATGCTGGAAATCCCCCCGAAGAATGGCACTGCCAGCGCCAACATCCTGCAGTTCGCCTTCCGCACCCGCATCAAGGTGTTCTACCGGCCGTCGAACCTGGCAGGGGAGCCGGTGCTGGCTTACCAGAAGCTGCGCTGGACCCTGCACGCCGGTAAGGACGGCCTGGTTCTGCGTGCCGACAATCCGACCCCGTTCCACGTCAACTTTGCCAACGTCAGCCTCAATGTCGGCGGCCAGGAACAGGGCGGGCAGGGCGGCGGCATGGTCGCGCCGTTCTCACAGGCCGAGTTCCCGCTGAAGGATCTACGCGCGCGCCCGTCGGGCCAGCTGAAGGCTGCCGTTACGGTCATCAATGACTTCGGCGCGCTGGTTCCCACCGAGGCCGTATTGCAGCCCTGAGCCGCGCACCGCACCGCACCGCCGGAGAATCCATCATGAACGCCCGTTCCCGGGCGCCGGCCGCCGGCGCCCGCCGGTTCCAGCGCGCCCGCCTGCCGGGTGTGGTGGCCGCCATCCTGTTTGCCCCGGCCGTCGCGAGCGCCGGCAACGAAAGCCCGGACGATGTCGAGTTCGACGCCGCGTTCCTGCCGGTGGGGGCGTCCTCGCGCCTGGACCTGCAGCGGTTCTCGCAGGAAGACTACGTTGCGCCCGGTACCTACCGGGGGGACGTGCGTCTGAACGGCCAGTGGCAAGCGCGTGCGGACGTTGTCTACCGCGAGGTGGACGGCGTCTCGCGGCTGTGCCTGGACCCGGCCGCGCTGAAGCGCTACGGCATTGCGCCGGAGCGCCTGCACGCCGACCAGGCCCGGCAGCCGGCCCTGGCCTGGCCGGACGAACCCTTCTGTGGTGACCTGGGCGAGCGCGTGCCCGGTGCCACGGCGTCCTTCGATGCAGGCAGCCAGACCCTGGATCTGCAGGTGCCGCAGCTGTACCTGCGCAGCGAGGCGCGCGGCCATGTCGACCCCAGCGAGTGGGATGCCGGCGTGGCGGCGCTGTCGCTGGGCTACAACGCCAACGTCTATCGCTACAGCAATGGCGCTGCCCCGACCTACTCCGGGTTCCTTGGCCTGAACGCCTCGGGCCGCGTGGCGGGCTGGCAGCTGGTGCACCAGGGCGCGATGACGCGCGGTGGCAGCCAGTCGCAGCGCTACCGGTCAGCGGCCGCCTACCTGACGCACGACATCGTGCCGTGGAAGGCGCAGCTGATGGTCGGCGACACGTCCACTGCGGGCGACCTGTTCGAGAGCGTGCGCCTGCGTGGCGCCCGCCTGGGCAGCGACGACCGCATGCTGCCGCAGTCACAGCGCGGTTTCGCACCGGTAGTGCGTGGCATCGCCGAGACCAACGCCCGGGTGATCGTGCGCCAGCGTGGCAACGTCCTGCTGGAAACCAGCGTTGCACCTGGACCGTTCGAGATCAACGACCTGTTCCCGACCGGGTATGCCGGCGATCTCGACGTGGAAGTCGTCGAAGCCGACGGCCGCTCACGGCGGTTCACGCTACCGTACTCGGCGGTGCCGCAACTGCTGCGTCCGGGCCAGTCACGGTGGTCGGTAGCGGCCGGTCGTGTTGCCGAGGCCTCGCTGCTCGATGCGCCGGACGTCCTGCAGCTGCAGTACCAGCGCGGCCTGTCCAATGTGGTCAGTGCCTACGGCGGCGCCGTGGTGGGCGACAACTACCACTCGGTGCTGGCCGGTAGTGCGGTCAATACACGATTCGGCGCGCTGGCAATGGATGCGTCGTTGTCACAGGCCCGTGTACGCGGCCTGCCTGAGCTGTCCGGCAGCAGCTTCCGCGTGGCCTACAATCGAAGCATCGCCAGCACCGGCACCTCGTTTGCCATCGCGGCCTACCGCTATGCAACGGGTGGCTACGTGAGCGTGCGCGACTGGGCCAGCCTGCGTGACGCACAGGCACGTGATCTTGGCATCGATGCGGTGGCGCGCCAGCGCAACCGCATGGACCTGAGCGTCAACCAGCGCCTGGGGGAGCGCGGTGGCCAGTTGTTCGTCATCGGGACGCGGCGCGACTTCTGGAACACGGCAGGCCGCCAGCTTGACCTGAGCGTGGGCTACAGCAACCAGTGGAAGTCGCTGAGCTACAGCCTGAACTTCCAGCGCACGCGCGATTCGATCGATTTCATGCCGGGCTTCCTGCAGGATCGCATTCCCGGCGCGGATGCCGCGCCGCGTCCACAGTTGGCGCGGGCTGACAATCGCCTGATGCTGATGCTGTCGGTGCCCCTGGGGCGCACGCCCCGTGCGCCACAGCTCAATGCCACCCAGACCCGCAGCGACAATGCCGATCCCTCCACGCAGCTGTCGGCCAGCGGACTGTGGGCCCGCGACGACCGAGTCAATTACGGCGTGTCACTGGCGCGTATCGGCGGTGGCAACGCCCTGGACGTCAACGGCGGCTATCGCGGCGGCCGCGGCCAGGTGGCGGCCAATCTCAGCCGGGGGCCCGGCTATACCCAGATGGGCCTTGGCGCGTCGGGCGGGCTGGTGCTCCACGCGGGTGGGCTGACCCTGTCGCCGCCGCTGGGCGACACGGTCGCGCTGGTGCACGCGCCCGGCGCGGCGGGAATGCGGGTGGAGAACAGTGGCGGATCCCGCGTGGACAGGCGTGGGTTTGCGGTGGTGCCGTACCTGACGCCGTACCAGCTGAACACGATTTCGCTCGACCCCAAGGGGGCCGGCTACAGCGTGGAGCTGCAGGAAACCGCACGCGCGGTGGCGCCGCGTGCCGGCGCCCTGGTGAAGCTCGATTTCAGTACGCGCGCCAGCCGTGGGCTGATGGTCGACACGCAGACCGAAGATGGGCGCCCGCTGCCGTTCGGCGCGCAGGCCACCGATGCCAGCGGCGCCACGGTCGGCGTGGTGGGGCAGGGTAGCCGCCTGCTGCTCAGTGGCCTTCAGTCGTCCGGGCCGGTGCAGGTGCAATGGGGCGAGGGCGCCGACCACCAGTGCGTGGTGGACGTGCAGATTCCCGACGGCCCTGTCAGCGGCCAGTACGCCGTGCTCAGCGCGCAATGCCGATCGCCGGTCGTCCATGCCAACGGTGACGCGCCGCCCGCGCGCCGGATTACCACCACCTTCCAGGAGAACGCACCGTGATTCGCTTGCCTCTGGTCGCGCGATTGATCGCGCTTGTCCTGTTGATTGCCGCAGCGCCTGCGCTTGCGCAGAACTGTCGCTTCAACGCCGGCACCACCACGCTCACCAACATCGCCAACCTCAGTGGCAGCATCACCGTCGGTCCGGATGTGCAGGTCGGCACCGAAATCTATCGGGCCACGTATTACGCCGGGCCCACCAACGAGATCTACTGCACACCGGGCAGGGCCGATCGCATCCGCCAGTACACCGCGCTCCCGTACGGGCCTTCGGGCTACGCAGACGCGCGCTACGGAACCGTATACAACACGAACCTCCCCGGCGTCGGCGTGGCAGTCTGGTTCAACGGTAGCCCATTCCCGATATCTACGTCCGTAGAGGTCGTTACGGGCACGGTGATCTGGCCCGTTCAATCCTTTGACGTCAGCCTGATCAAGACCGGACCGATAACGGCCGGCACGGTCACAGGTGCGAACCTGCCGCGCTTCGAATACCGCATGACCGGCGCCAACAGCGCACTCCAGCTCTGGAACGGCCTGGTGCAGGGCTCGCTGTCCATCGTTGCCCGCACCTGCACCACTGCAGATGTATCCGTGAATCTAGGCGATCACCGCGTGACGGAGATTCCCACCGTGGGCAGCGGGACACAATGGGTCAACGTACCAGTAATGCTGAGCAATTGCCCGGCGTTCTATGGCCGCTACCGCGGCAACCTCACCACCGGAACGGTACAGACGGCCAATGGGCGCGTCGACAACACCGTCCGCTTCCGCGTGGATCCGGTCACGGCCGTGGCGGATAGCGCGCGCTCGGTGATGATGCTGCAGAGCGACGGCGTGAATACCACGGCGACCGGCATCGGTATCCAGATCGGGACCGCGGCCGACGAGTCGGTAGGCTTTGGCAACATGCGTGATTCCGGGCTGGCGTTAAGCGAAACCAACAACGCGTCCTACACGCTGATGCTGCGTGCGCGCTATACCCGCTACGCCGCTGCCGCGTCATCGGGACAGGCGAACGGTGCCGCCACCATTACCCTGGAGTACTACTGACATGCACGCACGATGGCTGCTGCTGGCGCTGCTGTGCGGGGCCGCCCTGCCGGTGGCGGCGGCGGACCTCACCGTCCGCTTCACCGGCAGGTTCCTGGCCGGGACCTGCCAGCTGAGCGTGCAGGACGTCGATCTGGGCACGTTCCAGGCAACGTACTTCACCACCAGCACGCAGTCACCTGCCGTTGCCTTCGTGCTGGAGCGCAAGAACTGCACCGATGACCTGCGAACCCTGCACGTCCGCTTCGTCGGCGCCGCCGACAGCAGCAACGCCAGCTATTTCGCCATTCCGCCGACGGGCGGCGTGCAGGGGCTGGCCATCCGCCTGCAGAGTGCCACCGGCACGCTCTACGCACCCAACCAGCCCGCGTTTGACTGGCCCACCGGCGGCGATGCCGCAGGCCAGCGCGCACTCGGCGCGCTACTGGTCCGCACCGGCAATGTCACTGCAGGCGCGGTCCGTACCCCCATCACTGTCCAGGTCACCTACAACTGAGGTCTCCCATGTCCCGTCCGCTTCTCTCCCTGAGCTTGTTGCTTTGCGCTGCCACAGTGCACGCGCAGGACAGCCAGGTTTTCACGATGTCCGGTGAAATCCTGCCAGGCGTCTGCAAGGTCGCGTTCCCCGATGTGGATCTGGGGTCCCATCAGGCGTCATTGTTCACCGGCAGCTATGCCACGGCCTATATTGATTTCAGTGGCACCGTCAGCGACTGCGACGCGCAGGTGCTGCGGGTGGCCATGACCTTTACCGGTGCAGCCGACAGCGGCAACGCGTCACTGTTCCAGGGGGTTTCCGGCGTGGGCATCGAACTGGTACGCGTGGTCGGTGCCGTCAACGTGCCGATTGCACCGGGTGGAAATACCCAGTATGCGACCGCCGCCGGTGTGTATCCCTTCCGTGCGCGCTTCCGGCAGTCCGCCACGACGGTTGGCGCAGGCCGCGTGACGCGTCCCATCACCGTTTCGCTCACCTACAACTGAGGCTGCAGCTGATGTGCACTGTCGCCCTCCGCCTGCGTCCCATCCTACTGGCGCTGACCTCAATGTTCGCTGCTGGCCACGCGGCCGCGCAGACGACCACCACGTTCAACGTCACCGGCACCATTCTGCCGGGTGTCTGCCGCATCGCTGTGGCCGACGTCAGTCTTGGCACCTATCAGGCAACACTGTTTACCGGCGCATATGCCTCGCCCTTCCAGCCAGTGAATGTTGTGGTCAGCCAGTGTGACCCGCTGGTGACCCGGGTCGCGTTGCGTTTCGATGGCAACGCCGACACCAGCAATGCCCAGCTGTTCCAGGGTGTGCCTGGCATCGGCATCGAGCTGCAGTACACCAGCAGCGGGGCCCGCGTCGCACCTGGCGGAACGGCCCAGATGGCCACGGCTGCGGCGACGCACGCATTCCGCGCACGCTTCGTGCAGAGCCGCGCAACGGTATCGGCCGGTACGGTCAGCCGACCGATCACGGTAACCATGACGTACAACTGATCACGCGGGTGGGGGACGGCACCCGGGGCCGTCCCCTCGCGTTTCAGGCGCAGGACAGGGCTGCTGCGCGCAGCGGCGCCTCGCTAGCGGAGACTGTCCGCGCTGTGCGATCCTTGGCCCTGCTCCTGCGCAGCGCTCTCCTCGCGCAGCACGCGTGAGCGTTCCGCCACGATCTCATCCATCTCGACACGAAGCGCCCTCGTCTCGGCGGACAGGCTGGCAACGTTGAGCCGCAGGCCATCGATATCTGCCCGGTTGCGCAGTTCGTCCTCGTTGGCCTCCAGGGTCTGTCTGACGCGAAGGGATACCGGAGCCGCCAGCCGCGCGGACAGCCGTCCTTCCAGATTGGTCTGGGCATTGTTGATATAGGCCGGGACCAGCGCCACCACCTCGATGACATAGCGATGCTCGGCACGCACTACGGACATGTGTTCAATCGACGCACGGCGATCGCCCAGGTACCGGGTAACCACGGCGCGGGCCTGGTTTGCAGCCCAAGTCTGCTGCCCGATCTCGCGCAGGGCCAGTCCCAGTGGCAGCGCTAGCAGAATGAACGTGGTGGCGATCACCCCCGCCTGCCAGGCGGTGTGGCGAGGTGAGTTCTCCATCCCGAACCTGTACCACTTGGCAATCAGTGTCACGCTGAGGGCAATCGCCAGCAGGTTGGTCATGAAAAGGAACATCGCGCCCCCGGCCACGCGCACGTCGCCCGTCGCCAGCCCAAACGCGACCACTGCCAACGGCGGCATCAGGGCGGTAGCAATCGCAACGCCCACAATGGCCTCTCCCTTTCGGGTAATCACTGCGTAGCCGCCGGCCAGCCCTGACAGCAGCGCCACCAGCAGGTCGAACAGGGTGGGCTGCGTGCGTGCAAGGATCTCACTGGTCGCCTCGCGTAGCGGCGACAGCCATACGATGCACATGGCGGTCAGCAGCGCCAGCGCCATGCCCACAAGCAGCGCAAGCAGTGCACGGCCCATCATCCGGAAATCGACCACGCACAGCGAAAAACCCAGCTGCACGATGGGGCCCATCAGCGGCGAGATCAGCATCGCACCGATCACGACGGCCCCGGAGGACTGAAGCAGCCCCAGGATCGCGATACCGCAGGACATCACTGCCATGAACGTGAAGCGCGGGCTGAGCCCGCCACCGTCACTCACGTTGGCGATGACGGCATCGTGGTCGACGGCGGCAAGCATGCGGTTGCGCCACCGGCTCCAGCCATGGTGGGCGGATGCCAGGACACTCACCAGCAGCGTTGGCACGGCACTCATCGATCCGCTCCCGGCTGCGCGGGTGAATGCAGCGCTTCGGCCCGTTGCAGCCGGTGGAAGTAGTCCAGGAGGGCCAGCGCCTCTGCGAGGCAGGTACGGCCGCCAAGCAGCTGACGGCCGCGCATGACATTCCAGTGGCCGTACTCGGTGTAGATGAGGGTGTGTCGGGAAAGATCTGCCATGGAGATGCCTGGGAAATAAAGAGGGTCGAACGCGTATCGTCAGCCAGCGTGGTGCGGTAGCCCATCGGACGACGCCCATTCCGCGGGGGATCCGAAGCGTGACACGGACGTCCACGCACCCACGCCAGCCGTGCGGCCGCGTTGCGCCACAGCGCGGCAGAAAGTCAGCCGCGTCCTATGTGGCTGTCTGCCAGGGGCCGATAGGGTGGCCGCTCCCTTTCACTTTCTCCGGTATGGCCCGCATGTTCCTTGGCGGGCGCATCCACAGCAACAATGTTCCGTTTCTTCCGCTCCGCACACCTGCGCCAGGACGCCTCGCCTGATGCTACCGACGATTGCGACCTCGCTGCGCTCCGCAAGTACCAGCGCGGCGTGCTGCTGGGCGGCGGCTGCCTGCTCAGCATCGCTATCGTGGCCGGGCTGATCGCGCTGGCGCTGTTCCACGCAGATGGCTTTGCGGCGCGGCGGTCGGAAGCGCTGCAGCGCAGCCGTGCCATCGTCGAGGCCCACTTGGCGGCGTCGGATGCGGCCCACCTTCGGCTGTTGAGCATGGCCGAGTACGCCTGGCGGCATCGCCCGGACAATGATGCGCGGACGCTGGAAGTGGACCGTGCCAACTATCTGCGTGCCGGACAGCGGGCCGTCATGACCGCTGGCACCGAGAGCGTGCCGCAGACGGTGCTGGGTGCCGGCACCGATGCCTGGCCCGTTGACCGTCTGGATCGCTATCTCATGCTGGCGCACTCGCTGTCGATCATCCGCCGGCTGGGCGGCGCCGGCGGCCGGTCCAGCGAATCGGAGTCGAGCTTCTTTCTTGATCCGCGCGGCCAGCTGCTGGTACTGGGCGAGGGCATGAGCGAACAGCATCTTCTGTCGGCCACGGGAGAAAAGGACCGTGCGCAGCTCATCGGTCGGCTCGCGGCGCTGTCCCGCACCGGCGTCGACGACGCGGAGGCGTATGGCACGCACGCCACCCGGATGGAACTGGTGCGCCATCCGGTGTCGGGGGCTCCGGCGATCGCCAGTGCCCTGGTGGCGCGTGACGGTGCCACGGTGATCGGTACGTTCGTCACGCTGGAATCAACGGCACCGCTGTCCCGGGCAATGCGTATCGCCGACGGTGGCGTGTCGTTCGTGCTGACTGGCGACGGCCGCGTGGTGGCGGGCACCGGCAGCCCCAAAGCGCTGGATCTGGGCGAGGTGACCCGGCATCTTCTGGACGCGGAGCAGAAGGGGCGCACGCTGGCCACCTTCCGCCAAGGGCTGCGCTTCTTCCAGGTGGTCCGTATCGAGGAGGCTGACTGGGCACTGGTCAGCACGTACTGCATCGCCGATGTCATTGCCGATGGGCAACGCCTGTACATCGCCGCCGCGTCGTTGGCGTTCGGCCTGTTGCTGGGTCTTTGGACGCTGCTGGCCTGGCTGCATTGGCGCGCCTTCGGGCCCGCGCTGGCACGCGCCGCGCGCGTTTACCAGGGCGAACAGCTCAGCCGCGCGTTGATCCAGCTGTCACCGGTGGGACTGTGCCTGCTCGATCGCCACAGCGGTGACCCGGTGGTGCAGAACGACATGATGCGTCAGCTCGCCGCCGCCGCCGAGCGACGCGGCGCCATGCTCTATGCCCGCATGGTCGACCAGGCCTCGGCGATCCTGCTGCTGCCTGATACCACCATCGCCGAGTTCGAGGTGTCGGTGCCGGATCCCCAGGGCCAGGCGCCTGTCGTGCTGCTGGTGGGGGCGACCAGTGCCAGCTATCAAGGGCGCATGGTACTGCTGTGCGCCGTGCGCGACTTGAGTGCGCGAATCGAACTGGAGCAGCAGCAGAAGCAGGCGCGCGAGTCGGCGGAGGCCGCCAGCCGCGCAAAGAGCCGCTTCCTGGCGGCCATGAGCCACGAGATCCGCACGCCGTTGCATGGCATCCTGGGTCACCTGGAGTTGCTCGGCCGCTCTGCGCTGGACGACAACCAGCAGGCACGGCTTCGGCGGATTACCCAGGCTGCGGACTCGCTGCTGCAGATCATCAACGACGTGCTGGATTTCTCCCGCGCGGAATCCGGGCACCTGGACCTGGTTGCGGAGACCTTCGAACCGGTGACGCTGCTGGAGCGGGTCGCGCTGCTGTTCTCGCCACTGGCCGAAGCAAAGGGCCTGGTATTGGACGTCATGGTCGATGATGCAGTGCCGGCCAGGCTGGTCGGGCCGCAGGCACGCGTCGAGCAGGTCCTGCGCAACCTGGTCAGCAATGCAGTGAAGTTCACCCCGTCCGGTCGTGTCGAACTGAGGGCTGACTGGGTGCCCGATACGGACGGTTCCCAGCTGCAGCTGCAGGTCATCGACTCCGGCATCGGCATGACGGAGACGCAGATGGCAAGGCTCTTCCAGCCCTATGTGCAGGCGGACGCCAGCATCATCACCCGTTTTGGCGGGTCTGGGCTGGGGCTTTCACTGTGCCGTGAACTGAGCAGCTGCATGGGGGGCACCATCCATGCCAGCAGCACGCCCGGCGTCGGCAGTGTCTTCACCTTCTGCATACCGGTCCAGGCGGTTCCGGCTGCCGGGACGCTGCCCTTGGCTGACCGCTCGGTGCTCCTGAGTTCCTCGGCCAGCGGGTGGCGGGACGAGCTGCGGCGCCGGCTTGAACGCTGGGGCGCCACCGTGATCATCGTGAGCGAGGCCGACGCCTGGCCCGCCGAACACTGGGAGGCGCACGTTCCGCTCGTTGCATTCGAGAGAAGTCCCGCGCGGACGGAAGTGGCGTCGCGGGCGGGACGGCGGCGGGTGATCCTGGTATCTGCCGACGGTCCGCTGAAGCCGCAGGTGCGGGGAAATGCGTGGCGCGTGTCCTGCTATTCCAGTGATGGCCTGCTGCAGGCCCTGCTGGTTTCCTCGCAGCGGGGCGTGCCGACACTGGCGGTGGAAAGGGGCATGCACTAGATTCATGGCCACCCCCTTGCCCGTGCGCGGGAATGCCATGCCTCCGGCCTCGCCTGACTTGCCTTCCGCCCCGTTGCAGGCACTCCACCGTTCACAGCGCCGGCTGCTGTTAGGGGGAGGGGGGCTGATCACGTTGCTGGTGCTGTTGACCACAGCGGTGAGCATTTTTGCCGGCGTGGGCGAATTCCATGACCGCGAGCGCCAGAAGTTCTTCGAGGCCCGCGGCGCGATCGATTACTTCCTGGTGCAACGTGACCGTGCCTATGCAGGAAGCGTGAACGCCAACGACGTGATGTGGAGCGGGCAGCGGGAAGAACTGCGGCGCCTGGGTCGGCCGATGGTGGCCAACTACCTGTCGCAGGACATGCGAACGGTGGTCCGGGCAGAAGGTCAGGCATCGGTGCCGTGGCTGGTGCTGGGCGATCCCGAGCGGCCGATGCCACAGCCTGAGCTGGAAGCCTATCTGGGCATGATCTATCAGTACTCGCTGTACACGACTGCGGCGATCAGTTCGATGCAGGGGAGCAGCCCGGCCATGGTGTATGGCTATGACCCGCAGGCGCGGCTGATGGCACTGCCCGGCGTGGTTGACGAGGCGCAGCTGCTGCGGGGGCTGCGCGCAGATTCGCGGGCACAGGCGTTCGCACTGTTGAAGGGCATCGAGCGCCAAGCACCGCTGCAATCTCCAGACCCCGGTCCGATGGAAAGCGCCGCTAGGGGCCATCGCCTGGCCTCGCTGTTCGGCCGCAACCCGCTGGATGGCCGGCCCTCGCTGGTGGGCATTCTCACCCTGGCCGAGGGCACCACGCCCTATTTCCGGCGGGTCACCTTCGAGCCGATCAGCAGCATCGGCTCGCGCCTGGAGGCGACCGCCGCCGGCAGCTATCTGCTGACCGGGCCCACCGGTGAAGTGGTGCTGGCAAAGGGCCCCCTCAGCCGGGAGGCCAATGCGCTCGGCCCGCTGCTGGCGCAGCAGGACACACGCAACGTGACACGGCTGTCCTTCCAGCATCTGTTTGCGGTAAGCGGGGGGCTGTCAGGGACGGACTGGCGCTTCACGCGTCTTTACGACTGGAGCGCGCTGTGGCGCGACCAGGGGATGGCCATCGTTGCGCGGCTGCTGACGGCACTGTCGATCATCGCAGCGCTCTGGCTGCTGCTCTGGCGGGTGGAGCGCAAGGTCATGGCGCCGGCCCTGGCCGAGGCATCGCGCGTCTACGAAAGCGAAGCGCTCAGCCAGACCATCATCGGCACGGCGCCGGTGGGCTTGGCACTGCTCAGCTGCGATGATGGTGCTCCCCTTCTGCAGAACCAGGTCGCACGCGAACTGGCGACGCAGCCGGCGGGCTATTCGACGACCCCGGCGCTCTATGCCGCGCTGGTAGAGCAGGCGCATGCCTTGCCCGGTGCGCGCAAGGAGTTCAACTGGACGCTGCACGACGCGGGTGCAGCGCCGATCCAGCTTCAGGTGGCGTTGGCCATCGCACGCTATCGCGACCAGACCGTGTGGGTCTGCGCGCTGCGTGATGTCACGGCGCAGATGGAACTGCAGCAGACCCTGGAGCGCGCCAGTCGCGATTCCGAGGATGCCCGCGCCGCTGCGGAGGCGGCCAACCGGGCGAAGAGCGCCTTCGTCGCCACCATGAGTCACGAAATCCGCACACCGCTCAACGGCATCCTCGGCCATCTGGAACTACTGGCACGCTCACCGTTGCAGCCTGCGCAGCAGGAGCGCGTGCAGCGCATCCGGCTGTCGGCGGACTCACTGATGGCGATCATCAGTGATGTGCTCGATTTCTCGAAGATCGAGGCCGGGCAGTTGGATATCGACCCGGCTCACTTCAACGTTCGTGAACTGATCGAGCAGGCCACGCTGCTGTATGCGCCCGAGGCGCACAAGAAGGGCGTGAAGCTGTTCTATATGATCGATGGCGAGCTTGAGGATGCCTACCAGGCAGATGCGCATCGCATCCGGCAGATCATCAACAACCTGCTGAGCAACGCGGTGAAGTTCACCGAGTCCGGACGCATCACGCTGCACGCCGGGCTCGGGAACTGCCTGCAGCCGAACCAGAGCGTGCTGCGGCTGCGGGTCGTGGACTCCGGCATTGGCATGTCCGACGAGCAGCTTGCGCATCTGTTCCGTCCCTTCGAGCAGGGCGATGCCAGCGTGTCCCGGCGTTACGGTGGCAGCGGGCTGGGGTTGGCGCTGTGCAGGCAACTTGCGCATCTGCTGGGCGGCAGCATCCAGGCCGAAAGTACGCTGGGTGTCGGCACCGTGTTCACCCTGGAGGTGCCGGTTCACCCTGTCGATGCGCCGCATGGCGGTGACCAGCCGCTGTCGGGCACCACCGTGACGCTGCTTTCCGCAGCGCCGGAGTGGCGGCAGGAAATCGGGCAGGTCCTGCAGCGCTGGGGCGCGGGGTTGACCGTCCTTGATCGTCCGGCCGCGCTGCCCACCGATGCCGCAACGACAACGCTGTTGATTTTCGGCGAGCGCCGCGCATGGCCGGAGGAGGATGAGCAGGCGCTGTGCAGCCTCCACGCCCGGTTGGTGCGCGCGTACCCGAGCGGCCCCCTGGCCCCCGAACGCCGTCCTGATGGCGTGCACGTCACCAGCTATTCCAGCCGGGCGCTGCTGCGCGCGTTGCTGCAGGATGCGATGGGAGCGGAAGCGCCATCGCCGGTCGCCGCGCAGGCACGGCCGCCGGCGGGACGGGGAAGGGTGCTGCTGGTGGAGGACAATCCGGTGAACCGCGAGCTGATCCAGCAGCAGCTGGAGGAGCTCGGCTGGCATGTGGGCACCGCCGAGGATGGCCAGGCCGCGCTGAGCCTGTGGCCGTCAGCCAGCTGGGACGTCGTGCTGACCGACATCAACATGCCGGTGATGGACGGCTACGAGCTGGCCCAGGCGCTGCGTGCACGCGGGGATAAGGTGCCGATCCTGGCGATCACCGCAACCGCACTGGCCAGCGAGCGGGAGCGCTGCCGGCAGGCGGGCATCGATGGGCTGCTGCTCAAGCCCCTGGATCTGGAACGGCTGTCGGCGGCGTTGTCCCGCTATGTTCCCCCCAGCAACCGCAGGGCGTCCCCGTCGGCCGCGGGGGAGGGGCTGCCGCTGAAACTTCGGGCCCTGTTCGTGGAAAGCGGCGCGCGTGATCTTGACGTCCTTGCCGCCGCGCTGCGGGAAGGGCAGCAGGCCGCGCTGCTGGACAAGGTCCATTCCCTGAAGGGCGTGCTGTTGATGATGGGGGAGCGTCCGCTAGGTGAGCGCTTTGGTGCTGTGGAGCACCGCCTGCGCGAGCACGACACGGTGGATGAAGCCGAGCTGCAGGCGCTTCTCGCGTCCCTGTCCGCGCTCATCGACAGCTATCGGGAGGGCCTGCCGGACGGCTCGTGAGCGAACGCCGATCAGTCCGGATCGGGGCCGTTTGAACGCAGGCCGAGTTCCGTCGCGAACTTGAAGAGATCGGCTTCCTTGTCGATGCCCAGCTTGGCCATCCCGATCCGCTTTTGCGTGCTGATGGTCTGCTTGCGCCTGTCCAGGCGCTCGGCAATTTCGTTGATGCCAAGCCCCGACACGAACAGCGTCAGCACTTCACGTTCCCGTGGCGAGAGCGCTATCTTCCTTGACGCTGCGGCATGGTGTGGCAAGATCTGCGCGACCGACGGCGAGAGGTAGCGCCGGTTGGCCCACGCCGCAGCGATGGCCGCCGGAACATGGCTGGTGTCATCGGCCTTGCTGAGGATATGGGTGATGCCGCGCTGATAAAGTGACTGGATGACCACCGGCTGGTCCATGCCCGTCATCACGATCACACGCAGGTCGGGGTAGCGTTCGCGGAGTGTATCCAGCAGGGCGAGGCCGTCGCCGTGCGTGCCGCCCGGCATGGCGTAGTCGGTCACCACGACATCACATGCGGTACTGTCCAGCAGCGCCACCAGCTCCGAGGAGTCGGACGCCGTTCCAATGCACTGCAGCGTGGGAACCGCATCGATTGCGGCCTCGATTCCCATGCGGATGACCGGGTGGTCGTCTGCAATGGCTACACGAATGATCGGATGAGACATGCAACAGCCCCGCGCTGAAGTTGGCCCGCCACACCGGCGACCCGCCGCCGCAACTATAGGCCAGGCGACCGCGTGTTGGCATGCCTGGCGATACCTGCAACCAAGAGGATGACTGTATGGCCTTGAACCTGGTCGTTGCCGACGACCATCCCGTGATGCTGGCCGGCATGGAAATGCTGCTGCGCTCCGAACCCGGCATCGCGGTCGCTGGCCTGGCCAGCGACTCGACCGGACTGGTTGCGCTGCTGAGCGCCGCATCGGTGGACGTGGCCGTCTGTGACTTTTCGATGCCGAACGGACGCTACGGCGACGGCGTGACCCTGCTCAGATTCCTGCAGCGGCGGTTTCCCAACCTGAAGCTGGTGGTGCTCACCGGCATGGAGAGTCCGCTGGTCCTGCGCTCCATCCAGGCCGCCGGGGTGACGTGCATCGTGAGCAAGAGCGATTCGCTGGAGCACGTGGTTCCTGCGGTGCATGCGGCCCGGTCCGGCCAGCCGTTCGTCTCTCCGGCCATTGAGCGATTGCTCGCCGACGCGGCCGAAGCACCTGCCAGTGGCGCGTCCGCACTGTCAAAGCGGGAAACAGAAGTGCTGCGCATGTTCGCCGAAGGATTGACCATCCGGGAAATCGCCGAGCGGGTAGGGCGCAGCAGCAAGACCGTCAGCACGCAGAAAATGGCGGCCATGCGCAAGCTTGGGCTTAAGCGCGACGCGGACGTGTTCGAGTACGCGCTGGCGCATGGGCTGGTGCAGGCATCACAGTGCGCCCGTGCAGGCGCCGGTGGAGAATCGGACTGATTCAGGCATTGTCCGATGGTTTTGCGCTGCAGCGTTCGTATTCTCGGTGGGGCACACCCCTGTAACCGGTGACCACGTGCCCGACCCCAATTTTCTGGTAACGCTGCTGCTGCTTCGATTCAGCGAGCTTTCGGCCAGCTCGCAGGCGAGCTTCCTGGACTGCCTCAATCAGTACCTGTTTGCCTCGCCGCAGTTGCGCCGAGCGCTGCGCCGCCAATGGCAGGACCGATGCAGTGACAGCGAAGCGGGCCAAGCTTCGGGCCCGGCACGGGGCACTGTAAAGCAGAACGCTTCTCAACACGATTCTTGACGTCTGCCAACAGGCATGGCCGCTGCAACGCACCCTGGTGGCATCTGCCGGGGCGGGCGGCGCACGCGCGCAGCGCCTCGGGCAGGGCTGCAACGCCGGGTCCCCCCGCTTTTGGGACGAGTCCGATTCGACTCCCGGGTGGCCCTCACTAACCTCGCAAGTGTCCGCTGAGTGCTTCCCCTTCGGTTCGTCCGAACGCTCCAGGAAGCCGTCCAGCCTTCATTTCACTTCGAGGAGAGCCTCATGAACAAGATTCATTCAATCGTCTGGAATGCGGCCGCCGGTCGATGGGTCGTCGCCTCCGAATTCGCCACCCGTCGCCGTCGCGCCCACGCGGGCAGCCGTACCGTGCTCCGCCCGCTGCAGCTGGCTATCGCTGTCGCCCTGGCGTGGGGCGGTGCCGCTGGTGCAGAGACGCTGCAGTTCCCCGGCGCCCCGGTTGACGTTGCCGATGGCACGCGAGTCGTCGAGGACATCATTGTAGCCAATGGCGCGACGGGCGTCGTCGTTGGCAACGGCGGCACGCTGATCCAGCAGGGAAATTCCTTCCGCATCGGCGGCACAGCGAACCGCGCCACCCAGAATCTGGACCTCAGCGGGCTGTCTCACTACGTCTACGACAATGCCAGCCTCATCTTCAGCGTCGGTGGCCGCGTCATAGGCGGCACACGGGATCAGACCGGGGCTACCACCGGTACGGTTGTTTTGGCTTCGGATACCAACCTCATCCGCGCATCGCATATTGGCATAGGCGATGTTGGCCGTAGCATCAGCGCAGCGGCCACCAATCAAGGTACCGTGCGTCTGGGCCAGAACAATACGATCAATGCCGACAGCATCACGCTCGGCGGCAACCAGAGCACCGGCACCCTGGTTTTCCAGGACTCAGTCACGGACGGGACTCTTATCCTGCGTGGGTCGGACGGGGAAAGCGCCGTGGGCACCTGGAACATTGGCACGGGAAACAGCAGCAATTACAGCGGCACCACTGGCAATGTCGACCTGCGCCGAGGTGTGCTTGACGCAAAGGTGGACGCCCTGAACATCGCCGGCGCGACCTATGGTGATGCCACCGCAACTGGCACACTCAGCCTGGGCCGGGGCGTGCTCGAGGCCAACACCATCATGCTCGGCGAGCGGAGCAGCACCTCAGGCACCGGTGGCTCGAACGGGCGTCTCAACATTGGCCAAGGCGGCACCGTGCTTGCCAATACCATCACCTTGGGCAACCGCACCGGTACGACAGGGACAGTGTCGTCGAACATCACCCTCGATGGGGGTGCGCTGCGTGCTGGCAGCATCCTGGCGGGCGCCGGTCCCGGCACGCGTGTGATCACCTTCAACGATGGCGTGCTGGGCAACCGTGCCGCAGGCCAGGACATGCGGGTTGACGTTCCGGTGGTGCTGGCCGCAATCGGCGAGCACGCGTTCCGCGTCGATGGCGATGATGCCGTGATGACCGTCAGTGGTCAGATCAGCGGCAATGCAGGCACCCTGACCAAGACCGGCGAGGGCGTGCTGGCCCTGACCGGTGCCAACACCTACAGCGGCTCGACGCGCGTCGATCAGGGCCTGATCCGATTCCAGTCCGGCAGCAACCTGGGCACCGGCAGCATTGTCTTGGATGGCGGCGGCCTGCAGTGGGCCGCAGGCAGCAACGAGGACATCTCCGCGCGACTGGAGGCGCTCGGGACTGCGGGCGCGGTGCTGGACACCAACGGCAACGCTGTCACCCTGGCCACGGCGCTGCACGGCGAAGGTGGCCAGCTGATCAAGCGCGGCAACGGCGCGCTCACCCTGACCGCAGACAACACCCACACCGGCGTGACCCGCATCGAACACGGTGAACTGGTGCTGGGCGATGGAAGCGCAGCCGGCAATGTGGCGGGAGACATCGTGAACAACGCGCGGCTGACCCTCAACCGCGGTGACCGCATGTCCCTGTCCGCCAACATCGCCGGCAGCGGCGAGCTGCTGCTGGCAGGCAGCGGCACTGTCGTGCTGTCCGGCGACGTCGCGCACAGCGGCGGCACCCGGGTGGCGGCCGGCACCCTGCAGATCGGTGACGGCGGCTCGCGCGGCACGCTGGGCGGCGATGTCAGCCTGGCCGGTGGCACCTACCTGGACGTGGACCGCAACGACACGTTCCTGCTCTCGGCGCGTGTCGCCGGCGATGGCGCGCTGCGCCAGATCGGATCGGGCACCACCGTGCTGGACGCTGACCACCGCTACGCCGGCGGCACGTTCATCGCGGCCGGTGCGTTGCGCCTGGGCAACGGTGGCACCAGCGGCAGCGTGACCGGTGCAATCGACAACCAGGGCTGGCTGGAATTCAACCGCAGCGACGACGTGCTGCTGGACAATGCGGTGAGCGGAACGGGCGGCCTGGTGCAGATGGGCACGGGTACCCTGCGCATCGCCGATGACCAGGCCTACACCGGTGCCACCCGCGTGCTTGCCGGTGCACTTCAGGTTGATGGCAGCATCCGGTCGGCAACCGAAGTGGCCAGCAATGCCACCCTGAGCGGCAACGGCGCCATTCACGGTGACGTGGTCAACGCCGGCGTGATCCGTCCGGGCAGCGGGAATGACTACGGTCGCCTGACCATCCAGGGCAACTACGTGGGCCAGCAGGGGCAGCTGGAACTGAACACCTGGCTGGGCGACGACGCATCGCCCAGCAGCCAGCTGGTGATCGATGGCGGCAGCGCCAGCGGCAGCACCACCGTGCGCGTTCACAACACCAGCGGCACCGAAGGCCACACCGTCGGGGACGGCATCCTGGTGGTTGCCGCCATCAATGGCGCCACCACGTCGGCCGATGCCTTCAAGCTCGGAAACTACGCACGAAACGGCGCATTCGGGTTTGGACTCTTCCGCGGCGACCTGGAAGGCAAGTCGGCCGAAAACTGGTACCTGCGCAACGCCTTCGTCGTGCAGCCGCCGGTCGATCCGACTGACCCGATCAAGCCGACTGACCCGGTCAATCCGGTCGACCCCATCAACCCGGTCGATCCGACCAACCCGGTGCCTCCGGTGGCCCTGCCCATCTTCGGCCGCGAGCTGGCGACCTACGGTACGGTCCAGCCGCTGGCGCGCGAACTGGGTGCACTGGCGATGGGCAACCGGCGTGACAGGGCGCAGGCCGCCGCTGCGGGCGACAGGCCGCATGCTGCCTGGGTGCGTGTGGCAACCCGCGACCTGCACAACCGGTACGAATCCATGGTTGCGCCGGAAGCCAAGGGCAGGCTCAACGCGCTGCAGGTCGGAAGTGATTTCTGGCAGGCCGCCCCGTCGGCAGGCGCCCGCTGGCAGGCGGGCGGCTACTTGTCGCACGCGAGCAGCAATGCGCAGGTCGACGGCATCTATACCAATGATGAGCGGACCCGCTATGTGCGTGGGGCGACCGGCAACGTCGAACTGCAGGCCACCAGCGCTGGCTTGACCCTGACCGGCGTTGGCAGCCGAGGCGGCTATCTTGACGCCGTCGTCCAGCTGACCCGCTACGGCGGTTCCGCCAATGCGGGCCCGGTTCGTCTCAACACCCGTGGCGGCGGCTACCTGGCATCGCTCGAGGCCGGCTATCCGTTTGTCACGCAGGCCGGCACCGGGCAGTTCACGCTGCAGCCTGAGGTCCAGCTGGTCTGGCAGAAGGTGCGTTTCGATGCAGGGCAGGACGTTGCAGGGCAGGTGTCGCTTGGGAGCACGCAGGGGCTGAGCGGGCGATTGGGCATCAACGGCAGTTGGCAGTTCCAGAGCGCGGGCGGCGTGCAGTGGGCGCCGTACCTCGCCGCCGATGTGTGGCACGAATCGGATGCGCGCTCGGCAGTGACGTACGCCGGCAAGGACCAGATTCCCCTGGCGGCGGGTGGAAACCGAGCTTCGTTGAGCGCTGGCGTCAACGTCCGGTTGAATGAGCGCTTCAACCTGCAGATCTCCGGTGGGTGCGAGCGCTCGATGGGCAACAGCAGTGGTGCCAGCCGGGAAGGCTCGTTCGGCAACCTCAGCCTGCAGGTGCGCTGGTAAGGGCGAGCCGCCGGTGTCGTCCATCAGATGCGGCGATCCCGCATCTGATGGCGCCCCAGCGATCACCGCAGTCGAGCAGGGCATCCAGGGGCGTGCCTGCTGCCCAGGCTGATTCGTGGGATGATCCTGACATGACAACACCATCGGAGCGGAATCGGCTGTTGTCTGCGGCAACGGAATCGGCGATGGACGCCAAGCTGGGCCAGAAGCTGACGTCAGCGGAGAGCGACAAGATCTGGAACACATGGGACTTCATTGGCAGGGAAGGGGAGGGGCTGGAGCTGTCGGTCGTCAACCCCACAGCGGTCCTGGGGCCGGTACTGGGCGCGGACTATTCCCACTCCATCCGGTTGATCAAGCACATGCTGGAAGGACAGCCAGGATGCCCGAAGATCAATTGTGGATTCGTGGATGTGCGTGACGTGGCCGACCTGCATCTACGCGCGATGACCCACCCAGCTGCCAGCGGCCAGCGCTTCCTCGCCATCGCGGGCGAAAGCCTATGGCTGAGCGAAGTCGCCAAAGTTCTGCAGCAGCGACTCGGCACGTCCGCAGCCCGGGAATCGAGCGCTCAGCGATGTTGATCGAGCCCGCCAGGAGGCGAAGGAACTCCAGGCGCAGCTAAGCAAGGCATCCGAACAGCACAGGGCACTTGAGAAGCAGCTGCGTCAGGAAATCCAGGCCGCCCAATCAGCGGCCGCCACGGCCAGTCAGTCTGCCGATCTCCTGCGCGGCAGATGTGATGCGCTCGAGGGGCAACTTTCAGGGCTTCGAGATTTGCCAGCTCAACTGGAAGTAGCGCTCAAGCGATCCAAAGAAGTTCGCGTCGCTGCTAATGTCAGACCGAAACGCAAGCAGCCGAAGCAATGACCACCTGGCCGCAATCCCGGCCAGTGACACGAATAGGGATCAAATCTGGCTATTTGGCCGGCCCCATTGCCACGAACTCGGGTCGAATTTGAAGCAAATTTGGCCCTAGTTGCCGCACGTGCCACTCCAGACACGATGGCCTCCAAAGGGCGAACCGAATCGCCCGAGCTCCTCCAGCTAATCCATTTGCCCGCCAATCCGCCGTTAGGCCAGATCTGGGGCAACAGTTTCGCGGTTTCGTCGAATTAGGGGCGCCTTGATGGAAGTTCCACCAAATGTGTGGCGACTTTTCGTAGCAAATGGGGCGACTTTCCGTAGTAGGTGGGGCAACTTCTCCCCGTCAATCAGCCGAGCCAGAGGCCCAGCCATTGCCACGCCGAGGACACGAACGCGGCCGTAGCCCGATACATCATTTCGCATAATGTATATTATGTTCGCGAAGCTCCGGGGCTGGCTGGCACGTCTCTTGCCTCGGCCCCTGACCCTGTTGCGGCATGGAGCCTGATTGTGCGTGATCGGAACCTGACCGGCCCTTGGGCCGGTTTTTCGTTTAGGGCTGGCCGACTGGTCACCCCCGAAGGCCGCGAGCTCGAACCACAGGATCTGGCCTGGCTATCGCTCACTGCTGCTCAGGCACAGGAATGGCGGCGTCTGATGGGCGAAGCTCGTTCAGATCCGTCGATCGACAGTTCTATACGTGGGAACAATCGACGCGCCGGCTTCCCGCATTGTCCTGCCACTGTCGTCAATCTGCGCGATGTTGTGGCTCGCCGCCAAGAGCGGTTCCCCAGGGTGATGGCTGACCCCGACGCCGATCCATCGCGTGCAGCTCCACATGAACGAGGGCCTCAGCCTCGCCAGCGCGTGTGAGGCGCTTCCGTAGGGGCGCTGCCCCTACACCCCGGCTAGAATGCGCGCAGGACGCCTTGGGGAGCCGTATGGACCGCGAACGACACGAACCAACCTTTAGCGCTCCTGATCTGCATGACGTGCAGTTCCGGGGAAATCGAAGCCGCCCAGCCCGGCAACAAGAGCCAGCTTCGCCCTGGCTCTACATGGCCGTCGCCGCAGTTACGCTGATCGTGATCGCCATGGGGCTGATCGAGTGGAATGCTCGGCGGCAAGCCGCAGCGATGACCCGCGAACTGATGCGCCCTATGACGGCGCAAGAGGAAGCCGAGTTCAAGGCACAACTGGATCGCGACATGCAAAAGCTCGAGGCCGAGAACGCGGCGGACGTGGCAGCGGTTCGCCGAACCATCCAACTCGACCGAATACTCTCGCCTGCGCCACGGCGCCCACTCGGCGATGGGGAGCGTTGTATGCAAGGCCATCGCTTCAAGCGCATCGAAGGCGGCTGGCGCGACCTTCCCAACGATCCCTGCTAGGCAAGAATCGTTGCGATTAGCAGCAACACCACAAGATGGCCGATGTAGTAGCCATAAAAGACCTTGCCGGAACGCGGCACAGCAACGTTGAAGTGGCCCAGCCGCAACGCTGGAATGGCGAGCAACGCCCACGCGTTGCCGTTGTAGGCGCACAACAGGCCCATGCAGCCCCACACTAGCCACGGCTGACCACCCTGCCCTCTATACCAGCGCCAACCCGCCAGAACGAGCCACACGCCCGGCCAAGCGTAGTCCAGCCATACCGGAGCGACTACAGCGAGAAGCGCGACCAGCGCCCAGTATCGGCGTTCGATGGCCCATATGCAGGTAGCGGCCGCGGCGAATGTCAACAGGACGTTCAAGGGCAGCAGCTGGCCGAATGCGAGGACGGCCACAGGCGTTGCGGCAATGCCCCAAGTCGCAAGACGCCGGGCCGACTTCGCTGCATCCGCGCCCGGCTGAGCCAGATTGAACGCCATGACCAACGCAAAGACCGGGAAAGCAACCCGGCCAAGCTCCGAAAGTACCGGCACGTAGCCCAGGTGGAAGACGGTCACCACGTGATCGCCAGTCATCAGTACCAACGCCAGCCATTTGAGAAGTTCGCGCCCGCCGCTGGTCATAGCCGGTTCTCCCCCGGAGGCGTGGTCATGTAGCTGCTGCTGTTGAACTTCGGGGACTCTGGAAAGGTACCCATTGCGCGCTGGCCGCGTGCGATGGTTGTGCCTTCGAGCTGGCGCTGATTGATGTCCTCCATACCTCGATTTATCTGCGTCTGCCCATCAACGAGTCGATCCTCGCGCCTAGGCAAATAGGGCTCGTACTGACCACTCCGTGCAACCATGCGACAGGTCGGTTCGTCCGCCAATTCGTACCGCGTCCCTTGCTCAGTCACGCACGTGCAGCTGGGATCGTCACGTTGACCAAGGCCATTCTCCCCACCAAGCGACGACATGCAGAAGATGCGCGGCGGCTCGGCCGGCAGACTGAGTGCGCCGTCATAGACGGGAGCGCTCCACGGTTGCGATGGGATGCGCGGGAGGAACTTGTCGACATATTCCTTAAGTGGCTGTTTCGGGCTCGGCGCGGCTGCACCGCCCGCCGTCGCAGGCGCTCCGTCGCGCGGTGCAGTCGCTTGCGCAGTACCGCCAACTGCGGGGCTGTCGCCGCCGTTCAATCGCTTATCCATGCGCCCGAACGCGAAATACATCATAAAGACGGCGGCAACAGCCAGTACCGGCAACGCAATGACGTACCACGGAATGCGCCGCTCGGTGGTGTCCAGTTCTGTGGACTTGTACATGCCCATGGGGCGCTTGGGTAGCCTGCGGCGCTTAGTGACCAGCGGTGTGGCTTTCTCCGCTCGGGCCTCGAACCTATCGAACTCTCGGAGATCGACAAACTTTGTACCGAACCGGCGGCGGACGTGCACATGGCGCTCGATCAGGTCATGCACAAATTGATCGCACTGCTTATCCGGCGACTGGCTGATGAAGATGAAATCCAAGCCCTTGTGTCGGTGCTTAGCCAGCTGTTCGACGTGGTGCGGAACCTTGGACCCTGTTGGCCGCTTTGGCAGCATGCCGTGTTCGTACGCCTCGTCAACGAGCGCAACAGCGCCATCGGGCAAGAAGTTCGGCCAATCCTTGAACTGCTCCGGCGTCATTTCCAGCACGCCCGACTTGGCGTAGTCGAACTCACGGATGTTGCAGGCGTACACAATCCGCCCCTGATCCTTGAATTCAAGAAGCCGCTCGATGCCATGCAGCGTCTTGCCGTGTCCAGGTTGGCCCGTATACCAGTAGATCATGAGCCCGACCCCAGCTGATCGGCCACGGACTTAGGCACGATGAAGATTTTCCACGCCATGCGAACCGTCAGGGCCGAGAAGATCATCGAGAAGCACGTGCCGACACCAAGGTAGGAAAGCATCTCCCATGCCGTTCCATCAATGCCGCCGATGAACTGCATCACGAATTCCTTCAGCTTGGGCAGAAGCGCATTGAAGGTGACGGTAGTAAGGCCAAACGTTGCCAGCAATTTGCCAAGCATTCCCGCCGCTGCATCCTTGGTTTTGCCAAGCAGCGACGAAATGCCATCGGTGATCCAATCAGAAACCATGCCCATTAGAAGACCGCCCCCATCAAGATTCGAATAGCCGTATAGGCGCCAAATATCAGGATCAAACCCCGTAGGATCGCTGCGATCCTGCAGAAGTACGGAACATCAGCCGCGCTTACCGTCTTACCCATGATGGTGATGGCCGGAGGCTGAGGACATGAACTGCCGCCGCCGAACATGTTGCTTGTATCAAGGCTGTCGGTAGACAACGGAATGCCCCACTTCTTCGCGCTGGCAATGTCCGCTGCGCCATCACCGATTGGCGTCACGTCTCCCCTGCCCTCTAGCGCATCAGGAACGCCGTTCCCATTAGCATCTGTCTTGCTAGTTCCTGGCGTCTCCGACTTCTCGCCCGCCATCTTTTCCAGCGCACACGTAGAGCGCCATTGCATCAGCAGTGCTGCGTACTCCATTGCTTTGCAATGCTCGCCGGTGCAGATCGGCATACCCGACTGAGAGCAATGTCCGCCGCTGATGTTGTTGTTGCGACGGGTGTTGCAGTCAATGCGCCACTGGATGCGTGCCTGTCCGCACATGATGGGTGAACCGCTGCACGAAGGCGGAGCGTTGCAAGCATCGCCACCGCTGAACGTCTCGGGATCATCAGGACCGGTCGGATCAGGATTTCCGTCTTCGTCCTTGTCGCGCTTACAGGTGCCATCCGGCCCGCGCACCTCGCCCTTAGCGCACTGCCCATCCCCGGGAATGCACTGACCCGAAGGGCTGCGGATCATCCCAGACGGGCATTCCTCATCTTTCTTCTTACATGAGCCGGCCACAAGCACCATGCCGTCCGGACAAGGCTTCTCGTCGGCGCAGGCATTGCCGACCTTAACCTTGCCCTCCGGACACTCTGGCTCAACTGGCTGGCACACGCCGAGCATGGCGTTCCACACCATGTTCTTGCCCTGGGCGTCGCAATCTGGCTTCTTCTCACACGTCCTACCGTTGGGCGAGTAGGTGGTTGTGTCATCGCCGTTATCACGGTACGAAACCTCACAGCCATTCACGCAACGCACCGATCCCGAAGGCGGAAAGAACGGCGTCACCTTGCTGGGCTCAGACGAACATCCTCGCGTGTAATACCACCTTGCCTGATCTGGGAATGCGGGGACGACATCCGTAATGACATTGCCCCGAAACGTACATGCCGCCTTCACTGTGAAGTAGCCTCGCCCAGTTCCTTCAACAGTCTTGCTAGTCACGTTCGACTGCGCGATGCCCTCAGGGCCAACAGTCGCGATACAACGCGCTTGCGCTCCGCCCCAGGCCGCCGCCAGAGATTGCGCATTTCCGTCCGTACACATGTCGTCGTACGAAGCGCAGTTCGCCGCCTTCGCCTTTCCAACGAAGAAGCATGCTGACAGCAGGACTGTGAGCGCCACGCACACACGCCAATGAGGGAGTGTCACGAAGCCTTGGAGAATCCGGCGCATTACATGCCCTCAAAAGCGATCCAGCATGCGCCGCAGATGCCAACAATGACGAAATAGCCCATATCAGTTCCTCCAAAGAAAAAGGGGGCGAACGTTGCCGTGCGCCCCCGGTTTCAGCACTTGCCCGATTACTTCGCTGCCCTGCGGGTGTACGCCCACACCAGGAGCACGCCGATCAGCACGGCGCAGGCAGCGATGACCACGCCCATATCGGCCTTGCCACCGGCCAATTCGCCTGCGATGGCGGCCCCCGGCGAACTGGAACCGGATGCCAGTGCGGCGCCCGAAGCGACAAGGGCGGTGGTACCGGCGCCAATCTTGGCGACGGCGGACGAACCGAAACGGCGAGCAGCGTTCATGAACTTCATTGTGGTTTTCCTCGTCATCAGTAGACCCCTATGCGCGCAGCGCGGAATACGAGGCGCGCTTTCAACCCGATTGCCCAAACTCCGACGATGGAGAACGCGACAAGGGTTCCATCAGCCAAGCTCAGGGGCGGAAGAACTGGCTGGTGGTATGGCATCCAAACCGGCACCGAACACGTGCCGTCCTGCTGCACGTTCTCAGCAGCACAACCGACCACGTAGAGCGGTGCCGGATCGGACATGACTTATGCCTGCGCGCCAGGTCGCGCCGGCTGCTTTGCCACCGGCCGCAGCACAGTGAACTTGCTCAGCGTTGCGACGCCCTTGTTGACCTGAAGCATCGATTCGATATCGAGCTCGTACTCGCCTTCGGGGTAGCCCGGCTGACCCTTGTCCAGGCGCACATCGAACGGGTAGGCAAAGCCGCCGGTTTCAAGCTTGGCCTTCTGCTTGCGGGTGGTGTACTCGACGTTCTCGCCAGCGTCGTTCTTGAAACTGCCGCCGCGTTCATCGATTTCATTCTTCAGGACGGTGACCTTGATGCTCATGTGCTGTTACCCCTTTTGGGTTGGTTGTACGGCCGCGATTTCGGGCCAATGCGCTGCTGTATCCCCTGTTGCCCACCCCGGCAGCTTTGGCGAGGTGCAGGATTCGATGACTGCCTTCAACGCCTCAGCGTCGGGGCAGTGCTGAACGATGAAACGGAGGGTCGCGCCATACTGGCGGCGCAGATGACGGCGTGCGCTCTTCCACGTGGCCTCGACGGCCGCTTTCGTGATTTCGATGCGCGTGGCAACGCAGCGCAGAAAGGACAGGACCGGGTAGGCACCGAGCAGGTACGAGGCCGGGTCACGCAAAATATCCAGCGGCAGTTCCTTGCGGTTTGAGTTGCGGAACTGAGCCTCATAGCGCACCCACGGAGAGCTCTTGTCACCCTGCTCCCTGCCCTTCTCATACACCCGCAGCTGCTTCTCCGACTTCTTGCCGCCGATGTAGAGCGTCTTGCCGTCGCCGCTGTCGTAGTCGTCCACCAACTGCGCCTTAGGGCGCTGACCACGGTTATCGAACTCGCCAGCTGCGTACCACTTCTGCGCCAGGCGCAATGGGTATTCGCCGATCAGATCATCTGCACACACGTCGACGCGGGTGATCCTTCCGGCGCAGCTTTCGAGCTTCGCTCGAAGCTCCAGCCACCGCTGCGCATGGCCGCAGCGCGCTGCGCCTATCGCCTTGCATCCATCACCAGTTAGCTCGATACGAGCGGTATACGTGCCATCTGCGCGGCGGCACTCTTCGCCGCCGAGTTCGATCATCCCGACGAACTTCTTGGCCGCGTCGATGATCTTGATACGCCACGTGTAGAAGCGACCGCCGCCCGCCGTTTCATCCAGTTCAAGGCCAAGCCCAGCGAAGAACCAGCAGAACACTTGCAGGGCCGCGATGCGCGCATTCTCCGGGGAGAACTCGATCCACTGGCGGACCTCCTCGAAACTATCGCCATCACGGAATGCGACCTCGTCCAGCGCTGCGCGCAGATCGATGGAAGCAGAGAACCAGTCAATGCCGACCGTCAGGGTTCCCTCGGGGTTCCTGAATTCACTGACTCCCCTGTTAGACGAGGGGAGTCCCGACTCGGCCAGCACCGCGCGATCACCGGCCATTGGTGCGGCCCTTCCAGAGCTTCCACAGGCGACGAAGCGCCAGCCATGCCTGTTCGATCACGATGGAGAGCAATGCCGCTCCCAGACAGACGGCGATGAGCGCGGCGCACGCCGCGAGGCCCATGTCGAACTCCGCCAGTTCGGCGAATGAGGGAAGCCTACTCATGCGGCGCGCTCCTGCTCTTCGGCGTAGCGAGCAGCGGCCAGCAGATCGCCGCGCTTGGTGGCGGCGATTTCGGCCTGATAGAGCGCCTCGTGGCTCGGGGTCCAACCGGTTGCGGCCAGCTCGGCACGAGCCTGGGCGACGATGGCCGCTTCCTTGGCGCGCTGGACGGCGGCATGGTCACGCCGGTCCAGCAGCCACGACACGATGCGAGCGACACCGATGGAAACGGCAGCAATGGCCGCCAGCAGCACGAAGGTAACGAGTGGATCAATCATCCCTGTCCCCTGCCCCAAGCCCCAAGAGGACCCGCCAGCGGCCTTGGGGTGCCGGTGGCGGGGTGTTTAGCCACGCCAAACACGGGGGCATGTATAGTCCGGCTATACACCCCTGTCAAGGCTTGCTAACCATGGACACCGCCAACGATCTGCTCGACAAAGTAAGGGCCGCTTGCAACCTGCCGTCCGACAACGCTTTGGCGCAGAAGATCGGGCTCACGCGAGCGATGGTCAGTTCCTGGCGACATGGCCGCCATCCGATCCCGGATGAGCGAATTGCGCAGATGTGCGCCTTGGCAAAGCTCGACGGACCCACGTGGATTGCGATGCTTCACGCCGAGCGTGCGCAGACTGCAACCGAGCGTGCCCTGTGGCGGCTCATGCTGGACAGGCTGAGCGCGGCGGCTGCGGTCGTCGCGCTGGTAGCGCTGTCGATGCCGGGTCTAGCAAACGCAAAAACCGCCAAAATTCAGGCGGTTAGCGCTCCCGACAACGGCGGTATGTATATTATGTTCATTACGCCATTGCCCGATCCAGGCTTCACCAGTCACGCCCCTGATCCACTCCAGGCGCCGGCCTGATTGTCAGTGATTCGATCACTGCCAACCGCACTTTGGGCTTCCCTCAACCTCTGCAGGAATGGCAAAGGATCTTGCGGATCTGACAGTGGCGGGTAAAGACGGCTTTGCGGGCGTAGTTTTGCCGCTGATCTTGCCGTGGCTGCACGCCAGCCTGGCAAGAGCGCTTTCGCCGATTCGGCACCAACGACCGAGGCCTCAGGAGCGCGTTCTGGCACCCCAGCCGTAGCCACTCACTGGTCGTGACGCGTCACGCTATCCACGTGCGACCAACGCATCGCATCACAGGAACCTGTGCATCACAAAGACATCCACCAAGCCCAGCGTCCCATGCCGGAACGCCTTCGGTAGCGTTCCCACCACATCGAACCCCAGCTTCCGATACAGCGCCACCGCCGGCCCATTGGTACTGACCACGTAATTGAACTGCATGGCCAGGAATCCTTCCGCCCTCGCCCGCTCCAGACTGTGTTCCACCAGGGCCCGGCCCACACCTTGCCCTTGTGCCGGCGCATCCACCACATACGTGGCGCTGGCCACATGCGCCCCAAGGTCGGGGAAATTCGGGCCCATCTTGTACATGCCCACAACTCGGCCCTCCAGCATAGCTACATGAGGTGCCTGGGCCTGGAACCAATGCGCGCGAAACGTTTCGACTCCAAAAGAGCCGGCAAAGGGCAGCGCATCCTGCGCCGCAATGGCCGCCTTGAACATGCCCCACATCGCGTCGAAATCGCCTGCACGGGCGGGCCGGATCTCCATGCGTCTCCTACAGATCTGTGGTGGTGACCAGGCCGGACACTACCAGAATCCAGCCCCTGCCCCATGGCTGCTTCACGCGCCACCGCCATCGGCTCCGCAATAGTTGTGGGAATTTCAGCCCTCAGAGCAGTAGATGCCTCCTGTTTCCGTGCACATCCCGCACCGGCTTCGACGGTGGCGCGTTCCCGCCTACGTCCTGCTGGGCATCTACCTGCTGTACCTGCTGGCCGGCAACATCTTCCTCAATACCCCGCTGTTCGATCAGTTCACCAACCGCAAGCCGCACAAGTTCGTGATGACCACCGGCCCGGCCATCACGCTGCTGCCCGGCCATGTCATCGCCTGGAACGTGCACATGCGCGGCCACGTGAACCACACGGTCTACGTGCTGCATGCCGAGCGCGCCAGCGCCCGGTTGGCGGTACTGCCCCTGTTCCAGCGCGAGGTACGGGTTCCGCGCTTGCAGGCGACGGGGGTTTCCGCCGAGATCAGCCGCGTCGAAGAAGCCATCCCGCCACCGCCGCGCAGCGACCGTGGCTGGACGCTCCGTTTCGACGCCATCCACAGCAACAGCATCCGCAGCGCACGCTTTGGCAAGTTGCTGATCATTGGCAAGGGCCGGGGTACGGTGGGCTTCCTCAAGCAGCTGCGCGGCGGGCCGTCGGAGCTCTTCGAATCCGAGGTGGCGTTCAGCGATGCGGACACCAGTTTTGACGGCGTGCAGCTGTTGGGCGACATGGATCTCACCGCGCGCTTCAGCTATCCGCGCCACTATCGGGACCAGGCGCCCGGTCTGGCCAAGTTGAAGCTGCTGCATGCCAAGCTCGAGGTCGACGCCCGCAGCCAGGGCCTGCGCATGGACACGGATGCCACAACGCCGAAGATCTCCAGCGCGCCCGTGCCCGGACGCCTGCAGCTGGCGCTGCACCTGATTGACGGCCAGCTGCAGCCCGGGGACCGCGCAATCTGGCAGGTGCCGCTCTACCTGGGTGACGGCGCCCCCAATCGCGGCGTGCTGGCCCTGCAGCTCAATGTGTCCAACGACCTGCGCCTGCAGGCCCGCCTGCCGCCAAAGCCCGGCTCAGGCAGCGAAGTGGATGCCGATCTGCACATCAGTGGCCGGAACGTTCCCTTCCAGCAGCCCGCCCAGCTGCTGGAACGCAGCTCCGGCACAGTGCGCGGCGAATGGACGTTCACTTCGCTCAACTGGATCCCTGCCCTGTTCGTTCGCAAGCCGTGGCTGCAGCTGGACGGCGGCGGCACGCTGAAGGCGGACCTGCGCGTGCGCAACGGCGAACTGATCGAAGGCAGCACCGTGGACATTCCGGCCGCCGAAGCCGTGGCCGAAGTCGCCGGCGTACGCCTGGCCGGCACGGCCAGCGCCCATGGCGAACTTAAGGCCGGCAGCCCCAGCCAGGCACAGCTGGCTGTCCGGCTGCCACGATTCACTGCTCGGCCAACCGATGCCAAGGACGTGCGCCTGTTCGACGGCCGTGATCTGGCCCTGGACCTGACCGGTGATGGTCGCCTGCAGGAGCTGCGCAAGGGTGTCCGCGCGCACCTGCGCTTCAGCCAAGCAACGATTCCCGACCTGGCCGCCTACAACCGTTACCTGGGCTCGCCGCAGGTGCGGCTGCTCCGTGGCACCGGCAGCCTGAGCGGCGATGCCACGCTCGACACCGATGGACGCGTCGGCCTCGGCACTGCCCGGCTGCTGGGGCGCAATGCCAGCGCCAAGGTGGCAGGGCTGGACATGGGCGGCGACGTCGACGTGAAGGCAACGCTGCGCCGCGGTGACTTCAATCAGCGTCATTTCGATCTGTCCGGCACCACCGTCGAGCTGCGCAATGTGCAGGTGGCGGATACAGAGCAAACAAGCCCATGGAAAGGCCGCGTGGCCTTCAAGCGTGGCCGCATCGACGCGCAGTCGCCCTTCCAGGTCGATGCCACCACGGATCTGGATCTCAGCGATGCCCGCCCTTTGCTTGCACTGTTCGCAGAGCGTACCGACTACCCGCGCTGGACCCTGTCGCTGTTGGATTCCGGCCAGGTGCAGGCACGGGCGACGCTGCGCTGGCGCCCGGGCCATCTGATCATCGATGGACTGCAGGCCGAGAACGATCGGCTTTCGGTACGCGCGCGGCTGGATCTGCTCGACCAGCGCAAGCGCGGTGATCTCTACCTGCGCTGGGGGCTGCTGGGTGCGGGCATCGAGCTGGACGGTGACCAGCGCCAATGGCACCTGGCGAAAGCAAGGGAGTGGTTTGACCAGCGACCTTCCCTGCTGCCAGCGAGCGAGGGAGCGGGTGCCGTCGGTTCTTCAGATTGAAGGCCAGCAACCTGCATCCGTTCGCTGCCCCTGTGCGTAGACAGGCAGCACAAGCATCAGGGAGCTGCACGCTATGAAGCGGAGTTCACAGGTTTCCGGATTTCTGGGATGGGTGGCAATTACTTTCGTCGCGGCCACGCTGGGGGCATGGGCGTCCACGTCCGCGGCAAGCTTCTACGCTACCCTCACGCTTCCGGCATGGGCGCCACCGGCCAGCGTCTTTGGTCCGGTGTGGACGCTGCTCTACGCCATGATGGCGGTTGCCGCGTGGCTGGTCTGGCGCGAACGTGGCTGGCGCGGGGCACGACCCGCGCTGCTGCTCTATCTGGTGCAGCTGGCCGTCAACGCACTGTGGAGCTGGCTGTTCTTCGGCTGGAAGCTGGGCGCGCTTGCCTTCGCCGACATTCTTGTATTGATCGTGTTGGTGTGCGCGACGATCGTCGCGTTTGCGCGTACCCGCCCGGCCGCGGCAGTGCTGCTGCTTCCCTACCTCGCCTGGATCCTGTTCGCCTCGGCGCTCAACTTCGCCGTCTGGCGGGCCAATCCAGGGCTGCTGTGACACGCGGATCCAGCGTTCATGCCTGGGCCACGGCCTGTGGGCACCAGGTCCGCAGCAGGGCCGGCTTGAACGCCTGCTGCCCGCAACCGGTGGGGCACCGCACCACTCGCGCTGCAGTATGGCTGACCAGGCCCTGCCCTTCTTCTGCCTTGAAGATCGTCTCGCAGGAAAGGCAACGCGCTACCAGCGAGTACAGGTGCAGCAGCCGGCCACTGGCTGGATCCTGCAGTGCATCCACATCCAGCAATTCAAATTGGCAGCTGTCAGGGAGCATGCGGTACTGGGGCGCGGGTTCGGTCTGCAGGTTCACGGGCGTGGCATCTGTTGGAATTGCAGTCACCGTAGGGCAGCCGCTGTCTAGCTGGCGTGCAGCGCAGATGTGCTGGCCGCGAAACCTGCACCGGTCTCTGCATCGAAATCTGCTAGGGTGCGCGCCGATGCCTACATCCACATTGCCAGCACAACCCGATCACCCCATTGCCCTCAGCGCCGCCCTGAAAGCGCACACCCGAGCGGCCCACGATCGCCTCGACCAGCACCTGTTGCAGCAACACATCTTCGCGTCGCGCCAGCGTTACCTCTGCTTCCTGCGCGTGCAATGGCACTTCCATAGCGCCGTTGCGCCGCTGTACCGGATGCAGGATCCGGGCGCGACCCGCTTGCCGCTGATCGAGGAGGATCTTCGCGACCTCGGCGCTTCCATGCCGGTACCCCATGCCTGGCAACCGCAGCCTCAAGCATTCTCGAAAGCGACCGTTCTGGGCTGGCGCTACGTGGCGGAGGGCTCGACGCTGGGAGCGTCCGTGCTGTTGAAGATGGCCGCTGCGTTGCAGCTTCATGCCGGGTACGGGGCGCGCCACCTGCGTCCTTCCGAGCTCGGTGTGGCCGAGTACTGGAGACGCGAGCGGGAGGAACTGGATGCGCTCGTTTTAAGTGGCCAAGAGCGCGCACAGGCATGCAGGGGCGCGACAGACGCCTTCCAGTTCATCCGTCGCTGCGTAGATGAAGAATTCAGGTTTGAATGAAAGCCCCTTCACATTCACGTGGTGGTATGCGGCGGCACGCTTTTGCTTCACCATTCATGCACACCGGATGCAGTGCTGGGCCGTTCCAGCCATCCACGAATCATGAGTCCCGCCCTTGACGCCTCCTACCGAATCCGCGCACGACACTGCCCTGTCCCGTTGCGCGCGCGAACCGATCCACACCCCTGGCGCGATCCAGCCCTACGGTGTGCTTCTGATCGTTGAACCGCAGTCCCTGCAGGTACGCGAGCGCGCCATCAGCCACCCCGGGCTGCTGAAACAGTTCGGCGAACCGTTGATGCAGCACGTCAGTGAAGTGCTGGGCGGCGTGCTGGCACCGTTCCAGGGCGTGTTGCAACAGGCGACGGTGGGCAGCAGCGCGCATGTCGGTGCCGTGCACCTGGATGGGCACGGCCGCCATCAGTTGCTGGTGCACCGCTCCGCCACGGATCTTCTGGTCGAGCTGGAAGCACCGGTTCCCGGCCAGCCCGGCTCGCTGGAAGAACTGTATCCAGCCATCCGCGAGCTGATGACCGGCATTGAATCGGCAGCGACGGTGGAAGACCTGTGCAGGCTTGCGGCCGCGCACATGCGGCGGCTCACCGGCTTTGACCGCACCCTGGTCTATCAATTCGATGCTGGCTGGAATGGCATCGTGGTGGCCGAAGATGGCAATGGCCTGTTGCCGTCCTACCTGGACCTGCGCTTTCCCGAGTCGGACATTCCCGCACAGGCCCGCGAACTGTACCGCCGGAACCGGGTGCGCCTGATCGCGGACAACAACTATACCCCTACCCCGCTGATGCGGGCCGAAGACCACCGCGAGGCGCCACCGACCGACCTGAGCCTGGCCGTGCTGCGCAGCGTGTCCCCCGTGCATCTTCAGTACATGCGCAACATGGGGACCGGGGCGTCGATGTCGGTGTCACTGGTACATGAGGGGCGGTTATGGGGCCTGGTGTCCTGCCACACCGTGCAGCCACGCCGCCTGCCCTACCACGTGCGTACCGCCTGCGAGTTCATGGGCCAGATCCTGTCGCTGCAGATTGCACTGAAGGAGCGCGCGCTCGCGATTGAAGAACGCGTCGCGCGTCGCTCGATACTGGTCAAGCTGCTGGGCCGCATGGCCGGCGACGAAGAATTCATGGCGGCCCTGCGCCAGGACGAAGGCAGCCTGCTGTCGCTGACCGGCGCGGCCGGGGCTGCCATCGTGCACAAGGGCGACTGCATGCGCGTGGGTGAGTGCCCACCGGCCAGCGACGTGCTGGCCCTGGCCGATTGGCTGGCTACCCGGCAGGCCGGGCAGGAAACCTACTGCACCGACCACCTTGCCGCCGACTGGTCGCCTGCCGCGCACCTGGCCGATGTAGCCAGCGGCCTGCTGGCAGTGTCCATTTCGCAGCTGCATGACAGCTACCTGATGTGGTTCCGGCCGGAGGTGGTGCGAACCGTGCGCTGGGGGGGAGACCCCCGCAAGACCGCAGCGCCCGGCGTCGCACTCTCCCCGCGGAGCTCCTTCGACGCCTGGAAAGAGACCGTGCGGCAGCGCAGCCTGCCGTGGACCGACGCCGACTGCGATGCGGCACACGAGATGCGCACGGCCATCGTCGATATCGTGCTGCGCAAGGCCGAGGAGATGGCGGAACTGAACGAGCAGCTCCTGCGCAGCAACAAGGAACTGGAAGCCTTTTCCTATTCGGTCAGCCACGACCTGCGCGCCCCCTTCCGCCACATCGTGGGCTATTCGGAGCTGCTTGGCAGCTCGGCGGGCGACCGCCTCAACGAGACCGAGCGCCGCTTCCTGGATACGATCGTCGATTCGGCAAAGTCCGCCGGCACACTGGTGGATGACCTGCTCAGCTTCTCGCAGATGGGACGCTCCACGCTGGGGCGGGTGCGGCTGGACATGGCTGCGCTGGCCGAGGACGTGCGCCGGAGCCTGGCGCTGGATTACGCCGGCCGCGACGTGCAGTGGACGCTCGCGCCGCTGCCGGAGGTGGAAGCCGACCCGACGATGCTTCGCCTGGTCTGGCAGAACCTGCTGGCCAACGCGATCAAGTTCACCCGCGAGCGTGAGCACGCGATGATCGAGATTGGGCACGACCGCAGCGACGACGAAGATCACTTCTTCGTGCGCGACAACGGCTGCGGCTTCGACATGCGTTACGTCGACAAGCTGTTCGGTGTGTTCCAGCGCCTGCACCATGTGGAAGAATTCGAAGGCACCGGCATCGGCCTGGCCAACGTACGCCGCATCATCGGCCGCCATGGCGGCCGTACCTGGGCCGAGGGCGAGCCCGGCAAGGGCGCGACCATTCACTTCACCCTACCCCGCTCCACAGGAGAACACCCATGAGGGACCTGCGGCCGATCCTCCTGGTAGAGGACAGCCCCAAGGATGCAGAGCTGACGATGGCCGCGCTTGAGCGCTGCCAGCTGTTGAACGATGTCATCCATGTACGCGACGGCGCCGAAGCGCTGGATTACCTGCGCTGCGAAGGCAAGTTCGCCGGTGCCATGCACGGCGGCCCGGTGGTCGTGCTGCTGGACCTGAAGCTGCCCAAAGTCAATGGCTTGGAGGTACTGGAGCAGGTCCGTGGCGACCCGTACCTGAGCAGCACCCCGGTTGTGATGCTGACCTCCTCGCGCGAAGAGCAGGATCTGGTGCGCAGTTACGAACTGGGCGTCAACGCATTCGTGGTCAAGCCGGTCGACTTCAAGGAATTCTTCGACGCCATCCAGGGCCTGGGCATGTTCTGGGGCATCACCAACCAGCCGCCACCGCATCGGCCCAACGGTTCGGGGCAGCGCAATGCGTGATGGATCGCGCCGCAGCGAGCGCCTGCGCATCCTCATGCTGGAGGACAGCGCGCTTGATGCGGAGCTGATCAGCGCCCAGCTGCAGCGTGCCGGCCTCGATTTCGAGGCCGAGCGCCTGTGGACCCGCAACGCGTTCATCGAGGCCATCGAAAACCGCCCGTTCGACGTGATCCTCGCCGATCATGTCCTGCCAGGCTTCGATGGTGACGCAGCACTCGCCCTGGCGCGCGAGTGCGTGCCGCAGACGCCTTTCATCTTTGTTTCCGGCACCCTGACCGAGGAACTGGCGGTACAGGCCCTCACGCGCGGTGCCCGCGACTATGTGGTGAAGCAACGCCTGCAACGCTTGCCAGATGCGATCCGCCGCGCCCGCCAGGAGGCGCAGGAGCGTATCCAGCTGGCCAATGCGCAGGCCGCGCTGAACGAAAGCCAGGCCCAGCTGCAGAAGGTGACCGATGCCGTCCCGGCGCTGATCGCCCAGTTGGACAAGGACCATCGCTACCGGTTTGCCAACAAGGCGTTCCTGGACTGGCATGGATTCAGCCTTGCAGAACTGCTGGGTCGGTCGGCTCGGGATGTCAGCGGCATTTCCGCCTTCGAGCACGCCCTGCCCAGCCTGGAACGGGTACTACAGGGCGAGCGCACCCGCTTCCAGGCCGAACTGATCCATCGCAGCGGCGAATCACGATTCGTGCAGATGGACTGCGTGCCTGAGCATGCCGCCGATGGCAGCGTGGCCGGGTATATCTGCCTGGGCAGCGACGTGTCGCTGCTGAAACAGGCCGAGCTGGCCCTGCGCGAAGACAACCAGCTGCTCGAGCAGCAGGTACAGGCACGCACGGCCGAGTTGCGCGCCAGCAAGCGGCGCCTGCAGGCGATCTTCGAATCCAGTTTCCAGCACCAGGTGCTGCTGGATCTGTCTGGACGCGTGGTCGATGCCAATGACGCGTCACTGGCCGCGGTGCTGGCAGACAAGAAGGACGTCGTTGGCCAACGCTTCGCCGAATCGGTCTGGTTCGGCACCACCGAGGGCATCGCAGCGCTGATCGATCGGGCCGTGGCCGCAGCGGTACAGGGCCGCAGTTCACTGCATGCGCTGGAACTGGAACTACCGACCGGGCGGCGCAGCTTTGATTTCTCGTTCCGTCCACTACTCGATACGGAGGGCGTGGTCACCGCTGTGGTCTCCGAGGCCGTGGAAACCACCGCGCGCGTGCAGGCTGAGCATGCGCTGCGCCAGTCGCAGAAAATCGAGGCGGTCGGCCAGCTCACCGGCGGCATCGCACATGATTTCAACAACATCCTGACGGTCATCTCAGGCAACGTCGAGCACGCCATGCTGCTCAGCGAGCGCGCGGGCGAACCCGGAGCGATGGTGAGCCGTGCGCTGGACAATGCACTGAAGGGTGTCGGCCGTGCCGCCAGCCTGACCCAGCGCCTGCTGGCGTTTGCCCGCCGCCAGCCGCTGCGCAGCCAGGCCGCCAACCTCAACGAGCGCCTGCTGGACATGCACGACATGCTGCAGCGTGCGCTGGGTGAGCTGGTGCAGCTGGAGATCCGCAGCGCCGAGGACATCTGGTGCGTCGAGATCGACGTCAGCCAGCTGGAGGCCTCTGTACTGAACCTGGCGGTGAATGCCCGCGATGCGATGCCGCACGGCGGCCGACTGGTGATCGAGGTCGACAACAGCCACCTCGACCACGACTACGCCGCGCTGTTCCCGGATGCAACGCCGGGCGAGTACGTGATGCTGCGGGTGCGCGACAACGGCCACGGCATGGATGCGGCGACGCTCGCCCGGGTCTTCGAACCCTTCTTCACCACCAAGCAGGTTGGCCGTGGCACCGGCCTGGGCCTGTCGATGGTGCACGGGTTCGTCAAGCAGTCAGGCGGCCACGTACTGATCGATTCGGTGGAAGGCGGCGGCACCAGTATCACCATGATGTTCCCGCGTTCACTGCTGCCGTTGCCCAGCGAGGCGCGCACTCCGCAGACCGGCCTGGCAGGCTATTCGCCGCGCGAGGAAACCATCCTGGTGACCGAGGACAACGACGATGTCCGCGCCCACACGGTGGATGCACTGCGGCTGCTGGGCTACCGGGTATTGGAAGCCCACGACGGCCCTTCCGCACTGCGGCTGCTGGAACGCCCGGATACCAGGGTGGACCTGCTGTTCTCGGACGTGGTGATGCCCGGCATGTCGGGCTGGGAGCTGGTGCGGGAAGTCCGTGAACGCTGGCCGGAGGTCGCCGTGCTGTTCACGTCGGGCTATCCCCGTGACCACGACCAGGTGGGCAGCCAGGGCCGGGCCGTTGCGCTGCTGCCAAAGCCGTTCACCCGAAGTGATCTGGCGACGGCCGTGCGCACCGCGCTGGAGGCAGCGCCACACTGAGGTCAGGACGCCGGATCGCGCCCGCCGGCCGCGATCCGGTTGATGTCCGCGCATTCCACCGTGCCCGGCGGATGCTCCCTGGCGGCCAAGGCAATCATCGCCTGGCCCAGTGCCAGATTGCTCGTCACCAGCGAAGGCGCGACCGCGCCGACCAGTTTCATCAATGGCGCACCGCCCCAGTACAGCGGCTTCAGCACTGCATGACGGGTGCCGGTACCCGGGACCGGACGAACGCCTCCTGGGCGCAGCATCACCGAGCGCACCGGCAGGGCCTGCAATGCCACTTCGGTCTCGCCCTTGACCCTCAGCGGCATTACCCGGCTCTGCGGATCCGCACCCGCACCGGATACATATAGAAAGCGCCCCTCGGGATTCGCCGCCGCCCAGGCGCGTGCAACCGCCAGCGTGATGTCCAGGGTCACGCGTCGATACTCGGCCTCTGCCGTGCCGACCGGTGGCGCACCGGCACAGTAGAAGCATGCGTCGAAGCCGGCCAGTTGCTCATGCCGGCCTTGCATATGCAGGAAATCGGGGACGATCAGTTCGCTGCCAGGCCCGTTCAGGCTGCCCGGCCTGCGGACCAGGGCAGTCAGGTGGGCCACCTGCGGCGAGCGCTGGCAGGCCAGCGCAACACCCTGCCCCACCAGGCCCGCAGCACCGGTCAACAGAATCCTCAACGCACCTTTCCCGGTCATGGTCGCACCCACGCTAGAGTTTCACGAAACGCTGGATCTTCCGCGCCAACCAGCCACTGAACACCAACGGCGCGTCCAGCGCTGACACGCAGATGCAGGGAACACCGGGTGCAGTTACCGGTTGATGCTCCACCTCCTCGTCCAGGTCCGCCACGTCGCCCGGCGCGAACAGCCCCAGCGCGTCGTTGTACGAGCCTCGAAGGATGTGGGTCAGTTCGCTGCGGCCATGGCTGTGCATCGGCAGGCACTTGCCCGGGGCAATCTTCAGCATGATCAGCGAGGGCATCTGCTCAGCCCTGATGCAGTGCACGCCGGGCGCCATCCAGCGCCAGCGCAGGGCACTGAGCGAAGCGCCGAAGTAAGGATGCAACGAGGCGGGCAGATGGTCCGGATCGGCCTCGGGCCGCTCCCTCGGCACCGGGCGCCTGGCTCCGGCGATGGCGCTCGGCGCGTCCGAGGCCAGCTGCATCAGCATGGCCTCGCGCAACTGCTCGCGACGCGCGTCGGCCGCGGGCGGTTGGGTCTGCTCCAGCAGCACCGAGCCGATCGCCTCGGCATCGCGCAGGCGCTGCCGGCAGTGGGGGCACTGCTCGAGGTGGGCACCGGCCACGATGCTCAACGGCGCCGGCAGCGCGCCGGCGGCATAGCTCATCAGCGTGGATTCGTGCAGGTGGTGATGCGGATTCACAGCGCACCTCCCACTTTGGCCTGCAGTTGCAGGAACGCACGTCGCAGGTGTGACTTTACCGTTCCAAGCGGCATGCCCAGCGCCTGGGCAATCTCGCTGTGGCTCTTCGCCTCGAAATAGGACATCCGCACCAGCCTCGCCTGCACGGCGGGCAGCTCGTTGATGCGCTGGCGAAGGCGCGCCTGGTCGGCGAACTGCTCGGCGCTGCTGCGCTCGATCATTTCCACCGCCGCGGCGTCTTCCACCGCTGCCTGCACCTGCATCCAGCTGCGCTCTCGACGGATGCGGTCGATATGCAGGTTGCGCGCGATCCGGTACAGCCAGGTACTCAGCGCGCCTTGGGCCGCATCATACTCGGCCGCCCGCAACCACAGGCGCAGCAGGCACTCCTGCGCCATTTCCTCGGCCACGGCGTCGGGTGCCCCCAGGCCACGCAGATACACGCACAGCCGCGGCATGAAGTAGTCATAGATCCGCATGAAACAGTCGCGGTCGCGCAGCCGCGCCACACTGTCCATGTCATCGGCCCAGTTCGTCGGCTCGCTGCTGGGCTGCTGGGAACTGGACACGGTGCGTGCGGTATCGAAGTTGAGGAGGGTGCTGGCAGCGTCAGGGTACATCTGCGTGAGCGGCGGGCAGGTGAAGGTCTGTCCTCTCTACGCGCAGGGGCGGCCATTGGATGCAGCAGGCACTGTGCATCCAAGCAGCCGCGCCCGCCGTATGACCTGAGCCTCCCGACCGGATGAACACCATGCGCACTGCCTGGCTGCTGCTGTGCCTGCCCCATGCCGCGCTGGCGGCGCCCTGGCTGCGCAACGAGGGCGTGGCCACCTCGGCGCAGGGCGATCTGCTCTATCGTGAAGTGCACTGGCGGCGCGGCCCATCGGAGGGTGCCGAGCGCTGGGTGCTCTATCAGTGCCCGGATGGCCGCCCCTTCGCCCGCAAGCATCTGCCGGCCAGCGCCCGCCCGCAGGCCCGGGGTTATTCGCTGCAGGACAGCCGTAGTGGGCAAACCGCTGAAGTCGACGCGAGTGGCGAGTCGGTGTCGATCGCCTGGAAAGAAGATGCCGCCAGCGAGCTGCGTCAGCGTCGGCTTGAGCTGGCACCGGATGCGGTGATCGACACGGGCTTCGACGCCGCGGTGCGCCAGCATTGGCCAGCGCTGCTGCGAGGTGAACGCATCAGCCTGCCCTTCCTGGTGCCGGGGCGGCAGCGCTTCTTCCCGGTGCAGGTGCGGCGTACCGGCCCTGTTCGCTGGCAGGGCATCGACGCCCAGGCCATCGAGGTCAGTCTGGACACGTGGTACGGCGGCATCGCGCCGCGCCTGTCGCTGGTCTATGCCAGCGCCGACCGCCGCCTGCTGGAATTCCGCGGAACCAGCAACCTGCGCGATACCCGCGGCACCTACCCACAGGTCACGGTGCGCTTCAGCTCGCCGGTGGCCGAGCGGCCCGCCAGCGAATGGCAACAGGCCTGGGCGCAACCGCTGGTCGAACGCTGCAGCGTGATGCCCAAGTGAAGCCGGAATTTTCCACAGTCGGCCGCATCCATTGCGCGCACTGCTGCGTAGAGGAAGACACGACACCCGCCGAGATCCGCCATGGCCTCTGTAGCGCCCCTCCCCCGCCGACGCTGGCGCCTGCTGCGCACCCTGAAGCGCTGGGTCGACACCGGCAGCGCTGCAGACCACGCCGCTGGCGAGCCCGGACGCATCGACTGGCTGCGCGCCGTACCGTTCGCGTTGATGCACCTGGCCTGCATCGCGGTGATCTGGGTAGGTATCTCGTGGACGGCAGTGATCGTCGCCGCAGCCCTCTACGCAGTGCGCATGTTTGCGATCACCGCCTTTTACCACCGCTACTTCTCGCACCGGACGTTCCAGGCATCGCGAACGGTGCAATTCGTGTTCGCGGTGATCGGCGCGTCCAGCGTGCAACGTGGGCCGCTGTGGTGGGCGGCCCACCATCGCCATCACCATCGGCATGCCGACCAACCGCTGGACCCGCACTCGCCGCGCGAAGGCGGCTTCTGGCGCAGCCACATGGGCTGGTTCCTCACCCGCGAGGCATTCGCCACGGATCTATCGCGCGTGCCTGACCTGGCGCGCTTCCCGGAACTGCGCTGGCTGGACCGCTTTGATACGGCGGTGCCGGTATTGCTGGCTGCCGCGCTGTACGCACTCGGCGCCGGCCTGGAGCGCTGGGCGCCCGGACTGCACACCTCTGGCCCGCAGTTGCTGGTGTGGGGCTTCTTCATTTCCACCGTGGTGTTGTTCCACGCCACCGTTACCATCAACTCGCTGGCCCATCGTTTTGGCCGGCGGCGCTTCGAGACCCGTGACGACAGCCGCAACAACCTCTGGCTGGCTCTGCTTACCTTCGGTGAAGGCTGGCACAACAACCACCATTTCTTCCCTGGGACCGTCCGCCAAGGGTTCCGCTGGTGGGAGATCGACCTGACCTGGTACGGGCTGCGCGCAATGGCGGCCATGGGCCTGGTGAGGGGGCTCAAGCCCATCCCCGAGTGGGTACTGGCCAAGGCGAGGTACTGACATGCGCATCGCGATCATCGGCTCCGGCATTGCAGGCCTGGCCAGTGCCTGGTGGCTGGACGGCGAACACGAAGTGACGCTGTTCGAGGCCAACGATTACCTGGGCGGGCATACCCACACCCATGACGTGCAGGTGGACGGCACGCGCATGGCGGTGGATACCGGTTTCATCGTCTTCAATCCCCTGCACTACCCACTGCTGACGGCACTGTTCGAAGAACTGGGTGTGGCCTCGCAGCCGACCACCATGAGCTTCTCCATGCACAGCGAGCGAAGTGGCGTCGAGTACAACGCCACTTCGCTGGATGGTCTGTTCTGCCAACGTCGCAATCTGGTTTCGCCACGTTTCTGGGGAATGCTGGCCGACCTGCGCCGGTTCTACCGGGATGCGCCGCTGCTGCTGGCGGAAGACGAAGGCCCGACACTGGGCCAGTACCTGCGCGGCCAGCGCTACGGCACCGCTTTCATCGACGAGCACCTGCTGCCGATGGCTTCGGCACTATGGTCGTCACCGACCGCCACGGTCATGCAGTTCCCGGCCCGCTACCTGGCCCAGTTCATGGCCAACCACCAGATGCTGCAGATGACCGGGCGCGCACCCTGGCGGGTGGTCAGCGGTGGCTCGGCACGCTATGTCGATGCCCTTCGCGCCCGCTGGCGGGTGCGTGAGCGGCTGGAATGCCCGGTTCACTCGGTCGAACGCATGCCGTGGGGCGCGCGCGTGCACAGCGCGGCCGGCGTGGAGGGGTTCGACGAGGTCATCCTGGCGTGCCACAGCGACCAGGCGCTTGCCCTGCTGCATGACGCCGATCAGGTCGAACGCGAAGTACTCGGCGCCATCCGCTACCAGCCCAACGAAGCAGTACTGCATACCGATGCATCGTTGCTGCCGCGCAACCGCAAAGCATGGGCTGCATGGAATGCACACGTGCCCAGGGATCCAGGCGCGCCCTGTACGGTCAGCTATTGCATGAACCTCCTGCAGGGCCTGCCCGGTGACACCCCGCTGGTCGTGACCCTCAACCGCAGCGAGGCGATTGATCCGGCCAAGGTGCTGCGCAGGCTGCACTATGCCCACCCGGTGCACGATCATGCCGCTATCCGCGCCCAGCAGCGCTGGGCAGAGCTGCAGGGCCGCCGCCACACCTGGTTCGCCGGCGCATACTGGGGCTGGGGCTTCCACGAAGACGGCATCCGCAGCGCCCGCCGCGTGGTGGACGCGATGCGCGAGTGCACCGCGCACCTTGACAGCGTTGCGCCCGGCGAGGTGGCAGCGTGAGTGCCAGCGCACTCTACTTCGGGCAGGTGATGCACCGACGGCATCATCCGCAGCCCCACGCGTTCCGCTATCCGATCGCGCAGCTGCTGCTCGATCTGGACGAGCTGGAGACCGTGTTCGCCGGGCGCTGGCTGTGGTCGGTCAATCGCCGCAACCTGGCCGAGTTCCGCCGCAGCGACTACTTCGGCAATCCCGCACAACCGCTGGCCGATGCGGTGCGCGATCATGCTGCGGCTACCCTGGGCTATCGGCCTGCCGGCCCGGTACGCCTGCTCACCCACCTTCGCTTCGGCGGGCACGTATTCAACCCGGTCAGCTTCTACTACTGCTACCAGTCCGATGGCAGCACCCTGGACTGCATCGTCGCCGAGATCACCAATACGCCCTGGAAGGAACGGCACGCCTATGTGCTGCCAGTCGCCACGGCCACCCACGAAGGCGCCTCGCTGCGCTGGCGGTTCGACAAGCGCTTCCATGTCTCGCCGTTCATGCCGATGGATTGCCACTACGACTGGCGGTTCAACCGCCCAGATGATGATCTGCGCGTGCACATGCAGGTCTGGCGCCAAGGCGTTCGCCAGTTTGATGCCACCCAGGCCATGCAGCGACACGCCCTGGACGGCCGCGGGCTGGCCCGGGTCCTGGCCTGCTATCCCTTGATGACCCTGCAGGTGATGGCCGCCATCCACTGGCACGCGCTGCGGCTGTGGCTGAAACGCAACCCCGTGCATGACCACCCTGCCCTTGCCGAGAAACCGCGATGAACTCGATGACTCCCCTGGTCGCCCTGCCACGTCCCGGCGCCTTGGATGCCTTCCTGCGCCGCCGCCTGCTGCAACAGCTTGCCCCCATGCGCGACGGCCGCCTGTGCGTGCGTGATGCACTCGGCGAAGTCTGGCTGGGCGATGCCCATGGCGAGCTGCAGGTGACCGTCACCATCGATGACCCGGCGTTCTACCGCAAGGTTGCAGCGCAAGGCAGCGTGGGCGCAGGTGAAAGCTACATACAGGGGGAATGGCACTGCGATGACCTGGTGGCGCTGATCCGGCTGCTGGTACGCAATCGCGACCTGCTCGACGGCATGGAGCGCGGCCCGGCCCGCGTGGGTGGCTGGCTGCTGCGCGGCTGGAACCGCCTGCGCCGCAACAGCCGTGAAGGCAGCCGCCGCAACATTGCCGCGCACTACGACCTTGGCAACGACTTCTTTGCCCTGTTCCTGTCGCCGGACCTGATGTATTCCTCAGCCCTGTTCGACACAGAAGACGAGTCGCTGGAATCCGCCTCCCGGCGCAAGCTGGACCGCATCTGCCAGCAGCTCCAGCTCAAGCCGGGCGATCGCGTGGTGGAGATCGGCACCGGCTGGGGTGGTTTTGCGCTGCACGCGGCGCAGCACTACGGCTGCCACGTCACCACCACCACCATCTCCGCCGAGCAGCACGCGCTGGCTGCCCAGCGCGTGCAGGCGGCCGGCCTGCAGGACCAGGTCACGCTGCTGATGCAGGACTACCGCGACCTGCAGGGCCAGTTCGACAAGCTGGTGTCGATCGAGATGATCGAAGCCATCGGCGCAGAATACCTGGACACCTACATGGCCACGCTGCAGCGCCTGCTCAAGCCTGATGGCGTTGCCCTGCTGCAGGCCATCACCATCGAGGACCATCGCTACGAGCAGGCCCGGCGCAGCGTAGACTACATCAAGCGCTATGTGTTCCCCGGCAGCTTCATTCCGTCGATCAACGCGATCATGGCCGCCAAAACGCGGTCCAGCGACCTGCAGCTGATCGCCCAGCAGGACTTCGGTCACTCCTACGCGCTGACCCTGCGCGCCTGGCGCCAGCGCTTCCTCGCCCGGTTGCCCGACGTGCAGGCGCAGGGCTTCGATACGCGCTTCTGCCGCCTGTGGGAGTTCTACCTGGCCTACTGCGAGGGCGGCTTCCTGGAGCGCTCGATCGGGGTCTCCCATCTGCTGATGGCGCGCCCGGGGCATCGCCCGGGCGCCTCATCGGGCCAAGGCAGCTGAGATGCGCAGGTTCTGGCCCAATCTGCTTGGCAACCAGCTGGTCTGGCTGTGCGCCGTAGCCGGCGCCGGGCGCGGCTGGCAGTGGCCGGCGTTGCTGGCAGCCTCTCTCTACATCGGCAGCCAGCTGCTGACGTCGCCGCAACCACGGCTGGACCTTCGGTTGATGGTGTTGGCACTGGCCTGCGCATGGCTGGTCGATGCCAGCGCCGCCGCCAGCGGCACCGTGCGCTACGCCGCCGCCCCGCTGGGCTGGGTGCCGCCCCCCTGGATCATGGCGCTGTGGGCCGCGTTCGCGATGACGCTGACCACCTCGATGCGCTTCCTGCTGCGCCACCCGGCCTTGCCGGCTCTGTTCGGCCTGCTGTTGGCACCGCTGGCCTATCTCTCCGCAGCGCGCGGTTTCGATGCGGTCCGTTTCGCCGCACCCACGTGGCAGGGCCTGCTGGTGTTGGGTGCGGGCTGGAGCATCGCGCTTTCGCTGCTGTGCGTCACCGCGCGTCGCGGCTCTCGCACCACCCCGCCCTCCCTGGCCGGAGCATCGTCATGATCAATCTGCTGTGGGTACTGCTGTATGCCGTGCTGGTGATGAGCTGGGGCTGGGCCTGGCAGCGCCGCCACCAGAACATCGGCGTTGTCGACGTGCTCTGGGCCAAGTGCGTGGGTGCCTCGGCCCTGCTGCTGGCGCTGCTCGGCGATGGCGCGATGTTGCCTCGGGTTGCGTTGGGCCTGCTCGGCGGCCTGTGGGGCGGCCGGTTGGCGCTGCACCTGTGGCGCCGGGTCCGTAGTGAACCCGAAGACGGGCGCTACCGTTATCTGCGCGAACACTGGCAGAGCCACCAGGGCAAGATCTTTGGCTTCTTCATGGCGCAGGCGCTGCTAGTCGTGCTGTTCGCTCTGCCCTTCGTTGCGGTGGCAGCCAATTCCCATGCCGGCCTGACACCGTGGACAGTCGCCGCAGCACTGGCCTGGCTGTTGAGCGTCGGCGGCGAGAGCCTGGCCGACCGCCAGCTCGCACGTTTCCGTGCCGACCCGGCGAACAAGGGCCGCACTTGCCGCGAGGGGCTCTGGCGTTATTCACGCCACCCCAACTACTTCTTCGAGTGGCTGCACTGGTTCACCTATGTGCTGCTCGCCGTCGGTTCCCCCCTGTGGTGGCTGGCGTGGGCCGGGCCGCTGCTGATGTATCTGTTCCTGCGCTATCTCAGCGGCATCCCCTTCACCGAGAAGCAGGCGTTGCGCAGCCGCGGCGACGACTACCGTGCCTACCAGCGCAGCACGCCGATGTTCTTTCCCTGGTTCCCCCGTTCTTCCAAGGAGCATTCCGCATGAGCGCGATCCCGTCACTGAATCCGGCTGAAGATGCGGAAACCGGGCTGATCGCCTGGGCCGAACGCGGGCTGGTTCCCGATGCGGCGCTGCGTGCCGGCATCCGGCGCCTGTGCGCGCAACGCCTGCACGAGGAATCGGCGGGGGGTATCGAGGCACAGTCCGCGCGCTTCAGCCGTTGCATCGCAGAACTGACCGACAGTCCGCTCGCATTGCATACCGACGCGGCCAACCGCCAGCACTACGAAGTTCCCGCGGCATTCTTCCAGGCCTGCCTGGGAAAGCGGCTGAAGTACAGCAGCTGCTACTACCCTACCGGGCGCGAAACGCTGGACCAGGCTGAGGAAGCGATGCTGGAACTGTATGGCCAGCGCGCCGGACTTGCCGACGGCCAGCAGATTCTCGAACTGGGCTGTGGCTGGGGTTCGCTGACCCTGTGGATGGCCGAACGCTATCGGCAGGCCAACATCACTGCGGTATCCAACTCGCACAGCCAACGCCAGCACATCATGGCGCAGTGCCAGGCCAGGGGCCTGCACAACGTCGAGGTGCTGACCTGCGACGTCAACCAGCTTGAGCTGCCCACGGCACGCTTCGATCGCTGTGTCTCGGTGGAAATGTTCGAACATGTGCGCAACTACCAGCGACTGCTGGCGCACGTCGCGCAGTGGCTGAAGCCCGACGGCGCGCTGTTCGTGCACATCTTCGCCCATCGCACGCTGATGTACCCGTTCGAGACCGAGGGCGGCGACAACTGGATGGGGCGCCATTTCTTCACCGGCGGCCTGATGCCGGCCGCTGACACGCTGCTGCATTTCCAGCGCGACCTGCGACTCGATCAGCGCTGGCTGCTGGACGGCACCCACTACCAGCGCACCGCCGACCATTGGCTGGCCAACCAGGATGCGGCCCGCGAGGCGGTGATGCCGGTACTGGTCGCAACCTACGGCCAAGCGGCGGCGAAGATCTGGTGGCAGCGCTGGCGCATGTTCTGGATGGCCTGCGCCGAGCTGTTCGGCTACGACGATGGCCAGCAGTGGCTGGTTGCCCACTATCTGTTCCGTCCCCGTTGAGGTGTGACATGCGCATGCGCTCCCTGCTTCCCCTGCTGGCCTTGAGCCTGTTCGGTTCCGGCTGCAGCTCCAGCGATACCCGTCCCCTGCCCCGCCCGCCCTCGGTGGACGTGCCGCGCTTCATGGGCGACTGGTATGTGATCGCCCACATACCCTCATGGCCGGAGCGCGAGGCCTTCGACGCGGTGGAGAGCTATGCGCTGCGGCCGGACGGGCGCATCCAGACGACCTTCACCTATCGCAAGGGCAGTTTCGACGCCCCGCAGAAGTCCATGCACCCGGTTGGACGGGTCGAGAAGAACGGCAATGGCGCGATCTGGGGCATGCAGTTCATCTGGCCGATCCAGGCCGAGTATGTGATTGCCTGGCTGGACGACGACTATGGCCAGACCATCGTCGCACGCAGCAAGCGCGACTATGTCTGGTACATGGCACGTACCCCGCACGTATCGGACAGCGACTACCAGCACGCCGTGGAGCGCATCGCGGCCATGGGCTACGACACCGGCAGGCTCAGGCGCGTACCTCAGTCGGTGCGATAGATCGCCAACCGCCGACCACTCGGCTCGCGGGTGACCAGGCACTTCAGCGTGACGCGTCACATTAATACCCCCCTCGAAGGGTGCCGGCAGCCCTGCAACCCAGGCCACCTGTACCCAGCGAGAGCGCACCAGGACACTGCGTCCACACGGCTTTCAACCTGACGATACGTCCAGCCCATGGATCAGCTCTTATCGATGGAGCTCATCCATCGATCTTTAGGAATAGTCGTAAAAACGCAACAAATTCGATGTTCGACGCGACAGCGGCGCCAGAATGGCGGCCACGCCCACGGGCGCTGACCACCTCCCGCGCATGAATGGATTTCCTGCACCGCGCCGGCTTCGACTGGCGCTCCTGGACGACCATGAAGTCGTCCGTCGCGGCACCGCCCTGCACCTGTCAGGCGATCTCCGGTTCGACATCGTCGCCAGCCATGGTTGCAGCAGTGCGCTGATCGACAGCCTGCACCGCTTGCCCGTGGATGTGGCCATCATCGATCTCACGCTCGCCCGTGGCGACCTGGGCGGCATCGAGCTGGTTACGCTGCTCTGTCGCGAATTCCCGCGCACACCAATGCTGGCCTTCGCCACGCTCTCTCCCACCACGAATCTCAACAGCCTGATCGATGCCGGACTCGGTGGGTTCGTCAGCAAGGCCGAACCCCTTGCGGCATTGTCCGACGCCATCGTGCGCGTCTTCCAGGGCCTGATCCGGATTCCGCCGGACGTCAGGCTGGCCGGCGATCGTGGCGAGCTCAGCCGCAACGAGCGGGAGGTACTGGAGCTGCTGCTGGAAGGCCTGACCGTATCGGAGATCGCGCTGCGCCGGCACCGCAGCATCAAGACCGTCAGCACACAGAAGGTCGCGGTGCTGCGCAAGCTGGGCTTGCGCAGCGATGTGGAGATCTATGCGCTGCGTGAACGGTTGGAGTCGCCGTGAGGCGCCATGCGCCATTGCGTCCGTGCCTGCTGATCCGGGGGTTGCTGGTACTGCTTCTCCTTCCCGCCGCGTCGGCGGAAGATATCCGGTCACCACGCTGGCTACCGGGCAGCAGCGTGCGGGTCTCCACCGCTCCGTCCCTACGCCCCGTGCCCGCAGCGATAGCCGATCCGTCATCACCGCCGACGCTCGCCCATGGCTACGCCAACCTGGTGGCGCGTCACGCCCAACTCAGCTTCCTGGAACACCCCTATCCGACGACCGCCGCATCAATCCTCGCTGTATGTCATCACGAGGCCGACCTGGTCATGGTGTTTGGCGGCGCGAGACACCAGAAGCTGCCCTGCCCCGACCTCGCCGCGTCCAGCCGCTTCCGGGGTGGCGCCACCCTGCTGGCAGGGCGCGCCGGTGAATGGCTGCCACGGGAGATACGCGAGCTCGACGGCCGGGTGGTGGCCGTCGTTGAAGGCGGGCCCTACGCCGGCTGGCTGCGCGCGCATCATCCTCAGATCCGGCTGCAGCACCTGCCTGATCGGTACGCAGCATTGACGGCAGTTCAATCCGGCCTGGCCGACGTGGCGATTGGCCTGGAATCCACGCTGCGCCCGCTGGTTCGACGCCATTTCAACGGCAGCCTGCGCCTGCAGCCATTCGACAGCGACTTCTCCACCGACCTCTACCTGCTCGTCCGCCAGGAAGACCAGCAGCTGCTTGAACGCATCGGACAGGCGTTGCGGGAGATCACGCTGGAGGAGCATGCGAGCCTGCTCCACCTGTGGGCAGGCCAGACCCTGCCAGCGGCCGCGGGAAACGCACTGGACTGGATGCAGGCCTCGCCCCCGCGCGGCTGGCTGCTGCTGCCCCCTCTGCTGGTCGCGCTGTTGCTGTGGCCCATGACCCGTCACCTGCGGGTACGCGGCGACCGCCGCAGCGCGCAGGCCATCGGGATGATCAGTCACGAGATGCGCAATTCGGCACAGGCCGTACTGGCCTCGATCGAGCTGCTTGGACGATCGACACTGCCGAAAGGCGAGCGCGATCTGCTCGCCGCTGCCAGCAGCGCCGGCCAATCCCTGCGCGGCCTGTTGAATCGCGCACTGGACTTTTCGCGCCTCGCCAGCGGCGCTTTCAGGCCGCATGCACAAGCCTGTGATGCGACCCGGCTTTGCCGGCAGGCACTGGAGGCCATTCGGCCTCAGGCGCAACAGAAAGGCCTGCAACTGCATCTTGATGCCCCGACCGAACCTTCGCCGATCATTCGGGTGGACATTGATGCGCTACGCCAGATTGCCAGCAATCTGCTGGCCAATGCGGTGAAGTTCAGTGATATCGGCGGCATCGAGCTGCGCCTGCGACTGCTTCCAGTAGCGCGGCCGCAAGAGCTGCTGCTGGAGGTGATCGACAGCGGGATCGGGATCGCGCCCGCACAGGTAGCCGAACTGTTCCAGCCTTTCCATCAAGGCAGCGGTGGGCATCAGCGTGGCGGTAGTGGCCTCGGGCTTTCCATTGCACGCGAGCTGGCACGTGCGATGGGGGGCGATCTGACCGTGCACAGCGTCCTCGGTCGCGGCAGCCGCTTCATCCTGCGCCTGCCGGTATGCGCTGCTGACTCTGCCGAGAGTGTCCGGGACATGCCCGTGGAGGGCACGCCACTGGCCGGGCTGCAACTGCTGCTGGTGGAGGACCACGCACTCAATCGCCACGTCATTGCCGAACAGTTGCGGCGCTGGGGCGCCGAGGTATGTGCCCTGGAAGACGCGGCCAGCGCGCTGGCCGAACAGATACGCCACCCCCGCCCTGCCGCGCTGATCGACATTGGGCTGCGTGGCATCGATGGCTACGCATTGGCACGCGAACTGCGCGCCCGCAGCGGGCATCCGGTCCGTCTGATCGCCTTGTCTGCCCGCAGCGGGCGACGTCACCACGCACGCTGCCGCCGCTCGGGTTTCGACGCGGTGCTGGCCAAGCCGCTGCGCGCCGCCGAACTGCTCGCTGCGCTGGGCATTCCGGCGCCGGAGAGCGTGGACGCACTTGAGCAGGTGACTGAAATGGACGCGGCCTACAGCGCCGACATCTGCGATGAACTCGGCAGGATCGAGCGGATTGTCGATCATGCAGACGCATCGGCGCTCGGTCATCACGCGCACCGATTGCAGGGCGCGCTACAGATGCTGGGTCAATGCGAGCACGCCGCCATCGCGGCCGAGCTGGTCGATCTGGCGCAGGACGCCACGCCGGACTGGACCGACGCACGTCGCCTGCTGGGCGTACTGCAGGCCGGACAGGGCGCCCGCGTCGCGGGAACCCTGCCCACCCCCTTGATCACGCGGCCAGACGCTCGACCTGGCGACGGGTCAGGTCATTGAAGCGACCCAGCGACATCAGGTGCTGGTGGATCAGTGCCAGCCAGCCACTGCGGTGCCACTCGACCACGGTTGCTTCCGGCAGCGCGACGAACTTCTCGACGTCCACGACCAGGAAACCGTTGAGGTTGAACTCCCGGCCATCCGGGATACGCACGGTGGCGTTGCGCTCCACCAGCAGGCCGTTGTCGACCAGGGCCTTGGAGAAGGCCTGGGTCTGTTCGTGTTCGCGGGTGTACTGGCCGCAGAATTCCAGGGCCTGCTGCACCATCTCGGTGGCCTTGCCATCAACGAACAGCGGTTGGCCTTCTTCGCCACCCTTGACCACGCGTGGGCTCTCTTCGTCGATGCCCAGCAGGAAATCATTCTCCGCACCGGTGTCGATGAAGATGAAGGGGTGGCGGCGCAGGTAAGCGGGAATATAGGCCTCGTCTTCCCACAGGCCATCCTTGATGAACAGGTTCTGGTCGGACACGCCCACGGCAGCCATCGGAACCGCGCTCGGGCCGGCAAACAGGATCGGGAAGTGGTGCAGGGCCAGCGAGAACTCGCCCAGCACCAGCGGAATGGCATTGTTGCCGGCGGCGAACTCGAGCTTGCCCGGCAGGATGCGCAGATCGGCATGCACATCGGCCTGCAGCGGCACCGGGCGGGTATAGAACAGGGGGGCGCCGCTCGGCGCCGCTTCGGTGGTGGTGTCGCTGGTGGTGGTCATGTTGGGAACCGTTCGATCATGCGCGCCTGCCATCCCGGGCACGCCAGCGGGAACAACCTGAATCCCGCATTATCAACAAGCTCGATGACAACGGCCACCCCACCGGCGAACTATTTCAGCTGCAGGGGGTAGCGCTGCCAGAGTACGTGGACCAGGAAACCGGCCAGCTCGGTGTCGCGGGCACTGACCGCCGCACGGATCTTGTCCAGCAGCACCATGTCACTGCAGGAACGCACGTCGGCATGGTTGGCCTGCCCTGCCCTGCGCGCACGATAGCGCGCCGCCCGCTGCGCATCGCTCATCGCGTACCCGAACTTGGGCGGACGACCGCGCTTGCGCGGCAGGGTCAGCTCCAGGGTTCCGGGGTCTTTGTCATCACGCATGAGAGGGGTGCGGGCGGCGGCGAGCAACGGGGGGTGCGCAATTTATCGTGAGGCATCACTTTAATCCAGCTTTTTCTACAGATTTGGTGCGATGCAGCGCCAATGTTGCCGTGTCGGTGCGGATCCATCCACGCATGGCGTGGATCTACTGCAGAGCTCGCGACCCGGTCACCCGGTAGATCCACGCCATGCGTGGATACGGAAACCCGGACAAAAAAAATGGGAGCCCGCGAACGGGCTCCCTTGCCTTCTTCATGCCGCGCGTACTGGCTCATAGCCGTGCAGGTGCGCCTCACTGCTGGCCCGCCCCTGGCTGAGCGAACGCAGCGAGGTGGTGTACCCCACCAGCTGCGCCAGTGGCGCGAAACCACTGACCTCGGCACGACCGTCCTGGTCCTCGATGCGGGCGATGCGGCCATGGCGCCGGTTGAGGTCGCCGACCACATCACCTACCGACGCCGACGGCGAATGCACCGTCACCGCCATCACCGGCTCCAGCAGCTGCGTGCCACCCTCGGCCAGCGCCGCCTTGATCGCCTCGGCGCCTGCGCGATGGAACGCCATCTCCGAAGAGTCCTTGGCATGGGTCTGGCCATCGACAAGACTGACCTCGATGCCGACCACCGGATGTCCCTGCGGACCTTCCGACAGCGCGGCACGCACGCCCTTTTCCACCGCTGCGATGAAGCTGCGCGGCACCACGCCACCGACGATGCGGTCGTTGAACACGACAAGGTCGTCGTCGCGCGGCGCCACATCCAGCACCACGTGCGCGAACTGGCCCTGGCCACCGGTCTGCTTGACCAGCCGCCCGACGACACCGGTCATCGGGCGCATCGGCGTCTCCTGGTAGGCCACGCGCGGCGCACCTACGGCCACGTCGACCTTCCATTCGCTGCGCAGGCGCTCGACCATCACTTCCAGATGCAGCTCACCCATGCCCCAGACCAGGGTTTCACCCGTTTCCCGGTCCGTTTCCACACGGAACGAGGGATCTTCCTGGGCTAGGCTGGCCAGTCCCTGCGCCATCCGGATCAGGTCCGCCGCACGCGCCGGCTCCAACCGCCAGGCCAGCACCGGCGCCTGAGCCTGGATGTTCTCCAGGCGCAGCGGCTGCGCACGACTGCTCAGCGTCTCGCCACTGACCGCATCCTTCCAGCCCAGTACCGCGACGATGTCACCGGCCACGGCCTGCTCGATGTCATGGGTCTGGTCGGCCTGCACCCGCACCAGGCGACTGACACGCCGCCCTTGCGGATGCTGCGAACTGGCCACCGCGTCGCCCACCTTCAAGGTGCCCGAGTACAGCCGCACGAAGCTCAACGCGCCGTGCTGCTGGTGGGTGATCTTGAACAGCAGGCCTGCCAGTGGACCGTCCGGATCCGGCGGCAGCATCACCTCACCCTCATCGCTTTCGGCGCTGACAGCAGGGCGATCCAGCGGCGACGGCAGGTAATCGACCACGGCATCCAGCAGCGTCTCGATGCCCTTGTCCTTGAACGCAGCACCGGCCAGCACCGGCACGCCTGCACCTGCCAGCGTCGCCCGGCGGATTGCCGCGCGCAGCGCCCCGGCATCGATCACGCGACCTTCCAGCCAGGCATCGGCCAGTTCTTCGTCATGATCGGCCACAGCTTCGACCAGCGCATCGCGCTGGGCCTGCCATTGGGCCCGCGCCGCTTCGTCCCACGGGGTCACCGTGGTTGCGCCGTCCTCCTGCCACTGCAACATGCGCTCATCGACCAGATCGACCCAGCCATTGAAGCCGCTTTCGCTGCCCAACGGCACGCCCAGCGCCCACGGCCGCGCGCGCAGCTTGTCCTGCAGCTGCTCCAGCACGCGTTCAAACGAAGCGCCTACGCGGTCCATCTTGTTGACGAAAGCGATCAGCGGCACGTGATGGCGACGCGCCTGGCGCCACACCGTCTCGGACTGCGGCTGCACGCCATCCACGGCCGAGAACACCGCCACGGCGCCGTCGAGTACCCGCAGGGATCGCTCGACTTCGATGGCGAAGTCGATGTGGCCGGGGGTGTCGATCAGGGTCAGCCGATGCGGCGGCAGATCACGCGGTGCCCACTGCGCCTGCACGGCGGCCGCGCCGATGGTGATGCCCCGTTCGCGCTCGATTGCCGAGAAATCGGTGGTCGCATTGCCGTCGTGCACTTCGCCGACGCGATGGATCTCGCCGCTTTTCCACAGCAGGCGTTCGGTCAGCGTGGTCTTGCCGGCGTCGATGTGGGCAATGATGCCAAGGTTGCGACGGCGGGAAAGGACTTGGGTGTTCATGAGATAGGTTCCTGCAAAGCCAACTACGGGGGCCGCGCACCCCGGTTGGCGACAGGGTGCGCGGCTAGCGTTCGGTCTCGGCGATCTGGTGCATGGCACGTTCTCCTTGCGGTACGTCGGGTTAGGGAAATGAAACTGCAGAAACGAAAAGAGCGCCCCGAAGGGCGCTCTGTGGATGATCCAGCGATAGCCGCTTCAGCGGCCCTGTGGAGCTCCAGGCAGACACGCCCGTTCCGCGCTTGCGCGGGTCAGGGTGAAAAACTTCAGGAGCGGCATCCGGTTCATGGGGCGCATTCTAGACCTGCCAATCTGGCGCGCAAGTGAATATTGCGCACATGAATGGAACGATGAGGCCGACAACGATAGGGGTCAGATCCCTTTGCCAGGGGCAAAGGGATCTGACCCCTGGCAGCCCTCACTTGCAGCCGTGCAGCTTGCGCGCCTCGGCCACTGTTGCAGGCTGGTCATCCCCCATCGACATCCAGCCCTTCAACGAAATCGCCGGGTCCACGTGCGGCAGCCGTGGGCCACCATGAATCACGACCTCGATCCAGCTCCCCACCGGCGCCAGCTCGGACAGGCGTGCCGCCTGATCATCCTCGGTGCTGAATGTGTCGTCCGGGCCCGCCGGCGGCGTGGTATTCACGGTTTCCGTCTTACGGGTCCGGACCCGAAGAGCACCATCCGGCAGCCGCTGACTGATCACGTCGTAGCGCTCGATACCGTATGCCCAGCTGTTCTCGCCAACACTGCGGGTCTCGCTACCGTCATCCGCCACGGTCACCACCTCGCCTGCCGGCCCGACAACGCCCGCGACAGCCCCCAGGCCGGACATCAGTGCCTGATAGACGATCATCTGCCGCTGCTCGGTAGTCAACGCTCCGGCCTTGAGCTTGGCGGCAGGAATCTTCAGGTACGCCGCTTCACTGCACAGCACCAGCACCTGCTGGTCGTCCCAGCTCACCGACATTTCCTCGTTGGCAAAGTACTGCGTCTTCATCGACGTCACTGCGGCACCGTCGCCACTGGAATGCCGGGTTTCGATCAGCGAGGCATTCTCGGCCGCGTTGGTCAGCGAAACCTGGGAGGTCGACGCTGCATGGGCTGCGCAAACGGAAGCAATCATCGCGGCAAGCAGCACGCTGCGGGTAACGGTGCGGAACATGGCGTCAGTACATTGAAGAAGACGAAGCCGCCATGATACCCGGAGCAACCGGGTGGACCTTCGCTCAGGTCACCACCACCAGCGGAACCCCGCGCCGCGGATGCTCCAGCACCACCACATCCTGCTGGTAGACGCGCCGCAGGTTGTCTTCGGTCAGCACCTGCAACGGCGTGCCATCGGCCGCGACCCTACCCTGTTCCAGCAACACGATGCGGTCGGCATAGCCTGCGGCCAGATTGAGGTCGTGCAGGACCACGATCACGCACGCACCGGCTTCGGCACAGGCACGCACACTGCGCAGCGTGCGCTCCTGATGGCGCAGATCCAGCGCAGCAGTGGGCTCATCCAGCAGCAGCAATGGCGTGTCCTGTGCCAGCACGCGCGCGAACGTGGTCCGGGCGGACTCACCACCGGACAGCTGCTGCACCTCGCGCAGGCGCAACGCCTGCAGTTCAGCGGCATCGATCGCAGCTTCCACCTGGGCGTCATCGGTGACCGGGTCCGGCGGATGCGGCAATCGCCCCATCGCCACCACCTCTTCGACGCTGAAGGCAAAACGCACGCCGTGCTCCTGCGGCATCACCGCGCGCTCTCGCGCCAGCGGCCCCGCCTTGTAACTGGCCAACGGCATGCCCAACAGGCTCACCTCCCCCGCATCGGCGCGCAGGTCGCCGGCCGCGACCGCCAACAGCGTGGACTTGCCCGCACCGTTCGGGCCCACCAGTGCGGTCACCGTACCTGGTTCGAACGCCAAGGAAATGCCGTGCAGGATCTCGCGTTGCTGGCGGCGCACCACCACCTCGTGCAGCTTCAGCAGCACACTCATGGCACCGCCTTGCGGCGCTGCTGCAGCACCAGCCAGAGGAAGAACGGCGCACCCAGCGCGGCCGAGAACAGGCCCAGCGGAATCTCCGCGGGCGGATCCAGCGTGCGCGCGGCCGTATCCGCCACCACGATCAGCAGTGCACCCAGCAGGCCGGACAACGGCAGCAGCCAGCGATGACCGGGACCCACCAGCAGGCGCGCCACGTGCGGCACCACCAGGCCAACGAAGCTGATCGAGCCCGCAAACGCCACCGCCGCCCCCACCAGCAGCGCGCTGAACGCCACCAGTCGACGCCGCGTGCGGGTCACATCCAGCCCCAGGTGCTGGGCCTGGCGCTCACCCAGCGCCAGCATGTCCAGCGGCGTTGCCAACCGTTGCAGCGCCAGCACACCGATGGCAAACAGCGGTACCACGGCGGCCACGTCGGCCCAGTTGGCACGTGCCAGCGAGCCCATCTGCCAGAACACCAGCGACTGCAGCTCGCTTTCGCTTGCGATATAGGTGAGAAAACCGATCAGCGCCGAACAGAAGGCCGCCATCGCGATACCGACCAGCAGCAGCGTCGCATTGCCACTGCCCTTGCCCGGCCGCGCCAGCGCATAGGTCAGGCCGATGGCCAGGGCGCCACCGACGAAGGCGGCAACCGGCACCAGCCAACCGGCGGCACCGGCAGCGCCGAGAACAATGGCAGCCACTGCACCCAGCGCAGCACCCTGGCTGACACCGACGATGCCGGGGTCGGCCAACGGATTGCCGAACAGGCCCTGCAGGCTGGCACCGGCCATCGCCAACGACGCACCGACCATCGCGCCCAACAGGGCACGCGGTATGCGCAGCTGCCAGACCACCGCCAGATCGCGGCTGCTGACCGCCTGTTGGTCAAGCAGGCCCAGCTTCACCGCCAGTGCCTGCATCACCTCCAGCGGTGGCAACCGCAACGGACCCACGGCGAACGACGCCAGCACTGCCCCCAGCAGTGCCAGCAACGCCACCATCAACATCGCCCGCCCGCGACGGCGGCGCCGATCCGCCGGACTCATGCCTTCGGCAACGCCGCCAGTGCCTTGGCCAGCGCCAGCGCGCCCGCACCAGAACCCACGCTGGTGTACTTCAGCTGCACATCCGGCATCACCCAGACCCGATTGGCCTGCCCAGCCGGGGTCTGCTTCAGCGTCGGGTACGCCTTCCACAGGCCTTCGGCACCGCCGAACAGCTGCAGGTCATGCTCGGTCACCAGGATCACTTCCGGTGCCGCCGCGACCACGCCCTCATTGCTCAGCTGCGAGTAGTTCTTCACCCCGGCCTCGGTACCGATGTTGATGCCGCCGGCCAGTGCGATCAACTGCGCCGACGCGCTGTCGGCACCTGCAACAGTGGGCGAGCCGCCAGCGCCGGTTGCCGAGACGTGGATCAATCGTGGCGCATGGCCCAGGCCCTTGCCAATCGCTGCAGCCTCGTCGAGCTGACGCTGCACCTGCGTGGCCAGTGTTTGCCCCGCTTCGGCCAGCCCTAGTGCGGCGGCGACCTTGCGCACCTTGTCCGGCGCCGGCTGCAGGTCATCGATGACCACCGCCGGCTCGCCCACCTCGCGCAGCTTTTTCGCCAGCTCGGTGTGGCGGCGCAGGCTGTTGCCGAGGAACAGCGAGCCCTGCAGGCTCAGCACGCCCTCCACGCCGGTGGTGCGGTTGAACAGGAACTGGTGCGGCGCGGCCAGGCCGGCCTGCGTGGTGGTGTTGGTCGGTGCCGCGTACACCTGCTGACCCAGGCCCAGTGCCTCGATCACTGCGATGACGTCGTCGCCCCCGGCGATGACGCGGCTGGTGTCGGCAACCTCGACGTCTGCGCCATCGTCGGAATGCACCTGGGCCGGCAGCACGGCCTTCTGGCCGTGCACGGAGGGCAGTTCGGCACCGGCCACGCGCTGCCAGCCTGCCGGCAACGCGGTGTCCGCAGCGGCGGTTGCGGCGGGCGGCTCGGCGGCCTTGTGGCCATCCGACGGCGTTGACGAGCCACTGCAGGCAGACAGCGCCAGCGAAACAGCCAACGGAAGCGCACACAGGCGCAGACGGGACGCGATGTTCATGCTCGTTCTCCTTGCTGGCAGGGCGACACGCACGCCGCCCTGCCCTGTGACTTACTGCTTCGGGGTGATGCGGGTGATGCGGTCACCCTTCGGATCTTCGGCGCCACGCGACTTGTTCACCGCAAACACGTTGCCCTTGCCATCGGCACGCACATGGTTGGGAAGGGTGCCGCCATCGAGGTTGGCAACCACCTTGCCGTCGCCGTTCACCACGGTGACCGTACCGGCGCCGCGATTGCTGACATAGGCCAGGCCGGAGGCATCATCGAAGGCGACGTTCAGCGCGCCGGCACCGACCGGCACGTCATGCAGCACCTTGCCGGAAGCCACATCGACGATCAGCAGGTTGTCGGTGCCCTGCGAGGCCACGTACAGGCGGTTGCGTGCTGCGTCGAAGGCCACGCCCGAGGCGCTGATCGAATTGCCCAGGTCGATGACCTTGTCGACCTTGCCGCTGGCCACATCGATCACCGCCGCCTCCGGCGTGCCGATGCTGACGGTGAACAGCTTGCCACCCTTCTCGTCCAGCACCAGGCTCATCGGCGTGAACTTGCCATCATCCACGCCGGACTCCAGCGTCACCTGCGGCAGTTCCTTGAACGTCTTCGCATCGAACACCGACAGGTGGTCCTCACCCGTGGCCGAAGCGAACACCTTGCCGTGGGTGCCGTCGACCACCACGTCGCGCGCATGCGGCACGGTGTCGACCGGGAACTGGTGGACCAGCGAGAGGTCCTTCTGGCGATAGACCGCAATCGAATTCTGGCGGGTATTGGTCACCCAGACATTGCCATTGATGTCATCCACGCCCACACCGTAGACCGCATAGACCGCGCCGTTGGTGCTGCCCGGCACCTGCGCCGGGGTGATCGCCCTGGTCACCTTCAGCGACTTCGGGTCCAGCTTCAGCAACTGCGACTGGGTCACCGGCGGACGGCCCACCGCCGAGGTCACGAACACCGCATTGCTGGCGGCGCTGTAAGCGGACTGATACAGCCCCGGCACCAGCTTGTTGGACTGGGTGGCGAACTGCGCCTGGCCGGACAGCGGCAGTTGCGGCGACACGCGCAGCTTCAGCACCGTGGCCGCAGCCGGCTGGCTGGCGCGCACCACCACCGGGTGGGTGCCCGGCACCGCATCGGCCGGAATGCTCAGCTGGGTCTTGAAGTTGCCGTCGGCATCGACCACCAGCGGCTGCGTGTTGAGCACGCTGTCGCCACGCAGCAGGCTGACCTTCTGGCCCGGCACGAAGCCACGACCAACTACGTCGGCAGTGCTGCCGGGAACCACGTTCTCACCGCGCGAGACGACCTCACCCTTGAAGGTGGCGTTGGCCGGCTGATCGAACACCGGCTGGGCGGTGGCGGTCACCGCCAGCAGCAGACCGGCGGCGAGAGAGGTAAGGCGGAAAGACGGACGGAACGACATGGCAGGCTCCTTGCACACGTAGGCCGCGCCGCGTGGCGCGGGATTCATCGGTTGCCTGGGCCGCTGCACGCCGGCAGCCTCGCCTGGGTAGTGGGGTCGCACGGCATGGCGTGCGAAGGCATTCATTCGGCGGCGCTGTCCCCGCCACTGGGCGCGCCGTCGCCGGTGCTGCGGTCGGACACGCCATACAGTTCATGCAGCGCAGCGTGGAACGATGCCGGCAGCATCGGGCCGTGGCCGAGGCCATCGAACTCGCGGTACTGCACGCTCAGGCCCGGCACCCTGCCCAGCCGCTCGGACAACTGCATCGCCGCATCCGGGGTGGCGCCACTGATCCGGCGCAGGTGCGCAACCACGCGCGGGTTGCTTATATCGCGCTTGCCGCGATCACCGACCCGCTCGGCGCCGCCCAGCATCAGCCAGAGCTTTGCCGGCTGGCCGTGCACGTTCTGCACGAACTGCTGCTCCGGATCACCCAGCGCCGCGCCCTGGCTCCACCACAGCGACGGACTGGCTGCCAGATAGGACTGGAACGCCGCAGGTCGCGTGTACAGCGCATTGAGCACGAATAGCCCGCCCAGCGAATGACCCCACAGCGCCTGCTGCTGCGTATCGATGCGTGCGCGTCGCTCGACTTCCGGCTTGATGCGGCGCTCGATCACATCCAGGAAAGCCGCAGCGCCGCCGCCGACTGCCTGGGTCGTGCCGCTCTCGTCGTCGGCACGGTCGATCCACGCGGTGTAGTCGAAGGTACGCGCCTTGGAATCGATGCGCAGGTCGTTGTCGTAGCCGATCAGCACCAGTACCGGCGGTGCCTTGCGCGCGGCCAGCTCGGCCAGCAGCGGCTGGTCCAGCACCATGGCCACGGCATTGCCATCCAGCGCGTACAGCACCGGGGACGGGGTCTTGCCGGCCTTGGCCGGAATCGCCAGGTTCACCCGCCAACGGCGCTGCTGGTCCGGGCTGTCCACCACGAAACGTTCAAAGCGATAGCTGGCCGCCGGCTCGTCCAGCACGGTGTGGCCGATCTTCTGCAGCGGATTGCGCTGCTGCGCATGAGCGTAGGGCGCGGCCATCAGGACCCCCATCATCAGGGCGGCCATGCCGCGGGCCAGTGGACCACGGCGCAAAGGCGGGACGAAATGCTTCATCAGCGGCGGCAGGAGCGGCCGATGGCCGCCGGTTCATAGGGGACCGCAGTCTACCTTAAACGCGAATGATTATCACATCGATCGAACGTCACGCTGTGTATCACGCGCGCGATGCGTTCATTTTCCCGGTTGCACCGGAAACACCGGATCCACTATTTTGCCGGACAGCGGGGCGCAGGAGCGCCCTTCCCTCGCAGGGCTGCGGATGGATGGGCAATCGAGCCGCCGGCCGCGCCCTGTCCTTTGCCAAACCCATCCACGCATGGCGTGGATCTCCTGACCACCATCCACGGGAATGAATCCCGTGACTGCGAGAACACCTTGAAGCGCACCGCCCTGATCGCCCTTTCCCTCGGCCTGATTGCACCGCTGGCCGCCCATGCCGCACAGGACCTGCCAACGCTCTACCAGGCCTTTGAAGAGGCCGGCAATTCGTCTCTCGGCATGGACGAACTCAACCAGACGGTGACATTCACTGCCGTGGCCCTGGGTGTCTCCAGCAACCTGGCGGGCGAGCCGCTGATCGAGGCCGGCGACGACCAGGGCAATGTCCTGGCCCGGCTGACCAGCGACGACGAACAGCAGGCGGCCAAGCTGGGCGCACTGGAAGAAGGCGCGACTTTCACCGCAAGCTGCACGCTGCAGTTCAGCTCGGGAACGGATTACCTGTCCTTCGGCGACTGCAGCATCAAGTAAGAAAGAAGCCGGCGAAACGCCGGCTTCGTTTTCCCGCCCTGTAGAAGTCGAGCCATGCTCGGCTGTCGCTTCCGCAGGTGCTGCTGGGTCGGTCCAGAGCGGAGTCGAGCATCGCTCGATGCTACATAAGCCAGCTCAACGGCCCTTCGCGGCCCTCGCCGCCTCACGTTCGGCGCGCAGGCGATCAAGCTTTTCCTTCAGCTTGATCTCCAGGCCACGCGGCACCGGGTTGTAGTACACCCGTTCGCCCATCGCATCCGGGAAACCGGTCTGGTCCAGCGCGATGCCCCCCTCGGCATCGTGGTCGTACTGGTATTCGGCGCCGTAGCCCAGCTCCTTCATCAGCTTGGTCGGCGCATTGCGCAGATGCAACGGCACCTCTTCGGTACCGCTCTGGCGCACGTCGGCCTTGGCCTGGTTGAACGCGGCATAGCCCGCGTTGGACTTGGCGGTGCTGGCCAGGTACAGCACCAGCTGGGCGAACGCGAGCTCGCCTTCCGGGCTACCGAGCCGCTCGTAGATGTCCCAGGCTTCCAGCGCCATGCTCTGCGCGCGCGGATCGGCCAGGCCGATGTCCTCAATGGCCATGCGGGTCAGTCGACGTGCCAGGTAGGATGGATCGCAACCGCCATCTAGCATACGGGTCAGCCAGTACAGCGCGGCATCCGGATTGGAGCTGCGCACGGATTTGTGCAGCGCTGAAATCTGGTCGTAGAACTGCTCGCCGCCCTTGTCGAAGCGGCGGGTACGATCGGCCAGCACCTGGGTCAGGGTCTGCGGGGTGATGCGACCCCCCTCCCCACCCGCCAGTTCGGCGGCGATTTCAAGAAGGGTCAGTGCGCGGCGCACGTCACCATCGGCAGCGGTGGCGATTTCCAGCAGCAGCTCGGGCGCAACCTCGATACCCTCCTCGCCCAGACCGCGTTCGCGGTCGCCCAGCGCGCGTTCCAGCGCTTCGACGATATCGGTTGGCGATACCGCTTCCAGTACGTGCACGCGGCAACGCGACAGCAGCGCCGAGTTCAGCTCGAACGACGGATTCTCGGTGGTGGCACCGACGAACAGGATCGTGCCGCGTTCGATGTGCGGCAGGAACGCATCCTGCTGCGCCTTGTTGAAGCGGTGCACCTCGTCCACGAACAGCACGGTGCGCCGGCCCTCAGCGAAGCGCTGTGCGGCCTCTGCCAGCACCTGACGCACTTCCGGCAGCCCGGACAGCACCGCGGAGATGGCACGGAACTCGGCATCGGAGTACTCGGCCAGCAGCAGTGACAGCGTGGTCTTGCCGCAGCCCGGTGGCCCCCACAGGATCATCGAGTGCACACGTCCGGATTCGACTGCACGGCGCAATGCGCTGTCCGGCGCCAGCAGGCGCTTCTGCCCGACCATTTCGTCGAGGGTGCGCGGGCGCATGCGCTCGGCCAGCGGGCGCAGATGTTCCCGATCAACGCTCAGCAGATCGGGGCCGGGGAAGGAAGTTGAACGATGTCTTGCCACCCGCTCATTGTACCGCGACAGGGTGACGACGATTCCGGTAGTGCCGGCCGCTGGCCGGCAGATCAAAATTGCGTCAACCAAGGTTGACACCCACCAAGGCGGTGCCGGTTGACACCCACCGGAGCAGGCAGCGCCGGGCCATGCCCGGCATCCCCGATCAATTACCGATAACGTCGGTGCCCTTCGGCGGCGTAAAGCTGAAGGTGCCAGCCGCGAAGCCCGGGTTGCGCTTCCAGCCGCTGAAGCTGATCACGGTGCGCTGGCCAACCGCATCGGTGATTTCCATCTTGGCCAGGCCCTGGGCATTGAAGCCCAGCGCGGCGTACTGGAAGCTGGCCTCGGTCTCGCGCTTCGGCGACAGCGACAGCCACTGCAGGCCATCGCGCTGCGCGGCCTCTTCGCTGACGTCGTACTGCTGTTCCAGCAGCGCCGGGTTGATCAGCGCGGTCAGCGGGCTGTTCTGCTCTTCCTTGCCCTGCTCGCGCACGGTGGCCTGCTCCAGGTCCGGCTCGTACATCCAGACTTTTTTACCGTCGGCCACGATCAGCTGTTCGTGCGGGCGCACGTATTCCCAGCGGAACAGGCGCGGCGCCGACAGGGCCACGCGGCCACTGGTCGATTCCTTCACCTTGCCGCGGCTGTCGAACACCTGCTGGCTGAACTGTCCGTCCAGGCCCTTCAGGCCACTGGTGAAGGTCTTCAGGTCATCGCGGGCGCCAGCCCAGGCACTGCCGGCGGCGGCGCAGGCCACGGCCAGCGTGGTGGTGGCAAGGAAACGGCGGAAGCGGAAGTTCATGCGGAAATCCTGTGGGCGCGGGCGCCAGGAAAGGTGGTTGCCAGTGTGCCCGGAGAAAGATGAATGGCCGATCAGGGCGACATTATGCCGCCCTGAACGTCCATCGGCGATTCAGCCGCCAGATGCCGGCAGCTTGCCGTACAGCACCTGGCCGCGGAAGCCGCGACGCACTTCGCGGTACAGCGCGCGGAACGCGGGGTAGTCCTGCGGCTGGCACAGCGCCTCCGGCCCACGCACCGCGTTCTGCCGCAAGCGGTGGTGCACGATCACGTCCTGGCCCTCGCGGCTCCAGTCCACGCGGTACTCGCCGGCGGCGTTGGCGAAACGCTGGCTGGCCGGGATGGCGATGATCGGCGCATTGGCCGGGAACTGCAGGCGATAGGTTTCCTCGCGCAGGCTGGCATTGCAGTAGAACGGCGTCTCGTTGGCCGGCGCCGAGGCGGTGGCGTACAAGCCACGTACCGACTCGCCGCCCGGCGGATCCGGCACGGCCATGCCGCCGGCCACGCTGAAATCGGCGTAGTCCTCGGCCTGGAACGCCATGCGATAGCCGAAGGGCCGGGTCAGGTCGACCGGCACGCCCTGGATCTGCAGCTGCCCTCGCCCATCGAAACCGGACGAGGCCATGATCTGCTCTTCAGCGCGCGCACGGTTCTGCGCGTTGAGCTGGGAGAACTGCGCACGCATGCCGATCTCGGCGTTCTCGCCAAGCTTCGGAATCGTCTCACCGCGCAGGTTGCCGTTGGCGTCGAAGGTGAATCGCACTTCCATCGAGGTGGCATTGCGCTCCGGCGTGTTGGCCGGGGTACGCGCCAGCGTGGCGTCACGGGTACGCATCACCGGCGCACCCAGGTCACCTTCCGGCAGCTGCCCGAAGCGTGCCCACGCGGTGGTCGAATCCAGGTAAAGATCAAACTCGGGGATATAGGTGATGGCGTGGTTGAAGCGGCCCAGCACCGGAATCTTCGGCAGCGTCGGGCCGCCCCCCGCACCGATCAGCACCGGCGAGCTGGCGATACCCTTGGCCGCCAGCAGCGCCTCGAGGATCGTCACGTGGTCCTTGCAGTCACCATAGTGATTGTCGAGGATGCTCTGCGCGCTGTTCGGCTCCAGGCCGCCGTTGCCCAGGTACACCGCCACATAGCGGATGTTCTGCGCGACCCAGCGATACAGCGCATCAGCCTGTTCGCGGCGGTCGCTGATGCCGGCGGTGATCTCATCAGCGAGCGCCTGCAGCGCCGGGGTCACCTCGGCCGCCGGGCCCGCCTTGAGCTGGTAGGCGCGCCCCATCTGCGACCAGTCACGATACGTGCTGGCCATGATGTTCGGGCCGAACTCCCAGCCCGCCGCCGACCAGTTCTGCGCCGGCATCGCCTCGCGGCGCTGGTAGCGCCAGCGCCATTGCGCCTGGCCATTCTTCACTGTCGGCCGGTCACTGCCCTGCACGCCGCGGCTGTCCACGTACATCGGCAGGTTGGCCGGCGCACTCAGGGTGACCTCGGCGTCCTCGTACTCGGTGAACACGTTGAAGGTCTCCCACAGGCCGAAATAGCCCGGGAAGTACGGCGTAGCCTGGGTGCGACGCACCTGGTAGTACAGGCGCGTGCCCGGGGCCAGGTTCGGGAACACGATCACCCGCACCTTGCGGTCGGCATACATCGCCGCCGAGGCGCTGGAGTAGCTCTCCTGCGTGTAGATACGGTCGGCCGGAACGTCGCGGCGCTGGCCGTCGGCAGTGATGGTGTAGGCGCCAAGCACCTCCAGCGTTTCCATCTTCTCGCTGTAGCTCAGCCGCACCTGGCTGAACTGCTCGACCGAGGCCTTGGTCTTGAGCAGGACTTCGTAGGTTTCGGTCTGCACATTGCCCGCATCCGGCCGGACCTGGTAGTCGGCGCGGTAACGGACAATGCTGAAATTATTGCTGGCTTCGGTATCGCCGCTGGTGGAAGGCGGCGCCGTGGCGGGCGCGGAGGTGGCGGTTTCTGCCAGTGCCGGGCCGGCAGCCATCAGGGCAGCCAGCGCCAGCGCCAGCGCGCTTGGTACGGGGTGAAGCATGCGTCGGTTCCTTGGACGTCGTGGGGGATACGTCGGGTCTTACTTCGGCGGCGGCGGTGCCAGCACCGTGCGGTCGCCGTTGTGCTCGGGCGGGCTGACCACGCCGGCCGCTTCCATGGCCTCGATCAGTCGCGCTGCACGGTTGTAGCCGATCTTCAGCCGGCGCTGCACGCCGGAAATCGAGGCACGGCGGGTCTCGGTGACCACCCGCAGCGCTTCGTCATACAGCGGGTCGGACTCGTCGCCGGCCGCACTGGTCTCGGGCAGGCCAGTGGCGCCGACGACCACGCCGTCGCCCATCGTCTGCACTTCGTCCAGCACGCCGTCGACATAGTCGGCCGGGCCCATCGCCTTGAGGTGCTCGACCACGCGATGTACTTCGTCGTCGGACACGAACGCACCATGCACGCGCTCGGGCAGCGCGGTGCCCGGCGGCAGGTACAGCATGTCGCCGTGGCCCAGCAGGGTCTCCGCGCCAGACTGGTCGAGAATGGTGCGCGAGTCGATCTTGGAGCTGACCTGGAAGGCGATGCGGGTCGGGATGTTGGCCTTGATCAGGCCGGTGATCACATCGACCGACGGGCGCTGCGTGGCCAGGATCAGGTGGATGCCAGCCGCACGCGCCTTCTGTGCCAGGCGCGCGATCAGCTCTTCCACCTTCTTGCCGACGATCATCATCATGTCGGCGAATTCGTCGATGAAGATGACGATGAACGGCAGCGTTTCCAGCGGACGCGGCGCCTCGCCCAGCTCCGGGTTCGGCTTGAACAGCGGATCCATCAGCGGCTGGCCGGCGTCCTGGGCTTCCTTCACCTTCTTGTTGAAGCCAGCCAGGTTGCGCACACCCACCGCGCTCATCAGCTTGTAGCGGCGCTCCATCTCGGCCACGCACCAGCGCAGGCCGTTGGCGGCCTCCTTCATGTCGGTAACCACCGGCGCCAGCAGGTGCGGAATGCCCTGGTAGACGCTCAGCTCGAGCATCTTCGGGTCGATCATCAGCATCCGCAGGTCTTTCGGCGAGGCCTTGAACAGCAGGCTCAACACCATCGCGTTGACCGCCACCGACTTGCCCGAACCGGTCGTACCGGCCACCAGCAGGTGCGGCATGCGCGCCAGGTCGGCCACGGTCGGGCGGCCGGCGATGTCCTTGCCCAGCGCCAGGGTCAGCACGCTGGCCGATTTGTCATATTCCTTCGAGCGCAGCAGCTCGGACAGGAAGATCATCTCGCGGGTGACGTTGGGAATTTCCAGGCCGATGACCGACTTGCCCGGGATGACGTCGACCACGCGCACCGACTTCACCGACAGGCCGCGCGCGATGTCCTTGTCCAGCGAACTGATCTGGCTGACCTTGATGCCCGGTGCCGGCTCGATCTCGAAGCGGGTGATGACCGGGCCAGGGTTGGCGCCGACCACCTGCGCATCGATGCGGAAGTCCTTCAGCTTGAACTCGATCTGCCGCGACAGCGTTTCCAGCGTTTCTTCGTCGTAGCCCTTCGGCTGCGGCTTGGGATCATCCAGCAGCGCCAGCGGCGGCAGGTCGGAACCATCGCCGTTGACGCCACGGAACATCGGAATCTGGGTATCGCGCTTGGCACGATCACTCTTCTCGATCACCGGCTCAGGGCGCGGTTCGATCTTTACCGGCTCGCGCTTGGCGCGCACTTCGGCGTCGGCCTTGCGCACTTCCTGGCGCTCCTCGCGCATCACCCGGGTCTGCTTCCACTCGGTGACTTCTTCCTTCTTGCGTTCCAGCAACGGCGCCAGCGACATCACGCCACGGCCGATCTTCTCCATCACCGTGAACCAGGACAGCCCGGTGGCCAGGGTGATCGAGGCCAGCAGCAATACCAGCACGAACAGGTTCGCCCCCAGCGCGCCGAAGCCCACCGTGAGCGAATTACCCACCAGCTTGCCGAGGATGCCGCCGGCACTGGCGACATCGCCACTGAACAGGCGCACATGCAGGAAGCCGGTGCCGGCGATCAGGAAACCGACCAGGCCGACCAGGCGCAGCGCCGGGTCCAGATCGTTCTCGCCCTTGCTCTCGCGCTTGAGGCCGAACATGGCGATCCACGCCAGTGCGCCGAGCACCACCGGCAGCAGGAAAGCGATGTAGCCGAACAGCTGCAGCAGCACGTCGGCAATCCAGGCCCCGGCGCGGCCACCCAGGTTGTGCACCGGCGCGACCACGCTGCCGGTATGCGACCAGCCCGGATCCGTGGCTGAATAGGTGAACAGACTGGCCGCCAGGTACAGCAGGGCCGGCGCGATGGCGATCAGGCCCAGATCGCGCCAGAGGCGCTGGCGGCGTGGATTGTCGGTCGCCGCCGCCGCGGCCGTGCGACGTGACGCCTTGCTGTCGTCGGACTTGGAGCGTTCGGGGACCTGCTTCGCCACCTTAGACCATACCTTTGGAATGCGCTGTTAGTGATTGATAATAAATGAGACGGCGTCAGTTTTCAGTTATGCGACGCCCGACAGGGCAATCCGAGGCCCGGAACCACCGTTGGATGACGGCGTTCTGTTCATCCGCTTGAATCGCCCTGCCCCAGCCGCCACTCTATGACCTGCCTTGGATGCTGCGCAAACATCGCCAGCGCCTTGTCCCATCTACCTTTTCGCGAGTTTACATGAGCACCAGCCTGCCCTCCCGCCACCAGCGCCTCGTCATCCTCGGTTCCGGACCGGCCGGCTGGACCGCCGCCGTCTACGCCGCCCGTGCCAACCTGAAGCCGGTCGTCATCACCGGCCTGCAGCAGGGTGGCCAGCTGATGACCACCACCGAGGTGGACAACTGGCCGGGTGACGCCCACGGCCTGATGGGCCCGGACCTGATGGCGCGCATGCAGGCGCACGCCGAGCGCTTCGAAACCGAGGTCATCTTCGACCATATCCACACCGCCGACCTGTCGCAGCGCCCGTTCAAGCTGATCGGCGACAGCCACGAGTACACCTGCGACGCGCTGATCATCGCCACTGGCGCCACCGCCAAGTACCTGGGCATCCCGACCGAAGAGACCTTCAAGGGCCGCGGCGTCTCCGCCTGCGCCACCTGTGACGGCTTCTTCTACCGCGACCAGGACGTGGTCGTGGTCGGCGGCGGCAATACCGCCGTGGAAGAGGCGCTGTACCTGTCCAACATCGCCCGCAAGGTCTACCTGGTCCACCGCCGCGACACCCTGAAGGCGGAAAAGATCATGCAGGACAAGCTGTTCAGGAAGGTGGCCGAAGGCAAGATCGAGACCGTCTGGCACCACCAGGTGGAGGAAGTGCTGGGCAACGATGCCGGCGTGACTGGCGTGCGCGTAAAGTCCACCTTGGACGGCAGCACCCGCGACATCGACGCCCACGGCTTCTTCGTGGCCATCGGCCACCATCCGAACACGACCCTGTTCGACGGCCAGCTGGCGATGAACAACGGCTACCTGGAAATCCGCTCGGGCCTGGGCGGCAACGCCACCCAGACCTCGGTGGAAGGCGTGTTCGCCGCCGGCGACGTGGCCGACCAGCACTACCGCCAGGCGATCACCTCGGCCGGCTTCGGCTGCATGGCCGCGCTGGACGCCGAGCGCTACCTGGACGCGCAGGGGAAGGCCAGCTGAAGCGCTGGTTATGCTCTGTAGAGTCGAGCCATGCTCGACTCAGGCAAGGTCGACGCGAAAGCGTCGGCCTTTGTGCTTTCAGTAGTGCCAGGCCATGCCTGGCAGACCGAAGCCTGCCCTCACGCCCGTACGCACGCCTGCGAGAACTCGACCGGTGCCGTGGCAACGCCATCCGCGTCGCGCAGTACAGCAATCCAGCGCGCGACACCCGGGTCTGGGCCATTGCAGGCGAGATTGATGGTCAGCGGTTTGGCAGGGTCATCGAACGTCGTCGCCGATGGCGTGCACGCGCCTTCCTCCGAACAGGACGCCAGCGAGAGCTCAACCGACACCGGATACTGGGGATTCCCGGCATATCCAAGTTCAATGTCCCGGGCCGCTTGGATCGGCACGTCGGTATCCGGCACCGGATGCAATGCCAGGGGCTCGCAGGTCTTTCCTGATACCCACAGGCGATAGCCCTTCTCCACCCCTTTCATCGACGCCGAGCGGAAGACGGGGTCCTGCAGCGCCTTGGCATCATCCGGATTCGTGTGAAACGCCGTCTCTACGATGATCGATGGCATGTGCGCCTCTCGGTTCTCCCCCTTGTTCAGCGCGTGCGGAGCGGGAGCCACGGTGAATGCCGCATACTCAGGTAGCGAGTGAATCAGCTCCTTCATCGAGCACAGGACACTCTCTGCAAGAGCAGCATCCATCGGCCTACCAGGTTGCACGATCACACGAGTACCGCGCGCGGCCCCCGAGGGTTCTCCATTGCTGTGCAGATGAATCGCCACCTCAGCTCCGTGGTGGTTTGCGAGAAGCGGCCGACTGTTGATGTCTTCACGCTCCTCCCGATCCCAAAGCGTACTGCCTGCGTACGTGTTCCATATCTTTGTCTCGGCCGGATACTGCTCGGCAATCGCGTAGCGCGCAGCTATGGTCCACCACTCCTCACCACTCGGAGGATGAGTCGTTCCCGTGATCTGAACGCGCGGGCGGATGACAGGCATTTGACTCCTTTGCTCGATCATCGCCTTCAGGTCCGCGGCGTACGACGGAGTCAACAGCCCCTCCGAGACGCCATTCCATTCATCCCTTGAGGTCACCCACCGGTTGTCCTTGTAGCTGTAGAAATACCCATGCCCGGCTGCGACAAACGCCATCCCGGACCCAGGCGTTCCACGCGTCCGCCGCAGCGCTTCCCCCGCTTCCCGCGCCGCATCGTCCGCAGCCTTTATCTCAGGAAAGTAGTATTCGATCTCTTTCCCGTCATACAGAAAAACGACACGACTGAACGGAGCCGCCTGCTCGGCCCAATGCAGTAGTCCAAAACTGATCTCGCTTCGCTGATCCTCGAACGACGGCCCGTAATCGGCAGGAAGGAAGACCCGATCCAGCGCCACGGTCACTACACCGTTGGCGATATCTGCTGATACCTCAACCCGGCGACTCCGCGCCTGGCCATCTACAAGACGAACGCTCTCCAGAATGTCGCGCGCCTTCTGGGTCAAGAGGATGTCGAGCCCAGTGTCCTGCTCCACCGCACGAGGAGCGTCAACGGCCTGCGCGGGGCTGATCAACAGTCCGCCGCCCACAAGAGACAGCAGAACAGAAAGGGATCCAAGGCGAAGCTTCTGGTTCATTTTGGCTACTCCATGCAAAGAGTGAATGCACCGCTCCAGCGGCGCAGCTCACTCTGTCCTTTCGAATTCAGGCATTCCGCAACCCAGCGCACACGGATGGACAATTCAAACTTTCCTCATCCCCAACCGGAACAAACCAACCCAGCCCCGCCAGCACCGTTCGCGATCCACCTGGCCTATCCTTGCCAACCATGCCCTCCGCCCGCTTCCTCGACTCCCTGCAGTCCATTCCCGCCACCGACTGGGACGCCCTGCACGACGGCCAGAATCCGTTCGTCAGCCACGCCTTCCTCTCAGGCCTGGAACAGCACGGCTGCCTGCGCGAGGACTGGGGCTGGCAACCCCGGCACTTCACGCTTTGGGAGGGCGAGCGCCTGATCGGCGCCATTCCGGGCTACCTGAAGACCAACTCCCACGGCGAATTCGTGTTCGACCATGCCTGGGCCAACGCCTATGCCCGGCATGGCCGCGACTACTACCCGAAATGGCTGGGCGCGGTGCCGTACTCGCCGGTCACCGGGCCGCGCCTGCTGGCCCGTCACGATTCAGAGCGCACCACGCTGCTGTCGGCGTTGCGCGACGCACTGCCAGCACTGGAGGTGTCATCGGCCCATATCAACTTCCACACCGCAGTGGACGAGGCCCTGTTCGGCGATGACTGGCTGCTGCGCGAGGACGTGCAGTTCCAGTGGCAGAACCCGGGTGACTGGGCGACATTCGAGCAGTTCCTCGGTGCGATGAACCACAAGCATCGGAAGAACATCCGCCAGGAACGGGCCAAGGTCACCCGCCAGGGCATCACCTTCCGCGTGGTGCATGGCGACGACGCCAGCCGCGCCGACCTGCAGGCGATGTACCGCTTCTACCTGCAGACCTTCCTTGAGTACGGCAATGCCCCGGCGCTGACCGAGGCCTTCCTGCGCCATCTGGCCATTTCATTGGGACGCGGGCTGGTGCTGTTCCTGGCCGAGCAGGAAGGCCAGCCGATTGCCGGCGCACTTTGCCTGCGCGGTGGTGACACGCTGTACGGTCGCTACTGGGGCGGCGCCACATTGCCCGGCCTGCATTTCGAAGCCTGCTACTACCAGGGCATCGAATACTGCCTGCGCGAAGGCCTGAGCCGTTTCGAGCCGGGCGCCCAGGGCGAGCACAAACTGGCGCGCGGCTTCCTGCCAGCACTGGTGCGCAGTCGGCATTGGGTGGCCGACGCGGATTTCGCCGAGGCGTTGCAGGAGTGGTGCCGGCAGGAGCGGCGCGATGTGCGGCGGTACCGGCAGGAGCTGCTGGGGCACAGCCCATTTCGCGCGGACGGGTGACCAGCCAACCAGGGTTGGCATCTACCGCGGCATTCGCGCGGGGCCGCGACGACTACAATGCCGGCATGACCCGTCAGCTGCCCTGGCGCCTGGCCGATGCGCCGGACGCGCCCTTCCCTCCGGCCGAGACCGCCCTGCACCAGCCCGACGGCCTGCTCGCGGTGGGTGGTGACCTGCATCCAGCGCGCCTGCTCAACGCCTACGCCGGCGGCATCTTTCCGTGGTTCAGCGAGGGCGAGCCGATCCTGTGGTGGTCGCCTGATCCGCGAATGGTGTTCCGCACCGATGGCGTGCACCTGTCCAGCCGCTTCCGCCGCCAGCTGCGCGGTAGCACGTGGGAGGTCACCGCCGACACCGCCTTCAGCCAGGTGATGCGCGCCTGTGCGGCGGCACCTCGGCCCGGCCAGGACGGCACCTGGATCAGCCCGGCGATGGTCGAGGCCTACAGCCAGTTGCACGATCTCGGCTTCGCCCATTCGTTCGAAGTCTGGGACCGTCAGTCGCTGGTCGGCGGCATCTACGGAGTGGCCATCGGGTCGATGTTCTTCGGCGAGAGCATGTTCAGCGGCGCCAGCGGGGGTTCCAAGATCGCGCTGGCGGCACTGGCGTCCACGATTCACGGCTGGGGCTGGGAGCTGATCGACGCCCAGGTGGAAAATCCGCACCTGCTGCGGATGGGCGCCGAACACCTGCCGCGCTCGGAATTCCTGCAGCACGTGCGCCAGGCCGTGCGCCATGACGGCCGTGAAGGCTCGTGGACACAGGCCGTCGGACGCTTGCCAGCCCGGCATTTGGCCGGCGGTTAACACAAACTTTGCAAGCTGGGCCGGTCACGCGTAAAATACCGCGCCTTAGGCCCAGCGTGGCCGTTTTCTGAACCGCACAGGACTACATGTCGAAAGACGATTCCATCGAGTTCGAGGGCACCGTCAGCGAGACGCTGCCGAACACCACTTTCCGCGTTCGTCTGGAAAATGGGCACGAAATCATCGCCCACATCTCCGGCCGCATGCGCAAGAACTACATCCGCATCCTCACCGGTGACCGGGTCAAGGTTGAAATGACCCCGTACGACCTGACCAAGGGTCGTATCACCTACCGCATGAAGTAAGCGGTCGGCGCGCTGCGCCACTTCGACAAGGCCAGCCCTGGTTGCTGGCCTTTTGTCATGCCTGCCATCCGGCCCTGCCGGAGGTCATCGTGACCGAACTCACCGTGACGTCGGTCAGCCCTGCTTGCGGCAGATTCGCATCTGCATCCGTAGCAGCATCGTGGGACCCGGTCCAGTCCGGACCGCCACCCCCCTGCCCTGCCATGAACATGCTCCCGCTGACCGCTCTGCTCGTCGCCCTTGCCGTGTCCGCCAGCGCGCTGCCTGCGCACGCCGCCGATGCCCCCGCTGCGGCGAACGCCGCTGACTGCATCCAACTGGGCAGCGACCAGCAACTGGTGCGCGCCGGCGCCTCGCGCAACATCCTGCTGCGCAATGGCCAGGACCACTACCTCGTGCATTTCCAGGACGACTGCTCGGCGGCAGGCTACTCGCGGAAACTGAGCTTCGCCACGGACGGCCAGCAGGGCCTGCTGTGCGCTGCCGGCCGCAGCCAGCTGAACACCGATTCCAGCCGCTGCATCGTGTCGCAGATCGAACCAGTTGACGAGGCAACCTTCAAGAAGAAAGCCCGCCAGCGCAGCCGCTGACGTCGCGTACAACAAGGGCGGCCGAAGCCGCCCTTGTCATTTCAGGTCCGCCGAAACCGGCCGGGGGTCAGTTCATTCCACGGTGACCGGCAGCAGGCGCTCCGGTTCGGCCTGGGTTTCGACCACCAGCTCGTCGTCGCGCACATCGATGCTCACCTTGCCGCCGTTGACCAGCTTGCCGAACAGCAGCTCGTCGGCCAGCGGACGCTTGATCCTGTCCTGGATCACGCGGGCCATCGGACGCGCCCCCATCAGCGGGTCGAAGCCGTGGTGGGCCAGCCAGTCGCGCGCGGTTGGCGTGGCCGAAAGGCTGACGTGCTTGTCCTGCAGCAGCATCTCCAGCTCGATCAGGAACTTGTCGACCACGCGCAGGATGTGCTCGAAGCCCAGCGCCTGGAACTGCACCACCGCATCGAGGCGGTTGCGGAATTCCGGGGTGAAGCTGCGGCGGATGGTCTCCATCGCGTCGGTGGCGTGGTCCTGCTTGGTGAAGCCGATCGAGCGCCGCGAGGCCTGCGCCGCGCCGGCATTGGTGGTCATCACCAGCACCACGTTCTTGAAGTTGGCCTCACGACCGTTGGTATCGGTCAGCACGCCGCGGTCCATCACCTGCAACAGGATGTTGAAGATGTCCGGGTGCGCCTTCTCGATTTCGTCCAGCAGCAGCACGCAGTGCGGCGTCTTGACGATCTTCTCGGTCAGCAGGCCACCCTGGTCGAAGCCGACGTAGCCCGGAGGGGCACCGATCAGGCGGCTGATCGAATGCGGCTCCATGTACTCGGACATGTCGAAGCGGACCAGCTCGATGCCCAGCTGCAGCGCCAGCTGCTTGGTCACCTCGGTCTTGCCGACACCGGTCGGGCCGGCGAACAGGAAGTTGCCGATCGGCTTCTCCGGGTTGCCCAGGCCCGAGCGGGCCAGCTTGATTGCCGAGGACAGCGTCTCGATGGCCGGATCCTGCCCGAAGATCACCATCTTCAGGTTGCGCTCCAGGTGCTGCAGCACATCCTTGTCGGTGGCACTGACCTGCTTGGTCGGGATGCGCGCCATCTTGGCGACGATCGCCTCCACTTCCTCGACGTCGATCAGCTCCTTGCGCTGGCCTTCCGGCAGCAGGCGCTGGCGGGCACCGGCCTCGTCGATCACGTCGATGGCCTTGTCCGGCAGCAGGCGGTCGCCGATGTGCTTCACCGACAGGTCCACCGCAGCCTGCAGCGCTTCATCCGAATAGGTCACGCTGTGGTGCAGCTCGTACTTGGACTTCAGGCCCTGCAGGATCTCGTAGGTCTCGCCCACGGTAGGCTCGACGATATCGATCTTCTGGAAGCGGCGGGCCAGTGCCCGGTCCTTCTCGAAGATGCCGCGGTATTCCTGGAAAGTGGTCGAACCGATGCAGCGCAGCTCGCCGGAGGCCAGCGCCGGCTTGATCAGGTTGGACGCATCCATGGTGCCGCCCGACGCCGAGCCGGCGCCGATGATGGTGTGGATCTCGTCGATGAACAGCACTGCGTTGGGCACCTTCTTCAGCGCGGTCAACACACCCTTCAGCCGCTTCTCGAAGTCGCCGCGGTACTTGGTGCCGGCCACCAGCGCACCCAGGTCGAGCGAGTAGATCACCGCGTCGGCCAGCACGTCGGGTACCGAGCCCTCGACGATGCGGCGGGCCAGGCCCTCGGCGATGGCGGTCTTGCCCACGCCGGCCTCGCCCACGTACAGCGGGTTGTTCTTGCGGCGGCGGCACAGGACCTGGATGGTGCGCTCGATCTCGTCGCCACGACCGACCAGGGGATCGATGCGGCCGGACCGGGCCTGTTCGTTGAGGTTGCTGGCGAATTCGGTCAGGGCATCGCCCTTCGGCTCGCCCTCCCCGCCTTCCATGCGGCCCTCGCCGTCGGAGGAGGAGGACGGCTGCTCGCCTTCCTCGCCCAGCTTGGCGATGCCGTGGGACAGGTAATTGACCACATCCAGCCGGGTCACGTCCTGCTGGTTGAGGTAGTAGACGGCGTGGGAGTCCTTTTCGCCGAAGATGGCGACCAGCACGTTGGCGCCGGTGACCTCCTTCTTGCCCGAGGACTGCACGTGGTACACGGCCCGCTGCAGCACCCGCTGGAAGCCCAGGGTCGGCTGGGTGTCACGGCCGTCATCTTCGGCCAGGCGGGACACCGAGGCCTCGATGGCCTGCTCCAGCTCCTGGCGCAGGCGTTCGGCGTCGGCACCACAGGCCTTCAGTACGGCCTGGGCGGACGGGTTGTCGAGCAGTGCCAACAGCAGGTGTTCGACCGTCATGAACTCATGCCGGGCCTCACGGGCGCGCTTGTAGCACTGGCCGATGGTGTGTTCGAGGTCTTTGCTGAACATGGATTACTCCGGCGGCAGATGGGAACAATATGCGGCCTGACTACGCGATTTCCATCACCCTAGCGGATTGCTGCGTTCAGATGGCGTTAGCACTGCAGAACGCTTGATCTTCGTTCACTCCAGAAGACCTCAATCGGCATGAGCGAACCCTACCTGAGCCGCTGGCGATTGCGGCGTGATGGCCCGGCCATCGAAACACCTCACGCCCGGCTCTGGCCGGTGCTGACCGCTGCCGGCGAGCCGGCGATGCTGAAGATCAGCAGCGAAGCGGAGGAGCAGAACAGCCATCGCCTGCTGCGCTGGTGGGACGGCGATGGCGCTGCCCGCCTGCTGGCCCACGCCGGGCCGGCGATCCTGATCGAACGTGCCGGCGGCGACTCGCTGCGGCAACGCTCGATCGAGGGCGACGATGAGGCCTGCACCACGATCCTGTGCCAGGTCCTGCAACGGCTGCACCGGCCACGGAGCGCGCCGCCAGCGGAACTGGTCTGCCTGCGTACATGGTTCGCCGATCTGCTGCAGCCAAGGGCCGCGCTGCCGCCACTGCTGGAACAGTGCAGATCACTGGCGGAGGGGCTGCTGCGTGACGAACAGGAGATCCGGCCGCTGCACGGCGACCTGCACCACGACAACGTGCTGGATTTCGGCGCGCGCGGCTGGCTGGCGATCGACCCGAAGCGGCTGCTGGGCGACCGTGCGTTCGATTACACGACGCTGTTCAGCAACCGGGATCTCTGCGGCCCGGGCATCCACGTTGCGACGCGGCCCGAGCGGTTTGCCGCACGGCTGGAACAGGTCACTGCGCTGGCCGGCCTGGAACGTACGCGCCTGCTGCGCTGGATCGCGGCGAGTGCGGGGCTGTCGGCGGTATGGTTCAGGGATGATGGCGACCCTGCCGAGGTCGACGAGGCCGTGGCGCGGATGGCGCTGGAGGCGCTGGCGGCGGGGTGATCTCGACCTGTAGAGCCGAGCCCATGCTCGACTGTGCTTCCGGGAATGCGGAACATCTGAACGAAAAGCAGCCGAGCGCAGCCTCGGCTCCGCAGGCCTCTGCTTCGGTAGGTGCCCGCCTTGGTGGGCACACTGGGTCCGGGATCGTTGTGCCCGGACGAGAATCGCCAGCCGGTCAGGCCTTTTCCATCGTGCACAGCAGCGGATGCTGGTTCATCCGCGAGTACTCGTTGACCTGGGCAACCTTGGTCTCCGCCACTTCACGGGTGAAGACACCGCAGACGCCGCGGCCGCGGGTGTGGACGTGCAGCATCACCTGGGTGGCCTTGTCCAGGTCCATGCTGAAGAACTGCTGCAGCACATCCACCACGAAATCCATCGGGGTGTAGTCGTCGTTGAGCAGCATCACCTGGTAGAACGGTGGCGGCGCCACTTCCGGGCGCGCGGGCTCTACGGCAACGCCGTGCTCGTGCTGGGAATCGGGGGAGGACTCATGGGGCATCCGTCCATTATAGGGGCTCGGGCAGGCCTGCGTCGGCCCGCCGCAGATTGGACGGCACGCACGCCCACCGTCACAATTGCATCCTCTCCCAACACTGTTTCACAGGATCTTCATGAAAAGGACCCTTCTTCCCGCCCTGCTGATCGCGCTGGCCGCTGCCGGCTCTGCCACTGCCGCAACCAGCGCCGACAAGTCCGTGGCCCGCCACCTGGACAAGCTGGGCTATACCTACGAAGTCGACGAGGATGGCGACTACCGCATGGTCTTCGACGTCGAGGGTGACCGCACCCAGATGGTCTACGTGCGATCGGCGGTGGAGGATTTCGGCAGCCACAACATCCGCGAGATCTGGTCGCCGGCCTACAACGCCAAGACCAAGCAGTTCCCGGTGGCCGTGGCCAACCGCCTGCTGGAAGATTCGCAGGACGCCAAGATGGGCGGCTGGGTGAAGCAGGACACCACCGCCATGTTCGTGGTCAAGATCGACGCCGATGCCACCCCGGACCAGCTCAGCGACGCCATCGATGCGGCCATCCGCACCGCCGACGCGATGGAGCTGGAGCTGACCAAGAAGGACGAGTTCTGAGTTGAACGCCACGCCGGACCCGCGCTGGGCACCGCACGCCACCGTCGCCACGGTAGTGGTTGACGGCGGCCGCGTGCTGCTGGTCGAAGAGACCATTGAAGGCCGCCAGGTGCTGAACCAGCCGGCCGGCCACCTCGAGCCAGGCGAAAGCCTGGCCGAGGCAGCCCTGCGCGAGACCCGGGAGGAAACCGGCTGGACCGTGCAGCTGACCCATTTCATCGGCTGCTACCAGTGGACTGCCGGCGACGGCACCGCCTTCCTGCGCTTCTGCTACGCAGCGCGCCCGGTCTCGCACGACCCGGCCCAACCGCTGGATACCGGCATCGACCGCGCGCTGTGGCTGACCCCGGCCGAGCTGCAGGCTGCCGGTGAGCGCCAGCGCAGCCCGCTGGTCTGGCAGGTGGTGGCGGATTACCTGGGTGGCCAGCGCCATCCGCTTTCGCTGGTCCGGGAGGTCGCATGAGCACGCCGCGCGTGGTGGTGGGCGTCTCGGGTGGTGTCGACTCTTCGGTCGCCGCCTGGCGCCTGGTCCAGCAGGGCGAGGCCGTGGCCGGCCTGTTCATGCAGAACTGGGCCGACGACGGCAGCGGTGACTGCCGCGCCGAGGATGACCGCCGCGATGCGGTCGCCGTATGCGGCCTGCTCGGTATCCCGTTCCACTTCCGGGACTTTTCCAGTGAGTACTGGCAGGGCGTGTTCGAGCACTTCCTGGCCGAATACGCCGCTGGCCGCACGCCGAACCCGGACGTGCTGTGCAACCGCGAGGTGAAGTTCAAGCATTTCCTGGATGCCGCCCGCGAGCTGGGCGCCGAGCGCATCGCCACCGGCCACTACGCGCGGGTGACCCAGCGCGGCCACCAGTGGCTGCTGCTGCGCGGCGCCGACCGTTCCAAGGACCAGAGCTACTTCCTGCACCAGCTGGGCCAGGAGCAGCTGGCGGCCACCCTGTTCCCGATCGGCGACCTGGAGAAGACCGACCTGCGCCGGATTGCGCGCGACGTCGGCCTGCCGACCCATGCCAAGAAGGACTCCACCGGCATCTGCTTCATCGGCGAGCGGGATTTCCGCGAGTTCCTCGGCCGCTACCTGCCGGCCAGGCCCGGCCAGATCCTCGACCCGGCCGACGGCAGCGTGATCGCCGAACATCCGGGCGTGTTCTATTTCACCCTGGGCCAGCGCGAGGGCCTGAACATCGGCGGCGTACGCGGCCGCCCGGCCGCACCGTGGTACGTGGTCGGCAAGGATGTGGCCAACAACGTGCTGTACGTCGACCAGGACCGCGACAGCCCATGGATGCTGTCCGAGCGCCTGCGCTCGGAGCCGGCGCATTGGATCGCGGGCTCGCCACCCGCGCGGCGCTTCGAATGCACCGCCCAGACCCGCTACCGACAGCCCGATGAGCCGTGTACGGTCAACGTGCTGGACGATGGCAGCGTGCTGGTCACCTTCGCGCGCCCGCAGCGCGCCGTTACCCCCGGTCAATCGCTGGTGCTGTATGACGGTGATGTGTGCCTGGGTGGCGCGGTGATCGCCGCCACCGATGCGCCGCTGGAACAGCGCCTGCGCACCACCCCCTCCCCCTTTTGAGGTAATCGCTGCATGAGTTTCACTGTCGACGACCGCGTCCTGGCCCTGGCCGGCATTGCCCAGGCCCTGCAGCAGGTACGCCGCATCGCCGATACCGGCCATTCCGACGCCGCCGCCGTGCGCACCGCCGTGGACAGCGTGTTCCGTGTCGATGCGTCCTCGCCGCAGGCGGTGTTCGGTGACCGCCATGCACTGAAGGCCGGGCTGCGCCTGCTGCACAACTACTTCCGCAACCAGGGCCAGGATCCGATCCTGCCGAAGCTGGCGCTGTCGGTGCTGCAGCTGGAGCGCCGCTTCGTTCAGGATGGCGCCACCGTGAACAAGGTTGCTTCGGGCATCGAGCGTGCCCAGCGCCAGGCCACCGAACTGGGCGACAGCGGCCACCCGGATGTGCTGGCCAGCCTGGGAAGCCTGTACGCGGACACCATCAGCCACCTCAAGCCGCGGGTGATGGTGCAGGGCAACCCGCACTACCTGGGCCAGGCCGGCGTGGTGGCCGAGATCCGTGCCCTGCTGTTGGCGGCGGTGCGCTCGGCAGTGCTGTGGCGCCAGCTGGGCGGCAGCTACTGGGACTTCCTGTTCGGGCGAAAGGCGATGATCGAGGCCGTGGACCGCCTGCTGGCCTGAGGGTGTGGGGTCAGAGCCCTTTCCCATGGAAAAGGGATCCGACCCCGAGACCGCACAGGCGCCGGAAATCCGGCGCATTCAGAATGCACTTCCAGGCACATCGACGTTAAAGAGAAAGGGGGCACGGCCGATACATCCTCCGTGCACCTCCCGAGAACGTCCATGTACTCACGCATTTTCATCCGTCTGGCCGCCCCCCTGGCTCTGACCCTGCTGCTCCCCTTCGCCATCGGATTCGAATGGCCGGCCGCCCTGCGATGGGCGATCCTGACCACGATGACGCTGAGCTGGCTCGGCTTTGCGTGGTGGACCACCCGCGCTCAGGCACACCGTTCCCCGGAACACGCCCGTGTCCTGCGTGAGCAGGACCAGCTGCTGACCGAACTGCGCAATTTCGTCGGCAACGAGATCGAGGGTTCGCGCGGCGAAGTGGAACGCGCCCGTGACCTGATCCGCCAGGCGGTCTCCAGCCTCGGTGGCAGCTTCGATGCGATGAACCGCAAGTCGCGCCAGCAGAGCCAGGCCCTGTCGCGTATCGTCGACCGCGCCGGCGATGAAGGCAATGCCGGCCTCGACGTTGCCCGTTTCGCCCAGCACGCCAGCCACCGCATGGAACAGCTGGTGGAAGCGCTGGAACAGGTGAGCGGCCAGAGCAGCACCACCGTGCAGCACATCGACCAGATGGCGCAGCACCTGGATGGCATCTTCGCGCTGCTGGAAGACGTCAAGTCGATCGCCGACCAGACCAACCTGCTGGCGCTGAACGCCGCCATCGAAGCGGCCCGTGCCGGTGAGGCCGGTCGTGGCTTCGCCGTGGTCGCTGACGAAGTGCGCAACCTGTCCGAGCGCTCGACCACCTTCAACGAGCAGATCCGCAAGCTGGCGCACAGCTCCAAGGACGCCATCGCCAAGGTGCGCGAGACGGTCTCGCACATGGCCTCGCGTGACATGGACCGCTCCCGCGAAGCGCGCCAGGAAGCGGCGGCAATGCTCGACAACGTCGCGCAGATCAATGCCTCGCTCGGCGACGGCATGCGCGAAGTGTCCGAGTGCGCCCGTGCGATCGATGGCAGCGTGGCCGAAGCCGTGCGCGCCCTGCAGTTCGAAGACATCGCCACCCAGGCGCTGGGCGGCGTGCACACCCACCTGGACCGCCTGACCGCGATCAACCGCGAAGCGGTGGCCCTGCAGGAGCTGCTGCACCGCAATGGCGGCGTGTTCGACGAAGAGATCGCCAGCGCCCTGCAGCGCACCGGCAACCGCCTGCGCGAGCTGCGCAGCGAATGGGAACGCCCGCCGCACAAGCCCGTCGCCCAGCAGAGCATGGGCGCCGGCACCGTCGAGCTGTTCTGATCCTGATGTCCGCTGCCCTCGCCGGCAGCCCGCAAGGCCCCGGTTCGTCCGGGGCCTTTGCCTGTAACCCGCCATTGGATGCATCCTGTACGCGCAACATGACCCTGATCCGCGCCCTGCCCGCCCTCACCGACACCGAGCGCCCGCGCAACGCGAGCGTGCGTGAGCAGCTGCAGCAACTGGAAGAGGTCGCCCGCGAGGAGATCCGCGAACTGCAGCAGTTGGCGGACGCGCGCCCCGCCCCGTCGCGGGCGGACGAGGCGCTGCTGGGCCTGGCCTGGGATCTCGGGCTGGATGGCGAAGCCCTGAAGTAGATCCACGCCATGCGTGGATGGACCGTCCCGCATGGCATGATGCCCCGGTCCCGTTCATGGAAGACCGATGGCCATCGCCCTGATCGCAGTGCTCCTGATCGAGACCGTCCTTCTGATGGCCTGGGTGACCGGCTATTTCAGCTGGGGCATCGCCCTGTTCAACGAACGCATCGCGGCATCATCGGCCATGCAGGCCCGGCTCTCGCTGGGCAGCCTGGAGCGTGACCTGCCGCAGGACAAGTGGCTGCGGCTGGCCTTCCATGCGCTGCCCGATGGCAGCATGACGTTCCGCGAGAGCTTCGCGCCGAGCTTCGGCCTGCGCTACTTCCCGGTGATGCGTGGACGCATCGTGCTCAACGCACGGCGGCACGAGGTACGGGTGATCGGCCTGTGCAGCTGGTTCGTGGCGATCCTGTCGCTGCTGCTGTTGCCACTGGTGGCGATGCGTCCGACGGTGGCGCCGATGCTGCTGGTGCTGCCGCTGTTCCTGGCCAGCTATCTGGTCCAGAAGCGCCGCTATGCCGCCATCGTCGAGGCGCTGCGCATGCAGTTGAAGGCGGAATTTTCGAGGTAGATCCACGCCATGCGTGGATGATGCCCCGCGACTCACGATTTTCGGATTGTTTGCATGGATCGTGAGCGCTCGGCCCTTCATCGTAAAGGGCCGATTCCGGTTCAGATCAGCCCGATGACCAGCGCCGCCCTCTGCCTTTCACTCGCTTTGCAGCTCCCGGTTGCTTCAGAACCGCTTGCCGTAGATCCCGACTCCCTGCTCGCCCTTCACCAAGCGCTCCAGTCCTTCGGCGAGTTTCAACAGCCCTACTCCGCACCTGTAGATGTGACCGATCCTGATGCAGGTGTGACCGATGCAACTGTCGAGATCTCCGCCGGGTGTGTGAAGGATGGTCCACAGGTCATCATCCTGGACGCGGATGTAGACGAGGCACCCGAGCGCTATCTGGTGCTGAACGAGCCCTGGCAAAGCCTTTCGGCCGGAACATTGTTGCTCGTCTCTGGAAACACAGCGGCCATCATCTCAACTCAGGAGGCGAACAAGGAAGCCACACAGGCCGAGCGAATGCTGACATTTCTGGATTATCTGCCATTCGACGCCGGGAGGAATGCGTTGGTGGAACCAGGCATCGAAGCGCAGGAATCAAGCTTTGAAACCAGGGCGTTCATGGAGAGCTTCAGTGCGAGCTCCCGGGGCGAGGCGCTCTCCGAGGCGACTCTTGCCGCATGGAAGGGCGTGCTGCCCGACCTGCTGCTGGCGCTGTGGCGACGCGACGGGTTCGCCCGCTATCGCGACGACAGGCTCATCTTGGTCGATCCGCACCTGTACTCAGGGGTTGTCGCAGCCTTCCTGCAGGGCACTCCGATGGAGGGTGCTGATCGGTTCCATGCCTATGCGGTGACACCTTTCGGCCAGATGCTCTTGTGTGGAGAGAACACCTCCATGCATATCAGCATCGACCCGCACAGCGGACAGGTTTCGGCGGACTCGGATGTAGCAGCCACTGCCGACGCGACTGAACGCAACTGGAAACTGGAGTTCCTGCTGCACGTCCTGGATGCGCCCGATCTCGATGCCACCGACGATGACGAGCAGCCCCTGTACGCACGCGCACTCGATTTACTGGGCCACCTGGCTCCCAACGAGATCTACAGCTTCTCACCCTCGGTTGTTGAAGGTGGCTGGCAGGCAGCGCACCTGGTCAAGCGGGATCGTCTCGCTGAATTGAAGTCACTCGCCAAGCAGACAGCAGCAAGACGGTCCTTGCGGTCTGATGCTGAAGACAGGTAAACCCGCGCCGTTCATTGCTGGTCGCGATCTCTGGCATCGGCGCCGACCAACGGTCGGCACCCACCGTGGCAGGCTCCGGCACTCGCCACTGCAGGTGCTGCAAGTAGAACCACGCCATGCGTGGATGATCGCGAGGTACATGCATCCGTGCCGACCAACGGTCGGCACCTACCAGCGTCGGGTGGTCAGCGCACCAGCACCGCTTCGCTGCTGGCGTCGGTGCGCATCGGTAACGGACGCTGCTGGCGCAGCCATTGCGCCAGGTCACGCGGGCTGAGCGGGCGCGAGTACAGGTAGCCCTGGATCTCGTCGCAGCCCTGGCGGCGCAGCATGTCCTCTTCCTGGTGCGTTTCCACGCCCTCGGCCACCACCTTCATGCCCAGCGCGTGGCCCAGGTGGACGATGGCCTGGGTCACCTCGGCCGTACCCGAGTCGTGCAGCATGCCCTGCACGAAACTGCGGTCGATCTTCAGGCGCCCCACCGGGAAGCGGTTGAGGTAGTTGAGGTTGGAGAAACCGGTACCGAAGTCGTCCACCGCCAGCGGCACGCCGTGACGTTCGAGCACGTCGAAGCAGTGGCGCAGGATGTCGGTGTCACGGATCAGCGCCGATTCGGTCAGTTCCAGCTCCAGCCGCTGCGGCGGCCAGCCGTGGGCATGGCAGATGTCGATCACGCGCTCGGCGAAGCCGCGATCACGCAGCTGCACCGCCGACACGTTGACCGCGATGCGGTCGAAATGCAGTCCTGCCCGGTCCCAGGCGGTTGCCTGGCGGCAGGCTTCGTTCAGTACCCAGTCGCCGATGCGCACGATCTCGCCGCATTTCTCGGCGATGGGAATGAACTCGGCCGGGCTGCAATAGCCGATGCCGGGGCGATGCCAGCGCAGCAGTGCTTCGATTGCCGGCGGCTCGCCCTGGTGGGCATGCAGCAGCGGCTGATAGGCCAGGCTGAACTCCTCGCGCTCGATCGCACCGTGCAGCGCGTGCTCAAGCTCCAGCCTGCGCTGGATGCGGGCCAGGGCATCCTGGCTGTAGTACTGGTAGGTGTTGCGTCCGGCTTCCTTGGCCGCGTACATGGCGGCGTCGGCAGCGCGCAGCAGTGAATCGAAATCGGTCTGCGCATCGCCCAGCATCGCGATGCCGACACTGGCACCGACCTTCAGCGTGGTCTCGCCACGGCGCAGCGGCTCGGCCAGCGAGGCAATCAGCTTGCGGGCGACATGTCCCGCATCCTCGGGCTCAGCCAGGTCGCGCAGTACGACGATGAACTCGTCGCCGCTGAAACGGCCAAACAGATCGTTGTTGCGCAGGTTCTGGTGCAGGCGGGTGGCGGCAGCCTTCAGCAGCGCATCACCCGTGGCGTGGCCGAAGCTGTCGTTGATGGTCTTGAAGCCATCCAGGTCGATGAACAGCATCGCCAACGAGGTGCCGCGATCACGCGCCTCCTCGATGGCCTCGGCAGTCTGTTCACCGAGCAGCACGCGATTGGGCAGGCCGGTCAGCAGATCGTAGTGGGCCAGCAGTTCGATGCGCTCGTTGGCCTCGCGCTCGCGGGTGATGTCACGGAACAGGACGACGAAGCGCGGCGGCAGTCCGTCACGACGATCCAGCTCGATCAGCACCTGCACCCAGACACGCAGGCCGGACTGGCGGTAGAAGCACAGGTCCAGCTGCTCGGGCAGGCCGCCGTTGGCGATGCGGGCCAGCGCCGCCTCGAACGCATCGCGCGAGTCTTCGGTATACAGCGCCATCGCCTGGTCGAGGGTGATCGGTTCCTTGCGCAGGCCGTGGATGCGGTAGCACTCCTCGGTCCACTGCATGCTGCGGGTCTGCACTTCGATCTCGCAGCCGCCGATGCGGCCCAGCGCGGAAACCCGGTTCAGCAGTTCGGTGCGCCAGCGGATCAACGCGTCGGTCTGGTGCTGTTCGGTGATGTTCTGCACCTGGCCGAGCAGGCGCTTGGGCTGCCCGTCCATGTCCAGCAGCGGCTGCATCCACAGCCGCAGGTGCTGTGATGGCTCATGGCCGCGGGTCAGCTCCAGCTCGAGATTGGCGGCACGACCATCGCGCCACAGCCGCCGCCATGCCGCACGCAACGCGCCGCGCGAGCGCGGGTGCAGCTGCTTCAGCCAGCGCCGCTGGCCAGGCACGGCGCCGTGCTCCAGCGCCAGCAGCGAGCGCAGCTCCGGCGACCACCAGAAATGCCCGCTGTTGGGGTCGAACGACCAGCTGCCCATGCTGGCGATACGTTGGGCTTCGCTCAGGTGCAGCTGCTGCTCCTGCAGCAGCGATTCGAGCTGCTTCTGCTGTTCGATATCGGTATGCGTGCCGACCATGCGCAGCGGCTGGCCATCGGCGGTGCGCGCGACCACGCGGCCGCGATCCAGCACCCAACGCCACTGGCCATCGGCCTGGCGGAAGCGGAACTGTGCACTGTACTGCTCGCTGCGCCCGCGCAGGTGCTCGTCGAGCGCGGCGCGCACCTGGTCAATGTCCTCGCAGTGCACGCGCGACAGCAGCTCAGTGGCCGTTTCGTCGCCCAGCGCCGGCGTGCGCGCCACCCGGTCACTGGGGATGTCCCAGTCCCACAGGCTGTGGCCGGCGCTGTCCAGTGCAAGTTCCCAGCGCCCGCCCCCGTCGACCGGCACCGGCTCGGGAATGCTCAGGGTGAACGCCAGCAGGTTGCCGGCACCGTCATGCACGGCGCGCAGGTGACCGTCGTAGTGGCCGCGCGGGCCGCCCGGCAGCGTGCAGGGCACGATGCCCCCATCGGCGGCCATCAGGCGCAGATCTTCCAGCATCGGCGCATAGGCAGCCACGGTAGCCGGCAGGCCATGCTCGCGCGCGGCTGGATTGGCCGCCAGCGGGCGCCCGGTACGGTCGACGATGACCAGCGCCGACGCAAGCGGGTGCTGCAGCAGGCTGGCGATGATCCCTTGGTCCACGCGATCTTGCTCCGGATGACACGCCCGTCAGCGGGGCACGCAGTGGTTAACGGCGCCTGCGGCGGATAATTGAGTGGTGACGGCACGCTGCGGGGTAAGATGACCGGCGCCCCTTTCACCCGCCCCGTCCATGCCCGCAGAACCGACCGGCAACGCCCCAGTTCCCGACCCGCGGATGGCGCAGGCGCTGAGCCGTGACCGGCGGCGGGTGGTGTTGAGCTACCTGGTGATGGCGCTGGCCTGGATGATCTCCACCGACAGCGTGGTGCAGGCGCTGGTGCCCGATCCGCAGCAGGCGGCCCTGTGGCAGGGCCTGAAGGGCTCGTTCTTCGCCCTGGCCAGCGCGGGCCTGCTGTACCTGCTGCTGCGCCCGCTGGCCGAGCATGTGCTGCATACCCACGCCCGCCAGCAGGCCTCGGAGCTGCGCCTGCGGCAGATGTTCGAGGGCAACCCCGGCCCGATCCTCGTCTATGACCTGGACACATTGGCGATCCTCGATGCCAACCCAGCCGCCTGCACCGCTTTCGGCTGGGAGCGCGATGAGCTGCTGGAACAGACCATCGACGCCTTGTGGCCACCCGGCCAGGGCCAGGCGCTGCAGGCCAAGCTGGAGGCGATCCGCGAGGCGCCCGAAGAGCTGTGCATCCTGCGCGCGCAGCTGCAGCTGCGCGATGGCGCGCTGCGGCACATGGAGCTGCGCTCCAACGCGATCAGTTACGACGGCCACAATGCGCGCCTGCTGATCGCCATCGACCGCACCGCCGAGGACCTGGCCCAGCTGCGTCGCGACCAGGCGCTGGCACGGGTGGAAGAGGCCCACGAACTGGCCCGCATCGGTGCCTGGGAGCTGGACCCGTCCACCGGGCTGGGCCGCTATTCCAACCAGGTCTATCGCCTGCTCGGCCGCCGCCCGCCCGAAGCGCGCCGCTGGCACCGCTTCGACGAACTGCTGGTGCCGGCCGACCCGGCCACCGCTACCCAGACCGAGCAGCTGCTGGCCGAGCTGTGCTCCGGCGAGCCGGTACAGGTGGACGTGCTGCTACCGCTGCTGTCGATGGACGGGCGCGCGCTGATGGTGCACCTGCGCGCCGCCAGTGGTCTTGATGAAGCTGGCCGCAACCGCGTGCTGGGCACGCTGCAGGACGTGACCGAACGCGAGCAGTCGCGGCGCCTGCTGCGCGAGCGCGAGGAGCAGTTCCGCGAGCTGGTGCGGGTACTGCCCGACGGCGTGGTGATCCTCTCCGACGAGCATGTGCTGTACGCCAACGCCTGGGCCGCCGGCCTGTTCGGCTACGGCAGCCATACCCTGCTGGGCGAGCCCTTGTCGGCGCTGGTCGCTGCCGCAGACCTGCCGCGGGTGCGCAGCCAGCTGCGTGCCGGCCAGCCACATCTGGGACCGGGCCACAGTAGCGTGGTGGCCATGCAGCGCGGCGACGGCCGTAGCTTCCATGCCGGCCTGGCGGTGGGCGACGTGCGCTACGGTGGCCGCGACTGCAAGCTGCTGATCGTGCGCGATCTCAGTGATTCCGAACGCATCCGCAGCGCGCTGGAAACCAGCAACCGCGAACTGCAGGCGATGGCCGGGCGGCTGTTCTCGCTGCAGGAAGACGAGCGTCGTGCGATTTCGCGCGACCTGCACGATGACATCGGCCAGGCCATCACCGCGATCAAGCTGTCGGCGCACGCGGCGCTGGAAGAGGACGATCCGCAGCGGCGTGGGCAGGATCTGGCGCAGATCGTCAGCCTGGCCGACACCACCGTGGCCAAACTGCGCGACATCTCCACCCTGCTGCGCCCCCCGCAGCTGGATGCACTGGGCCTGGAGGCAGCGCTCAGCTGGCAGGCGCGGGTTCTGTTCCGCTCCTCGCCGGTGGAGCTGCGGGCCGAGATCGAGCCGTTGCCGCATCGCCCCGACAACAGCATCGAACAGGCCTGCTTCCGCATCGCACAGGAAAGCCTGACCAATGCGCTGCGCCATGCGCGCGCCAGCCAGGTCCTGCTGCAGCTGCGCGATGTCGGCCAGCGCGGCCTGCACCTGCAGATCCGCGATGACGGCGAAGGCTTCGATCCGGACGGCCCGCGCGGCCTGGGCCTGATCGTGATGCGCGAGCGCGCACAGAGCGTCGGTGGCCACGTGCGGATTGAATCCGCGCATGGCGAAGGCACCCTGGTCGACGTCCACCTCCCCTACCAGGCGGCCAGCAGGGCTGCCGTCGATTCACCGGAATACTGAGCCTATGTGGAATCCCAACCTGCCCCCGGTCAGCATCGATGATGCCCCCGACCGCCTTGGCGCCGGCAACCCCGAGCTGCAGGCGATGGTTGCCGAGGCGGCCTCCGGCGGTATCGCGCTGATGCTGATGCACGTGGACATCGACCACTTCGCATCGGTCAACGAGAACATGAGTGCCGAAGTGGGCGATCAGGCGCTGGTGCTGGTGGCACAGCGCCTGCAGTCTTACCTGCGCGGGCGCGGCAAGCTGTGGCGGCATGGCAGCGACGAGTTCCTGATCGCGGTGCCGCGCACCGCCGATCTGCCGTTGCCGGAGGATTTCGCCGAGGAGATCCGCCAGCAGATGGAGCTGCCACTGTCGGTGCTGCCGTACACGTTGTTCATGACCGGCAAGCTGGGCGTGAGCCTGTGCCCGGAACATGCCAGCAGCACCTCGCGCCTGCTCGACCATGCCGAGGATGCGCTGTACCAGGCCGCCCGCGAAGGCGGCAATGCCGTGCGCATCCATGCGGTGGACACCCCGCCGAGTGCGCACAGCGAGAGCATCATCGCGCGCCAGATCGTCGATGCCATTCCCAATGGCGAGCTGAAGCTGCGCTACCAGCCGCTGGTAAGCGCGCGCGACGGCCACGTGGTGGGCATGGAAGCGCTGCTGCGTTGGCAGTCGCCGACCCTGGGCATGCTGGTGCCGGAGCGCTTCATGCGCACCGCCGAACGCCTGGGCATCATCGTGCAGATCGGCACCTGGGTGCTGGAAGGCGCCTTGAAGCAGGCGCGGCTGTGGCGCGACCAGGGCTTTGATGACTTCACCATCGCAGTGAACGTGTCCACCCTGCAGCTGCTACGGCCGAACTTCTTCGCCGAAGTGATGTCACTGCTGCAGGCGGCGGGCGTACCGGCGCACATGCTGACGCTGGAGATCAACGAGAGTGCGTTGACCAACAACGTCAATTTCGTCCACGAAACGCTGGCCAACCTGCGCAACGAAGGCATCAGCCTGAGCCTGGACAACTTCGGTACCGGCGACTCCAGCCTCAGCGCGCTGGTGCGCTACCCGGTGGACAAGCTGAAGATCGACCGCAGCTTCATCAAGAGCGCACCGGCTGGCAATCGTGAAGCGGCCATCGCCCGCGCGATCATCGCCATGGGCCACCAGCTGGGCATGACCGTGATTGCCAACGGCGTGGAATCACAGGCCCAGCTGGGCTTCCTGCGCCGCAACGACTGCGACGTGTTCCAGGGCTACCTGTTCGGCGAACCGATGTCGGCCGATGCCGCCGGCATGACCCTGCGCCGCCGCTACCTGCGTCCGGAAGCCTTCGCCGAGACGCGCCCGGACCGGACGCTGCTGCTGCTGGATGACGAGGAGAACGTGCTGCGCTCGCTGGTGCGCCTGTTCCGCCGCGACGGCTACCGCATCCTGGCCGCCGGCAACGTGCGCGATGCGTTCGACCTGCTGGCGATCAACGACGTGCAGGTGATCCTGTCCGACCAGCGCATGAGCGACATGAGCGGCACCGAGTTCCTGGGCCGGGTGAAGATGCTGTACCCGGATACGATCCGCCTGGTGCTGTCGGGCTATACCGATCTGAACACGGTGACGGATGCAATCAACCGCGGCGCGATCTATCGCTTCCTGACCAAGCCGTGGAACGACGACGAACTGCGCAAGCACATCCACCAGGCGTTCCGCACGTACGAGGAGCAGCGCCGCAGCAATGCCGGCCCGGCGCCGGTGGAGAGCGGAGATGGCGGCGAGGATCGCCCATTGCGGTAGCCATCCCCTCTGGTAGAGCCGGCCGCTGGCCGGCTGCTCTGGATATCGGGTTCAATGAGATTGCCGGCCAGCGACCGGCACTACCAGAAGCGGTCAGCGCGGCTGCTTGACCGGCAGCACCACGCGGAAGCGCGAGCCCACGCCGGGCGTGCTGTCCAGGTCGATGCGGCCGTGGTGCTTGTTGATGATGCTGTAGGAGATCGACAGGCCCAGGCCGGTGCCACTGCCCACCGGCTTGGTGGTGAAGAAAGGATCGAAGATGCGCTGGCGCAGTTCCGGCGAGATGCCACCGCCGGTATCTTCGAACTCAACCCAAACGTGATCGCCATCAACGCCGGTACGCACCGTGATCGTGCCGCGCTCGGCGATGGCATGGCCGGCGTTGAGCAGCAGGTTCATGTAGACCTGGTTCAACTCCGATGGCAGGCACTCCACCAGGGGCAACTGGCCGAACTCGCGCACCAGGGTGACCTTGTACTTGAGTTCGTTCCAGATGATGTTGATGGTCGATTCCAGGCCCGCGTGCAGGTCGACCAGCTTCCACGACTCGTCGCGGCCGGAATACGAGAAATCCTTCAGGTCGCGCACGATGCGGGTGACCCGCTCGATGCCTTCGCGCGATTCCGCCATCAGCTGCGGCAGGTCGCGGCTGATGAAATCGATATCCAGGCGGTCACGGATATCATCGATTTCCGGGATCAGCGCTTTCGGATCCGGCGCACGCAGGGCACGCTCGTAGGCTTCGATCACGGTGAACAGGCTGCGCAGGTACTCCTGCAGGCTGCCCAGGTTGGAGTGCACGTAACCGATCGGGTTGTTGATCTCGTGCGCGACGCCGGCGGCCAGCTGGCCGATCGACGCCATCTTCTCCGACTGCAGCAGCTTTTCCTGGGTGCCATTGAGGCGCAGGTAGGCCTGGCGCAGTTCGGCATGACGCTGCTGCAGCTCGCGTTCGTAGTCTTCCTGCCCTTCGATGTGGCGGAACAGGGCGAGGAAATGCCCCTGGCCGACCGGACCATGGTGGTACAGATGGGCGATGACCACGCCCTCGCCAAGCGGCAGGCTGCCATTCCAGTGACCATGCTGGCGAGCCTGTTCCAGCGCATCGGGCGGCAGCAGTTCGCGCAGGCGCTGCGGCGGCGGCAACCCGCCGTCCTCGCCACTGGCCAGCAGGTTCTGTGCGGCCGGATTGGCCAGGGCCACCCGCCCGTCATCGGTGAACAGCAGCAGGCCTTCGCGCAGGCGCTCAAGCAGGGCCTGCAGCACCGGCTGCGGCGGAAGGGGGGCGGTAACCAGGGCGTTGGCAGCGGACACGGCGACTCGGGACGTTCGAACAGGCGCCCAATATACGCGGTCATGCAGCGGGCTTCAGCCCGCCGGGAGGGGATATGCGACCGCCGTCGCCTCAGGCGACGGCGAGGGGCCGGCCGATGCTGACCGTGTGCGACTGGCCCTTGGCATCGTAGGCCGAGGCGTCTTCGGTGCGGCCGAGCTGGCGCAGCGCCCAGTTCACCTCGCGGCGGCGGCGCGACAGCAGTACGCCGTTGGCCCGGTTGCGCTCGGCCAGTTCCTGCAGCTGTTCGCCCTCGCCCACCGGCGGCGCGCCTTCCAGCGCACGCAACGCTTCCAGCTTGGCGCCGGTAGCCCGGATCAGGGCGTGCACGTCGTGCTCGACCAGGGCCTGGCGTTCAACGTCCAGGGCCTGGGCGAGACGCTGCAGCGGCTCGCTCATCGCCGCAGTCATCCGTGCAGCTGCTGGTCCAGATCGAGCATGCGCGATGCGATCGCGTCCGGATTGATCTTGTAGGTGCCGTTCTGCAGCGACTCGCGCACGGCGGCCACGCGCTGGGCGTCGATCGCCGGGGCGGTGGTCAGCTCGCGCTCGATGGCCTGCAGATTGGTGGCCTCGCCGGTCAGGCGCAGGCTGTCGGCCGCCTCGACCGGGCGCGCCGCCGCATCGGTGCTGACACCGGGCTTGTTGGCCGGGGTCGTCACGCTGCGCAGTGCCTGGGGGACCTGCAGGTTGCCGTCGATTTTCTGGCTCATGGGGTGTCCTGGAGTTGCCGTTCACAAGGGATAACGGCCGCAGGGCCGTGATCTTTAGGGATATTTTGCGGTAATTCAACGCGCCACGATTACGTCACCTGCGGCATCGACTGTGCCTTGCACGATCCGCCGCGAGGACAGGTTCTCGACCGAGACCCGTTCGTTCTCACCGGCATCACCCATCGCACGGCCGGCAATGCGGACCTCGACCGAACCGCGACGCGACACCAGGGAAACATTGTCTCCTCGCTTGATGAGACGCTGCACCACCAGATCGTTGTTCGACAGCAGGGCCCCGGCCTGCAGCGGACGGCGGGCGACGCGGCCGATCGCTGCATTGGGATCGGACAGCACCGCGCCGGCAATCCGGGCAGCGTCACGCTGGGCAGTGGTGATATCGGCGGCAGTGAGGGTTTCTCCAGTGCCGATTCCGCGGTTGAGCACCAGTACGGTCTGGTTGCGCCGCACCTTTACCGGCACGAACAGGCGCCAGCCGCCCGCATCCGGACAGCTGACCTCCACCGTGGTGTTGGCGGTGGGTTGCACCTGCAACGCGCTGCCACATTTCGGCAGGCGCAGCGCATCGGCCACCAGGGCCTCGCCCTCGCTGCCCGCCGGCAGCGTCGACAAGGCCGCCGCGCGGATGCTCGCCACCGGCTGCCAGTCGGCGGCAGCCGCCCACGGCGAGGCCAGTGCCAGCGCGATGGCGAATAGAGATGTGACCCGGCGCATGGCGCCTCCTTCAATCGGCAAGAGCTGGCCCAGGTGCGTGCAAGGCGTGTGCCAGAGGGGCAGAGCTGCCTCGGTCGAACATGGCGCGCCACCACAATTGCGGTGTGCAGCGCGCAGGTGGCAGAGCACCCTCAAGTTTGGCGCCCAACGCGCCGATACAGCAGCCATGTCCCATGACCTGCTCAACCGGATCGACCAGCGGACCCGCCTGGCCGGCCACAACCGCCTGGCGCTGCTGCTGTTCCGTCTCGGCGGACGTCAGCTTTTTGGCGTCAATGTCTTCAAGGTGCAGGAAGTCCTGCGGCGCCCGGAGCTGTTCCAGGTACCCGGCCTGCCCAGCCAGTTCGCCGGTGTGGCCGACGTGCGCGGCCGCTCGGTGCCGGTGCTGGACCTGGGCCTGGCGATCGGCCACCCCGAACGTGAGCCCGATGCCGATACCTCGCCGGGTTACCTGGTCGTCACCGAATTCAACCGCTCGATCCAGGGGTTCCTGGTCAGCGGCGTCGAACGCATCGTCAACATCGCGGTGGAAGACATCCACCCGCCGCCGGAGCTTGGCGCCGAGTCGAGCTACCTGACCGCGGTAACCCGCTTCCAGGGTGAGCTGATCCAGGTGATCGACGTTGAAAGCGTGCTGGCCGATATCGCCCAGGTGCGCGGTGACGCCGTACTCGATCCGGCGATGGCGATGCCCGCCGATGGCCCCCAGCTGCAGGTGCTGGTGGTGGACGACTCGCGCGTGGCCCGCCAGCAGATCCGCAGCGTGCTGGATCAGCTGGGCGTGGGTGCCACCCTGCTTTCCGATGGCAAGCAGGCTCTCGACCATCTGTTGCAGATCCACGCCTCGGGCGAAAACCCGGCCGAACGCTATGCCATGGTCATCTCCGACATCGAGATGCCGGCCATGGATGGGTACACGTTGACGACGGAAATCCGGCGCCACCCCGGCCTTGCCGGCCTCTACGTGCTGCTGCACACCTCGCTGTCGGGCGTCTTCAACAACGCCATGGTCGAGCGTGTCGGCGCCAACGCGTTCGTCGCCAAGTACTCGCCGCACGAGCTGGCTGACTTCGTGCTGGACCGCCTGCGCAAGGTGGCGATGGCGGCCTGACGGCCACTGATCCGGTAGTGCCGGCCGCTGGCCGGCAACCGCAGATCCATCGGGGAGCCGGCCAGCGGCCGGCACTACCCTCTCGAATTTGGCACACCCCTTGCAGCTTCCCGGGCAACGTTCCCGTGGGAGTGCACCGTGCGCAACCTGATTACCGACTACCTGGGCGTCCACGCCCAGGCCATGCCGTTGCGCGAACAGCGGATGAAGCTGATCGCCAGCAACCTCGGCAATGCCGACACCCCCGGCTACAAGGCCCAGGACCTGGACTTCGATGCCGCCCTGCGCCATGCCCAGGGGCAGGATGCCAACGGCCTGATGGCCACCACCCATGAGCAGCACTACGAAATCAGTAGTGGCCTGAACCCGTTCCAGATCGCGCGCGAGGGCGTGCAGCCCAGCCTGGACGGCAACACCGTCGATCCCGATGCCGAGCGTGCCGCCTATGGCCGAGCCGCGCTCGAGTACCGCGCCTCGCTCAGCTTTGTCGAGAGCAAGGTGCGTTCCATGCTGACCGCGATCACGGGGCAATAAGCCATGAGCAACCTGCCGATCTTCGATATCGCCGGCTCCGCGCTGCAGGCGCAGTCGGTGCGCATGAGCACCATCGCCTCCAATCTCTCCAACGCCGACACCGTGGCCGGGTCTGCCGACGCCGTGTACAAGCCGCTGGAGCCGGTCTTCCAGGCCGTCACCAGCAAGAACGATCCCAACATCACCTCGGTGAAGGTGAAGGAGATCACCCAGAGCGAAGCGGCGCCGATCAAGCGCTACGAGCCGGGCCACCCGCTGGCAGACGCCGATGGCTACATCTACCAGCCCGACGTCGATCCGGTGGCGCAGATGGTCAACCTGATCTCGACCTCGCGCAATTACCAGGCCGGCGTGGAGATGTTGACCACTGCCAAGGAACTGGCCCTGGCCACCTTGACCATGGGCCGCTGAGGCCCGCAGCACCGGATACCGCCATGACCACCGCCGTCAACAACCAGACCAGCCAGGACGTCTATTCCGCGCTGGGCCTGAACGCCCCCAACAGCAACGCCACGAAAAAGAAGAACACGCTCGACCAGGCCGACTTCCTGCGCCTGATGACCGAGCAGCTGCAGCACCAGGATCCGCTGAAGCCGATGGACAACACGCAGATGGTCGCGCAGATGGCGCAGATGTCCACCGTGCAGGGCATCACCGATCTGAACAAGACGGTGAAGGGCTTCCAGGAATCGATGGCCAGCGACCAGGTGCTGCGTGGCGCGGCGCTGGTCGGCCACCAGGTGCTGGTGCCATCGGAAAAGCTGGTGCTGGAGAAGGAAGGCAGCGTCGAGGGCACGGTGGCCGCGCCGTCGGCCGGCATCATCACCGTGGATATCACCGATGCCACCGGCGCCAAGGTCACCTCGCTGAGCGTGGAAGCCAAGGCGGCAGGCGAAACCGCCTTCCAGTGGGACGGCAAGGACGCCAACGGCAAGCGCATGGAACCGGGCAAGTACTCCATCGTTGCCAACCATGTCGATACCGCCGGCAAGAGCACCAAGCTGTCCACCTATGTGCAGGCGCCGGTGGAAAGCGTGACCGTCGGGTCCGACGGCCTGTACCTGAACCTCAAGGGCCTGGGCACGGCCCCGATCGACTACGTGCTCCGCGTCAGCTGAGCCGCACATCCCGCATCAACCAGGAGCATCCCATGGGCTTCAATGTCTCGCTGTCCGGCATCAATGCCGCCAACACCGACCTGAGCGTCACCGCCAACAACGTCGCCAACGTCAACACCACCGGCTTCAAGCAGTCGCGCGCCGAGTTCGCCGATCTGTTCGCCTCCACCAGCTATGGCCTGTCGAAGAACCAGACCGGCTCGGGCGTGCGCGTCTCCAACGTCGCCCAGCAGTTCATCCAGGGCCACAACGAGCAGACCGGGCGCAGCCTGGACATGGCCATTTCCGGTGAGGGCTTCTTCACCATGAACATGAACGGTTCGCGTGTGTACTCGCGTGCCGGCAACTTCCAGACCGATTCGGCCGGCTACGTGGTCAATCCGCAGGGCGCGCGCCTGCAGGTGTTCGCGCCGAATGCCGATGGCACCAACTTCGACGCCGGCCGCCTGGTCGACCTGCAGCTGTTGACCACCGACAGCCCGCCGAAGCAGACCAGCGAAGTGAAGGTGGGCTTCACCCTGCCGGCCAACGCCAAGCAGCCGACCGTGGCCACGTTCGACCCGACCGACTCCAACAGCTACAACCACTCCAGCGGCGGCATCACCGTGTACGACTCGCTGGGCGTGAGCCATATCCAGGTCTCGTACTTCGTGAAGGGCGCCAACCCCAACGAATGGACCGTGCACAACTATGTCGATGGCCAGCCCGCCGGCACCCCGACCGCGGTCACCTTCGACAACAGCGGCAAGCTGACCGCCCCGGCCAACGGCAAGGTTGGCCTCGGCACCTTCACCCCGACCACGGGCGCTGGCCAGCTGAACATGACGCTGGACATCAGCGGTTCGACCCAGTACGGCGAGAAGTTCGCCCTGCGCAACACCCAGCAGGACGGCTATGCCGCCGGCAAGCTCAACGAGATCACTGTGTCCGAGTCGGGCGTGGTCTATGCGCGCTACTCCAACGGCGACGACAAGCCCCTGGGCCAGGTCGCACTGACCACCTTCAACAACACCCAGGGACTGGAATCGAAGGGCAACAACCTGTGGGTGGAGACCTTCGAGTCGGGCACGCCGCGCACCGGCATGCCGGACACCTCCAATCTCGGCAAGATCCAGGCCGGCTCGCTGGAAGCGTCCACCGTCGATCTCACCGAGCAGCTGGTCAACATGATCACCGCGCAGCGCAACTTCCAGGCCAACGCGCAGATGATCACCACGCAGGACCAGATCACCCAGACCGTCATCAACATCCGTTGATGAGCTGCTGACCCTGTCACGGAACCCCCCGCATGGATAAAGCCCTTTACGTGGCGATGACCGGTGCCCGCGCCTCCCTGCAGGCGCAGGGAACGCTCAGCCACAACCTCGCCAACTCGGATACTCCTGGCTTCAAGGAAGCGCTGGCCAACACCGAAGCCTTCCCGATCAAGGGTCCGGGCTTTGCCTCGCGGGTGGATGCGCTGCACGTCGACGCCGGCTTCAACCGCCGGCCCGGCGCGCAGCACATCACCGGCAAACCGCTGGACCTTGCACTGCAGAGCGGCACCTGGCTGGCGGTGCAGGCGAGCGATGGCAGCGAAGCGTATACGCGCGGCGCAGCCCTGTCGGTGACGCCGAACGGCCAGCTGGTGACCTCTGGCGGCCGCACCGTGCTGGATGACAACAACAACCCGATCGCCATTCCGCCCTACCAGGCGATGGAGATCGGTGCCGACGGCACGATCTCGATCATCCCGCAGGGCGAAGGCCCGCAGACGATGGCGCAGATCGGCCGGATCAAGGTGGTGCAGGCGCCGGACGAGCGCCTCGAACGTGGCCTGGATGGCCTGTTCCGCAACACCGACCCGCGCCAGCCGTTCGCACCGGCACAGGGCACCGCCGTGCACAGCGGGCAACTGGAAGGCAGCAACGTCGATGCTGCCGGTGCGCTGGTGCAGATGATCCAGCTGCAGCGCCAGTACGAAATGCAGGTGCAGGTGATCAAGCACGGCGACGACAACGCGCGCAGCGCCAACAGCCTGCTCCGCCTGGGCAGCTGACGGATTTCCGGCGCCGCCCGGGCACGGCGCTGGCACACCGCTTGCACACCCGCTACCAAGGGCCGCATTGCGCGGCCGGCTTGACCCAGACAGGACTCCGAAGATGAACCAGGCATTGTGGATCGCGAAAACCGGACTGGATGCGCAGCAGATGCGCATGTCGGTGGTTTCCAACAATCTCGCCAACACCAACACCACCGGCTTCAAGCAGGACCGCGCCAGCTTCGAGGACCTGCTGTACCAGCAGGTGCGCCAGCCGGGCGGCTCTTCGTCGGCGCAGACGCAGCTGCCGACCGGCCTGCAGCTGGGTACCGGCGTGCGCGTGGTCGCCACCGCCAAGAACTTCGAGCAGGGTGGCCAGCAGCAGACCGGCCGCGCACTGGACGTGATGGTCAACGGCCGCGGCTTCTTCGAAGTGCAGATGCCCGACGGCAGCTCGGCCTACACCCGTGATGGCTCGTTCAAGATCAACCAGGACAGCGAGCTGGTTACCAACAGCGGCTACCCGGTGCAGCCGGGCATCCAGATTCCCGAGGGCGCGCAGTCGGTCACCATCGGCAGCGACGGCACCATCAGCGTGAAGATGGCCGACAACGCCGCCTCGGTGGAAGTCGGTGCGCTGACCCTGACCGACTTCGTCAATCCGGCCGGCCTGCAGGCGCGCGGCGAGAACCTGTTCCTGGAGACCACGGCCTCGGGCCCGGCCCAGAACGGCAATCCCGGCCTGAACGGTCTCGGCACCGTGGTGCAGGGTGCGCTGGAAGGCAGCAACGTCAATGTGGTGGAAGAGCTGGTGTCGATGATCGAAACCCAGCGCGCCTACGAAATGAATGCCAAGGCGATCTCCACCACCGACTCGATGCTCGGCTATCTCAACAACAAGATCTGACCGGCCCAACCGGGAAACCGCCATGTCGCCCATTTCCAACCTCGCCCGTACTGCCCTCGCCTGCACCGTGGTCGCTCTGCTCGGTGGCTGCGTGATCGCGGGCGACGTGCGCCCCTATCCGGCGATGGCACCGATCCAGCCGATCATGCCGCCGCAGGCCGCGCCGACCGCCGGTGCGATCTACGCCGCTGGCCCGACCCTGCAGCTGTATTCGGACCGCCGCGCGCGCGATGTCGGCGACCTGCTGACGATCACCCTGCTGGAAAACACCACCGCGCAGACCAGCGCCAACACGGCCACCAACAAGGAATCCAACCTGAGCCTGGGCACGCCGTCCATCCTCGGTGCGCCGGTCACCCTGGGCGGCAAGGACATCCTCAGTGCCACCGCCAAGGGCGCGCGTGACTTCACCGGCAAGGGCAACAGCGCGCAGAGCAACCGCCTGCAGGGCAGCGTCACGGTCACGGTGATCCAGCGCCTGCCCAACGGCAACCTGGTGGTGCAGGGGCAGAAGAACCTGCGGCTGAACCAGGGCGATGAACTGGTGCAGGTGCAGGGCATCGTGCGCCCGGGCGACATCAGCCAGGACAACACCATTCCCTCCAGCCGCGTGGCCGAGGCCCGCATCGTCTACGGCGGCCGCGGACCGGTCGCGCAGTCCAACGCGATGGGCTGGCTGAGCCGCTTCTTCAATTCCGGCCTGACGCCGTTCTGAGTATGGCCATGAAACTCTTCTCCTCTTCTTCCTGGCAGCGACGCATGGCGTCGCTCTACTGTGGCGTGTTCATGGTCTTCGCGGTGGCCGCCCCGGCCAGCGCCGAGCGCATCAAGGACCTCGCCCAGGTCGGCGGCGTGCGCGGCAATGCGCTGGTGGGCTATGGCCTGGTGGTCGGCCTGGATGGCAGCGGCGACCGTACCAGCCAGGCGCCCTTTACCGTGCAGAGCCTGAAAAACCTGCTCGGCGAGCTGGGCGTGAACGTGCCGCCGAACGTCAACCCGCAGCTGAAGAACGTGGCCGCCGTGGCGATCCATGCCGAGCTGCCGCCGTTCGCCAAGCCCGGCCAGCCGATCGACATCACGGTGTCTTCGATCGGCAACGCGGTGTCGCTGCGCGGCGGTTCGCTGCTGATGGCCCCGCTGCGCGGCGCCGATGGCCAGATCTATGCCATCGCCCAGGGCAATCTGATCGTGGGTGGCTTTGGCGCGCAGGGCAAGGACGGTTCCCGTGTCTCGGTGAACGTGCCCAGCGTCGGCCGTATTCCCAACGGCGCCACCGTGGAGCGTGCCCTGCCCGATCCGCTGGCCAACGGCGGCGACATCACCCTGAACCTGCACAACAATGATTTCACCACGGTCTCGCGCATGGTCGCCGCGCTCAACAACGCGTTCGGCGAAGGTGCGGCACGCGCGATCGATGGCGTGACCGTCGCCGTCACCGCACCGACCGATCCGGGCGCACGCATCGGCCTGCTGGCGCGCATCGAGAACCTTGAACTGACCCCCGGCAGCGCCCCGGCCAAGGTGGTGGTCAATTCGCGCACCGGCACCGTGGTCATCGGCCAGCAGGTGCGGGTCGGCCCTGCGGCGATTTCGCATGGTTCGCTGACGGTGACGATCCAGGAGAACACCAACGTCAGCCAGCCCAATGCGCTGTCGGGCGGCCGTACCGTGGCCAGCCCGCAATCCACCATCACTGCCACCAACGACGGCAGCCGCATGTTCAAGTTCAGCGGCGGCACCACCCTGGACGAGATCGTGCATGCGGTGAACGCCGTGGGTGCGGCACCGGGCGACCTGATCGCGATCCTGGAAGCCCTGAAGCAGGCCGGCGCACTGAGTGCCGAGCTCGAGGTGATCTGACATGCGCATCAATCCCGCATTCGACCTGCACCCGGCGCAGCAGAACGATCCGGCGAAGATCGACAAGGTCGCACGCCAGCTGGAAGGCCAGTTCGCACAGATGCTGGTCAAGAGCATGCGCGATGCGAGCTTCGGCGACTCGCTGTTTCCCGGCGAGAACAAGATGTTCCGCGACATGTACGACCAGAAGATTGCCGAGGCGATGACCCGCGGCAAGGGCCTGGGCCTGTCCGGCATGATCACCCGCCAGCTGTCCGGCCAGGCCGCCGAAGGTCCGGCACTGGATACCCGCGTGGATCCGGCCAAGGCCAGCCGCGCTTACCAGCTCAACGCGCCGGCCAGGCCGGCACCGTCGCTGCCCCTGGAAGATGGCAGCCAGGCCGTGCGCATGCTGCAGCAGATGGCCGCAGGCGCGCAGCACGGTGCGCAGGCCGCGCTGGCACCGATGGAGCAGGCACTGGACCTGATCGCCGGCCGTGAGAGCAGCGGCCTGCACCGCTCGTTGGGCACCGAGGATCCGTACATCGGCAGCCTGCAGGGCGAGGACTGGGCCGCCAACAGCGACCAGTGGACGGCGACGGCCAGCAATCGCGGCACGGCCATGAGCCCGGCCGATGCCCTGGCCACGCGCACCGCCGTCGCCCAGCTCGGCGAGCATACCCCGGAGGGCTTCGTCGCCAGCATCTGGCAGCACGCACAGAGCGCGGCCAGGGAACTGGGCGTGGATGCCCGCGCCCTGGTCGCCCAGGCAGCGCTGGAGACCGGCTGGGGCAAGCGCCACATCAAGCATGCCGATGGCAGCACCTCGCACAACCTGTTCGGCATCAAGGCCACTGGCTGGAACGGCCAGCGCGCCACGGCCGGCACCCATGAATATGTCGATGGCGTGCGCCGCAACGAAACCGCCAGCTTCCGCGCCTACGGTTCAGCTGCCGAGAGCTTTGCCGACTACGTGCGCCTGCTGAAGACAAGCCCGCGCTACCAGCAGGCCCTGCAGGCCGGCACCGACGTGCAGGGCTTCGCCCTTGGCCTCCAGCGCGCCGGTTACGCCACCGATCCGCGCTACGCCGCCAAGATCGCTGCGATCGCCGGCGGCCCGACCATCGAGCGCGCCGTAGCCGCCGTGGCCGACGCCGGCTCGCGCCTTGGCCAGACCTTCGCCAGCACCGCGACCGCGGCGCTGGGTATCACTCGTCGTTGAGGAACACCATGTCCAGCGTACTTTCCACCGGTACCGGTGCCCTGCTCGCCTTCCAGCGAGCGTTGGCGACCACCAGCCACAACGTGGCCAACCTCAATACACCCGGCTACAGCCGGCAGAAGGTCAACTTCGCCACCGCCGATCCACAGAACTATGGCTACGGCACGGTCGGCAACGGCACCCGCATCACTGACATCCGTCGCACGGCCGACCAGCTGGCGATCTCGCGCCTGCTCGACAGCAGCGGTGAGCTGGCGCGCCTGAAGCAGCTTTCGGGCATGGCCGACCGGGTCAACGCCCTGTTCTCCGATGCCGCCACGAACGTGGCCGGCGTCTGGTCGAACTTCTTCGACTCGGTCAGTGGCCTGTCGTCCAACGCGGCCGGCACCGCCGACCGCCAGAACATGCTCGACGGTGGCAAGGCGCTGGCCAACCGCTTCGTGCAGCTCAACACGCACCTGAACAATCTCAACAGCGAGGTCAACAACGGCCTGCTGGCCGGTGCGACCGAGGTCAACCGCCTTGCGCAGGAGATCGCGCAGATCAACGGTGCCATCGGAACCAACATCGCCTCGGCTGCACCGGACCTGCTCGACCGCCGCGACCAGCTGATCACCCAGCTGATCGGCTACACCGGTGGCACCGCGGTGATCCAGGACGGCGGCATCATGAATGTCTACACTGCCGGCGGCAACGCGCTGGTGGTGGGTACCACGGCGACCAAGGTCACCACCGTAGCCGATCCTTACCAGCCCGAGCGCCTGCAGTTGGCACTGGAGACCCAGGGCAACACCATCCGTCTCGACCCGAAAGCGGTCGGTGGCCAGATCGGGGGCCTGCTGGAATTCCGCGACACCGTGCTGACGCCTGCGCAGGCCGAACTGGGCAAGCTGGCGGTGGGCCTGGCCGAGAGCTTCAACCAGGTCCACCACCAGGGTGTGGATCTGTATGGCCAGATGGGCGGGGACTTCTTCAACATCGGCAGCCCACGCGTGACCGGCAACAACAGCAATACCGGAACCGCCAGCCTCAGCGCCACCTATGGCGACCTGGGCAAACTGGACGCGCAGAACGTGGTGCTGCAGTTCGATGGCACCACCTGGAAGGCCAGCCGCGCCGACACCGGCGCCAGCATTCCCCTGACCGGTACCGGCACCGCCGCCGATCCGCTGGTGATCAACGGCGTGAACCTGGTCGTCGGCGGCACCCCGGCGGCCAATGACCGCTTCCTGCTGCAGCCCACCGCCGGCGTGGCCGGCAGCCTGGAGATGGCCATCACCGATCCGTCGCGCATTGCCGCGGCCGCCGCAGTCAAGGGCGCAGCCGCCACCGCCAACACCGGTACCGGCAAGCTGAGCGGCGTCACCGTCACCGATTCGGCCAACGCGAACCTGCGCAATCCGTCGGCGATCGTGTTCACCTCGGCGACCACCTACACCATCGACGGTGGCCCGCCGCAGACCTATACACCTGGCCAGACCATCAGTGCCAACGGCTGGAGCTTCGTACTGGACGGTGCGCCGAAGGTGGGCGATACCTTCAACATCACCCCGACCCCGGCCGGTTCGTCGGACAACAGCAACGCCTCCAGGTTGGCCAAGGTGGAAAGCACGAAGGCCTTCAACGCCGGAACGGTGACACTGAACGGTGCACTGGGTGGCCTGACCACCCAGGTCGGCGCCGCCGCCCGCTCGGCCGAGTACTCGCTCGATGCGCAGCTGGTGATCAATGACAAGGCACAGGAAGCCCGCGATGAGGTCTCCGGCGTGAACCTGGACGAAGAGGCCGCCGACATGCTGCGCCTGCAGCAGGCCTACCAGGCCGCCTCACAGCTGATCTCCACCGCCGACAGCATGTTCCAGACCATCCTGGGAGCCGTCCGCCGATGAGCAGCCGCATCTCCACCAGCATGATGTTCAACCAGTCGGTGTCGCTGATGATGGCCAAGCAGGCCAAGCTCAGCCACCTGGAGCAGCAGATTGCTACTGGCAGCAAGATCGTCAGCGCCAAGGACGATCCGGTTGCCGCCGGCACTGCAGTCGGCCTTGACCGCAGCCTGGCCGCACTGGACCGCATGAAGCTCAACGCCGGCAATGTGCAGAACCGCCTGGGCGTGCAGGAAAACACCCTGGCGCAGGTCAACGACCTGATGGCGCGCGTCAACGATCTGACCATCCAGGCCAGCAATCCGGCACTGAGCGCGGCGGACAAGAAGACGCTGATCACCGAGGTCAACCAGATCCGCGATGGCCTGCTGTCGCTGGCCAACGCCGACGATGGTACCGGCCGCTACGTGTTCGGTGGCACCAACGACGGTGACCCGCCGTTCGCCAAGATCAACGGCAAGGTCGTCTATCGCGGCGACCAGACCCAGCGCCAGGTTGAAGTCGGCCCCGATACCTATGTGCGCGACGCCCTGCCCGGCAGCGAGATCTTCATGCGCATCCCCACCGGCGACGGCTTCGTTGACGGCAGCGCCGCGGCCGGCAACACCGGCAACGGCGTGCTGACCAACATCACCCGCGACGGCAGCGACAGCTGGAACGGCCAGGGCTTCAGCGTGCGCTTCACCACCGGCACCCAGTACGAGGTGGTGGATGGTGCGGGCAACGTGACCGGCACCGGCACCTACAAGGCTGGCGACGACCTGGAAGTGAACGGTGTGCGCCTGCGCATCACCGGCGCACCTGCAGCGGGCGACAGCTTCAGCGTACAGGCCGCCAGCAGCCGCGACATCTTCGCCACCATGGACAACCTGGTCGCCGCGCTGGGTGCCGACACCGGTACCACCGCGCAGATGACTGCGCAGCAGAATCAGCTGCAGAGCGCACTGCGCGACGTCGCGCGCGCCTCGGAGCGGATGATCGATTCGCGCGCTGCCGGTGGTGCGCAGTTGAAGGCGCTGGACAACGCGGCGGAGATGCGCGAGGCCAATGGCGTGACCCTGAAGACCACGCTGTCGCAGATGCGCGACCTGGATTACGCCGATGCACTGAGCCAGTACCAGCTGCAGAGCACCGCACTGCAGGCGGCGCAGACGATCTTCTCGCAGATGCAGTCGATGTCGCTGTTCAACAAGCTGCGCTGACGCCTCTCCTGCGTCACCCCTGAAAGGCCGCGATGCCCTGCATCGCGGCCTTTTTCGTTTGAGCGCCTGCCCGCCACCACGCGGCCCTCTGGCCATCTCCGGCCGATTCTCCGTGATTGCCCATCAAGCCGGGTCGCACCCCGCCGATACCTTCATCAGCGCTGGTCAGGCCCTGCCCGACCGCCCCTCCCGGGCTCGCTTCCATCCTGGCAACAGGGCTGAAAACCCCGGGAAAACAGCTTCAGGCAACGAATTCTGGCTTCAGCGGAATTCACGGCTAAAGGTTGTTGACAAAGCGCCGTTATTCATTTGGCAACGGCGAAGCACACAGCCACACAAAAAAAACAGGCGGCGCTTCGTTTCATTCACCAACGGGTTCCATATAAGAGGAGACGACCCCATGGCACAGGTAATCAACACCAATACGATGTCGCTCAACGCTCAGCGCAACCTGAGCACCAGCGGCAGCTCGCTCGCCACCACCATCCAGCGCCTCTCGTCCGGCCTGCGCATCAACAGCGCGAAGGACGACGCGGCCGGCCTGGCCATCAGCGAGCGCTTCACCACCCAGATCCGTGGCCTGGACGTGGCCATCCGCAACGCCAACGACGGTATCTCGCTGGCCCAGGTCGCCGAGGGTTCGCTGAACGAAGTCGGCAACAACCTGCAGCGCATCCGTGAACTGGGCGTGCAGGCCTCCAACGCCACCAACTCGGCCAGCGACCGCAAGGCCCTGCAGGCTGAAGTGACCCAGCTGGTTTCGGAAATCGATCGTGTGGCCAAGCAGGCCGACTTCAACGGCACCAAGCTGCTGGACGGCAGCTTCACCAGCCAGCTGTTCCAGGTGGGCGCCAACGCCGGCCAGGCCATCGCCATCAACAGCGTGGTCAACGCCAAGGCCGATTCGCTGGGGGCTGCCACCTTCGCCAACGGCTACACCGGCACTGCGCTGGCGGTGGACAAGGCCACGGCCGACACCACCTACTCCGGCCTGCAGGTCTCGGTCACCCCGCCGGGCGGCACCGCCACCACGGTCACCATCAGCGACTTCACCGTGAAGGCCGGCGAGTCGATCACCTCGGCCACCGCTGCGGCGATCAACAACAAGCTGGGTGAAACCGGCGTGGTGGCCTCGGTCAATGCCGGCGTCATCAGCCTGGCTTCGGTCAAGGATGGCCAGACCTTCGCCCTGGGCGTCAGCGCAGCAACCCCGCCGGCCGGCGTCACCGCGGCGACCATCGCCGGCCTGGGCCTGACCGAGACCAGCACCAACGGCGGCACCCTGACCGGTGCAGCGGCCAGCTTCGTCAAGGACCTGAACGTCACCACCGCCGAAGGCGCACAGAAGGCGATGTCGATCGTCGACAAGGCCCTGGAATCGGTCAACAGCGTCCGCGCCGACCTCGGCGCGATCCAGAACCGCTTCACCTCGGTGGTCGCCAACCTGCAGACCTCCTCGGAGAACCTGTCCGCATCGCGCAGCCGCATCCGCGATACCGACTTCGCCAAGGAAACCGCCGAACTGACCCGCACCCAGATCCTGCAGCAGGCCGGTACGGCCATGCTGGCCCAGGCCAACCAGGTACCGCAGAACGTGCTCAGCCTGTTGCAGCGCTGACATGAGCCGCCCCCGGGGCACGTCGGGGGCGTCTGACCCAACTCACGTGCAACCGCTCAAGGACCTCTCCTCATGGCACAAGTCATCAACACCAATACGATGTCGTTGAATGCTCAGCGTAACCTGAGCACCAGCGGCAGCTCGCTGGCTACCACCATCCAGCGCCTGTCCTCCGGTTCGCGCATCAACAGCGCCAAGGACGACGCCGCCGGCCTGGCGATCTCCGAGCGCTTCGGCACGCAGATCCGCGGTACCGACGTCGCCATCCGCAACGCCAACGACGGCATCTCGCTGGCCCAGGTCGCCGAAGGTTCGCTGACCGAAATCGGCAACAACCTGCAGCGCGTCCGCGAGCTGTCGGTGCAGGCCGCCAACGCCACCAACTCGGCCAGCGACCGCAAGGCCCTGCAGGCCGAAGTGACCCAGCTGGTCTCGGAAATCGACCGCGTCGCCAAGCAGTCGGACTTCAACGGCACCAAGCTGCTGGACGGTTCGTTCTCCAGCCAGCTGTTCCAGGTCGGTGCCAACGCCGGCCAGGCCATCGCCATCGACAAGACCATCGATGCCAAGGCCAACGCCCTGGGCGGCGCCAAGTTCGACACCAACTCGCTGGCCCTGGCCGACCCGGGCACCAACGCCGACTTCAAGGTCACTGGCCTGCAGATCAATGGCGTCACCATCGCCGACGTCGATGTCAAGCAGGGTGCCGACGCCGCTGCTACCGGCAAGGCCTCCCGCGAGGCGCTGGTGACTGCCATCAACGCCAAGATCGGTGAGACCGGTGTCTACGCCGAAGTGAACGGCACCGCTGGCGTCACCCTGACCTCAGTCAAGGACAGCGTCAACGCCGATGGCTCGTTCAAGGCCATCACCGCTTCGGTGGGCACCTGGACCGGCGCCACCGCCCCGACCTTCACCGCTACCACTGCTGCTGCAGCGCCGGCCGCGAAGTACGCCAGCAACCTGGACGTCAGCACCGTGAAGGGCGCCCAGCAGGCGATGGAAATCGTCGACAAGGCCCTGGGTGCGATCAACAGCACTCGTGCCGACCTGGGCGCCGTGCAGAACCGCTTCACCTCGGTGGTGGCCAACCTGCAGACCTCGTCGGAGAACCTGTCGGCTTCGCGTAGCCGCATCAAGGACACCGACTTCGCCAAGGAAACCGCAGAACTGACCCGCACCCAGATCCTGCAGCAGGCCGGTACGGCCATGCTGGCCCAGGCCAACCAGGTGCCGCAGGGCGTGCTCAGCCTGCTGCGCTGATCCGCTTACTGATCGACCTCCGGGCGCTGCATGACGCCGCGCCCGGATCCTGAAACACGTTCCACCTTCGCCAAAGGAAATGCACCATGGCACAAGTCATCAACACCAACACCATGTCCCTGAATGCTCAGCGCAACCTGAGCACCAGCGGCAGCTCGCTGGCCACCACCATCCAGCGCCTGTCCTCCGGTTCGCGCATCAACAGCGCCAAGGACGACGCCGCCGGCCTGGCGATCTCCGAGCGCTTCGGCACGCAGATCCGCGGTACCGACGTCGCCATCCGCAACGCCAACGACGGTATTTCGCTGGCCCAGGTCGCCGAAGGTTCGCTGACCGAAATCGGCAACAATCTGCAGCGCGTCCGCGAGCTGTCGGTGCAGGCCTCCAACGCCACCAACTCGGCCAGCGACCGCAAGGCGCTGCAGGCCGAAGTGACCCAGTTGGTCTCGGAAATCGACCGCGTCGCCAAGCAGTCGGACTTCAACGGCACCAAGCTGCTGGACGGCACCTTCTCCAGCCAGCTGTTCCAGGTCGGCGCCAATGCCGGCCAGGCCATCGCCATCGACAAGACCATCGATGCCAAGGCCGGCTCGCTGGGCACCTCGACCTTCGCCACCGGCGCGACCGCCGCCCTGGCCGCCAGCACCGACGGCGCACGCTTCTCCGGCACCGTGATGGGCGTGGACATCGGCACGGTTGAAGTCAAGGCCGGCGCCACCACGGCGGATGCCTCCAAGGCCGTCGCCACCGCCATCAACGCCAAGATCGGCGAGGCCGGCATCTACGCCGAAGCCAATGCCGACGGCTCCCTGAAGCTGAGCTCGGTGAAGGAAGGCAAGGCCGTTGCCGCTGCCGATATCGCCCTGATGCGCAGCGACTACGACGCCACCGCCAAGACCTGGGGCACCGCAGCGGCTGCCGGCGCCTACACTGCTGGCACCGACACCTCGGCCAACGTGCAGAAGCTGGACGTGAGCAGCGTACTCGGTGCCCAGCAGGCCCTGGAAGTGGTCGACAAGGCCCTGGGTGCGATCAACAGCACCCGCGCCGACCTCGGTGCGATCCAGAACCGCTTCACCTCGGTGGTGGCCAACCTGCAGACCTCGTCGGAAAACCTGTCGGCATCGCGCAGCCGCATCAAGGACACCGACTTCGCCAAGGAAACCGCAGAGCTGACCCGCACCCAGATCCTGCAGCAGGCCGGTACGGCCATGCTGGCCCAGGCCAACCAGGTGCCGCAGGGCGTGCTCAGCCTGCTGCGCTGATCCACGGCAATAAGGCGCCGCTACCGTCGGGTCGAACCGACGGTAGCGGCAACCGGGAAGCCACGATGCACGAAGGCGCGGGCCATGCCCGGCCCGGGATCAGTCCCGAACCGGCTTGGCATCGCCCGCTCCTGCGGACCTCTCTTTCAGCGCTGTACCTTTGACTGTACGTACCGGGCGGCTTCGTCTCCCCCCGATTGTCAGTAGCCTGATCCCTCCCCTGCATTGGGGGAGGGCTTTTTGCAGACTCCCGGCAGCCCGCGGTGAACCCACCCGCACCCTGCCCCAGCCCTCCTGCAACCCGCGTGCCAGAACCTGCGCCAGGCGATTGGCACGGCACGTGCATCAACGAAGCCCTCAAGACCCAGCGGCGCAGGCCGCTATTTTCGTTGACGACGGGCCAGCGCACGACGGCCGGGCCCGGATACCAGGAGAAACGACGTGGCAGACTTTGGATACGGTGGCATTGGCTCGGGACTGGATATTTCCAGCATCGTCAACCAGCTGGTCGCAGCTGACCGCAAGCCCGCCGACAATGCGCTGAACCTGCAGCAGTCCAAGGCCAAGATGCAATTGTCGTCGATCGGCACCATCACCTCGGCCTTCGACAAGCTGAAGACGGCGCTGACCGCACTGAAGGCCACCACCGCGTTCGACACGCGCACGGTGACCGCCAGCAAAGGCGGCGACAAGGGCACCGACGAGATCCTGACGGCGTCGGTCGCGCTGTATGACGTTGGCACCACCAAAGCCGCGGCCTCCAACGGCACGCACGTGGTCAATGTCACCTCGCTGGCCACCGCGCACAAACTGATCGCCGATACTTCGGTACCCAAGACCGACACGTTTGCTGCCGGAACCTTGACGCTGACCGTTGGCGTGGGCGACAAGGCCAAGACCATGAACGTGGAGGTGGAGGACGGCGACACGCTGACCACCATCCGCAACAAGATCGATGCGGCCGGCCGCAAGGAAGGCGTGCAGGCCACCCTGATCAGCTCCGGCGACAACCAGTACCTGTCGATCGCACAGGAGAAGACCGGTGCCGCCAACGCGATCAAGCTCGAGTACGCAGGCAGCGACGCCAAGCTGGGGGGGCTGGTCAACAGCCTGAAGCAGAACACCGCCGCCGCCGACGCCGAGCTGACCATCGATGGCGTGAAGGTCGTCAGCGCCAGCAACACCGTGGCCGATGCGGTTCCGGGCCTGACCCTGAACCTGAAGATGCCGGGCACCAGCACGGTGACCATCAGCACCGACACTGCGGCGGCCACCAAGGTGATGCAGGAGTTCGTAACGGCCTACAACGCCGCACTGGCGGCGATCAACACCGAAACCAAGTACGACGCCAAGACCAAGGAAGCCTCCACGCTGACCGGCGATGCGCAGATGCGCGGCGCCACCAGCCAGCTGCGCTCGGTGATGTCGAGCGTGCTCAAGGACCTGGCCGGTGACAAGCTCGATGCCAAGGCGATCGGTCTGGATACCCGCGGCTACCCCAATGCCGACGGCACGCTGATCCTGGACACCACCAAGTTCGCCGCCGCACTGGCCAGCCAGCCGGAGAAGATGCGCCAGGCGATCACCGGTGATTCCGGCGGTGCCGGCAAGCTGTACACGCTGGTCGACGGCTATGTCAGCACCACGGTCGGCAAGGAAGGCGCGTTCGTCGCGCGCACCAAGGGCCTGAACACCACGCTGGACAACATCGACAAGCGCCGCAAGGACCTCGACACGCGGATGAAGAGCGTGGAAGAGCGCTACAAGAAGCAGTTCATCGCGCTGGACAGCCTGATGGGCAAGTTGCAGCAGAGCAACACGGCGCTGCAGCAGCAGCTGGCACAGTTGAACCGCTGACGATGCGTGCGTGGCACTCAAGTTTGCCGCGCAATGCACCGATAACGGACGCAACAGCAATCATCGCCGCGCCGCCGGCACCGATCCCCACGATCACCCGACGGCACCCCGCGCAAGGAGAATCACGAATGTACGGTTCCAGCCGTCAATATGCCGAGCAGTACCGCCAGGTGGGAGTGACCAGTGCGGTCGCCGATGCCGATCCGCACAAGCTGGTGGCGATGCTGCTGGCCGGCGCGCTGGAGCGCGTGCGTCGCGCCCTGGCCAGCCTCGAGCGGGGCGACCAGGCCGGCAAGGGCAAGGCGATCGGCGAAGTCTGCGCGATCGTCGGCCACCTCAACGGCTCGCTGGACCATGAGGCCGGCGGCGAGATCGCCGGCAACCTGTCGGCCCTGTACGATTACGTGCTGCAGCGCCTCACCGAAGCCAACCTGCACAACGACCGCGCCGCGCTGGATGAATCGCTGCAGCTGCTGGGCGAGATCGACAGCGCCTGGAACGCGATCCCGCACGAACAGCGCCGCCCGGCCGCGGTGGCGCCATGAGCCTGCCCGAGCTGCACGCGCAGCTGGATGCCTTCGAGAAAGCACTGGGCGATGATGCCCTGGACCAGGCCGACAGCCTGCTCGACGGGCATGACAGCACCCTGCATGCCCTGCTCAGCCAGCCGCTGACCGCTGCGGACCACGCGCCGCTGAGCGCCCTGTTCGAGCGCCAGCAGAGCCTTCTGGGCCTGCTGCGCCAGCGCCGCGATGCAGCGGCCGCACTGATGAATGACGGCCAGCGCTCGCTTCGCGCCGCCCATGCCTACCTGCAGGCAGGATCGCTGGCATGACCCAGCTGCCGACCACGTCGCTGCACCATCCTGCCGAAAGCGAGCTGTTCGACGAAACGCTCAGCTGCGAGCTGGCCCTGCCGGCCGAGTTCCAGGCGGGCAGCGCGGCCGGACGCACCAGCGGTGCCGAAGGCCTGCTGCGCAGCCTGGCACTGGTCGAAGACAGCCGTGTTGACGAGCACGACGAACGCAACGAGGCCACCCTGCAGCTGCAACGCCTTGAAGCCAAGCTGGACCTGGCGATGGTGCTGCTCGGCCGCTTGGTGCGCCAGCAGGGCCTGGAACTGCCCCTGCGCCCGGTGCGCTGGTCGCGCCGTGGCATCCGCCTGCAGCTGGGCCCGCGCAGCGGTGCCAGCCCCGGCCAGGCCGGCGTGGTGCGCCTGCAGCCCAGCGACTGGCTGCCCGACCACATCGACCTGCCGGTGGAAGTGATCGCCGAGGCAGCCGACGGCGGCGGCGGCCACTTCCTATGGCTGCGCTTCCAGCGCCTGGGCGACGGCCTGGAAATGGCCATGGAGCGGCACCTGTTCCGACTGCACCGCCGCCAGGTGGCCGAGGCACGCCGGGCGCGCTGAAAGCTGCCACCATCACGCTTGGCGGGCAAGCCTTGGCGCGCCCGTTCAGCTAAGTTAAGGTGGACTCCCCTACACGGATCTGTTGCGTGCCTGTGCGAGTTCTCATCGTCGACGATCACACCCTCGTCCGCGCCGGCCTGGCGCGGCTGCTGCAGGGGTTTGCCGACGTGCAGCTCGTCGCCGAGGCCAGCAACGCCGAACAGGCATTGCAGCTGGCCCTGCAGCACGCGCCGGATGTGGTGCTGATGGATCTCTCGTTGCCGGGCCGCACCGGCCTGGAAGCGCTCAGCGACATCCGCCTGCGCGCCCCCGGCACCCGGGTGGTGATGATGACCATGCACGACGATGCCGCGCATGTGCGCGATGCCCTGGATCGTGGCGCGGTCGGGTTCGTGGTGAAGGATGCTGCACCGCAGGAGCTGGAACTGGCGCTGCGCGCCGCGCATGCCGGCCAGGTGTTCCTGAGTCCCCAGATCTCGGCCAAGATGCTGGCCCCCATGCTGGGCCGCGAGAAGCCTACCGGCATTGCCGCGCTGTCGCCGCGCCAGCGCGAGATCCTGCGCCGCATCGGCAAGGGCGAAAGCAACAAGGAAATCGCCGCCGACCTCGGCATCAGCGTGAAGACGGTGGAAACCCACCGCGCACGCATGATGGAGTCATTGGGCTGCCGCCGCGCCAATGACCTTTTGCTGCTGGCCGCGCGCCACCAGCACGAGCTGGAGTAAGCGCCAGTAGCGGGCAAGGCCCTGCACTGACGACGAATTCCCGTCACCCCGACATTCCCTGACAGGAATCCGTACACCGGCCGCCGCGAACCCCGCCGCTTCGGCACGACGAATCAATGACTTGGCGGCCCGCTTCGTCAATATCCCGAGCCAATGTAGGGATAACCCCTACATCCTGTCGGGACAACCACGACCCCCCTCAGGAACCCCCCGATTCCGCCCACGCCGGATCAAAAGCAAGATGCGTTCCACAAGGCGCCGGGGAGCGGCGCCGGGGAACCACGATGAAGGCTGCACTCTCGACCCAGCTGGGCCAACAACTTCACCTCACCCCTCAGCTGCTGCAGTCGATCCGGCTGCTGCAGCTCGATGGCCTGCACCTGGAACAGGAAATCCAGCGCCTGCTGGACTCCAACCCGCTGCTGGAGATCGAAGAGGCCGAAGCGCCTGCCGCTGACGCCACCGAGGCCGCCGCCACCACGCTGGAAACCGCTGCGTTCGACGAGTTGCCGGAGTCTTCGATGTGGGACGTGGCCGGCGCCAGCTGGCAGGACGGCGACGACGATCGCATGGCGCGCATTGCCGCCGGTGAGTCGACCGACCCGCAGCTGCGCGTGCTGCAGCGCCTGGCGCTGGACATGGACGACCGCGAACTGGCGGTGGCCGCGTTCTGGCTCGACCACTGCGATGAGGCCGGCTACCTGCAGGCGCCGCTGGCGCAGCTGCAGCTGCTGGCCAGCGCCCAGTTCGACATCGCCGCCGAAGGCGTCGAGGCCATCCGCCAGCAGCTGCTGCACGGTGAACCCGCTGGCATGGCTGCGCAGGACCTGCGCGAAGGCCTGCAGGCACAGCTGCGCAGCCTGCACGGCGTGGTCCCTGCTCGCCACCTGGCCGCCCGCATCCTCGATGGCGCGCTCGATGCGCTGGCTGCGCACGACTACCCCGCCCTCGCCCGCCAGCACGACGCCGAGATCGACGACGTGCGCGAGGCGGTGCGCCTGATCCTCTCGCTGCAGCCGCGCCCCGGCGACAGCCTGCTGCCCGAACGCAACGCTGTGGTAGTGCCGGACGTCGTCGCCTGGCACGCCGATGGGCAATGGAAGGTGGCACTGAACCCGGCCACCAGCCGCCGCGTCTCGATCAACAGCCAGTACGAACAGGCGCTGGCCGAAACCAGCGAAGCCGCGCCGGCACTGCGCGAGATGCTGCAGGAGGCACGCTGGTTCAGCCGCGGCCTGTCGATGCGCTACGACACCCTGCTGCGCACCGCGCGGGTGATCGTCGAGCGCCAGGCCGCCTTCCTGGTCCGTGGCGAAGAGGCCATGGCCCCGCTGACCCTGAAGGAAGTGGCCGAGGAAATCGGCATGCACGAGTCCACCGTCTCACGCATCACCACCGGCAAGTTCCTGCAGACACCGCGCGGCACCTTCGAACTGAAGCACTTCTTCGCGGTGCGCCTGGAAGGCGCCAGCGTCTCCGGCCAGGCGGTGAAAGCCATGGTCCGCCGCCTGATCGACGCCGAACCCGCCGGCCGTCCGCTGGCCGACGAGGCCATTGCCGGCCTGCTGTCACGCCAGGGGGTGAACATTGCCCGCCGAACCGTCGCAAAATACCGAGAACAACTGGATATCGCCCCGGCCCGCGAACGGCGCCGGCTCAGCGCCAGGCAACCGCAGCTGGCCCGGGTGGGCTGAAAAGGATGTTGGACATGAACAAGCTCACGGTCCTGCTGGTCGATGACCACGAGGGCTTCATCAACGCGGCGATGCGCCATTTCCGCAAGATCGACTGGCTGCAGATCGTCGGCAGTGCCGGCAACGGCCTGGAAGCGATCGAGCGCTCGGAAACGCTGCGCCCGCAGGTGGTGTTGATGGACCTGGCCATGCCGGAGATGGGTGGCCTGCAGGCCACCCGCCTGATCAAGTCGCAGGACGATGCACCGTACATCGTGATCGCCAGCCACTTCGATGACGCCGAGCACCGCGAACACGCGCTGCGTGCCGGTGCCGACAACTTTGTCAGCAAGCTGTCCTACATCCAGGAAGTGATGCCGATCCTGGAAGGCCTCAGGGAGGAACAGTCGTGAGTGAATCGCGCATCCTGGTGCTGGACAACGACGCCGTGCGCGCAGAGCGCACCGTTGCCCTGCTGGAATTCATGGACTTCAACCCGCGCTGGGTATCCGACGCGGCCGACTTCGACCTGGGCCGGCAGCGCCAGAACGACTGGATGGCGGTGATCGTCGGCAGCCTGGACGACAGCCCCGCCAGCACCGCGCTGTACAACTGGCTGGGCGGCAGCAGCCTGCCGCCTCCGGTGCTGCTGGCCGATGGTGATGCTGCAGTGTTTGCCCGGCAGCACGGGCTGCATGAAGCGAACATCTGGCCGCTGGAAACGCCGCTGCGCCACGCACAGATGGAAGCCCTGCTGCGCCGCGCCAGCCTCAAGCGCCTGGATGCCGAGCATCAGGCAGGCGCCGCCCAGGACCAGGGCCCCACCGGCAACGGCCCGGCAGTGACCGCCCTGCGCACCATGATCGAGCAGGTCGCCGCATTCGATACCACCGTGCTCGTGCTGGGCGAATCCGGTACCGGCAAGGAAGTGGTGTCGCGCGCCATCCACCAGCGCTCGCCGCGCCGTGACGGCCCGTTCGTGGCGATCAACTGCGGCGCCATTCCGGCCGACCTGCTGGAAAGCGAACTGTTCGGCCATGAGAAGGGCGCCTTCACCGGCGCGCTGACCGCGCGCAAGGGCCGTTTCGAAATGGCCGAGGGCGGCACCCTGCTGCTCGACGAAATCGGCGACATGAGCCTGCCGATGCAGGTGAAGCTGCTGCGCGTGCTGCAGGAACGCAGCTTCGAGCGCGTCGGTGGCAACCAGACCATCCGCTGCAACGTGCGCGTGGTGGCCGCGACCCACCGCGACCTGGAGACCCGCATCGCCGAGGGCAAGTTCCGCGAGGATCTGTTCTACCGCCTCAACGTGTTCCCGATCGAAGTGCCCGCGCTGCGCGAGCGTCGCGAAGACCTGCCAGCGCTGGTGGAAACCATCGCCGCGCAGCTGGCCCGCACCGGCCGTGGCGAAGTGCGCTTCACCCCGGAAGCGCTGCAGGCCCTGGCCGGCTACGAATGGCCGGGCAACGTGCGCGAGCTGACCAACCTGGTCGAGCGCCTGGCGGTGCTGCATCCGGGTGGTTCGGTGCGCGTGCAGGACCTGCCGGCCCGTTACCGTGGCGATGCGGCACTGGCCGCCGCCACGCCGGCACCGGCACAGCCGGCCGCCAGCGAAGAACGCCTGGACCTGCGCAGCTTCTCGTTCCACACCCCGGGCAGCGGCAACCAGCCGGCGCTGGAGCACGGCATCGCCGTCAATCGCCCGGCGGCGCCGGCGGCGCTGCCTGACGAAGGCATGGACCTGCGCAACCACATGGCCAACATCGAACTGGGCCTGATCAACGAAGCACTGGAACGCACCCAGGGCGTGGTCGCCCACGCCGCCCAGCTGCTCGGCCTGCGCCGCACCACCCTGGTGGAAAAGCTGCGCAAGTACGGCATCGAGCGCGAGCAGGCCGAACTGGCCGGCTGAAACGCATCGCCAGCATGAAGGGGGCACGAACGCCTGGGCTTGCCCGGGCGTTGGTGTTTCTGGCGCCTGGGCTCACATCCCTTTGCTGCGGAACGCGATCTGAGCCCATTGCTTTTGCATGTTTTCCTAGAGACAACACGGCCGCAGTGCGGAGTATGGCAAGGACATCCCAAGGAGGTTCCACCATGCATCGCCTTGCCCTGCTCGCCACCCTGCTCTGCCCGGCCCTGGCCACCGCGGCCAACTGCACGCTGCCTGTCACGCTGGACCAGCGCCACTTCACCAACCTCAGCGACCCGCTGTACGCCCCGGACAACCCCAACGCCGGACGCATGGTGCAGCTCAGCTTTGCCGGCAGCCAGTACGTGCTGGACATCCTCGGCACTGACTTGCGCATCGGCGGCAGCTACCGCTACCAGCGCCTGGCCCCGCATATCGCGGAAATCCAGATGACCGAGGCCCACCCGGCCGGTCCCGCCCACTACACCCTGCTGCTGACCTGCCAGAGCGACCGCCAGGGCCGCTTCATCTACACCCAGCACGACGGCCCCATCGCCCCGCGCCGGCGCCAGAATTCCGGCCGCTGGACCCTGCAGCCCTAGGCCAGAAAACCGACGCCGGATAAATGGCGCCACGACCGGGGTCAGAGCCGGTTGCGTTGCAACGGGATCCGACCCCGTGCCGACCAACGGTCGGCACCCACCACCATCAGAAGCACCATCAGAAGCACCATAGGCAGCAGGTTCCAACAGATCGCGGCCAACTGTCGAAGGCGGGGTGGGTCCGGTTGCGGGGGCGTGAGCGCCATGGATGGCGCGACCGAGCCTACAGGGACGTATTCACGGCGTCCCCCGCAACCGGACCCACCCCGCCACCCCACGGATAGCCCGATTTTGACGTTGATGTTGACGTCGCGTCGGCGGGTGCAGGGCGCAGCCCTGCCACCAAACACCCACACCCTCACGTCACTGAATCGAAAACCGGTTTCGGCACGGCACTTGCACTGGTTCCAGCAGACAACCCCATCCCTGTTTCTGGAACCGTTGCAGATGTCCCACTCCGTCACTTCGATCCTTTCGCAGATCCGCTCCTATCAGACCCAGATGGGACAGCCGGCGCTCAACCCGCTGGGCGAAGCGCCGCGCAGCAACGCCCTGCCGGGCACGGTGCTGGACGCGCCGCAGGCCCAGCCGGCCAGCTTCACCGAAACCCTGCGTGGTGCGATTGCCGGCGTCAACGATGCGCAGCAGAAGTCCGGCGCCCTCGCCAAGGCCTTCGAAATGGGCGACCCCAGCGCCGACCTGGCCAAGGTGATGGTCGCCTCGCAGCAGTCCCAGATCGCCTTCCGCGCCACCGTGGAAGTCCGCAACCGTCTCGTCCAGGCCTACCAGGACGTGATGAACATGCCGCTGTAAGGAACATTGACGCATGGCACTGACGCTCTCCAAGGACAGCCTGAACGCCGAGAAGGCCGGGCAATGGTTCGACCGCCTGCAGAGTCTGCAGATCACCCGTCGGCTGGGCCTGATGGCGATGATCGCGGTGGCGGTGGCGGCAGGCCTGTCCGTGTTCTTCTGGTCACAGAAGCCGGGCATGGTCCCGCTGTACACCGGCCTGGACCAGAAGGCGACCGCTGAAGCGACCGACCTGCTGCGCGCGGCACAGATTCCGTTCGCGCTCGATCCGGCCACCGGTGGCATCACCGTGCCGGAAAAGAACCTGCACGACGCCCGCCTGAAACTGGCCGGCTCCGGCCTGACCGACAGCGGCAAGCTCGGCTTCGAGCTGATGGAACGCGATCCGGGCTTCGGCGTCAGCCAGTTCGTGGAAAGCGCGCGCTACCAGCACGCGTTGGAAACAGAGCTGTCGCGCACCATCAACACGCTGCGCCCGGTACGTGATTCACGCGTGCATCTGGCCATTCCCAAGCCCAGCGCCTTCACCCGCCAGCGTGACGTGGCCAGCGCCTCGGTCACCCTGGAACTGCGTGGCGGCCAGCAGCTGGAACGCAGCCAGGTGGATGCCATCGTGCACATGGTCGCGGCCAGCATTCCGGACCTGGCGCCGGAACGGGTGACCGTGGTCGACCAGAGCGGGCGCATGCTCAGCATCACCGACCCGAACAGCGAGGCGGCGGTCAACGCCGCGCAGTTTGAGCAGGTGCGCCGCCAGGAAACCTCGTTCAACCAGCGCATCCGCGAGCTGCTGGAGCCGATGACCGGCCCCGGCCGGGTCAATCCGGAAGTGAGCGTGGACATGGACTTCTCGGTGACCGAGGAAGCCCGTGAGCTCTACAACGGTGAACCGCAGAAGCTGCGCAGCGAGCAGATGAGCGAGAACACCACCAGCACGCCGGGTCCGCAGGGCGTGCCGGGTGCCACCAGCAACAGCCCGCCGGGCCAGCAGGCCGCGCCGGCCGCCGCGCAGGCCCCGACCGAAAGCAGCAAGAACGCCACCCGCAACTACGAGCTGGACCGCACCCTGCAGCACACCCGCCAGCCGGCCGGCCGCATCAAGCGCGTGTCGGTGGCGGTGCTGGTGGACAACGTGCCGCGCGCCGGCGCCAACGGCAAGGTCAGCCCGCAGCCGCTGTCGGCCGCGGAACTGACCCGCGTCGAGGCGCTGGTGAAGCAGGCCGTCGGCTTCAACGCCGAGCGTGGCGACACCGTGTCGGTGATGAACGCCCCGTTCGTGCGTGACACCACGCCGGTCGAAGGCCCGGCCTGGTGGGAACTGCCATGGGTGCACGATGCCGGCCGCATGCTCCTCGGCGCGGTGGTGGTGCTGGCGTTGTTGTTCGGCGTACTGCGCCCGGCGCTGCGCGCGATCACCGGCCAGAACAGGAAGGACGACCCGCAGGCACTGGAGCCGCACACCGCGGACGTGCAGCTGGTGGATGACGATGGCTTGCCGCTGCCGGCGCTGGGCACCGACCGGGCAAGCCTGGGCGGACCGGATGCGCTCGCACTGCCGGTGGATTCATATGAGGAACGACTGCGGATGGCGCGTGAAGCCGTGAAGACCGACTCCAAGCGCGTGGCCCAGGTGGTCAAGGGCTGGGTGGCCAATGACTGAGGCACAACTGACCGGTGTACAGCGCGCGGCCGTGCTGCTGCTTTCGCTGGGTGAGCTGGATGCGGCCGAAGTGCTGCGCCACATGGAACCCAAGGAGGTGCAGAAGATCGGCATCGCCATGGCCACCATGACCGACATCACCCGCGAGCAGGTGGAGCGAGTGATGGACCAGTTCGGCCAGGAACTGGGCTCGAAGACCTCGCTGGGCGTGGGCTCGGATGACTACATCCGCAACATGCTGGTGCAGGCGCTGGGCAGCGAGAAGGCCGGCAACCTGATCGACCGCATCCTGCTCGGCCGCAACACCACCGGCCTGGACGCGCTGAAGTGGATGGACCCGCGTGCGGTGGCCGACCTGGTGCGCAACGAGCACCCGCAGATCATCGCCATCGTGATGGCGCACCTGGAAACCGACCAGGCTGCCGACGCGCTGAAGCTGCTGCCGGACCGTACCCGCGTGGATGTGCTGCTGCGCATCGCCACCCTCGACGGTATTCCGCCGAACGCGCTCAATGAACTCAACGAGATCATGGAGCGCCAGTTCGCCGGCAACCAGAACCTGAAGTCGTCCAACATCGGCGGCGTGCAGTGCGCAGCCAACATCCTGAACTTCATGGACAGTGGCCAGGACCAGGCGATCCTGGGCGAAATCGCGCGCATCGATGCGCCGTTGAGCAACCGCATCCAGGACCTGATGTTCGTGTTCGACGACCTGGTCGACCTGGACGACCGCGAGATGCAGCTGGTGCTGCGCGAGGTGAGCGGCGAGCGCCTGGGCCTGGCCCTGCGCGGTGCCGACATCAAGGTGCGCGACAAGATCACCCGCAACATGTCGCAGCGCGCGGCCGAAATCCTGCTCGAAGACATGGAGGCCCGCGGTCCGGTGCGCCTGTCCGACGTGGAAGGCGCGCAGCGCGAGATCCTGGCCATCGTCAAGCGCATGGCCGATGAAGGCACCGTCACCATCGGTGGCAGCGCGGAGGCCATGCTGTGAGCAACGTCGTGCGCTGGCTTGCCCCGGACCTGCTGGCCCAGCCCGAACCGGTGCTGGAGCAGGAGGGTGCGTTCGAACTCACCGAGCCGGCTCCGGAACACGATCCGGAGCCGCCGCTGCAGCTGCCGACCCTTGAAGAGATCCAGGCAATCCAGGACAGCGCCGAGAAGGAAGGGTTCGAACAGGGCCATGCCGACGGCTACGGCCAGGGCCAGGCCGAAGTACGTCGCCTCGCCGCACAGATCGAAGGGATCCTGGACAACTTCAGCCGGCCGCTGGTGCGGCTGGAGAACGAAGTGGTCGGCGCCCTCGGCGAACTGGCGGTGCGCATCGCCGGCGCACTGGTCGGCCGCGCCTACGAAGCCGAGCCGGCACTGCTGGCGCAGCTGGTCGGCGAAGCGATCGACGCCGTGGGGGGCAGCACCCGCGAGGTGGAAGTGCGGCTGCACCCGGATGACATCGCTGCGCTCGCCCCGCTGCTGAACCTTTCACCGGCGCAGCGCCTCGTACCGGATACCAGCCTCAGCCGTGGCGACCTGCGCGTGCACGCCGAAGCCGTGCGCATCGACGGCACCCTGGAAGCCCGCCTGCGCGGTGCGCTGGATGCGGTGATCCGCCAGACCGGAGCCACGGCATGAGTGCCGGACCACAAACCACTCCGCCGCCGGCCGACTGGGCCGTGGCCCGCAACCTGCGCCTGGCCCGGCGCCTGGATGGCCTGCGCGTGGACACCGCGCATGGTCGTGGCCTGATCCGCGAGGGCGTGTTGCGCCGTGCGGTCGGGCTGACCCTGGAAGCGGTCGGCTGCGAAGCGCCGCTGGGCGCCAGCTGCAAGGTGGAAGTGGTCGACGGTGGCTGGGTCGACGCCGAAGTGGTCGGCTTCGCCGGCGAACGCACCTACCTGATGCCCAGCGCCGAACTGCATGGCCTGCTGCCCAACGCCCGGGTGGTGCCATCGGCGCGCCGGGGCGGCGTGGAAGTGGGCGAAGGCCTGCTCGGCCGCGTCATCGACAGCGACGGCGTGCCGCTGGATGGCAAGGGCCCGATCCGCGCCGAAGGCCATGTTGGCATGGCCGGCGTGTCGATCAATCCGCTGGCGCGTGAACCGATCACCCAGCCGCTGGACGTGGGCGTGCGCGCGATCAACGCGCTGCTGCCGATCGGCCGCGGCCAGCGCGTCGGCCTGTTCGCCGGCTCCGGCGTCGGCAAGTCGACGCTGCTGGGCATGATGACCCGCTACACCGCCGCCGACGTGATCGTGGTCGGCCTGATCGGTGAACGTGGCCGCGAAGTGCGCGATTTCGTCGAGACGACGCTGGGCGAGGAAGGCCTGCGCCGCGCCGTGGTGGTCGCCAGCCCCGCCGACCGGCCGCCGCTGGCGCGACTGCATGGTGCCTACCGCGCCACCGCCATTGCCGAGTGGTTCCGCGACCAGGGCCTGAACGTGCTGTTGCTGATGGACTCGCTGACCCGCTTCGCCCAGGCGCAGCGCGAGATCGGGCTGTCGGTCGGCGAACCGCCGACCACCCGCGGCTATCCGCCGTCGGTGTTTGCCAAGCTGCCGGCACTGGTCGAACGCGCCGGCAATGGCGCCAAGGGCCGTGGCTCGATCACCGCGTTCTACACGGTGCTGACCGAAGGCGATGATCCGCAGGATCCGATCGCCGATGCCGCGCGCGCGATCCTCGATGGCCACATCCTGCTCTCGCGCCGCGTGGCCGACAGCGGGCTGTACCCGGCCATCGACGTCGAATCGTCAGTCAGCCGCGTGGTCACGGAAATCGCCGACGAACCGTGGCGCCTGCGCATCCGCAAGTTGAAGCGACTGGTCTCGGCCTACTCGGCCAACCGGGACCTGATCGCGATCGGTGCCTACCAGCGCGGCAACGACGCGGCCACCGACGAAGCCCTGGAACGCTGGCCGGAAATCATGGAGTTCCTCGGCCAGGACGTTGCCAAGGCCGCAGATCTCCCGCACAGCCAGGCGGCGCTGCAGCGCCTGGTGGAACAAGAGAGTTAAGCCATGAACCAGTCCAAGCGCATCGATCCCCTGCTCAAGCGGGCCCAGGAACATGAGGACGCGGTCGCCCGCGACCTGGCCGAACGCCAGCGCGTGCTCGACACCCATCTCTCGCGACTGGACGAACTGCGCCGCTATGCCGAGGAGTACGCCAACGCACAGATGGCGGCGACCAGCCCGGCACAGTTGCTCAACCGCCGCGCCTTCCTCGATCGACTGGACAGCGCGGTCGAGCAGCAGCAGGCCACGGTCAATGGCAACCGCGAAAAAGTGGAGGCCGAGCGCGCACGCCTGATCCTCGCCAGCCGTGACAAGGCGGTGCTGGAGCAGCTGGCCGCCAGCTACCGGGCGCAGGAAAAGGTGGTGACCGACCGCCGCGACCAGCGCGAGATGGACGACATTGGCGCACGGCGTGCACGCCTGGTGCAGGCCGAAGACCAGGACGGCGCCGAGCAGGGAGGCCGCTCGTGATGCCCGCCCCGCTCGCCAGCAGCGCCAACACGGCCACGCCCGCCACCAGCAACAGTGCCGCACGCGCCTCGCGCAGCGAAGGCGGAAAGGACTTCAGCCAGCTGCTGCAGGGCGGCGCACCGTCTGCACCCACGCCAGCCGGCAGCGCCACGACACCGATGTCATCCACGCCGAGCCCGCCATCGACCGCCGACAGCAATGGCCAGGCACCGGGTGAACGCACCGCGGACGCCGAAGCGGCAACTGCTGAAACGCCGTCGCTGCCGCCGGTTGCCGTGACCCCGGCTGGACCCGGCACCGAAAAGGACAAGCCCGCCGCGACCGAGGACGCCCCGTGGCCACCGCCCGGCCTGGCCGGCCTGGTGCTGGCGATGCCGATGCCTGCCGATCCGGCCGCTGCTCTGCCAACCACCGCTGCACCGGCGGTGGCCAGCGACGGTAGCGCGCTGCCTGCTGCTGCCCCCGCCACGAACGCGACACTGCCTGCAGCCGCGCCGGCAGCGGCAACCGCAGCCCCAGTGGCGGCCGACGGCAAACCGGCGGCGACCAGCCCGGAGGATGCCACCGCGCTGCCACTGCCGGAGATGATCCTGCCCGGCAAGCGCGCCGAGCGTGGCGAAGGCAGCGACGTGGCTGCACTTGGCGACCGCACCAGCGTACCCCTGCTGCACTCACCGCCAGCGGCCGCCGTACAGGACCTCAAGGCGGCGCTCGCCACCGGCAACGCGATCTTCAATGGCGAACCGACGCCGAAGCCCGTGCTGGGTGACGATGGCTTCGACCAGGCCATCGGCGCACGGCTGGGCTGGCTGGCCGACCAGAAGATCGGTCACGCCCACATCCGCCTGAGCCCGGACGACCTGGGCCCGGTCGACGTGCGCCTGCAGTTGAACGGCGACAAGGTGCATGCCAGCTTCAGCAGCCCGCACGTGGACGTTCGGCAAGCGCTGGAAAGCAGCCTGCCGCGCCTGCGCGAGCTGCTGGGCGAACAGGGCTTCCAGCTGGCCCACGCCGATGTCAGCCACCAGGCACCGGGCGGTGGCGGCAATGCGCCGGGCCAGCCCGGTGGCAGCGGCATCATCGGCGACGGAGAACCGACGCCGGGCGACGCCAGCGTGTCGTCGGCGCAGTTGATCCGCCAGCGCGGACTGCTGGACGCTTACGCCTGACAGGCGTGCCGACCAAGGTTGGCACCTACCGGCACAGGTTTCCGACGGAATTCCGTCGCACCCGCTGCCCGGCCTTCGGCACACCCCTTGCATATCCCGGTGAAGCAACCCTCAGGAGCTTCACCCCGTGGCCGCAGCCGCTGACAAAACCAAGAAGACCGCCGAGAAGGACAAGGCCGCCAAGCCGCGTAGTCCGATCCTGATCACCGCGCTGGTAGCCGTATTGGCCGCCGCTGCTGCCGGTGGCGGCGTGTGGTTCTTCACCCAGTCCAAGCACGAAGAGAAGACCGCACAGGCGCCGAAGAAGAGCGCGACTCCAGCCCCGGCCCAGTACTTCGCACTGGAGCCGGCCTTCGTGGTCAACCTCAATGGCCCGGTCGACGGCCCACGTTACCTGCAGCTGGAGGTCCAGCTGATGACCCGCGACCCGGCCGCGCTGGAAGCGATCAAGACCCACGCCCCGGCCATCCGTGCGCGCCTGCTGATGCTGTTCTCGCAGGTCAGCCCGGACCAGATCGCCGATGTCGCCGGCAAGCAGAAGCTGCAGGCCGCCTCATTGGCCGAGGTGCAGAAGGTGCTCAAGGCCGAGACCGGCAGCAACGGCGCCGACGATCTGCTGTTCACCAGCTTCGTGACCCAGTAAGGGCCCACCGATGAATGATCTGCTGTCCCAGGACGAGATCGATGCCCTGCTCCACGGCGTGGACAGTGGCGCGGTCGAGACCGATGCGGAACCCCCGTCAGGCGAAGCGCGCTCGTACGACTTCGCCAGCCAGGACCGCATCATCCGTGGTCGCATGCCGACCCTGGAAATGGTCCATGAGCGCTTCGCGCGCCTGTGGCGGATCGGCCTGTTCAACCTGATCCGCCGCTCGGCCGAACTGTCGGTGCGCGGCATCGAGCTGATCAAGTTCAACGACTACATGCACTCGCTGTATGTACCGACCAACCTGAACCTGATCCGCTTCAAGCCGCTGCGCGGCACCGGCCTGATCGTGTTCGAGCCGACCCTGGTGTTCGCCATCGTCGACAATTTCTTCGGTGGCGACGGGCGCTACCCCACCCGCATCGAGGGCCGCGAGTTCACAGCTACGGAAATGCGGGTGATCCACCTGCTGCTGAAGCAGACCTTCGCCGATCTGCGCGAAGCGTGGGCACCGGTGATGGATGTCGACTTCGAGTACATCAACTCGGAGATCAACCCGCATTTCGCCAACATCGTGACCCCGCGCGAGTACGTGGTGGTGTGCCGCCTGCACGTCGAGCTCGACGGTGGCGGCGGCGACATCCACGTCACCCTGCCCTACTCGATGCTGGAACCGATCCGCGAACTGCTCGACGCCGGCATCCAGAGCGACCGCAACGACCGCGACGAGAGCTGGGGCAAGACCCTGCGTGAGCAGCTCAACGTCGCCGAAGTCACCCTGTCCAGCGTACTGGCCAGCAAGCGCATGACCCTGCGCGACCTGACCCAGTTGAAGGTCGGCGACATCCTGCCGATCGAGCTGAGCCCGCAGGTGCCGCTGTGCGTGGAGAACATCCCCGTGTTCACCGGCGAGTTCGGCATCGCCAACGGCATGAACGCCGTGAAGATCACCGCTACCCATCCGCCGGGCACCCGCCCGCGCGTACCCGTCATCCAGGAAGACCCGCAATGAACGATATCGACGCCCTCGAACCGACCCCGGCCCAGTTCAGCAGCCTGCAGGCCGATGAGGCGAATGGTCCGGACCTGAACCTGGACGTGATCCTCGATGTGCCGGTGACCCTGTCGCTGGAAGTCGGTCGTGCCCGCCTGCCGATCCGCAACCTGCTGCAGCTCAACCAGGGGTCGGTGGTGGAACTGGAGCGCGGTGCTGGCGAGTCGCTGGACGTGTTCGTCAACGGCACCCTGATCGCCCACGGCGAAGTAGTAGTGATCAATGACCGCTTCGGCGTGCGCCTGACCGACGTGGTCAGCCCCAGCGAGCGTATCCGGAGACTGCGTTGAGCCTGCTGGCCTCCACCCTGCTGGCGGTCGGCAAGGCCGCCGCGCCGATCGGCCCGCAGGTCGGCCAGCATGCGGCCGCCGCACCCAGCCTGTTCGGTGCGGTGCTGGCGCTGCTGGCGGTGCTGGCACTGGTGATCGGCCTGGGCTGGCTGCTCAAGCGCATGCCCGGCAGCGGCTTCCGCCCGGCCGAAGGCATGAAGCTGGTGGCCAGCCTCAGTGTCGGCGCCAAGGAACGCGTGGTGGTGGTCGAGGTCAATGGCCAGCAACTGCTGCTGGGCGTCACCGCCGGCGGCATCAACACCCTGCATACCCTGCCCGAACCGCTGCCGCCGCCGGCACCGGTGCGCGTGCCGGACTTCAAGAACCTGCCGAATTTCGCCCAGCTGCTGCAGCAGCGGCTGCGCAAGGACCCCTGACATGCGTGTCCCCCGTACCCGTCCCGCCACCCTGACGCCGTGGCTGCTGTTGCTTGCCCTGTGCCTGTTGCCGGCGCTGGCGTTGGCCGCACCCGGCGCGCCGGCCACCCCGCTGCCGGACGTCAACGTCGGCAAGATCGGTGGCCAGCCGGTCAGCCTGCCGCTGCAGACCCTGCTGCTGATGACCGCGATCACCCTGATCCCGTCGATGCTGCTGGTGCTGACCTCGTTCACCCGCATCATCATCGTGCTGGGCCTGCTGCGCCAGGCGCTGGGCACCGGCCAGACGCCGTCCAACCAGGTGCTGCTGGGCCTGGCCCTGTTCCTCACCGCAATGGTGATGATGCCGACCTGGGACAAGGCGTGGAGCGCGGGCATGGCGCCCTACCTCAACGGCGACATCGACTTCCAGACCGCATGGACGCTGACCACGCAGCCACTGCGCGGCTTCATGCTGGCGCAGATCCGCGAGACCGACCTGATGACCTTTGCCGGCATCGCCGGGCATGGCACCTACGCCAGCCCCGACGCGATCCCGTTCCCGGTGCTGGTCGCTTCGTTCGTCACCAGTGAACTGAAGACCGCCTTCGAGATCGGATTCCTGATCTTCATCCCGTTCGTGATCATCGACCTGGTCGTTGCCAGCGTGCTGATGTCGATGGGCATGATGATGCTGTCGCCGATGCTGGTATCGGCGCCCTTCAAGATCCTGCTGTTCGTGCTGGTCGATGGCTGGGTGCTGACCGTGGGTACGTTGGCGGCAAGCTTCAATCCGGCCTGATATCCCCCGTAACGCGCAGTCGAGCAGGGCTCGACTCTACATGAGCAGATGGAATCCGAATGTCTCCCGAACTTGCCTTGACTGAACTGCGTGGCGGCCTGATCACCGTGTTGTGGGTGGCCGGCCCGCTGCTGCTCACCGTACTGGTGGTGGGCGTGGTGGTTGGTGTCGTGCAGGCCGCGACCCAGCTCAACGAACCGACCATCGCCTTCGTTGCCAAGGCGGCAGCGCTGACCGCAGTGCTGTTCGCGCTGGGCAGCCTGCTGATCGGCCACCTGGTTGAATTCACCACGCTGCTGTTCCAGCGCATCCCACACCTGATCGGCTAGGGCACGCGCTTCGATGGACGCCGCGACACAGATGGCGGCCGACGGCCTGCAGGCCTTCGGCATGATCGGCACGGTGCTGTGGACCATGCTGCGCATCGGCGCAGTGGCCATGGCCATGCCCATGGTCGGCACGCGTGCGGTGCCATCGCGGGTGCGCGTGGTGCTGGCCGGCACCCTGGCCATCGCACTGGCCCCGCTGCTCCCCCCGGTACCGGACTGGACCGGCTTCGACGCGGCTACGGTGCTGACCATTGCCCGTGAACTGGCCATTGGCGTATCCATCGGCTTCATGCTGCGGCTGGTGTTCGAAGCCGGTGCGATGGCCGGCGAACTGATCGCGCAGGGCACCGGCCTGGCCTTCGCGCAGATGAGCGATCCGCTGCGCGGTGGTACCTCCGGCGTGATCGGACAGTGGTTCTACCTGCTGTTCGGGCTGCTGTTCTTCACCGCCAACGGCCACCTGGCGTTGATCTCGCTGCTGGTGGACAGCTATCGCGCGCTGCCGATTGGCGCCCCGCTGCCGGATCCCCATGCCTTCTTCAGCATCGCCCCGACCTTCCTGCTGACCGTGCTGCGCGGCGCGCTGAGCCTGGCCATCCCTCTGACCGTGGCGATGTTGGCGGTGAATCTGGCCTTCGGTGTCCTGGCGCGTGCCGCGCCTGCGCTGAACCCGATCCAGCTGGGCCTGCCGGTTTCGCTGCTGCTGGGCCTGTTCCTCCTGGCGCTGCTGGCCGGGGAAATGGGGCCGCCGGTACAGCGCCTGTTCGACGCCGCCTTCCAGGCCGCGGACGCGGTCACACGCTGACCCGGTCGTCACGTTCTACTGCTTGCCATGCATTTGTTTCTGTAGAGCCGAGCCCATGCTCGGCTGCCTTCGGCAGGAGTGGCAGCCGAGCATGGGCTCGGCTCTACAGGGGCGCAATTTCACGGATTGCCGCTTGAAGTCCCCCCCGGTCTGCGCGTTAGAGTGAATGCGCGGCAACCGGGGGGATGCCGCACCCGGCCGACGCCCGTTCGCGTTGGCCTGCCTCATGCATGCCCCACCGTGGTTTCCGTCGACAGGCAGGTCCGGGAGACTGACGAATGCTGGTAGGCACGTACAACCCGTGGCTGGTGGCGATCTCACTGCTGGTCGCCGTGATGGCGTCGTACACAGCGCTGGCCATGGCCGGGCGCACGGTCACCGCCCCGGGCCGGGCAGCCGCCTGGTGGTGGCGCCTGGGGGGCGGATTCGCCATGGGCCTGGGTGTCTGGTCGATGCACTTCATCGGCATGCTGGCCTTCGATCTGCCCATTGCACTGGGCTACGACCTGCCCATCACCCTGCTCTCGCTGGCCCTGGCGATCGCCTCGTCGGTGTTCGCACTGTGGCTGGTCTCACTGCGTACCCTGCCCCATCCTCGATTGGCCGGTGGTGCCCTGCTGATGGGCACCGGCATTGCCGGCATGCACTACGTCGGCATGGCAGCGATGCGCATGCAGCCCGGGATCGACTACGACCCGGGCTGGCTGCTGCTCTCCCTGGTGGTGGCGGTGGCCGCTTCGTGGACCGCGCTGTACGTGGCGTTCCGCCTGCGCGCGCAGCGCACCCGCGTCGGTGACCGGTTGGCGGCCGCCGGCCTGCTTGGCCTGGCCATCGTCGGCATGCACTACACCGGCATGGCCGCCGCGCGTTTCCCGGAAGGCAGCATCTGCGGCGCCGCGGTCGGTGATGGCCTGCAGAGCGAGTGGCTGGCGATGCTGGTGGTGGTGTTGACGGTTGCGATCCTGGCGGTGGTGCTGGTGGTCTCGTGGCTGGACCAGCGTGTGGAGGCGCAGCTGCTGCGGCTTCGCAACTCGATGCTGAGCACCTCGTTGACCGATGCCCAGCAGGAATTGACCCAGGCCGCGCTGCACGACCCGCTGACCCGCCTGCCGAACCGCCTGCTGCTGCAGCGGCGCATCGTGCAGGCGCTGGCCGAAGCCGAACAGGGCGGCAGCCGTTTCGCGGTGATGTTCATGGACCTGGACGGATTCAAGCAGGTCAATGATGCCTACGGCCATCAGGCCGGCGACGCACTGCTGGTGGCGGTGGCCGAGCGTACCCGGCAGCTGCTCCGGCCCAACGATATGCTGGCCCGTCTGGGCGGCGACGAATTCGTGCTGGTGGTGCGCATCGAGCACGACGAGGACCTGCCCACCCTCGCCCGGCGCATCCTGCAGGCGGTGGGCAGCGGCCCGTTGCTGCCGGACAACGAACTTCAAGTGACCGCCAGCATCGGCGTGGCGATCTGCCCCGACCACGCTGCCAGCGAGCGCCAGTTGATGGCCTTCGCCGACGCGGCGATGTACCAGGCCAAGGAATCCGGACGCAACGCCTTCGTGCTGTTCGCCGACTGGATGAACGACAGTGCCGAGCAGCAGTTCCGGCTGCTGGCCGACCTGCGCCGTGCGATCGGCAGCGAGCAGCTGTTCCTGCACTATCAGCCGAAGATCCGCGTGGCCACCCAGAAGGTGGCCGGTGCCGAAGCGCTGATCCGCTGGAAACACCCGGAGCACGGACTGATCCCACCGGACCGCTTCATCCGCCTGGCCGAACGCAGCGGCGCGATCAACGAGATCGGTCGCTGGGCACTGGACCAGGCCTGCCAGCAGCTGCGGCGCTGGCGCGACGCCGGGCATGAAGGCTGGTCGATGTCGGTGAACCTGTCGCCGGTGCAGTTCAGTTCGCCACACCTGCTGCAGGATGTGCGTGAAGTGATCGAACGCTATGGCATTGCCCCGCGCCACCTGGTGCTGGAGATCACCGAAAGCACGGTCATGCGCGATACCGATGCCAGCCTTCGCCTGCTGCAGGCGCTGTCGGCGCTGGGCGTGGGCATCTCCATCGACGATTTCGGAACCGGCTATTCCAGCCTGCTGTACCTGAAGCGGCTGCCCGCCACGGAGATCAAGATCGACCACGCGTTCGTGCGTGACCTGGAACACAGTGCGGAGGACGTGGTGATCGTCTCGGCGATCGTGGCGCTGGGCCATGCACTGGACATGGACATCGTCGCCGAGGGCGTGGAAACCGCCGCGCAGCGCGCCTACCTGGAGCGCCTGGGCTGCGACTTCCTGCAGGGCTACCTGCTCGGCCGCCCGGTCGACGCGGCGCGCTTCATGCAGCTGCACGACCTGCCGCGGCCGCGGGTGGAGCTGGCGCAGAGCCCGCCGCAACAACACCCGCCCGGATAGCGCCGGGCAGCGCGACCACCTGCCATCGCGGAACGATTCCTGCGGCACCCTCCTGTAGAGCCGAGCCCACGCTCGGCTGCGCTTCGCGCCTGGACCCAACCGCAGCCGAGCGTGGGCCCGGCTCTACAAAAGGGTCGTCGGTTGATCCACGCCATGCGTGGAACAGTTCTTGCACGCCCTCCGGCAACCCCTGCCGCAGTACCCGTGATGTCCGAGAACGAATCCGCCGGCGAAAAGACCGAACAACCGACCGAAAAACGCCTGCGCGACGCCCGTGAACAGGGCAACCTGCCGCGCTCGCGCGAACTCGGCACCGCCGCCGTGTTCGGCGCCGGTGTGCTGGCGGTGATGGCCATGAGCGGCTCGATCGGCCGTGGCGCCACGGCCTGGATGAAGCAGGCGCTCAGCCCGGAACAGAGCCTGCGGCAGAACCCGAAGGCACTGTTCGGCCACTTCGGCGACCTGCTGTTGCAGTTCATGCTGGTGATCGCACCGCTGGTGCTGGTCTGCCTGCTGGCCAGCTTCGTCGCCCCGCTGGTGATGGGCGGCCTGCGCTGGTCGCAGAAGGCGTTGCTGCCAGACATCAACCGCATGAACCCGATGAGCGGGTTCAAGCGCCTGTATGGCCCGGAAGCCATCGCCGAGTTCACCAAATCGCTGCTGCGCGTGGCCTTCGTCGGCGTCGCCGCCGGGCTGGTGGTCTGGACCGGCTTTGACACCCTGCGCGGCCTGATCCACCACCCGCTGGAGACGGCCATCACCGACGGCCTCGGCTTCACCCTGCGCCTGCTGCTGGCCACCGCCGGCGCGATGCTGGTGCTGGCCGCCATCGATGCCCCGTACCAGCGCTGGAACTGGATGCGCAAGCTGAAGATGACCCGTGAAGAACTGCGCCGGGAAATGAAGGAAAGCGAAGGCAGCCCCGAGGTGAAGGGCCGCATCCGCCAGCTGCAGCAGCAGATGGCCAACCGCCGGATGATGGAAGCGGTACCCACCGCCGACGTGGTGGTGGTCAATCCCACCCATTACGCGGTGGCCCTGAAGTACGAAGGCGGCGCCATGAACGCCCCCACCGTGGTCGCACTGGGCGTGGACGAGACCGCCCTGCGCATCCGTGAAGTGGCCGACGGCAACAAGGTCGCGATCGTCTCTGCCCCGCCTTTGGCACGCGCCTTGTATCGGGAAGGCCAACTCGGAAAGGAAATCCCCGTGAGACTGTATTCGGCCGTCGCCCAGGTTCTGTCCTACGTCTACCAGCTGCGCGCCTGGCGCACTGGCCCGATGCCGGACGCCCCGCACATCCAGGTGGATGAATTCGGCAAGGGAGGCCGCCCGTGAGCGCCCAGCCCGCCACCGGATTCAACACCCGCCGTGCCCTGGAAATGATCCGCCAGGGCCTTGGCGCGCCGCTGATCGTGCTGGCCCTGCTGGCCATGGTCGTGGTGCCGCTGGCCGCGCCAGTCCTTGATGCGCTGTTCACCTTCAACATCGCCATCTCGCTGATGGTGCTGCTGGCGGTGGTCTACGTGAAGCGCCCGCTGGACTTCACCATCTTCCCGATCGTGCTGTTGATCACGACCATGCTGCGGCTGGCGCTGAACGTGGCCTCCACCCGCGTGATCCTGCTCAACGGCCAGAACGGCCACGACGCTGCGGGCAAGGTCATCGCCGCCTTCGGTGAATTCGTGATCGGCGGCAACTATGCGGTCGGCATCGTGGTGTTCGCGATCCTGACCATCATCAATTTCGTGGTCATCACCAAGGGCGCCGGCCGCGTCTCGGAAGTGACCGCGCGCTTCATCCTGGACGCGATGCCCGGCAAGCAGATGGCGATCGACGCCGACCTCAACGCCGGTTTGCTGACGCGCGAGGAAGCCAAGCTGCGCCGCGAGGAAGTCCGCGAGGAAGCCGACTTCTACGGTGCAATGGACGGTGCCAGCAAGTTCATCCGCGGCGACGCCATCGCCGGCATCCTGATCCTGTTCATCAACATGCTCGGCGGCCTGGCCGTGGGCGTGCTGCAGCATGGCATGCCGTTCGGCGACGCCGCTGCCACCTACACCCTGCTCTCCATCGGTGACGGCCTGGTGGCGCAGCTGCCGGCACTGCTGGTGTCCAGCGCGGTGGCGATGCTGGTCACCCGCGCCTCGCGCTCGCAGGACATGGCCCAGGCCATGACCGGGCAGGTGTTCGGCCAGTACCGCGCGCTGGCGATCACCGCCGGCATCATCGGCGTCGTTGGCCTGGTGCCGGGCATGCCCAACGTCGCTTTCCTGACGCTGGCCGCGATCCTTGGCTTCATCGCCTGGAAGCTGTATCGCAAGACCAAGGCACCGGCTGCCGATGCAACAGGCAGTGGCACCGATGCTGCCGCGCTCACTGCGCTGGGCCGCCCCGCCGCGCCGGCACCGACCGCCGAACTGAGCTGGGACGAGCTGCGCCCGGTCGATCCGCTGGGCCTGGAGGTCGGCTACCGGCTGATTCCGCTGGTGGACAGCAACCAGGGCGGCGAACTGATGGCGCGCATCAAGGGCGTGCGCCGCAAGCTGACCCAGGATGTCGGCTTCCTGATTCCCTCGGTGCACATCCGCGACAACCTGGAACTGCCGGCCAACGGCTACCGCGTGCTGGTGCATGGCGTGCCGGTGGCCACCGCCGAGATCCACCCCGACCGCGAGCTGGCCCTGGATCCGGGCAGCGCGCTCGGCGCACTGGAGGGCATTGCCGGCAAGGATCCCGCGTTCGGCCTGGATGCCACCTGGATCCAGCCGCACCAGCGCGCCCAGGCCGAAACGCTGGGCTACACGGTGGTCGACCCGGCCACCGTGGTCGCCACCCATCTGTCGCACCTGATCCGCGAACACGCACCCGAGCTGCTCGGCCATGAGGAAGTGCAGCACCTGCTGGCCAACCTCGCCAAGAGCGCACCCAAGCTCGTCGAAGATCTGACGCCGAAGGCGCTGCCGCTGTCGGCGGTGGTGCGCGTGCTGCAGAACCTGCTGGTCGAGCGCATTCCGATCCGCCAGCTGCGCAAGATCGCCGAGGCACTGGTCGAACATGCGCCCAGCAGCCAGGACCCGGCCGTGCTGACCGCCGCGGTGCGCACCGCACTGGGCCGCTTCATCGTGCAGGAGATCGCCGGAATGTCGGCGGAGCTGCCGGTGTTCACCCTCAACCCGCAATTGGAACGTGTCTTGCAGGAGTCCACGCAGGGCAACGGCGCCGCGCTGGAACCCGGACTCGCTGAGCGACTGCACCAGAGCCTGGCCGAATGTGTCAGCAAGCAGGAAGCCCGCAACGAGCCCGCGGTCGTGCTGGTACCTGGCCCGGTGCGCGCCGCGCTGGCCCGCCTGGTCCGCCACAGCGTTCCTTCGCTGTCGGTCCTGGCCTACAGCGAGGTGCCGGAGGACAAGCGCCTGAAGCTGGTCGGAACGATCAGCTGACGCCGCCCGCCGATGCGCCAGAAAACAGACACCACTTTCGAACCAACGCAACAGACAGACACCAAGGGGAACCCGCACCGTGCAGACCACCGACCACCCGAGTTCCCCGACCGCCACCCCGCCGTCTTCGCCTCGTGACCACAGCATGAAAATCAAACGATTCGTCGCCGCCGACATGCGCTCGGCCATGAACCTGGTGCGCAAGGAGCATGGTCCTGACGCCGTGATCCTGTCCAACCGCCGGATCGAGGAAGGCATCGAGATCGTCGCCGCCGCCAACTACGACGAGAGCGCGGTGCAGCGTGCGCTGGAAGCCTCGCGCCGCGACGTCGCACCGCCGCCGGCACCCAAGCCGCGCACCGCCGCCGACGCGGTGATCGCCGCCGTCACCCGCCGCCGCAGCAGCACCCCGGCACCGGAACCGGTTGCCGCCACCACCTCGGCGGTGGCCGCCCTCGCCCGTGCAGCAGTGGGCGCTACCGGCCGCACCCTCGATAGCGCCGACGAGATCGTGCCAACCCGCGGCAGCACCGGCTTCGCCGCCACCCTGGCACGCGCCGCCGTCAATGAACCGGCACTGCCGGACCAGATCTTCGCCCCGTTCGCCGAGGCCATCGTTGCTCCGGCGCCGGCACCGGCCCTCGTCGCGCCGGCCAACCGCGCCCGTTTCCAGATCGATCCGCCGCACGAGGCGCATCACGAAAGCGTGGCGCCGGCGGTGCAGCCGCCACCGCTGCCGACCGCAACCCTGTCCGAAACGCAGCCGGAGGTCGCCGTCAGCGAACCGGCGTTGGCCGATGCCACCGTCGAAGCCGCGCCGACGCCGACGCTCGCCCCAGCCCCGGTCCTGACCGTGGTCGCCCAGGACGACGCCGAGATCCGCCAGCTGCGCCAGGAAGTGGCCGGCATGCGCCAGGTGATCGAGCGCGAAATGAACCGCTTCACCGACGAGCGCCTGCGCGGCTGCCCGGTGCGCGCCACCGCGCTGGACCTGATGGACGAGTACGGCTTCGATGCTGGCCTGGCCCGCGACGTCGCCATGCAGATTCCGCTGGAGACCGAGGCGCACCGAGGCCGCGGCCTGATGCTGGGGCTGATCTCGCGCAAGCTGCCGATTGCCCCGGTCGACCCGCTGGAGGAAGGCGGCGTGATCGCGCTGGTGGGCCCGACCGGCGCCGGCAAGACCACCACCATCGCCAAGCTGGCCTCGCGGTTCGCCGAGAAGCACGCGCCGCGTGACGTGGCTCTGGTCACCACCGACACCACCCGCATCGGCGCCCGCGAGCAGCTGTATGGCTACGGCCGGCAGCTCGGCATCGCCGTGCACGAGGCCAACAGCGGCACCGACCTGGACCAGCTGCTGGAACGCCTGAAGGACTACAAGCTGGTACTGATCGACACCGCCGGACTGGGCCCGCGCGACCGCGCGCTGGCCGCGCAGCTGCAGTGGCTGCGCGCCGCGCGCCAGGTGCGCACCCTGCTGGTGCTGCCGGCCAACACCAGCTTCGGCGACATGGACGAGGTGGTCCGCCGCTTCGGTGCCGCCAACCTGCAGGGCCTGGTGCTGAGCAAGCTGGACGAAACCGGCCGCTTCGGCAACGCCCTGTCGGTGGCCGTGGACCACGCCCTGCCGATCACCTGGGTGACCGACGGCCAGGACGTTCCGGACGACCTGCACCGGGCCAGTGCGGCCAATCTCGTACTTCGCCTTGAAGATTTGCGCCGAGCGGCCGATATGCCCTGCAACCCGGAGTTGAACCATGCCGTCGCGTGAGTACGCCAAGCTGACCAAGACCTTCCCGCTGTCGGCCACCCGCAGCGAGCCGCTCGGCCCTGTGCGCACCATCGCCGTGACCGGCGGCAAGGGCGGCGTGGGCAAGACCAACGTGTCGGCCAACCTGGCCGTGGCGCTGGCCGGCATGGGCAAGCGCACGCTGCTGCTGGACGCCGACCTCGGCCTGGCCAACATCGACGTGATCCTGGGCTTGAACCCCACCTATACGCTGGCCGACCTGGTTGCCGGCCGCTGCTCGCTGGACGACGTCATCGTCGAAGGCCCGAACGGCGTGCTGGTGGTCCCGGCCGCGTCCGGCCGCCGGCACATGGCCGAGCTGGCCCCGGCCGAGCACGTCGGCCTGGTCAACGTGTTCTCCGAGCTGGAACGCGAGCTGGACATCATGGTGGTGGACACCGCCGCGGGCATCACCGACGGCGTGCTGACCTTCTGCCAGGCCGCGCAGGACACCGTGGTGGTGGTCTGTGACGAGCCGGCGTCGATCACCGACGCCTACGCGCTGATCAAGGTGCTCTCGCGCGAACGTGGCGTGGACCGCGTCCAGGTGGTGGCCAACATGGTGCGCGACCCCAACGAGGGCCGCGTACTGTACGAGAAGCTGACCCGCGTCTGCGAGAAGTTCCTCGCCGATGTCTCGCTGAACTACCTGGGCTGCGTGCCGCAGGATGACTGGCTGCGCCTGTCGGTGCAGCGCCAGCAGCCGGTGGTGAAGGCCTACCCGTCCAGCCCGTCCGCACTGGCCATCACCGAGATCGCGCGCCGCACGGCCCGCTGGCAGGCGCCCACCGAACCACGCGGCGGCGTCGAGTTCTTCCTCGAACGCATTCTCAAGCAGCGCGGGGTGGCGGCATGAAAGGCGCGGCCCAGTACAGGGAAGTCCAGCGCTCGGCGGCCAACGAGGTCATCGCCCAGCACTCGGACCTGGTGCGGCGCATCGCCCACCATCTGGCCGCGCGCCTGCCGGCCAGCGTCGAAGTCGACGACCTGATCCAGGCGGGCATGATGGGCCTGATCGAGGCTTCGCGCAGCTACGACGCCGACCAGGGCGCCTCGTTTGAGACCTATGCCTCGATCCGTATCCGTGGCTCGATGATCGACGAGATCCGCCGTGGCGACTGGGTGCCGCGCTCGGTGCACCGCCGTGCACGCGATGCTGCGGCCACCATCCGCCGCCTGGAACAGAGCAGCGGCCGCGCCGCCAGCGCCACCGAAGTGGCCGCCGCGATGGAGATGCCACTGCCCGAGTACCTGCGCCTGATGGAAGACGCTGCGCGTGGCCAGGTGCTGAGCCTGGAGTCGCGCATCGAGGACCAGGGCGAGCTGGACACGGTCGCCCAGGGTGGCCCGACCCCGCAGCAGGTGCTGGAGCGCAGCGAGTTCGGCCGCGAGCTGGGCAAGGCCATCGGCCATCTGCCCGAGCGCGAACAGCTGGTGCTCTCGCTCTACTACGAGCAGGAACTCAATCTGAAGGAGATCGGCGCGGTGCTCGGCGTGAGCGAGTCGCGGGTCTGCCAGATCCACGGCCAGGCGGTGCTGCGCCTGCGCGGCCGGCTGAAGGTATTCGAGGCCGTCGACGCCGGCCTCGAAGAATGAACATCCCCGAGGCAGCTGCCCCCGGCCGCCCGGAATGAACAACAAAGGAACTCTGCTTTGAACAAGAACATGCGCATCCTGATCGTGGACGACTTCTCGACCATGCGTCGCATCGTCAAGAACCTGCTGGGCGATCTGGGCTTCACCAACACCGCCGAAGCCGAGGACGGGCATGCCGCGCTGTCGCTGCTGCAGAGCCAGCCGTTCGATTTCGTGGTCACCGACTGGAACATGCCGGTCATGACCGGCATCGAGCTGCTCAAGGCGATCCGTGCCGACGCCAAGCTGAAGACCCTGCCGGTGCTGATGGTCACCGCCGAAGCCAAGCGCGAGCAGATCATCGAAGCGGCCCAGAACGGGGTGAACGGCTACATCATCAAGCCGTTCACCGCGCAGACGCTGGAAGAGAAGCTCGGCAAGATCTTCGAACGCCTGGCGGCCAGCGCCTGATGGACACCACGGTCGACAAGAATGCCCTCGCCCTGCGCCTGCAGGAAGCACTGGACGCACTGGAGTCCGGTGACGAAACCGCCTGGCGGCAACGCATCGACGGACTGGTCGCGCTGCGCACGCAGCCGATGATGAGCGGCCTCTCGCGGCTGGCCCGCGAGCTCGGGCAGGCCCTGGGTGAACTGCCGACCGTGCCCAGCGAGGCCGGCGAACTGGACGATGCCTGCGCACGCCTGGACCACGTGGTGGCGATGACCGAACAGGCGACGCACCGCACCCTGGACCTGGCCGAGGAATGCCGCAGCCTGACCGAACAGCTGCGCGCCGAAGGCCTGCAGCCCGGCCAGGATGCACAGCTCGAGCGCATCCGCCACAACCTCACCGAGATCGCCCTGACCCAGAGCTACCAGGACCTGACCGGGCAGATCATCCGTCGCGTGGTCGGCATCGTCCGCCGCGTGCACGAGGGCTTCGGCGCGCTCGGCCTGCCGCCGGAACAGCATCGCACCGATCCGGAACTGGCCGGGCCGGCACTGAAGGGACTGGACCGCCACGCGGTCTCGCAGAACGACGCCGACGACCTGCTGTCGGACCTGGGGCTGTAAGCATGAGCGCGGTATCCGACGACATCACTGCCGATTTCATCATCGAGGCGCAGGAAATCCTGGATCGCCTGGGCGAACAGCTGGTGTCGCTGGAGCAGGCACCACAGGACACCGAGCAGCTCAACGCGGTGTTCCGGGGCTACCACACGCTCAAGGGCGGCGCCGGCTTCCTCGGCGTCACCGCCATGGTCGAGTTGTGCCACGCCGCCGAAGAAGCGCTGGGCATCGCGCGCGCGGGCCAGGCCGTACTGCAGGCCCATCACTTCGATGCCGCCCAGCAATCGCTGGACTACCTGCAAGCGATGCTGGATGCAGTTTCCTCCGGCACCGAGCCGGGCTATGCGCCGCCGGAGCTGATCGCCCAGTTCGACATGCATGGCGGTGCCGTGGCTGCACCCGCCGCCGCAGCAGCTCCCGCTGCGGGTGGCAGCGACCTGATCACCGACGACGAGTTCGAGGCCCTGCTCGACCAGCTGCACGGCGGCAACGCACCGACTGCGGTCGCGCCGGCAAAGAAGGCTGACGACGGCCTGATCAGCGAAGACGAGTTCGAAGCCCTGCTCGACCAGCTGCACGGTGGCGCCGCACCCGGCGCCAAGCCCATCGCTGCGGTAGCGCCCGCACCGATCGCGGCACCACGCCCACTGGCCGCACCGGCCGCACCGGCAACTGCAGCGGCGACCAAGCCGGCCGCCAAGCCGCTGGCCGAAGCCGAACATACCGTGCGCGTGGACACCAAGCGCCTGGACGCGATCGTCAATCTGATCGGCGAACTGGTGCTGTCACGCAACCGGCTCAAGACCCTGCGTGCGCGCCTGCGCGACGAGGAACTGGACCGCGCCGTGTCGACCCTGGACATCGCCACCGCGCGCCTGCAGTCGGCGGTGATGCGTACCCGCATGCAGCCGGTGGGCAAGGTCTTCTCGCGCTTCCCCAAGGTCGCCCGAGACGTTGCCCGCTCGCTGAAGAAGGAAGTGGACCTGGAGCTGATCGGTGCCGAGACCGAGCTCGACCGCAACCTGGTCGAAGCGCTGGCCGACCCGCTGGTGCACCTGGTCCGCAACGCCATCGACCATGGCGTGGAAATGCCCGATCTGCGCGAAGCACAGGGCAAGCCGCGGATGGGCCATGTACGCCTGTCGGCCCAGCAGGAAGGCGACTACGTCAGCATTGAAGTGCAGGACGACGGTGCCGGCATCGATCCGGAGAAGCTGCGCGCGAAGGCGCGTGAGAAGGGCCTGATCGATCCGGAAGCTGCCGCCCGCCTGAGCAGCGAGGAGTGCCTGCACCTGGTGTTCCTGCCTGGCTTCTCGACCAAGCAGCAGGTCACGGATATCTCCGGCCGTGGCGTTGGCATGGATGTGGTGCAGTCGCGCATCCGCGAACTGAGTGGCCAGATCCAGATCCAGTCCGAGCTGGGCCGTGGCAGCCGCTTCCTGATCCGCGTGCCGCTCACCCTGGCGATCCTGCCGACCCTGCTGGTGCAGGCCGGCGAGGACGTCTATGCACTGCCGCTGGCGCGCGTGATGGAAGTGCTGCACGCGCCGCGCACCTCGCTGGGCTGGTTCGATGGCCGCGCCGTGCTCGACCGTCGTTCGCATACGCTGCCACTGGTCGATCTGCGCCAGTGGCTGGATGTGACGCCGGCCGCCTCGACCCTGCTGACCATCGTGGTGCTGCAGGCCGGCGAAGCGCGCTTCGGCCTGGTCGTGGACCAGGTGCGCGGGCGCGAGGAAGTGGTCATCAAGCCACTGCCGAAAGCCCTGCGCGGCCTGCGCGGTTACGCCGGTGCAACCCTGATCGGCGATGGTCGCATGGCACTGATCCTGGATGTGGACGGCCTGCGCAGCCCGCACGACTGACCCGTTTGCTGAACCCGTAAAACTGTGAAGTCGCACCAGTAGCCCGTACCGGTGTCTCAAGTCCCATTCATACAAGCCGATACCGGATCCATGGATAGACTCAGCCTCATTGGACTCTTTCTCGCCCTGGCCTCGCTGGTCGGCGGCAGCATCCTCAAGGGCGCCGGCCTGGCGTCGCTGTGGTCGCCTGCGGCGTTCGTGATCGTCATCGTCGGCACCGTCGCTGCGATCCTGCTGCACACCTCGCCGGCGGTGTTCAAGCATGCGTTCAGCATCGTGCGCTGGGTCGTGCGTCCACCGCACAGCGACCGCCGCGAGCTGATCCAGCAGATCGTCGAGTGGAGCAACATCGCCCGCCGCCAGGGCCTGCTGGGCCTGGAATCGCAGGTGGAAGCACAGCAGGACCCGTTCCTGCGCAAGGGCCTGCAGCTGCTGGTGGACGGCGTCGAGCCCGAATCGATGCGGCACATGCTGGAAATCGAACTGGGCAGCCAGGAGCACCAGGACCAGGCCGGCGCCAAGGTGTTCGAGGCGATGGGCATCTATGCACCGACGCTGGGCATCATCGGTGCCGTGCTGGGCCTGATCGCAGTGATGAAGAACCTGGCCGACCCGAGCAAGCTCGGCCACGGCATCGCCGCCGCGTTCACCGCCACCATCTACGGCATCGCTTCGGCCAACCTGCTGTTCCTGCCGATCGCCGCCAAGCTCAAGAGTGTGATCTCGCACAACACGCGCGACCGCGAGATGGTCATCGAAGGCCTGATCTCGATCGCCCAGGGCGAGAACCCGCGCAACATCGAAACCAACCTCTCCGGCTTCCTGCACTGACATGGCCCGCCGCAAGCACCACGAAGAGCACGCCAACCACGAAGCATGGGCGATCCCCTATGCCGACCTGATGACGCTGCTGCTCGCCTTCTTCGTGGTCATGTATGCGATCTCCTCGGTGAACGAGGGCAAGTACCGGATCATGGCCGACGCGCTGACCGATGCCTTCGGTGGCGCACCGCGCACCATCAACCCGGTGCAGGTGGGCAACAAGCAGGTGCAGGGCGGCGGCTGGGACAGCCCCTCGGTGATCAAGTCCGGCACCAAGATCGGTCCCTCCGCGCCGGCGCCCTCGCACGACCCGACCCTGCTGCCGTCGATGGCCTCGCAGATGCGCATGCCGGTGTCAGTGCACAACCAGGAGCAGATCGCCCGTGCCGAGCGCCAGCTCAACACGATTGCCGATCGCCTCACCGCCGCACTGGCGCCGCTGATCGACCGCGGCATGATCAGCGTGCGCCGCACCGAACTGTGGATCGAAGTCGAGATCAACAGCGATATCCTGTTCCCTACCGGCTCGGCCGCGCTGGACGTGCATGCGCGGCAGACCCTGGCCAGCCTGGCCGAGGTGCTGCGCGACGTGCCCAACAGCGTGCGCGTGGAAGGCCACACCGACAACGTGCCGATCGCCACCGCGACTTTCCCGTCGAACTGGGAACTGTCGGCCGGGCGCGCCGCCAGCGTGGTGCACCTGTTCGCCGACCAGGGCGTGCAGCCGTCGCGGCTGGCGATGGTCGGCTATGGCCAGTTCCGCCCGCGCGAAGAGAACGACAGCGCGCAGGGCCGCAACCGCAACCGCCGGGTGATGGTCATCATCCTGGCCGACACGTCGCACTCGGTGGATCCGCTCGGCCAGCGCCTGAACGCAGCCACCGGCGCCACCGACAGCACCGTCACCGAACAGGCCGCCGCAACTCCGGCCAGCGCCCCCACCTCCCCCATCGCACCGGTGAAGTTGCCGCCGGTGCCGGCTGGCAGCCGCGTCGGCGCCGCCGTTCCCCCGGCAATGAAGGAGTAATCCGATGCGCATCTGGGCAGTCGCCAACCAGAAGGGCGGAGTCGGCAAGACCACCACCACCCTCGCCCTCGGCCGCGGCCTGGCCGCACTCGGCCATCGCGTGCTGCTGATCGACCTCGATCCGCATGCCTCGCTCAGCCGCGCCTTCGGCGTGCCGGTGGACCCGCCGCCGGCCGGCGTGCTGGAGCTGTTCGGCACACCGCCAGCGGACCTGTCCGGCCTCTGCCATGCCAGCAACATCCATGGCCTGGACTACGTCTGCGCACAGTCGGCGCTGGCCACGCTGGAACGCCGCAGCGCCAACCAGCCCGGCCTCGGCCTGGCCCTGCAGAACGCGCTGGCGCGCCACCAGGGCCAGCACGACTACATCCTGCTGGACTGCGCACCCACCCTCGGCCTGCTGATGATCAACGCACTGGCTGCCGCCGATCGCCTGATCATCCCGACCCAGGCCGAGCCCCTGGCACTGCACGGCCTGGATGGCATGGTCCGCACCGGCGAGATGGTCGAGCGTTCGCGCCGCCGCCCGCTGCCGATCTCGATCCTGCCGACCCTGTTCGACCGCCGCACCCGCGCCGGCAACGAATCGCTGCGCACCATGCAGGATCGCCACGGCAACCGCGTGTGGGAAGACGCCATTCCGATCGATACCCGCATCAGCAACGCCGCCGGGCTGACCCTGCCGAGCGCTGGCGAGGACTACCCGGGCCGTGGCCTGGCCGCCTACCGGCGCGCCTTGAACTGGATCCTCGGCGAGGATGCCCGCGCCCTGGAGCAGGCCGCATGAACAGTACCGGCATCCTCGACGACTACCTGGACGAACTGCTGGGGGAGGCGATGGTCGCGCCGCCGCCTGCCGTTCTGCCGCCCGCAGGCGCCGGGCCAGGCCCGGCGATCGAAGCAGTCGCCGAACGCGAACCGACCTGGGACGACCTGCCGGCCGACGTGATCTACGAAACCGAAACCATCGCCGCCACGGCCAGCGGGGACAGCGCTGCGCTGGAAGCCGCCTTCGAGAGCGCCGCACCACCCACGCGCGAACCCACCTGGGATGACCTGCCCGCCGAGGTGATCTACGAAACAGAATCCGTCGCCGCCGCACCAAGCCCGGACGACGCGGTGCTGGAAGCGGCCTTCGAGAGCGCTGCCGCCTCCGCTAGCGCTGGGCCGGGTCCGGCGGGAGAAGCGGTTTCCGGACGCGAGCCGACCTGGGATGACCTGCCTGAGGAGGTCATCCACGAAACCGCGCCGGCACCCGCCGTCGTTGCAAACGCCGGTCCGGAACCTACCTGGGACGACCTGCCGGACGAGGTGATCTACGAAACCGATCCGGCGGACAGCCATCGCCTCGCCCACACCGACAGCCCCGGCCTGCAGGCCGCGTTCGAGGCGGCCGCGGGTGGCGAAGACGTAGCCACGCCACCGCCCGCCGTGGTCGCAGCACCGGTCGCCCCCACGGTTGCACCTGCAGCTCCGGCCCCGGCGGCGCGCACCGCCACTCCGCCGCCGCGCGTCGCCGTCGATGCCCCGGCAGGCAACCGTCCCGGCACCTGGCAGGAGCTGCAGGCGCAGGCCCACCAACCGGCTCGCAGCCCGCACCCGCAGAACCGACGCGCCGGCGAACGCACTTCGCGCTGGCTGCGCCTTCGCTGCGGCACCCAGGCCTATGCGCTGGAACTGCTGAAGGTGCAGGAAGTGGTGCTGCCGGTGCCCCTGCTGCCGCTGCGTGGCACTGCAGCGGCCATGCTCGGCATCATGAACCTGCGCGGCCAGGTGGTCCCGGTGATGGACCTGGGCCTGCACTTGGGCGCGGCCGCCGCCGAGGACGACGCGCAGACCCGCATCGTGGTCCTGGAGGAGGACGGCGAGACCATCGGCCTGCGCGTGTCAGCGGTCGAAGATGTCGCCAACCTCACCGATTCGCAGATCGAACCGCCCGATACCGCGCGCATCTGCCAGATCTCAAACGACCTGTTCCGCGGCGTGGCCCGGGTCAGCCAGCGGCCGATGATCCTGCTCGACGCCACCCGGCTGTTGAGCTGAGCCGCCAAGAAAAGGGGACGGAGGGGATTAAGTCGCAAGTGGCTCGGAGCTTTGCGCCGAAGCGGTCCCTGTCGGGGACGCAAGGAGTTGATCCGTTGGATCAACACCTTACGTCCCCACTGCGCGGTCGCCGTTGCCGAGGGGACTGCAGTAGAGCCAGGTCGATTGCGACTTGATCCCCTCCGTCCCCTTTTAAGCAGCGACCGCATCGACGCATCGCGTCGATTCTTCTAAAGAACCCCACCGGGGTGCCGTTATGGATCACGGAACCGTTTGTCCGGAGCAACGATGAGCACTGTCGAACTGGGTGGGGATCTCGGCATCGAGAGCACTACCGAGCTCAAGAACCGCCTCGCCCCACTCGTGGAGCAGGCTGGCGAGCTGACCCTGGATGCCAGCCAGGTCGCCCGCATCCACACGGCCGCCGTGCAGGTGCTGTGTGCGTTCGTGCAGGCCCGCCGCGAGGCAGGCCTGGGCACCGGCTTCCACGGTTGCACTGCAACCTTCAGTGACGCCGCGCGCCTGCTGGGCGTCACCCAGGCCTTGGGCCTGGACGTAACCCATGACAACCTGAAATCTGTGGAGAACGCTGCATGAGCGCACGTATCTTGGTGGTGGACGATTCGGCGTCGATGCGCCAGATGGTGTCCTTCGCCCTCACCTCGGCCGGTTTTGCCGTCGAAGAAGCTGAAGACGGCGCGGTCGCGCTCGGTCGCGCCAAGGGCCAGCGCTTCAATGCGGTGGTGACCGACGTCAACATGCCGAACATGGACGGCATCGCGCTGATCCGCGAACTGCGCCAGCTGCCGGACTACAAGTTCATCCCGCTGCTGATGCTGACCACCGAATCGGCCGCCGACAAGAAGTCCGAAGGCAAGGCCGCCGGTGCCACCGGCTGGCTGGTCAAGCCGTTCAATCCCGAACAGCTGGTCGCCACCGTGCAGAAAGTGCTGGGCTGATCGCCCGGCGCCGCTCCCCCTCCTCGCTTCCGGATCACCACTGCCATGAGCATGGACCTGCAACGCTTCCACGCCACCTTCTTCGAGGAGAGCCGCGAAGGCCTCGATGCGATGGAGGCTGGCCTGCTGGCCCTGGAATCGGGGCAGCAGGACGCGGAGATCATCAATTCGGTGTTCCGCGCCGCCCACTCGATCAAGGGCGGCGCCGGCACCTTCGGCTTCGACGCGATCGCCGGCCTGACCCACGTGCTGGAAACGCTGCTCGATGAGCTGCGCGCCGGCAAGCGGGTCCTGGAAGGCCACGCCGTCGACGCCATGCTGTCCTCGGTGGACGTGCTGCGCGCCCTGCTGCGCGAAGCCGAACACGGCCAAGCCGCAGATCCCGCCGCAGTCGCTGCGGTGAAAGCGCGCCTGGAAGCGGTTCTTTCCGGCCAGGCCGCAGCGAGCGCCCCGGCGGCCGCGGCAGCCAAGGTGGACGATACGCCGGAAGCCTGGCAGATCGGCTTCACCCCGGCGCCGTCGCTGTTCATGAGCGGCAACGATCCATTGCGCATCATCCGCGAACTGGAACACCTCGGTTCGCTGCAGGTCGCTGCGCGCATGGAACGCCTGCCGGGCTTCGCCCAGCTTGATCCGCTCGAAGCCCATCTTGCTTGGGATCTGGGCCTGGTCGGCAAAGTGCCGCGCAGCAAGATCGAAGACACCTTCGCCTGGGTGCTGGACGATTGCGAGCTGGACATCCGTCCCGCCGCGCCGCCGAGCCTGGCCACGCAGGCGCCGGCCGCTGCGGCTCCCGCTCCGGTCGCAGCGGCACCGTCTGCACCTGCCGCGCCTGCCGCCAGCGGTGGTGCCAGCCAGGAAGCGGAAACCTCGATCCGCGTCAGCGTCGACAAGGTCGATGCGCTGATCAACCTGGTCGGCGAGCTGGTCATCACCCAGGCCATGCTCAAGCAGGTCTCGCATGCGCTGGACCCGGTCCACGCCGAGAGCCTGTTCGCCGGGCTGGACCAGCTTGAACGCAACACCCGCGACCTGCAGGAAGCGGTGATCGGCGTGCGCATGCTGCCGGTTGATGCGGTGTTCCGCCGCTTCCCGCGCCTGGTCCGCGACCTGTCCAGCCGCCTCGGCAAGCAGGTGCGCCTGCGCACCGTCGGCGAAGGCACCGAACTGGACAAGGGCCTGATCGAAAAGATCGCCGATCCGCTGGTGCACCTGGTGCGCAACTCGATCGACCACGGCCTGGAAATGCCCGACGTACGTCGCGGTGCAGGCAAGGATGAGACCGGCACGATCACGCTGGCGGCCTCGCATCAAGGCGGCCATATCGTCATCGAAGTCAGCGACGATGGCCGTGGCCTGGACCGCGCCAAGATCCTCGCCAAGGCCCACGAACGCGGCCTGGCCGTGCCGGACAACCCGACCGATTCGCAGGTCTGGGACCTGATCTTCCAGCCTGGCTTCTCCACCGCCGATGCGGTCACCGACCTGTCCGGGCGCGGCGTCGGCATGGACGTGGTCCGCCGCAACATCCAGGCACTAGGCGGCGAGGTGCAGATCGAAAGCAGCCTCGGTACCGGCACCCGCACGCTGATCCGCCTGCCGCTGACCCTGGCCATCCTCGATGGCATGACGGTGGCCGTGGCCGGCGAAACCCTGATCCTGCCGCTTGCCTACGTGCTTGAGGCATTGCAGCCGCAGCCCGACGATATCCGCAGCATGGCCGGCGAAGGCCGCGTGCTGCGCGTGCGAGGCGAGTACCTGCCGATCCTGTCGTTGAGCGAGTACTACGGCTACGGCAACCGCGCACCGGGCAGCGAATCGCTGGTGGTGGTGGTGGAAGGCGATGGCCAGAAAATCGCGCTGGAAGTGGACGAACTGGTCGGCCAGCAGCAGGTGGTGGTGAAGAACATCGAGAACAACTACCGCCGTATCGGCGGGGTGTCCGGTGCCACCATCCTTGGCGACGGCCGCGTCGCGTTGATCGTTGACATCGGCGGACTGGTGCGCTCACTGCGGATGCCGCAGGCCGCCTGATCCACGCCGCATGCGGGTCATGGACCGCCGCCCTTCGGGACGGCGGTTTTTGTTTGTGTGCTCCATTCCAGCCGGGGTCAGATCCCTTTTCAGGGAAAAGGGATCTGACCCCATCCCTTCTGTGAACTCCGTCGAGGCGATGGTTTCGCGCGCAACCACGTCATCCGAGCGCAAGCCCCGCCAGACCAGCACTTTCGTGCCGTCATCCCTACGCAACCGAATGTGATCTGCGTCCATAAAGTCCGCGCGGACGGCGCCGTTATTTCGCTTTGACGGTCGTCACCGAACCCCACCGGGCACCCCCGTTCGCTCTGCGACCACCCCCAAACCGGCGCACAGACGCCGGCACTCTGCCCACCTGGAGCACCCTGCATGAAGTGGTTCCAAGATCTGCCCATCGCCCGCAAGCTGGCCGTGGGGTTCACCCTCACCACCTTGATGACCCTGATCCTCGGCGCCTTCGCACTGGTGCGCCTGAGCGAGGCCAACGCGCAGTTGCGCGACATGGCTGGCAACGATATCCCCTCGGTCCAGCACCTGGGCGAGGCCCGCTCGCAGCTCGGCGAGTTCCGCACCTACGAACTGGCCCAGCTGAGCATGCTCGACCAGCCGGAAAAGGTGGCCGACTACAACAAGCGCATGAACGACACCGCCAAGGCCGTGCATGACGAACTGGCGGCGTACGCGGCGCTGCCGGCGCTGGACAAGGAGCGTGAACTGTATCGCGCAGCCAGCGCACAGCTCGACCGCTACTTCGCCGCCAACAAGGCGATGCGCGACGCCGTGACCGCCGGTGACGGCGTCCTGGCGCGGCAGATCTCCGACGAACAGTCACGCCCGGCGCGTCGCGACCTGTTCGCTGCGATGAAGGCACTGGGCACCCACATCGCCGGCCAGATGGACCGCAAGATCGCCGACGCCAACGCCACCCACCGCACCAGCATGATTGCCATCATCGGCTGCATCGTGCTGCTGTCGCTGGTCGCTGCCGCGCTGGCCATCGTCATCTCGCGTGCAGTGACCGGCCCACTCGGCAAGGCCGTGCATGCCATCCAGGCCGTTGCCCGCGGTGATCTCAGCGTCAGCACCCAGGCCACCAGCAACGATGAAGCCGGCAGGATGCTCGCTGCCACCGCCGAGATGACGGCGATGCTGCGACGCTTCAGCGAGCAGACACAGCTGATGGCACAGATGCACGCTGGCCCGGACATCAGCCATCGCATCCCGGAAGATTTCCCGGGTGTCTACGGCCAGCTGGCCAACGGCATCAACACGGTGATCTTCGAGCACCTCGATGCGATCGTCGATGCCATTGAAGTACTCAACCAGTACGCCATCGGCAATCTGAGCCCGGATGCACGCCGCCTGCCCGGCAGCCGCGCGATCCTGCACGAATCCATGGACGCAGCCAAGGCCAGCCTGCTGACCATCAATTCGCAGATCCAGCACCTGGCTGCGGCGGCCGCCGCCGGTGACTTCAGCCAGCGCGGCGACGCACAGCGGTTCCAGCACGACTTCAAGCTGATGATCGAGCACCTCAACACCATGATGCAGGTGGCTGACGGCAACCTCGGCCAGCTCTCGCAGCTGCTGCAGTCGATCGCCACCGGCGACCTGACCGCGCGCATGGAAGGCCAGTTCAATGGCGTGTTCGCCCGCATGCGTGATGATGCCAACACCACGGTCGCGCAGCTGACCCAGATCGTCGGCCAGATCCAGGCCAGCGCTTCCAGCATCACCCTGGCCGCCGGCGAGATCGCCTCCGGCAACAGCGACCTGTCGCGCCGGACCGAGCAGCAGGCCGCCAACCTGGAAGAAACCGCAGCCTCGATGGAGGAACTGACCTCCACCGTGCGCCAGAACGCCGAACACGCCCGCCAGGCCAACCAGCTCGCCATCGGCGCGCATGGCGTCGCCTCGCAAGGTGGCGAAGTGGTCGGCCAGGTGGTCACCACCATGTCGGCCATCGAAGCCTCGTCGAAGAAGATCGCCGAGATCATCAGCGTCATCGACGGCATCGCGTTCCAGACCAACATCCTGGCACTGAATGCCGCCGTGGAAGCCGCGCGTGCCGGTGAACAGGGTCGTGGCTTCGCCGTGGTCGCCAGCGAAGTGCGCACCCTCGCCCAGCGCTCGGCCGCTGCCGCCAAGGAAATCAAGGGCCTGATCGACGACTCGGTCGGCAAGGTCGCCGAGGGCTCCAGCCTGGTGCACCAGGCCGGCAGCACCATGGGCGAGATCGTCGCCTCGGTGCAGCGTGTGACCGACATCATGGCAGAGATATCTGCGGCCTCGCAGGAACAGAGCGCGGGCATCGAGCAGGTCAACCAGACCGTGGTGCAGATGGACGAGACCACCCAGCAGAACGCCGCACTGGTGGAGGAAGCCACCGCCGCCGCACGTGCGATGGAGGATCAGGCCGTGCAGCTGGGTGAAGCCGTGGCCCGCTTCCGGCTGGCATCGCACGGCACGACGGCCATTCCGGCACGCCCGCTGGCGGCACCGGTACCGCGCCAGGTCGCAGCCGCCGCGCCTTCGGCAAAGCCGGCTTCCGCGCGCCCCCTGCGCAGCTCGACGGCGCAGCCGGTACTGGCCGCCGACGGCGACTGGCAGGAGTTCTGACAGAACCACGGGGTCAGATCCCTTTCCCGCAGAAAGGCATCTGACCCCTTACGCGTGGAAAGTGATGCAAATCCCACTTCATAATCCGGTGCAGAGGCCGATATCCCCATCGAGCCTCGCGCCAATGCGTGCTGGCGCCCGCCCCTGACCGTAGATTCCATGTCCGACGGCAACGACACTGCAGTGCATGATGTCCACGCGGCCGACGCCGCTGACGAGCGCTTCCTGGTCCGCAATCCGCGTCAGCTGCGCCAGCTGCTGCGCTCGCTGATCGACCAGCGATCATTGATCAACGCGCACATCGACGGCCGCGACCGTTCGTTCCCCACTGCGCTGCTCGACCTCGACGAAGACGAGGACTACCTGCTGCTCGATGGCAGCCCGCAGGAAGCTTCCAACCGCGCCGCCGAGCAGGCCGATCACCTGCTGTGCTTCGCCCAGCTCGAACGGGTGCTGGTGCGCTTCCGCCTGCACGAACTGCAGCGCGTGGACAACGACGGCCACGTGGCCTTCCGCGCCCCGCTTCCGGAAGAACTGGTGCACCTGCAGCGCCGCGAGCTGTATCGGCTGGAGACGCCAGTCACTGATTCACCGCAGCTGCTGCTGCCACCCGGCGAAGCGCGGGCCGAAGCGCTGTCGATGCGGGTGGTGGACATCAGCGGTGGCGGTCTGGCCGTGGTGGTGCCCAATGACTGCGCGGTATTTGGTCTGCAGAAGCGCTATCCGGCGCAGCTGTCGCTGCCGGACGGCCCCGACCTGGACATCGCGCTGGTGGTCTGCAACCTGTTGCCCCAGCGCCAGCCCAACGGCATCGAGGTCAAGCGCGTGGGCATGCGCTTCGACAGCCTGCCGCGCGGCGCCGACAGCGCCATCCAGCGCTACATCTTCCGCATCGACCGCCAACGCAAGGCACGCCGCAACGGCGAGCTCTAAGGCCCGGCCAACAGGTAGTGCCGGCCGCTGGCCGGCAACGTCGCGACAATGCGGGTACGGCCATTGCCGGCCAGCGGCAGGCACTACCGATCTCCGGTGGATCCACGCCATGCGTGGATGCCTTTCCCCGGGCACCTAAAGTCCCCCCCAGCGGGGCCGATATCGAGCCTGACACCGGGACTTCCGGCAGAACCAGGACCCCTCGATGAACGACAAGACCAGCTCCGCCGCCAGCACCGGTGGCGAATTCCTCAGCTTCACGCTTGGTGACGAGCACTACGGCGTGGACATCCTCAAGGTGCAGGAAATCCGTGGCTATGATGCGGTTACCCGCGTGCCGGATGCCCCGGACTACATCAAGGGCGTGATCAACCTGCGCGGCACCATCGTCCCGGTGATCGACCTGCGCCTGAAGCTGCGCCTGGACAACGCCCGCTACGACGCCTTCACCGTGATGATCGTGCTGAACGTCGACGACCGCGTGGTCGGCATCGTCGTCGACAGCGTCTCCGACGTGATCCCGCTGTCGGCCGAGCAGATCCGACCGACCCCGGAATTCGGTGCCGCCGTCGATACCCGCTTCATCTCCGGCATCGGTACCCATGACGATCGCATGCTGATCCTGCTGGACATCGAGACCCTGCTCGACAGCGCCGACATGGGCCAGGCCAGCCCCGCCGAAGACGTCGCCGCCTGAGCAACCGGAACTGCTTCACGTTCCAGTCACAAAACCCTTCAGTTCCCTTCGGCGGTGCCGATAGGGGGACAGAAGCCGGTCGCGCAGGAGCGCGCAGGACCGGCCCGATCGTTACCATCCCCGGAGATACCCTCGATGAAGTCCCTGTTTGCGTTCGTCTCGGCTGCTGTCCTGGCCACCACCGCCACCTCCGCTTTCGCCCAGTCGGCCGACATGATCCCGCCGGAAATGGCGCCGCGTTCGGTCGGCAAGGACGGCATGGTCTGTGGCAAGGTTGAAAAGGCCCGCTACGCAGAAGGTTCCGAAGGCCAGCCGACCTTCCTGTACATGGGCGGTGCCTTCCCGCGCCACACCTTCTCGGCCCGCATCGCCGGCGAGAACCGTGGCAAGTTCTCCTTCCCGCTGGAAACCCTGGAAGGCAAGACCGTCTGCGTGATCGGCAAGATCCAGCGCGACGCCTCGCGCGCGGAAATCGAAGTCAGCTCGCCGGCTGGGCTGAAGCTGGCCAACATCAAGTAATCCGCTGTCCGTCGAACTACGCCGGACCTGGTGCCGGCGTGGTTTCTGCTGCAACCGGGCCCGATGCCCGGGCGCGTCTGCCTTAGGAGCTCGCAACGCCAATGCCGTGGATCAACAACCTGAAACTGATGCCGAAGCTGCTGCTGACCTTCGGCGTCCTCCTGCTGGTGATGCTGCTGCAGGGCATCGTCGCCTATCGCGGCCTGCATTCGCTGAACAACGTCACCACCGAGCTGGCCGGTTCACGCATGGAAAGCATCCGCCTCGCCGGCGAGATGCGCGGCATGCTGGGCGAGTACCGCAATGCCGCCTACCAGCAGTTGATCCGCGCCAGCGACGACGTCAAGGCCGATGCGCGCAAGCAGGCCGTCGACCTGCGCACCAGCATGGACAAGTCGATCAAGGACTATCCGAAGCTGGTCGATAACGCACAACAGAAGAAGTTGTTCGACACCTTCGCCAAGGAATGGAAGGATGCCCTGGCGTCCTATGACAGCGTCACCGAGATGCTGGAACTGGACCTGCCGGACGACGCCATCGATACCTTCGTCGGCGAAACCCGTACCAAGCACCGCAAGGCTGCATCGGCGCTGGAAGCGCTGATCGCCGAAGACAACCGCCTCGCCCGCGCCTCGCGCGAAGAGGCCGCTTCCACCTATTCCGCCTCGGCCGTGCTGACCGTGATCGCCCTGCTGGGCGGCGCCGCGCTCGGCCTGGTGCTGGTGTGGCTGTTCGCACGCGCACTGGTCGGCAGCGTGCGTGGCGCCGTCTCGGTCGCCAACGACGTCGCCGGTGGCAAGCTCGATGGCCATATCGACGTCAGCCGCCAGGACGAAGTGGGCGAACTGATGCAGGCCATGCAGCGCATGCAGCGCGACCTGCGCGAGCGCATCGAAACCGACCAGGCCGTCGCCCGCGAGAACCTGCGCATCCGCACCGCGCTGGACTACAGCTCGACCGGCGTGTACCTGACCGACACCAGCAACACCATCGTTTACAGCAACCGCGCCCTGCAGCAGACCCTGAGCCAGTACCAGGACGAAGTGCGCCGCGACCTGCCGGACTTCGACGCCCAGGCCTCGCTGATCGGCAAGCCGGTCACCGTGCTCGAGCACCGTGGCGAGATGGACCAGACCCTGCTGGGCAACCTGAAGGCGCACGGTGTCGCGCGTCGCCCGATGCAGTACGGCGATGCCCAGTTCGCCCAGGTGGTGTCGACCATCCGCAATGAAGGCGGCGACACCGTCGGCTACGTGGTGGAATGGCGCGACCGTACCCAGGAAGCGCAGGTTGAAGCGGAAGTGGCCCGCGTGATCGCCCAGGCCGCCGCCGGCGACCTGTCCGGTCGCATTGACGCCACCGACAAGGAAGGCTTCTTCCTGCAGCTGGCGCAGCAGATCAACGGCCTGCTGGACGCCAACGCCGGCAGCATCGAGCAGATCTCCGGCCTGCTTGCGGCACTGTCGCAGGGCGACCTGACCGTGCGCATGCACGGCGACTACCAGGGCGTGTTCGCCCGCATGCGTGACGATGCCAACGCCACCGCCGCGCAGCTGAGCGAGATCGTCACCCGCATCAAGCAATCCAGCCGCGCGATCAGTTCGGCCGCCGGCGAGATCGCCTCCGGCAACAGCGACCTGTCGCGCCGGACCGAGCAGCAGGCCGCAAACCTGGAAGAAACCGCGGCCTCGATGGAGGAACTGACCTCCACCGTGCGCCAGAACGCCGAACACGCCCGCCAGGCCAACCAGCTCGCCATCGGCGCGCACGGTGTCGCCTCGCAGGGTGGCGAGGTCGTCGGCCAGGTGGTCACCACCATGTCCGCCATCGAAGCCTCGTCGAAGAAGATCGCCGAAATCATCAGCGTCATCGACGGCATCGCGTTCCAGACCAACATCCTGGCACTGAACGCCGCCGTGGAAGCCGCGCGTGCCGGTGAACAGGGCCGCGGCTTCGCCGTGGTTGCCAGCGAAGTGCGCACCCTCGCCCAGCGCTCGGCGGCTGCCGCCAAGGAGATCAAGGGCCTGATCGACGACTCGGTCGGCAAGGTCAACGATGGCTCGGCGCTGGTGCACAAGGCCGGCGCCACCATGGGCGAGATTGTCGCCTCGGTGCAGCGCGTGACCGACATCATGGCCGAAATCTCCGCGGCCTCGCAGGAACAGTCCGCCGGCATCGAGCAGGTCAACCAGACCGTGGTGCAGATGGACGAAACCACCCAGCAGAATGCCGCGCTGGTGGAGGAAGCCACCGCTGCCGCACGTGCGATGGAAGAACAGGCCGGCCATCTCAGCGAAGCGGTGTCGATCTTCGTGGTCGACGAGGCCGAGGTCGTCGCCGCCCCGCGCGTCGCCGCAGCCCCGGCCCCGCGAGCCACCGCGCCGGCCGCCCCGGCACCGGTCGCACCGCCGGCCCGCCGCACCGCTGGCGGTCGCCCGATGGCCACCGAACTGGCCGACGGAGACTGGCAGGAATTCTGATGCCGGCCTGACCTGATCCACGAACACGCCCTGGCCCCGTGCTGGGGCGTTTTTGTTTACGGGGTATCTGGATATCCAGCCAACGGCGAAGCCCCTCGGGGTGGTCACGGAAAGCTGCGGATTTCCTTCGCTCGGGCCGGGAGGGTGGGTCGCGCAGGGGACGCCGTGAACCCGTCCATGGGGGCTTGGCCGCGGCATCCATGCCGCGGACACCCCTGCGCAACCCACCCTCCCGGCCACGGACAGTTTCCGTGCGCGTCCACCCCGGATTGAAGAAAGAAGAGCAAAAAACAAAAGCCAGGTCACTTCCGGGGTCAGATCCGTTTTCCGCAGGAAAACGGATCTGACCCCTCTTTCCACCTGGAACCCCAACGCTCTTTCCGTCCGACACCGAAATGCCGAGAGGGCTGGGCCGGGGTGGGTAGGCAGGACCGTTGGCGCCATGGATGGCGCCATCGAGCCCCCATGGACGGGTTTACGGCGTGTCCTGGCTGCCCACCCCGGCCCAGCCACCTACTGACAATCCAGCGCCGACCAACTGCTGTTGCTGTTGCTGTTGCTGTTGCTTCAAAACCAGCCTGCCGCAGGCAGCGCCGCAGCCGCCGCTGCACGGAAACCTGAATACGTTCGGACACCGCACCTCAATCCCCCGCCCTGACGGCCGATAACGGGGTTGTCACCGCTTGTCCCGCCGTGACCGGCACGGCGCCGCCCGCCCGCTTCGACCTGGTCCTGCTCGATGAATCTCCTGCATCGCTGGCAACACTACTTCAGCAATCTTTCCGTCCGGCGCAAGCTCAACCTGCTGACGCTGCTCATCGCGCTCGGCGTGATCGCGCTCTCGGTGATCGCCGCCCGCATGCAGTACCTGGATCTCACCGAGACCCGCAAGGCCGCACTGAAGACCCAGGTCGAACTGAGCTACGGCATCCTCCAGCACTACCACCGTCTGGCCAGTACCGGCGAACTCAGCGAAGAGGCTGCCAAGCGCGCCGCGCTGCAGGCACTGGAAGTGATGCGTGCAGAGAACGATACCTACTATTTCAACGTCTACGACACCGGCTACCGGCTGCTGATGCACCCGTTCCGCAAGGACCTGGTCGGCAAAGACATGAAGGACTTCCGCACCGACGATGGTGTGCGCATCTACTACGACCAGGTCGAAGCGGCCAAGGCCGGTGGCGGCTTCGTCAACTACCGCTGGGCCAAGCCGGGCAGCAAGGGCGACGTGGAGAAGGTCGCGTACGCCGGACTGTTCGCGCCGTGGAACTGGGTGGTCAGCAGTGGCGTCTACATGGACGACGTGCAGAAGCAGGCGCTGGTGTTCACCGCCATCATGGCAGTCTCCGGCGGCGTCCTGGTGCTGATCGTACTGGCCCTGAGCTGGGTCATCGGCAACCGCATCGCGGTACCGCTGAAGCAGGCCACAGCCGTCGCCGAAGGCATCGCCGCCGGCAAGCTCGACAGCCACATCGGACCGCAGCCGCACGATGAAACCGGTCGCCTGCTGGACGCCATGGCCGGCATGCAGCAGCAGTTGCATGCGGTCATCACCGGCCAGCGCGAAATGGCCCGCCGCCACGACGGTGGCGAACTCAGCTACCGCATCGACGCCAGCGCCTTCCCCGGCGAATACGGGCTGATGGTGCAGGAAACCAACGCCCTGGTGGGTAGCCACGTGCAGACCCTGCACGATGTGCTGGACGTGGTGCAGCAGTACGCGGTCGGTGACCTGAGCCGCGACATCGCCCGCTACCCGGGCGAGAAGGCGGCGATGACCACCACCGTCGACACCGTCAAGGCCAACCTCGGCCGCATCAACGCCGAGATCAAGCAGTTGGCCAGCGCCGCCGCTGCCGGCGACTTCAGCCGCCGTGGCGATGCGCAGCGCTTCGACCACGATTTCCGCCTGATGCTGGAAAACCTCAACGCGATGATGGCGGTCAGCGATGACAACCTCGGCAAGCTGTCGCAGCTGCTGTCGGCCATCGCCGAGGGCGACCTGACCGCGCGCATGCACGGCGACTACCAGGGCGTGTTCGCCCGCATGCGTGACGATGCCAACGCCACGGTCGCGCAGCTGACCCAGATCGTCGGCCAGATCCAGGCCAGCGCCTCCAGCATCACCCTGGCCGCCGGCGAGATCGCCTCGGGCAACAGCGACCTGTCGCGCCGTACCGAGCAGCAGGCCGCCAACCTGGAGGAAACCGCCGCCTCGATGGAGGAACTGACCTCCACCGTGCGCCAGAACGCCGAGCACGCCCGCCAGGCCAACCAGCTCGCCATCGGCGCCCATGGCGTCGCCTCGCAGGGTGGCGAGGTCGTCGGCCAGGTGGTCACCACCATGTCCGCCATCGAAGCCTCGTCGAAGAAGATCGCCGAGATCATCAGCGTCATCGACGGCATTGCGTTCCAGACCAACATCCTGGCGCTGAATGCCGCCGTGGAAGCCGCGCGTGCCGGTGAACAGGGCCGCGGCTTCGCCGTGGTCGCCAGCGAAGTGCGCACCCTCGCCCAGCGCTCAGCCGCTGCCGCCAAGGAGATCAAGGGCCTGATCGACGACTCGGTCGGCAAGGTCAACGATGGCTCGGCGCTGGTGCACAAGGCCGGCGCCACCATGGGCGAGATCGTCGCCTCGGTGCAGCGCGTGACCGACATCATGGCCGAAATCTCCGCGGCCTCGCAGGAACAGAGCGCGGGCATCGAGCAGGTCAACCAGACCGTGGTGCAGATGGACGAAACCACCCAGCAGAACGCCGCACTGGTGGAGGAAGCCACCGCTGCCGCACGTGCGATGGAAGACCAGGCCGCACAGCTTGCAGATGCCGTGGCGATCTTCCGGCTCGACAACCAGGTCTCGGCCGCAGTGAAGGCTGTCGCCGAGCGCGTGGAACCGGCGCGCATCACCACCGTGGCACGTCCGCAGCCGACCAGCACCCCCGCGCCGGTACGTCGCAGCAGCAACGCCAGCACCTTCGCCGCCAGCGACAGCGACTGGCAGGAATTCTGAGACCCACCCGTGGCGGCTTCGGCCGCCGCCCCCGCCGATGGACACGTCCCCCGTGCAAAGTCCTACTCCCATCGTTACCGGCCCACGCGAATTCGAGTTCGCCGACCGTGATTTCCGCCGCGTCTGCGACCTGATCTACCAGCGCGTGGGCATTGCGCTTGCGCCGGCAAAGCGCGACATGGTCTACGGCCGCCTGTCGCGCCGCCTGCGCACGCTGGGCATGCGCAGCTTCCAGCAGTACCTGGACCATCTGGAACAGGAAGATGGTGACGAGTGGCAGGCGTTCACCAACGCCTTGACCACCAATCTGACCTCGTTCTTCCGCGAACCGCACCACTTCGACAAGCTGCGCGAAGAACTGCAGCAGCGCTCCAGCCGCACGCCGTTGCTGCTGTGGTCGTGCGCAGCGTCCACCGGCGAAGAGCCCTACTCGATGGCGATCACCGCGTGCGAGGCCTTTGGCACCCTGAAGCCGCCGGTGCGCATCATCGCCACCGACGTCGACACCCAGGTGCTGGCCACCGCCGGCCGCGGCGTCTACAACATCGATCGCGTCGCCAGCCTCGATCCGGACCTGCGCCGCCGCTACTTCCAGCGTGGCAGCGGCCCCAACGAGGGCCAGTGCCGCGTACTGCCTGCGCTGCGCGAGCTGATCGAATTCCGCCCGTTGAACCTGCTCGCCCCGCGCTACGACGTCGGTGGCCCGTTCGACGCACTGTTCTGCCGCAACGTGATGATCTACTTCGACAAGCCGACCCAGCGCGCGATCCTCGGCCGTCTGGTGCAGCACCTGGCCGATGACGGCCTGCTCTACACCGGCCATTCGGAGAACTATCTGCACGCCGCCGACCTGATCCAGCCCTGCGGCCGCACCCTGTACCGCCGTGCGGCGAAGGCCGGCGCATGAATGCTTCGCTGCGTACCGACGATGTGATGCGCTACCAGGATGCGCGCTTCCAGACCATCGCCGCCAAGCTGCTGCCCACCCAGTACCTGGTGGTCGATGACACCACCGCGCTGACCACCACGCTGGGCTCGTGCGTAGCCGCCTGCCTGCGCGACCCGGTGCTGAAGATCGGCGGCATGAACCACTTCCTGCTGCCCGAGGGCAACGCCGGTGACGGCGCGCCCGCGCGCTACGGCAGCTACGCGATGGAACTGCTGATCAACGACATGCTCAAGCGTGGTGCCCACCGCAAGCGCATCGAGGCCAAGGTGTTCGGTGGCGCCAACGTGCTGAAGGGCTTCACCAGCAACCCGGTTGGCACCCGCAACGCCGAGTTCGTCCGCCAGTACCTTCAGGCCGAGCACATTCCGATCATTGCCGAGGACCTGTGCGGCATCCATCCGCGCAAGATCTGGTTCTTCGCCGATACCGGCCGCGTGGTGGTGCAGCGCCTGCCGCATGCGCATGAGGCCGAGGTGGCCGCCACCGAATCGGCGGTGCGTGCGCGCCTGTCCAAGGCGCCGGTCACCGGTGGCGTGGAGCTGTTCGAATGACCTTCACCGGCAACGCCCCCTCCCGGGTCCTGATCGTCGACGACTCCGCCGTCGTGCGGCAGATGCTCACGGAAATCCTGTCCAGCGACCCGGCCATCGACGTGGTCGGCACCGCGGCTGACCCGCTGCTGGCGCGCGAGAAGATCAAGCGCCTGCTTCCGGACGTGATCACCCTGGACGTGGAAATGCCGCGCATGGACGGGCTGGCGTTCCTGGAAAACCTGATGCGCCTGCATCCGCTGCCGGTGGTGATGATTTCCTCGCTGACCGAGCGAGGCGCCGACACCACCCTGCAGGCACTGGCGCTGGGCGCCGTGGATTTCGTCTCCAAGCCCAAGCTGGACGTGGCCCGTGGCCTGCAGGGCTATGCCGAGGAGATCATCGCCAAGGTCAAGATGGCGGCGCGCTCGCGCGTGCGCCCGCTGGTGCGTGCCAGCGCCCCCAAGCTCACGCTGGACGCAACGCCGGCGATGCGTGCTGCCTCGCCGCAGTTCCGCACCACCGACCGCCTGATCGCGATCGGCTCGTCGGCCGGTGGCACCGAAGCGCTGCGCGTGGTGCTGGAAGGCATGCCTGCCGATGCACCCGCCGTGGTGATGACCCAACACCTGCCGGCCAGCTTCAGCAGCGCCTTCGCCGAGCGACTGGACCGCCATTCGGCGATGGCCGTGCGCGAGGCCAGCGACGGCGAAGCAGTACTGCCCGGCCACGCCTACCTGCCGCCCGGCGGCAAGCACCTGCGCATCATCCGCGACGGTGCGCGCTGGCGCTGCCGCATCGACGACGGCCCGGCGGTGAACCGGCACAAGCCCGCGGTGGACGTGCTGTTCCGCTCGGTCGCGCAGAGCGCCGGTGGCAATGCCATCGGTGCCATCCTCACCGGCATGGGTGACGACGGCGCGCGCGGCCTGCTGGAGATGCGCCAGGCCGGCGCGCCCACACTGGTGCAGGACGAGGCCACCAGCGTGGTCTGGGGCATGCCCGGCGCCGCGTTCAAGCTGGGCGCTGCCGAGGAACAGGTGCCGCTGGAGCGGGTCGCCGAGCGGTTGCTCGCCCTCGCCCGCGGCTGACAGGCCCCTGTAGAGCCGAGCCCACGCTCGGCTCCGCTCCCTGCTGGACACCTCCAAGAGACGTCAGGCTCAATTGCCGATCCGCCGCCAGCACTTTCGACCATTGATGTTTCAACGGCGCTGATCGAGATCTGATCCTGCCGCAAGCCATGCGCGGCAAACGGGAGGCCCGCAGGACACCGACTGGAGCGCGGCTGGAGCGGGTCGTATAGTCAGGTATCGCACAGCAATGGAACGCCGATGAACGTTACCCCGCAAGGCCGCGCTGCTCGGGTACACAGGGTGGGAAGTCCGGGTAACGGACAATACCCACTGCGCAACCTGTCGCATTTGCCCGGATGTGGCGCCGTCGTTCGTGATGAGACCGCATGTTCCAAGGATCAAGGACAATCCTGCAGCGACGTGGACCGCTCATGCTGAAATCCGTCCCCAGCCTTGCTCATGTTGCGTTGATCGCCTTGATCATACTGGTTGTTGCAGGCTGCAACAAGGAACGCTCGTTCCCGGTCTATCGCGAGAATCCTGCGCCCAGGGATGCGCTGCCGATTGTGATTCGGGTCCACGATGCACCCGTGGATGTCCCCGTTCCTTCGGTCTTCGTCACGTATGAGATAGACCCACTCTGTCTGCCTCCGGTCAACAATTGGGAGGGGGTGCAGTACGAGCCGAACCAGCACAAGGTTGAGGTTCAGGCACAGCGCCTCAGTGCAACTGAATTCAGCAGTGCTGTTTTCAACGACGGTATGGAAGTTGCCGACTATTACGGTCGTGGCCCGTGCACTTGGACACCCGTGCTTGTGGAAGCTTCATTCCCCTTCATCATCGATGATCGCCCAATCCGAGCGTCCGTCGCAGCACTATTCACGGAAATTGAGGGCGGGAGAACCTTCACTGCTTACGTAAAGCGCGCATTGCCGCCCTTGACCACAGGACAGTCGACAGAGCGGACGCCAACCGAGCCTTCAAGTTGGTACGAAAAGATGCCCCCAGAGAAGCGCGAGGAATACTTTCCAATCGAAGTCTCCACACGGATTGAAGGAGCATCGCAATAAATCCTAAAGAAAGCGCGGCGCTTTCGGACGATGTCTATAAGGACCCGCTTCCGCCCGTCAGTTCCGACATCACCGTCGGCGGAACAAAGTATGAGGTCCTCGCTTGTCGTGACTCTGGGAGCGGATATCAGGGTATTGTCTACCTCAACATCAATACAAAGGAAGTCATCGTCGCCCATCGCGGTACCGAGTTTGATCGTCAGCCCATGCTTGATGGCGGCATCGACGCCGCGATGGTCACCGCCAGATTCAACGCGCAACTGACTGACGCGCTGGCGCTGACAAAGCAAGCCCTCAGGCTGGCCGAAGAAAGGGGAGCCGGGCCAGTACACGTCACCGGCCACTCCTTGGGCGGCGCGCTCGCGCAGATCACTGCACACCACTACAACCTCCCCGGCGACGCGTTCAATCCCTACGGTGCCGCCGGGCTGGCATATCGCCTTCCTGAAGGCCAGCCAGCCAACGCGGCCCCCTTCACCAACCATGTGATGGCAGGCGACCTGGTCAGTGCCGGCGGTCCCCATTACGGCAAGGTCGAGATGTATGCGCTGCCCAGGGAACTGGAGATCCTGCGCAACGCCGAGCACGGCCAGCGCATCGCCTCGATCGGAACACCCGGGATGAAGAGCGGCCATGTCATGTCCGCCGCGGTGGCGGTCCAGTTGGGCGATTCCCATCGATTGGTTCATTTCCTTGATCGCATGACCGACAAGGGTCCGGTGCAATCTGTACTGGACAACCCACAGGCGCGGGTCAGGGATCCTGAGGACCTGCGCCGGATTGCCGACTACCGCAGTGATGTTCATCAACTGCGTGCGGGTGCGACCGTGCTTGTCGGCGGCGGGCCCGGTCTGCTGCGCGACGGTATCAATTTCCTGCGCGGTGTCGAGGAAGCCGGTGCATACGCCCGCCGCGAGGCTGAAGCGGAGCAGCGGGCCCAGAATGCGCTCAAGCCGGGGGAGCAACTGATCCCGGATGCAACCGGCAAGGGCTCGCCCTCTCTCAGCAATCCCGCTTTCTCTCCCAAGAACCCTTTACAGGAGAGCATTGAATCAACCTTGGACAAGGCAGGCCTGGATCCCAGGAAGGAAGGCCATCCAGACCATGCGCTCTACCGGCAGATTCGCGAGGGTGTATCCACCGTGGATGCCAGGCACGGGCGCAGCTTCGATGAAACCAGTGAGCGCGTGACGGCCGGCCTGCTTGCGGCGGCCAAGGGCAGCGGCCTGGAACACGTCGATCATGTTGTACTGGGCAATTCACCCAGCGATGGCTCAGTCTCTCGCATGTTCGTTGTGCAGGGAGCGCTCGACAATCCAGCACACCTGCGGGCGTCGGTTCCAATCAGTGAGGCCGTCAATACGCCCGTAGAACAGTCGCTCGCCAAGGCCGAGCAGATTTCGCAGGCACAGCAGGTCGCCCAGCAGGACCTCGCCCACGAGCAGGTCCTCACCGCGAGGCGGATGGGCTAGGCCACCTGGCCGGGCACAATGAAAAACCCGGCTCTCACCGGGGATTTTTCATTTCAACGGGATGCCGGCCAGCGGCCGGCACTACCATGCGTCGTCCGCTCACAAAAAACCCCCGGCGCGAGCCGGGGGTTTTCCGTTACCGCATCAGGCAGCGACCGTGCTGGCCACGTCCTGGTATTCCTCGATCTGGTCGAAGTTCATGTAGCGGTAGATCTCCGCACCATTGGCGTTGATCACGCCGATGTCCGCCATGTACTCCTCCTTGGTCGGGATGCGGCCCAGACGCGAGCAGATCGCCGCCAGTTCCGCCGAACCCAGGTACACGTTGGTGTTGCGGCCCAGACGGTTCGGGAAGTTGCGGGTCGAGGTCGACATCGCGGTGGAACCTTCGCGGATCTGCGCCTGGTTGCCCATGCACAGCGAGCAGCCCGGCATTTCCATACGAGCGCCGGTAGCACCGAAGGTGCCGTACACGCCTTCCTTGGTCAGTTCCGAGGCGTCCATCTTGGTCGGCGGGGCCACCCACAGGCGGGTCGGCAGGTCACGCTTGCCTTCCAGCAGCTTGGCAGCGGCGCGGAAGTGGCCGATGTTGGTCATGCACGAACCGATGAACACCTCGTCGATCTTGGCACCGGCCACTTCGGACAGGGTCTTCACGTCGTCCGGGTCGTTCGGGCAGGCCACGATCGGCTCGTGGATGTCGGCCAGGTCGATCTCGATGACGGCGGCGTACTCGGCGTCCGCATCCGGCTCCAGCAGCTGCGGGTTGGCCAGCCACGCTTCCATCTTCTCGATACGGCGCTGCAGCGAGCGCGGATCCTGGTAACCCTCGGCAATCATCCACTTCAGCAGGGTGATGTTGCTGGTCAGGTACTCGATGATCGGCTCCTTGTTCAGGCGCACCGAGCAACCGGCCGCCGAACGCTCGGCCGAGGCGTCGGACAGTTCGAACGCCTGTTCGACCTTCAGATCCGGCAGGCCTTCGATTTCCAGGATACGGCCGGAGAAGATGTTCTTCTTGCCCGCCTTGGCCACGGTCAGCAGGCCCGACTTGATCGCGTACAGCGGGATCGCGTTGACCAGGTCACGCAGGGTCACGCCCGGCTGCATCTTGCCCTTGAAGCGCACCAGCACCGACTCCGGCATGTCCAGCGGCATCACGCCGGTGGCGGCAGCGAAGGCGACCAGGCCCGAGCCGGCCGGGAACGAAATACCCACCGGGAAACGGGTGTGCGAATCACCACCGGTACCGACGGTGTCCGGCAGCAGCATGCGGTTGAGCCAGCTGTGGATCACGCCGTCGCCCGGGCGCAGCGAAACGCCGCCACGGGTGGAGATGAACTCCGGCAGGGTGTGGTGGGTCTTGACGTCCACCGGCTTCGGGTAAGCGGCAGTGTGGCAGAACGACTGCATCACCAGGTCGGCCGAGAAGCCCAGGCAGGCCAGGTCCTTCAGCTCGTCACGGGTCATCGGGCCGGTAGTGTCCTGCGAGCCGACCGAGGTCATCTTCGGTTCGCAGTAGGTGCCCGGGCGCATGCCCTGGCCTTCCGGCAGGCCACAGGCGCGGCCGACCATCTTCTGCGCCAGCGAGAAGCCCTTGCCGGTATCGGCCGGCTGCACCGGCAGGCGGAACAGGTCGGTCGGGGCCAGGCCCAGCGCTTCGCGCGCCTTGCCGGTCAGGCCACGACCGATGATCAGCGGGATGCGGCCACCGGCACGCACCTCGTCGAACAGCACGTCGGACTTGACCTGGAACTCGGCGATCACTTCGCCGTTCTTCAGCGCCTTGCCTTCGTACGGACGCAGCTCGATGACATCGCCGTGCTCCATCTTCGACACGTCCAGCTCGATCGGCAGCGCACCGGCATCTTCCATGGTGTTGTAGAAGATCGGGGCGATCTTGCCGCCCAGGCACACGCCACCGGCGCGCTTGTTCGGGATGTACGGAATGTCATCGCCGGTCCACCACAGCACGCTGTTGGTGGCCGACTTGCGCGAGGAGCCGGTGCCGACCACGTCGCCGACGTAGGCGACCAGGTAGCCCTTGTCCTTCAGCGACAGGATCTGCTGGATCGGGCCGCGCTTGCCGTCTTCTTCCGGGGTGAACGGCGCGTCGTCGCGCTTGTTCTTCAGCATCGCCAGGGCGTGCATCGGAATGTCCGGGCGGGTGGTCGCGTCCGGTGCTGGCGACAGGTCATCGGTGTTGGTTTCGCCCGGCACCTTGAACACGGTGACGGTCAGGCTCTGCGGCACTTCCGGGTTGCTGGTGAACCACTCAGCCTCGGCCCAGCTCTGCAGCACGGCCTGGGCGTTGGCGTTGCCGGCCTTCGCCTTCTCCTGCACGTCATGGAACGCATCGAACACCAGCAGGGTCTTCTTCAGGCCGTTGGCAGCGATGGTGCCGACGCTGGCGTCGTCCAGCAGCTGCACCAGCGGTGCAACGTTGTAGCCGCCAAGCATGGTGCCCAGCAGTTCGGTGGCGCGCTCGCGGCTGATCAGCGGGTTCTGCTCGCTGCCCAGGGCGATCGCCGCCAGGTACGACGCCTTGACCTTGGCTGCGTCATCGACGCCGGCCGGCACGCGGTGGGTCAGCAGGTCGAGCAGGAACTCGGCCTCGCCCTGCGGCGGGTTCTTCAGCAGTTCGATGACATCGGCCGTCTGCTGCGCGCTCAGCGGCAGCGGCGGGATGCCAAGCGCAGCGCGCTCGGCGACGTGGTGGCGGTAGGCTTCCAACATGACAACTCCCGGGTAATGCGTAGGTTGAAAAATCAAAAGTGGGCTCAGGCGTGCGGCACGATCAGCTTCAGGCCCTTGAAGTAGTCGCGGTAAAACGTATCGTTCCAGGTGATCAGGCCATCGCACTGCAGCAGTGCATGGGCGCCGACCATGAATTCGTCCAGGCTGCGGCGGCTGCCACCGCGCTGGCGATGACGGCGGTGCATCTCGCCGGCGCGCAGCGCCGACTTGGCCTCCATCGGGTTGAAGTGCACGCCCATCTCTTCCAGTGCTTCGAGCACTTCGGCACCACCGCGCAGCGATGCGCACACTTCGGCCAGAGTCGCGCCACAGACCACCACGCGGCCACCGACCAGGCTCTGCCGGAGGATGGCCTCCACGGCATCGGCCTGCGGGCCGTTGCTGAGCAGTTCGACCAGTACCGGCGAATCGACGGCGATCATCACGGCTTACTCCTCGTCACGCACCGCGCGCACGGCCGCGTCGGACGACTCGAAGCCGTCCAGCGCGAACTTGCCGCGCGCCCGTGAAATGGCATCGTCAACACTCTTGCGCAGGATGATGCGGCTGCCGTCCAGCTCGACCTTCAGCAGCGTGCCCTTGGTCAGGCCGAGGGCATCGCGCACCGCCTTGGGCAGGGTGATCTGTCCGCGTTCTGCAACGGTGGCTTCCATGGGTAGGCCTCAAAAAGTATGTATGAATTATACATACCTGACGTAAACACCTCAAATCGGGCGAATTGTGACCTTGAACCAGAACCAGTCGCATTCGACCGCTAGACTGGCCGGGCAGCCCTCGCTGTACCGGGCCGGGACACTCCGGCACCGCACGCCCCCTCTCTCATAAAAGGACGTTCAATGCGCGCATTCATTCTGACCCTGGCTCTGGCCACCCCCCTGGCCCTGGCCGCAGGCCCGGCCCACGCCAATCCGTTCGCGGCCCACACCACCGGCACTGAGATCACCCAGAAGCAACTGGACGAGCTGGAGGTGGGCAAGGCGACCCAGGACCAGGTCCGCGAGAAGTTTGGAGCGCCGACGCGTCGTGAGCAGCTTGGCGACACCCAGGTCTGGTACTACGACTACGCCAAGATCAAGCACTTCGGAAAGAACGTGCAGGAATCGACCGTCTTTGAGTTCGGCAAGGACAACGTACTCAAGGTGAAATCCAAGGGCGCGGCTCCCGCCAAGACCGGCAATCCGTTCCTGGGTGGCTGATCGCCACTGACTGGCGCGCTGCCCGTCGGCGGCGCGCCCCCCGTGCCCGGTCAAGAACGCCTCGACCGCCACGATGACCATCGCTCAGCACGGCTCCGCCCCCAGCGCCTGCAGCCCCCCCCATGCTGCCCTCCACCTGTCCCCCGGCGCCATACGGCACTGCCTCGAGCCTGTCAGCCCGCACTAAGTCCGGCGGCGCCATGACACGAAAACTACATACGAATTTATAACCTTGCGTTCTGAGCCCGCAGTTCTGCGGCCCCGACGGCATCGGCGATACTGGCCTTCTGCCCGGCGGCACGGACTGCCGGCCACCGCAAGCAGGCCTGCCCATGCGCGGGCCACTGCAAGCCATCCGCAAGAAGGAGTTAACCCGCATGAGCGATTCGTTCTCCACCCGCAGCCAGCTGAATGTCGGTGGCAAGACCTACGACTACTTCAGCCTGCCCACGCTGGGCCAGCGCTTCGATATCTCCCACCTGCCCTACTCGATGAAGATCCTGCTGGAGAACCTGCTCCGGCACGAGGACGGCGGCATCACCGTCGGCAAGGACCACATCGAAGCCGTGGCCCGCTGGAACCCGGCGGCCGAGCCGGACACCGAGATCGCCTTCATGCCGGCGCGCGTGGTCCTGCAGGACTTCACTGGCGTGCCCTGCGTGGTCGACCTGGCCGCGATGCGCGACGCCGTCGTCAAGCTCGGCGGCAAGCCGGAGCAGATCAACCCGCAGATTCCCTCCGAACTGGTCATCGACCACTCGGTGCAGGTCGATGTGTTCGGAAAGCCCGACGCGCTGGACCTCAACGGCAAGATCGAGTTCCAGCGCAACCAGGAACGCTACGGCTTCCTGCGCTGGGGACAGAAGGCCTTCGACAACTTCAAGGTGGTGCCGCCCAACACCGGCATCGTCCACCAGGTGAACCTGGAGAACCTGGCCCGCGTGGTGATGACCGCGCAGAAGGATGGCAAGGACATTGCCTACCCCGACACCGTGTTCGGTACCGACAGCCATACCACCATGATCAACGGCATCGGCGTGCTCGGCTGGGGCGTGGGTGGCATCGAAGCCGAGGCCGCCATGCTCGGCCAGCCATCGTCGATGCTGATTCCGCAGGTCGTCGGCTTCAAGCTGACCGGCAAGCTGCCCGAAGGCGCCACCGCCACCGACCTGGTGCTGACCGTCACCCAGATGCTGCGCAAGCTGGGCGTGGTCGGCAAGTTCGTCGAGTTCTACGGTGACGGCCTGCAGCACCTGCCACTGGCCGACCGCGCCACCATCGGCAACATGGCCCCGGAATACGGCGCCACCTGCGGCATCTTCCCGATCGACGCCGAATCGCTGAACTACCTGCGCCTGTCCGGTCGCAGCGAAGAGCAGATCAACCTGGTCGAGGCCTATGCCAAGGCGCAGGGCCTGTGGCACGAACCGGGCAGCCCGCACGCCCAGTACAGCAGCACGCTGGAACTGGACATGGGCACGGTGAAGCCGTCGCTGGCCGGCCCGAAGCGCCCGCAGGACCGCGTCCTGCTGGAAGACGTGCAGAAGAACTACCGCGAAGCGCTGGTCGGCATGACCGCCAACCGTGACAAGCGCAGCGAGGACGTTGCCACCTTCGTCAACGAAGGCGGCGGCGCCGCCGTCGGCAACGAGCAGCTGGCCAAAGGCTTCGCCGACATCGAGATCGAAGGCCGCAAGGTGCGGCTGAAGGATGGCGCGGTGGTGATCGCGGCCATCACCTCGTGCACCAACACCTCCAACCCGGCGGTGATGATCGGTGCCGGCCTGCTGGCCCGCAATGCGGCCGCCAAGGGCCTGAACCGCCAGCCGTGGGTCAAGACCTCGCTCGGCCCGGGCTCGCGCGTGGTCACCGACTACCTGGAAAAGGCCGGTGTGCTGAAGGAGCTGGAGAAGATCGGCTTCTACGTGGTCGGCTACGGCTGCACCACCTGCATCGGCAACTCCGGCCCGCTGCCGACCGAAGTCAGCGCCGGCATCGCCGCCGGCGACCTGGTGGTGACCTCGGTGCTGTCAGGCAACCGCAACTTCGAGGGCCGCGTGCACCCCGAAGTGAAGATGAACTACCTGGCCAGCCCGCCGCTGGTGGTGGCCTATGCCATCGCCGGCACCACCGACATCGACCTGACCACCCAGCCGCTCGGCACCGGCAGCGACGGCCAGCCCGTGTTCCTGCGCGACATCTGGCCGAGCAACAAGGAAATCGGCGACGTCATCGCCGCCACCATTGGCCCGGAGATGTTCAAGCAGAACTACGCCGATGTGTTCAAGGGCGATACCCGCTGGAACACCATCGCCTCGCCGGACGGCAACCTGTACGCGTGGAGCGACGACTCCACCTACATCAAGAACCCGCCCTACTTCGATGGCATGACCATGCAGACCGGCAGCATCGACGACGTGCACGGCGCACGCGTGATGGGCCTGTTCGGCGACTCGATTACCACCGACCACATTTCCCCGGCCGGCAACATCAAGAAGGACTCGCCGGCAGGCCGCTTCCTGCAGGAGCGCGGCGTGCAGCCGGCCGACTTCAACAGCTACGGCAGCCGTCGCGGCAACGATGACGTGATGGTCCGCGGCACCTTCGCCAACATCCGCATCAAGAACCTGATGTTCGGTGGCGAGGAAGGCGGCAACACCCTGTACTACCCGGCCGGTGGTGGCCAGCCGGAGAAGCTGGCGATCTACGATGCGGCCATGAAGTACAAGGCCGACAAGGTGCCGCTGGTGGTGCTGGCCGGCAAGGAATACGGCACCGGCTCGTCGCGTGACTGGGCGGCCAAGGGCACCCTGCTGCTGGGGGTGAAGGCGGTCATCGCCGAGAGCTTCGAGCGCATCCACCGCTCCAACCTGGTCGGCATGGGCGTGCTGCCGCTGCAGTTCCGCAACGGCGAGAACGCACAGACGCTGGGCCTGGACGGCTCGGAAGTGATCGACATCACCGGCCTGCAGGACGGTGCCAGCAAGCGCGCCACGGTCACCGCGACCAAGGCCGATGGCACGAAGAAGACCTTTGAGGTCTCGGTGATGCTGCTGACCCCGAAGGAAGTCGAGTACTTCCGCCATGGTGGCTTGCTGCAGTACGTGCTGCGCCAGCTGGCAGCCAAGTAACGGCGCGGCTGCGCCCGATTGAGGAAAGGGCCGGATCCTTGCGGATCCGGCCCTTTGCGTTTGCGATGCCCTTGTAGAGCCGAGCCTGCGCTCGGCTGCTTCTGCGCCAACAGCAGCCGATCATGGGCTCGGCTCTACAGAAGCGATCACCGGCGCGGCGCATCCGGGTCGGTGCGCAGGGCCTTCAACAGGCCCCACATGTAGAACGCCAGGGTGAACGAGAACGGCAGGCCGCACAGCACCACCGCGGTCTGCATCGCGCTGAAGTTGCCAGCCAGCAGTAGGCCGACGCTGGCCACAGTGATGCCGGCGGCCCAGAACACGCGCAGCCAGATCGGCGCGTCATGGCCATCTTCCACGCCATCGTCAACGCGACGCGTGCACAGGTTGGCGATCATCAGCGTGCCCGAGTCGACCGGGGTCAGGAACAGCACGAAGCCGATCACCACCGCAGCACCGGCCACGTACGGCGCCGCAGGCAGGTATTCCAGCAGCTTGAACAAGGTCATCGCTGCATCGTGCTGGGCCACGTCACCGAGGATCGCCTGGCCATGGTTGAGCACCAGGTCGATGGCGGTGTTGCCGAAGATCGACAGCCAGGCCAGGGTGAAGCCGAGCGGGATCAGCAGCACGCCCAAGATCACTTCGCGGATGGTGCGGCCGCGCGAGATGCGCGCCACGAAAAGGCCGACGAACGGCGCCCAGGCGATCCACCACGCCCAGTAGAACAGCGTCCACGACCCCATCCACTCACGGCCCTTGGGATCGTTGAGGTACATGTCGAAGCTCTTGCGCACGAACGCGCCGAGATAATCGCCGGTGTTCTGGATCAGGCCGTCGAACAGGTGCAGGGTCGGGCCGGTGACCAGCACGAACAGCAGCAGGCCGCACAGCAGGCGCACGTTGAGGTTGGACAGCCAGGCAATGCCTTTTTCCACGCCAGCGACCACGCCGATGGTGGCCACGACCATCATAACCAGCACGATCGCCACCAGCACCTGCGGTGTATCCGGGATGTGGAACAGGTAGACCAGGCCGGACTGCACCACCAGCGCGCCGATGCCGAGGTTGGTCACCATCGAGATCAGCGTGGCCAGGATGCCGAAGCCATCGACCATGTCGCCGATGCGGCCATGAATGCGCTCACCGAAGACCGGGTACAACGCAGAGCGCAGCGCCAGCGGCAGGTCCCGGCGATAGGCGAAATAGCCCAGTGCCACGCCGACCAGCGCATACAGCGCCCAGCCATGCAGGCCCCAGTGCAGGAAGGTCAGCACCATCGCCTCGCGGCCGGCGGCCACGGTGCCGCCGGGCTGCCCGGGCGGATTGAGGAAATGATCCAGCGGCTCGTAGGCGCCGTAGTACAGCAGCGCGATGCCGATGCCGGCCGAGAACAGCATCGAGACCCAGGCCACGTAGCCGAAGGCCGGTGATTCCTCGTTGTGGCCCAGGCGGATGCGGCCGTACGGCGAGAACGCCAGCCACAACACGAAGCCCAGGCACAGCACGATCAGCAGCATGTACCACCAGCCGAACGCGGCCGAGACCTCGGCCTGCGCCCATTGCAGCCAGTGCTCGCTGCCTTCGGGATAGAGAACGGTGAGCAGCCCGAGGATGCCGATCGACACCGAGGAGCTGAGGAAGACAAAACGGTTCAAGCGCAGGGGCGAACGCTTGGGATGAGCCAGGGAAGACATGGGGTCGTCTCATCAAGTCCGAGGGAGCACATGGGCGGGGCCGGACCGGTAAACCGGGCCCATGGCGTGGGGCGCGAGCGCATCCTAGGGTTTATTGATTGAACGTTCAATCAATAAAAAGCATAATGGCGGGCAGCCCGATCCTTCGGGTCGCAAACCGTGGAGAGACAATGCCGAAGAAAGGCGTGGAACCGGTACGGCGCGAACAGCTGATCCGGGCCACTTTCCAGACCATCGACGAGATCGGCATGGCCGATGCCACCGTCGCCACCATCGCGAAGAAGGCGGGGTTGTCCAGCGGCATCGTCGCCCACTACTTCGGCGACAAGGACGGCCTGCTCAATGCTGCAATGCGGCAGATCCTGCGCGAACTGAAGGACGCCGTCGCCCGCTACCGCGCCGACGCCAGCGACAACCCGCGCGAGCAGCTGCGCGCCATCGTCGATGGCAACTTCGACGACAGCCAGATCAACGGCACCGCGATGCGCGTCTGGCTCACCTTCTGGGCCGCCAGCATGCACCAGCCGGAACTGGCCCGGCTGCAGCGCGCCAACGACCAGCGCCTGTTCTCCAACCTGTGCCACCAGTTCAACCGCCTGCTGCCCCATCCGCAGGCCCGCCTGGCCGCCCGCGGCCTGGCCGCGATGATTGATGGCCTATGGCTGCGCGGCAGCCTGGTCGGCGGCCAGTTCAACGCCGAGAAGTCCCGGCGCATCGCTTACGGCTACATCGACTTCCAGTTGCAGGCTGCCGCGCTATAAGCGCTTCAGCACCCGCCCCCTTCCAAGGAGTACGCCCCATGTCCACCCTGCCCGTCCAACAGCTCTACATCCACGGCCAGCGCGTCGATGCCACCAGCGGCAAGACCTTCAAGACCATCAACCCGGCCACCGGCGAGGTGATCGCCGAGGTGCAGGTCGCCAGCCAGGCCGACGTCGAACGCGCCGTGCAGAGCGCAGCCGAAGGCCAGAAGGTGTGGGCCGCGATGACCGCCATGGAGCGCTCGCGCATCCTGCGCCGCGCCGTCGAGCTCCTGCGCGAGCGCAACGACGAACTGGCCCACCTGGAAACCCTGGACACCGGCAAGGCGCTGGCCGAGACCACCACCGTGGACATCGTCACCGGTGCCGACGTGGTCGAGTACTACGCCGGCCTGGCCACCGCCATCGAAGGCATCCAGTTGCCGCTGCGCGAATCGAGCTTCTTCTACACCCGTCGCGAGCCGCTGGGCGTGGTCGCCGGCATCGGTGCCTGGAACTACCCCATCCAGATCGCCATGTGGAAGTCGGCACCGGCGCTGGCCGCGGGCAACGCGATGGTGTTCAAGCCGTCCGAAGTGACCCCGCTGACCGCGATCCGGCTGGCCGAAATCTACACCGAAGCCGGCGTGCCGGCCGGCGTGTTCAACGTCGTGCAGGGCCCGGGCCGCGAGATCGGCCAGTGGCTGACCGAGCACCCGGTGATCGAAAAGATCTCCTTCACCGGTGGCGTCGCCACTGGCAAGAAGGTCATGGCCAGCGCGGCGTCCTCGTCGCTGAAGGAAGTGACCATGGAACTGGGCGGCAAGTCGCCGCTGGTGATCTGCGACGACGCCGACCTGGACCGCGCCGCCGACATTGCGGTGATGGCCAACTTCTTCAGCTCCGGCCAGGTCTGCACCAACGGCACCCGCGTGTTCGTGCCGCGCAGCATGCTGGCCGCATTCGAGGCGGCCGTCGTCGAGCGCGTCAAGCGCATCCGCATCGGCGACCCGATGGCCGCCGAGACCAACTTCGGCCCGCTGACCAGCTTCCCGCACATGGAAAACGTGCTGCGCTACATCGAGAGTGGCAAGGCCGAAGGTGCCCGCCTGCTGACCGGCGGCGGCCGTGCCACCGAAGGCGCGCTGGCCAACGGCGCCTACGTGCTGCCGACCGTGTTCTCCGACTGCCGCGATGACATGACCATCGTCAAGGAAGAGATCTTCGGGCCGGTGATGAGCATCCTCGCCTATGACGACGAAGACGAAGTGGTACGTCGTGCCAACGACACCACCTTCGGCCTCGCCGCCGGCGTGGTCAGCAAGGACATCAGCCGCGCCCACCGCATCATCCATCGCCTGGAAGCCGGCATCTGCTGGATCAACACCTGGGGTGAATCGCCGGCCGAAATGCCGGTCGGTGGCTACAAGGAATCCGGCGTCGGCCGCGAGAACGGTATCTCCACCCTCGGCCACTACACCCGCATCAAGTCGGTGCAGGTCGAGCTGGGCGACTACGCCAGCGTGTTCTGACCGGCGCGCCCCGAGCACGCCCCATCGTCCGGCCTCCGCGCCGATCCGACATTCCACCGGGACGCCTGCATGCAGCGCGCCCCGGCCTGCAGGAGACACCCATGAGCACCCATAACGAGTACGACTACATCATCATCGGCGCCGGTTCAGCCGGCAACGTGCTGGCGACCCGCCTCACCGAGGATGCCGATGTCAGCGTGCTGCTGCTGGAAGCCGGTGGCCCGGACTACCGGCTCGACTTCCGTACCCAGATGCCGGCGGCGCTGGCCTTCCCGCTGCAGGGCAAGCGCTACAACTGGGCGTACAAGACCGATCCGGAGCCCTTCATGAACAACCGCCGCATGGACTGCGGCCGCGGCAAGGGCCTGGGTGGCTCGTCGCTGATCAACGGCATGTGCTACATCCGCGGCAACGCGATGGACTACGACAACTGGGCCAGCATGCCGGGCCTGGAAGACTGGACCTACCTGGACTGCCTGCCCTACTTCCGCAAGGCCGAAACCCGCGACATCGGCCCTAATGACTACCACGGCGGTGACGGCCCGCTGCGCGTGACCACGCCGAAGGCCGGCAACAACGAACTGTTCGCTGCGATGGTCGAAGCCGGCGTGCAGGCCGGCTACCCGCGCACCGACGACCTCAACGGCTACCAGCAGGAAGGCTTCGGCCCGATGGACCGCACGGTGACCCCGAACGGCCGTCGTTCCAGCACCGCCCGCGGCTACCTGGACCTGGCCAAGCCACGCCCGAACCTGACCATCGTCACCCACGCGCTGACCGACCGCATCCTCTTCTCGGGCAAGCGCGCGGTGGGCGTGCAGTGGCTGCACCACGACCAGCCGCAGCGTGCCACCGCCCGCCGCGAGGTGCTGCTGTGCGGCGGCGCCATCGCCTCGCCGCAGATCCTGCAGCGCTCGGGCGTCGGCCCGGCCGACCTGCTGCGCAGCCTCGACATCGACCTGGTGCACCACCTGCCGGGCGTCGGCGCCAACCTGCAGGATCACCTTGAGATGTACCTGCAGTACGAATGCAAGAAGCCGGTGTCGCTGGCGCCGGCGCTGAAGCTGTACAACCAGCCGGCGATCGGTGCCGAGTGGCTGTTCCTGGGCACCGGCATCGGCGCCAGCAACCAGTTCGAGGCCGGTGGCTTCATCCGCAGCGACGCCGAGTTCGACTGGCCGAACCTGCAGTACCACTTCCTGCCGGTGGCGATCAACTACAACGGCTCCAACCCGATCAAGGCGCACAGCTTCCAGATGCACGTCGGCTCGATGCGCTCGCCCAGCCGTGGCCGCATCCATGTGCGCTCGAAGGACCCGCGCGAACATCCGAGCATCCTGTTCAACTACATGTCGCACGAGCAGGACTGGCGCGAATTCCGCGCGGCGATCCGCATCACCCGCGAGATCTTCGCGCAGCCGGCGCTGGCCCCGTACAGCGGCCGCGAGATCTCGCCGGGCAGTGCACTGCAGACCGACGCGCAGATCGATGCATTCGTGCGCGAGCATGCCGAGACCGCCTACCACCCGTCGTGCTCGAACAAGATGGGCCATGCCGATGACCCGATGGCGGTGGTCGATGGCCAGGGTCGCGTGCACGGCCTGGAAGGCCTCCGCATCGTCGATGCCTCGATCATGCCGCAGGTGGTGACCGGCAACCTCAACGCGCCGACCATCATGATGGCCGAGAAGCTGGCCGACGTGATCCGCGGCCGCACCCCGCTGGCCCGCAGCACTGCGCCGTACTACAAGGCCAACGGCGCACCGGTGCGCAAGCAGGGCTGACGCAAGCGGCCCGGTTGGCGCCACGGTAGTGCCGGCCGCTGGCCGGCACCAACCGGAATCCCGATCGAGCACAGATGCCGGCCAGCGGCCGGCACTACCCAGCAAAGAGGCCCTTCGGGGCCTCTTCGCGTTTTCCCTACGGCGGGGTATGCTGCAATGACCGGCCATTGTCGATACGCTCAGGGCCGGAACCTAATACATCACGATTCCTGGAGGGGGAATATGAGTCTGGATCGTCCCTGGCTGCAGAGCTATCCGAAAGGCGTTCCCGCCGAGATCGACGTCAACGAGTTCCATTCGGTAGCTTCGGTCTTCGACGCTTCCGTCGCGAAATTCCGCGACCGTCCCGCCTACTCCAGCTTCGGCAAGGTCCTCACCTATGGCGAGACCGACGCGCTGGTCAATCAGTTCGCGGCCTACCTGCTGGGAGAGCTCAAGCTCAAGAAGGGTGACCGCGTCGCCCTGATGATGCCCAACTGCCTGCAGTACCCGGTGGCCACCTTCGGCGTGCTGCGCGCCGGCCTGACCGTGGTCAATGTCAATCCGTTGTACACCGCGCGCGAGCTCAAGCACCAGCTGATCGATGCCGGCGTGACCGCACTGGTGGTGGTCGACAACTTCGGCGACACCGTCGAGCAGGTCATCGCCGATACGCCGGTCAAGCACGTGATCACCACCGGCCTGGGCGACCTGCTTGGCGCCAAGGGCGTGATCGTCAACTTCGTGCTGAAGTACATCAAGAAGATGGTGCCCAACTACCATCTCAAGGGCGCGGTGCGCTTCCGCCAGGCGCTGAAGATCGGCAGCCGCCACAGCCTGCCCCAGGTCGAGATCGACCACGACGACATTGCGTTCCTGCAGTACACCGGCGGCACCACCGGCGTGGCCAAGGGCGCGATGCTGACCAACCGCAACCTGATCGCCAACATGCAGCAGGCCTCGGCCTGGATCAGTGCGTCGGGCATCGAGATGGGCAAGGAGTGGATCATCACCGCCCTGCCGCTGTACCACATCTTCGCACTGACCGCGAACGGGCTGGTCTTCATGAAGTTCGGTGGCTGCAACCACCTGATCACCAATCCGCGTGACATGAAGGGCTTCGTCAAGGAGCTCAAGTCGGTGCGCTTCACCGCCATCACCGGCGTCAACACGCTGTTCAATGGCCTGCTCAACACCCCCGGCTTCGACACGGTCGACTTTTCCTCGCTGAAGGTCACCCTGGGCGGCGGCATGGCGGTGCAACGCGCCGTGGCCGAGCGTTGGAAGAAGGTCACCGGGGTGACCCTGGTCGAGGCGTATGGCCTGACCGAGACCTCGCCGGCGGCCTGCATCAACCCGCTCACCCTGACCGAATACAACGGCTCGATCGGCTTGCCGATCCCGTCCACCGATGCCTGCATCAAGGACGACAACAGCGCCATCCTGCCGCTGGGCGAGGTCGGCGAGCTCTGCATCAAGGGCCCGCAGGTGATGAAGGGCTACTGGCAGCGCCCGGAGGAAACCGCCAAGGCGATCGATGCCGACGGCTGGCTGCATACCGGCGACATGGCGAAGATGGACGAACACGGCTTCTTCTACATCGTCGACCGCAAGAAGGACATGATCCTGGTGTCCGGCTTCAACGTGTACCCGAATGAAGTCGAGGACGTGATCGCGATGATGCCGGGCGTGCTGGAAGTGGCCGCGGTCGGCGTGCCGGACGAAAAGTCCGGGGAAGTGGTCAAGGTGGTCATCGTGAAGAAGGACCCGAACCTGACCGCCGAAATGGTCAAGGAGCATGCCCGGGCCAACCTGACCGGCTACAAGCACCCCAAAATCGTTGAATTCCGAAAGGAGCTGCCGAAGACCAATGTCGGCAAGATCCTCCGCCGCGAACTCCGCGATACGCCCGCCCAGTAAGGGTTTGCGGCAATTTGAACGATGCAGGGCCCGGGGCGGAAACGTCCCGGGCCCTTTCGCATGCGACGCCCCTGGGGCGGTGTAGCATCGCCGCGTGTGTGGACCGTTCGGCCCGCCGGCCACCCACCTGACACTGCGGGCCGCATGCCGAGGACCCTTCCATGAGTACCATCGAAAAGCTGCCTTCAAGCGGCTCACCGTTCGCCACCATCCGCACCGAAGACAGCGCCGACGGCGCTGCCCACTGGCTGTTCATGCACGCCGATGCCGCCACTGGGATCCGCCCCTGCTGCCGCAAGGACATGCTCGACGAGATGTGGAGCTACATGGCGGCCATCACCCGCAGCCCTGCCGAACGCCACAGCGGAACATTGCGGCATTTCGTGCTGGCCTCCGATGCCGTCGCCTACAATCTGGGCGGCGACCTGGACCTGTTCACACGCCTGATCCGCGAAGGCAACCGCGACCTCCTGCTGAACTATGCCCAGCGCTGCGTGGAGGGCGTGCACCACCTGCACACCGGGTTCGGCGGCGACGTCCGTTCGATCGCGCTGATCCAGGGTGACGCCCTCGGCGGCGGGCTGGAAATGGCCCTGGCCTGCCACACCATCGTCGCCGAGGAAGGCAGCGGACTGGGCCTGCCGGAGGTGCTGTTCGGCCTGTTCCCGGGCATGGGTGCGTACTCCTTCCTGTGCCGGCGCGTGTCCCCCCACCTCGCCGAGAAGATCATCCTCGACGGCCGGGTCTACAGCGCCGAGGAGATGCACGCGATGGGCGTGGTCGACGTGCTGGTGAAGAAGGGCGAAGGCCGGGCGGCGGTGGAAGAACTGATCCGCCAGCAGCAGCGCACACCGCAGTCCTATCTGGCGATGAACGCCGCACGCGCCATCGCCCAGCCGGTCAGCTACGACGAACTGCTGGAGATCACCAAGGTTTGGGTCGATTCCGCCCTGGCCCTCGGCGACCGTTCGCTGCGCACCATGGACCGCCTGATCAAGGCCCAGACCCGTCGCGCCAGCCTCGACGCGGCCTGATTCATCCCTCCCCCAGGATGGGTTCAAGCCCGGTTGGCCACCGGGCTTTTTTTATGCACCCTGCCGTGGTTCAACGCGCCTCGCCATCGTCGGCAGCGCCGCGCAGCCGGCGTTCGGCCCGTGCCTCCAGCGCGCGCCGGCCTTCCTTGATCGCCTCCTGCAGGATGCCCAGGCGCTGGCGCCATTCGGTCTTCAGCTGCCAGTCGGCCATCCGCATCAGCTCGCCGGCACGGTTGGACGCGCGCATCAGGCCAAGGTTGCTGGCCACGCCCTTGATCGCGTGGGATTGTTCGCGGAACACATCCCACTGCGTGGCCTCACCGGCCTGCTCGGCCTTGCCCATGCAGCCCGCCACGTCCTCCAGGCATTGGCGGATGAACTCACGTTCGAAGCCCTCGCCCATGCCCAGCGAGGCCAGCTCGTCCAGCACGCTGCTGTCGAGCACCCCATCCTGCAGCGCCATCGGTCGCACCACCGGTGCGGCCATGGTCTTCAGCTGGGCATTGCTGGCGATCTCGGCCAGGGTATCGAGCAGGCGCACCGCCACCACGGGCTTGGCCAGGAACGCATGCGCCCCAGCCTGGGTACAGCGCTGGATCGCCTCGGGGGTAACATCGGCGCTGAGCACCAGCACCGGCGTGCGCGGTCCGCCGCCGGCCTGCATCACCCGCAACTCCTTCAGCATGTCCAGCCCGCTCATGCCCGGCATGTGCAGGTCGACGATGACCGCGTCGAACTCACTGTCGGCCAGCGCATCCAGCACCGCCTCACCGCCATCCACGCACAGCACGCGATGCCCGGCCTTCTGCAGCAGGCGCTGCAGGACCATGCGGTTGGCCTCGTGGTCGTCGGCCACCAGGATCTGCATGCTCCGCACGCGGGCGCGATGGCGCAGGAACGGGTCGGCAAATGCGATCACGTTGCCGCCCGGCCCCACGTCGTCGTCGCCGGTCAGGCTCGGCACCGCACCCGGCACCTGCGGCTGCGGCGGCGCGAACGGCAACTCGACCCAGAAGTGGCTGCCGCGCGGCGGGTTTTCCAAATAGCCGATGTCACCGTCCATCGCCTCGACCAGGCCCTTGGCGATGGTTGTGCCCAGCCCGGTGCCCTCGTGGCGACGCGCCATGCTGACGTCAGCCTGCTCGAAGGCATCGAACAGCCGCGCACGCATGGCCGGGGCCACGCCGATGCCGGTGTCGAGGATGTCGAAGCGCAGCCGCACCGCGCCACTGGTATCGGCCTGCACCACGCTGACACGGATTTCGACCCGGCCGTGATCGGTGAACTTGACCGCGTTGCCGGCCAGGTTCAGCAGGATCTGCCGCAGGTGCCCGACGTCCCCGCGCACGCGTGGCGGTACACCGTCAGCCACCGTCACCCGGTACTCCAGGCGCTTGGCCTTGGCCTGCGGCAACAGGATCAGCCCGATCGCCTGGATCACGTCGGCCACGGCGAAGTCTTCGGCCACCACGCGCAGCTTGCCGGCCTCGATGGCCGAGATGTCCAGCACTTCCTCCACCAGCGCCAGCAGGCTGCGCGACGACGCCTGGATGGTGTTGAGGCACTCGCGCTGCTCATCGTCCAGGCGCGTGGTCGCCAGCACTTCGGTCATGCCGTTGAGGCCGTTCAACGGCGTGCGGAACTCGTGGCTCATGTTGGCCAGGAAACGGCTCTTGGCCTCGCTGGCACGGCGCGCCTCGGCCATCGCTTCGGTCAGCTGCCGCAGCAGCGTCGAGAAGTACAGCGGCACCGCCGCCAGGCCGAGCCAGAGGCCGATGGCCAGACGGAAATTCTGTTGCCAGTAAGGCGTCAGCAGCACCGTGCAACCGAAGCTCACCATCGCCATCGCCACCGCCACGTACAGGTAGTGGTGGCCGAAGCGCATGCCGTTGCCGACCGTCACCCACATCACCACGATGTAGACCCAGGCCAGGGGCTCGCCCATCTGCACCATGCCGGCAGCGATCAGGCCATAGTCGGCGAGCATGCCCAGCACGCGGCGGGGATCGGAACGCGCCGGCCGCCACAGCAGCCAGCCGAACAACAGCAGCGACAGGCTCAGGCCGGTCAATACGATCGCCAGCACGCCCACGTACTGCGTGTGCGGCAGGTCGTGGCGCGGCGCCGGCAACAGCACGTAGGCCAGGATCAAGCTGATCAGGACAATACGGACGATCTGCTGGCCGTGTTCGCTGTCCTGGCGCTGGGACAGGCGCAGCCGCAGCTGCGACAACAGCCGTTTCACGCGCCCAGCCCCGGGCGCGCGGACGCCATCGAATGCTCGGCGCAGATCTGGTCCAGCTGTTCGCGGCCGCGCAGCAGCGCGTCCACGCATCGGGGATCGAACAGCCGGCCACGCTGGGCGTAGAGATAAGCCAGGGTGGCTTCCATGGTCCATGCTTCCTTGTACGGACGGGGCGAAATCAGGGCGTCGAAGACATCGGCGACAGCCACGATGCGCGCTTCCAGCGGAATCGCATCGCCGACCAGCCCATCAGGATAGCCGCTGCCGTCGTAGCGCTCATGATGACGCAGTGCGATCAACGCGCCAACCTGGATGAAACGATTCTGGCTGCCGCTCAGCAGTTCATGGCCAATCCGCGGGTGCCGGCGCATGATCGCCAGCTCCTCCTCGTTGAGCTTGCCCTGCTTGAGCAGCACCGCATCGGGAATGGCGATCTTGCCCATGTCATGCAGCGGCGCAGCCATTTCGATCAGGCGCACCTCCTCCTCGGGCAGCCCGAGCTGTTCGGCAATCAGGCCGGCCACACGTGCCATGCGCTCCAGGTAGGCGCTGGTGCCGGCATCACGGAACTCGATCGCGCGCGCCAGCCGCGACAGCGTTTCGCGCTCCCGCTCTTCGACCTCATGCATGCTGGCCAGCAGGCGCTGCTCCAGCGACAGCGCCCGTTGCTTCACGTTCTCGGTCTGCTGGCGCAGCTGCAGCAGGTTGTAGCAGCGCGCACGCAGTTCGCGCGGGCGGATCGGCTTGACCAGGAAGTCGATGACGCCGGCTTCCAGTGCCGCCTGGCGGATCGGCTCGTCACCGACCACGGTGATCAGGATCACCGGAATGTCGCGGTGCTTGGGCAGGCGACGGAAACGACGGGCGAACTCCAGCCCATCCATCTCCGGCATACGGTAATCGAGCAGCAGCAGGTCGACCGGATGGGCTTCGCACCAGGCCAATGCGGTCAGCGGATCGCCGAAGTCATACACGCTCAGTTCCGGCGCGATGTCTTCGATGACGTGACGCAGCATCGTCCGGGCGGAAGTCTGGTCATCAACGATGACGATATTCAACGCGTACTCTGCCTGGTTTTTCGACCACGCTGGATCATCAGCAGGCGAGGATACTCTGCCGCTGCGAACGCTCGCACCCTGCATCGGCCTGACTCCCGTGTCATGCGTCCCGATTCATGATCGTCATCACAATGTGAAGCGGACTCCCCACACCGTGCCCTCCCCTGACGCCGATCAAGCCATAACAGGCGTCAAGGTAGTGCAATTACGATACGCCGAGTGCGGGACGCGTCAATCGCGCCGTCTCGTTTCGGGACGGCGCGCACAATCGGGAGTCAAAAACGCGACTTACTGCTCCGGACGCATGTACGGGAACAGCAGCACATCGCGGATCGAGCTGCTGCCGGTCAGCAGCATCACCAGACGATCGACGCCGATGCCGAGGCCGCCGGTCGGGGCCATGCCGTACTCCAGCGCACGGATGTAGTCGGCGTCGTAGTGCATGGCCTCATCGTCGCCACCTTCCTTCGCGGCCACCTGGGCCTGGAAGCGCTGGGCCTGGTCTTCCGGGTCGTTCAACTCGGAGAAGCCATTGGCCAGCTCCTTGCCGTTGACGAACAGCTCGAAGCGGTCGGTGTAGCCCGGATCATTGTCGTTGGCACGGGCCAGCGGCGAGACTTCCACCGGATGGTCGGTGATGAAGGTCGGCTGGATCAGGGTGTGCTCGACGGTGGCCTCGAAGATCTCAAGCAGCAGCTTGCCCCAGCCGTAGGACGGCTTGACGCGGATGTTCAAGCGCTCGCAATGGCGCAGCAGCGCGTCACGGTCGGTGCAGTCGGCAACCGAGATTTCCGGGTTGTGGTGGCGCACGGCTTCGTCCATGCGCCAGCGGCGGAACGCCGGGCCCAGGTCGATCTTCGCCCCGTCCCACTCGACCTCGGTGCTGCCGTTGACCGTCCTGGCCACGTCACGGATCACGCCTTCGGTCAGGTCCATGATCTCGTTGTACGTGGCATAGGCCTCGTACAGCTCCATCATGGTGAATTCCGGATTGTGGCGGGTGCTGACGCCTTCGTTGCGGAAGTTGCGGTTGATCTCGTACACGCGCTCCAGGCCGCCCACGGTCAGGCGCTTGAGATACAGCTCCGGCGCCACGCGCAGGTACAGGTCCAGGTCCAGCGCGTTGTGGTGGGTGGTGAACGGCTTGGCCGCCGCGCCGCCGGGGATGTAGTGCATCATCGGCGTTTCGACTTCCAGGAAGTCGCGGTTGTCCAGCCACGCACGCATGGCGCGGATGATCTTCGAGCGCTTGATGAAGACCGCGCGCGACTCCGGGGTGACGATCAGGTCGACGTAACGCTGGCGGTAACGCTGCTCGACGTCGGCCAGGCCATGCCACTTGTCCGGCAACGGACGCAGCGACTTGGTCAGCAGGCGGATCGACTCGGCCTTGACCGACAGCTCGCCGGTCTTGGTCCGGGTCAGGCCGCCTTCGACGGCGATGATGTCGCCCACGTCCCAGCCCTTGAACGCGGTGTAGGCATCGCCCAGCACGGCCCCCTGCAGGAACAGCTGGATGCGGCCGGACTCGTCCTGGATCTGCGCGAAGCTCGCCTTGCCCATGATGCGCTTGGCCATCAGGCGGCCGGCCATCTTCACCTGGCGGCCGTTGCCTTCCAGCGCCTCGGCGGTCCACTGCTCGGCATCGGCGAATTCTTCCTGCAGGCGGCCGGCGAAGTCCTCACGACGGAAATCGTTCGGGTACGCGATGCCCTGCCCACGCAGCGCTTTGAGTTTCTCACGGCGCTCGGCGATCAACTTGTTCTCGTCGACGGGGGGGGTATCGGTAGCTTCGCTCATGGATCTGCGGGAATCGTGTAGTGAGGGGGATCTTGCGCCCGGCGCGGCCGGCTCCACAGCATACCAAAACCGCCCTGCCCCGGCCTGGAGAGGGGTCAGATCCCTTTGCGCTGCAAAGGGATCTGACCCCATCAGCGGATCGGCGCCTACGCGTTCCCGGGGAACGCCTGCCGCAGCTCGTCCACCAGCACCCGCTGGTTCTCCGAGTAGTCGACCGGTACGGACACCAGGTGCACCCCGCCCTCGTTGAATGCCGCCTGCAGGGTCGGGATGAACTGCTCGATGGCGGTCACCTCATGCCCCTTGCAGCCATAGGCCTCGGCGTACTTCACGAAATCCGGGTTGCTGAAAGTCATGCCGTAGTCGGTGAAGCCATCCACCGCCTGCTTCCAGCGGATCATGCCGTAGGCGCCGTCGTTGAGGATCAGCACCACCAGGTTGAGCCCCAGCCGGCGCGCCGTCTCCAGCTCCTGGCTGTTCATCATGAAACCACCATCGCCACACACCGCCAGCACCCGGCGCTGTGGAAACAGGATCGAGGCCATGATCGCCGATGGCAGGCCCGCGCCCATGGTCGCCAGCGCGTTATCCAGCAGCAATGTGTTGGCCACCTGGGTACGGTAGTTGCGAGCGAACCAGATCTTGTACATGCCGTTGTCCAGCGCCACGATGCCGTCCGGCGGCATCACCTGGCGCACGTCGTGCACCAGCCGCTGCGGGGTAAAACGGGCCTCCTCGGCACGGTCGGCCAGATGCTCGAGGATGGTCGCGCGCAGCGGCAGCAGCGCGGCGGCATTCGGCACCGCGCCTTCGATGCGGTCGGCCAGCTGGGTCAGCGAACGGCCGATGTCGCCGATCACCTCCACCTGCGGGAAGTACACCTGTTCCACCGCCGCCTGCGAGTAGCCGATATGGATCACGGTCGGCCCGCCCGGGCGCATCACGAACGGCGGCTTCTCGGTGACCTCGTGGCCGATGGTCACGATCACGTCGGCCTGGTCGATCGCCATGTGCACGTAATCGCGCTCGGTGAGCGCTGCGGTGCCCATGTACAGGCCCGAGCCGCCGGCCACCGCGCCCTTGCCCATCTGCGTGGTGAAGAACGGAATGCCGGCGCGCAGCACGAACGCCGACAGCGCCTCGCTGGACTGCGGCCGCGACGCCGCCGAAGCGATCATCAGCAGCGGTCGCTTTGCACTGCGGATGGTCTCTGCCGCCCGATCCAACGCTTCCGGACTGGCGATGGAACGATCCACCGCGTGCGGCGGAACCAGCGCCACGCCTTCGACCTCATCGGCGGCGATGTCTTCGGGCAGCTCCAGCAGCACTGGGCCCGGCCGCTCTTCCTGGGCGACACGGAACGCCTCGCGGACGATGGTCGGGATCGTGCGCGCCGAGACGATCTGCCGTGCCTGCTTGGTCAACGGCTTCATCGTGCCGACGATGTCGACGATCTGGAAGCGCGCCTGCTTGCTGGCGACGATGCCCTTCTGGCCAGTGATCATGATCACCGGCCACGCACCGAGCAGCGCATAGGCGGCGCCGGTGGTGAAGTTGAGCGCGCCCGGACCGAGCGTGGCCAGGCACACGCCGGGCTTGCCGGTCAGGCGGCCATAGGTGGCGGCCATGAACACCGCTGCCTGCTCGTGGCGGGTGATGACCAGCTCGATGCTGGAATGACGAAGCGACTCGACCACGTCGAGGTTTTCCTCGCCGGGGATACCGAAGATGCGCTCGACGCCTTCGTTCTCAAGCGCGGCGACAAGCAGATCTGAACCCTTGGACATTGGAATGCCGTCCTTTTCGCTGGACTGATGGTGGATCGTTGCAGGAAGGAGGGAAGCTGCGCGTCAACGCTTGTCGAACCACACCGTCTGCGCGTTGACGAATTCGCGGATGCCGAAGTGCGAGAGCTCACGACCGAAGCCGCTCTTTTTTACGCCGCCGATCGGCACGCGCGGGTCTGAAGCGGAGAAGCCGTTGACGAACACGCCGCCGGTCTGCAGCCGGCGCGCCAGCTGCATGGCCCGCGCGCGGTCGCCGGTCCACAGGTTGCCGCTCAGGCCGAATTCGCTCTGGTTGGCCAGTTCCACCGCATGGTCGGCGTCGCGGGCGCGACTGATCGAGGCCACCGGCCCGAAGGTCTCGGTATCGAAGGCCTGCATGCCTGGCTCCACGTCGGCCAGCACGGTGGGTGCATAGAAGGCTCCCGGGCGATCCAGCGGGTGGCCGCCAACCAGCAGCCGCGCACCGGCCTCCACCGAAGCCCGTACCTGCGCATCGAGCTGCTCCAGCAGGTCCTGGCGCGCCATCGGGCCGATACGGTTGGCCGGGTCGCGGCCATCGCCGATGGTCAGTGCCTGTACCTTCTGGCAGAACTGCGCCACGAAACGATCATAGACCGCGTCCTCGACGATGATGCGCTTTCCGGCGATGCAGACCTGCCCGGTGTTCTGGAAGCGCGAGGCTACCGCCGCATCAACGGCGGCGTCCAGATCGGCGTCGGCCAGCACGATGAACGGATCCGAGCCCCCCAGCTCCAGCACCACCTTCTTCAGCGCCTGCCCGGCCTGGGCGGCGATGCTGCGGCCTGCGGCCACGCTGCCGGTCAGGGTCACTGCGGCGATGCGATCATCGGCGATCGCGCGGCTGGTGCCCTCGCGGCTGATGTTGGCGGCGATGAAGGTGCCTTCCGGCAGGCCGGCATCGCGCCAGGCCGCGTCGAGCAGCTGCGCGGTACCGACGATGTTCTCGGCCGGCTTCAGCAGGAAGCCGTTGCCGCCCATCAGGATCGGCACCGCCGCACGCATCACCTGCCAGTACGGGAAGTTCCACGGCATGATGCCCAGCACCACGCCCAGCGGCAGGTAGGACACGTAGGCCTTGTCGTCGGGCACCTGGGTCGGTTCGTCGCGCAGGAACTGCGCGCCGTGGTCAGCGTACCAGTCGCACAGCACGGCACACTTCTCGATCTCGGCCAGCGATTCGGCCTGTACCTTGCCCATCTCGGCGGTAGCCAGCGCGGCCAGCTTTTCGCGGTCACGCCGCAGTACGGCGGCCATCGCACGCAGTACGTCTGCGCGCTGTTCGAGGCTCTTGACGCTCCAGGCCGCAAAGCCGACCTGGCCGCGATCGAGGATTGTTTCCAGCTCGGCATCGGTGGCGAAGGGATGGCTGGCGATCTGCTGGCCGGTGGCCGGATCGCGGGAAATGGCGGTGGTGGGGGCAGCGGACATGCAGGGCTCCTGTTGTCTCGGCAACGGGCAGCGGCCCGTCTTCTGCACAGGAATGTGGACCCGATTGGCGGAGGCAACAAGGCGTCTGCTTATCCTGTGACCTGCACTTACCTGTGTGAATGGGGTTATCGGCAGGGCTGCGCCCTGCACCCGCAGAGGCTTCAAGCCAAGCCGAGGCAACGGCAACGGCAACGGCAACGGCAGAAGCTGGCATTCCGTGGGTTGGCGGGGTGGGTCCGGTTGAGGGGGACGCTGCAAGTACATCCATGTAAGCTCGGTCGCCGCATCCATGCGGCTCACGCCCCCGCAACCGGACCCACCCCACCTTCGACAGAGTTCTGCGATCTGTCGGGACGGCGCTCTGCGTTGCTGTTGGTGGGTGTCGACCTTGGTCGACACAGTAGATCCACGCCATGCGTGGATGACTCATTCGATATCTGAGAGAAAAATCGTGTCGACCAAGGTCGGCACCTACCAACAGCCGCGCGGAACAAAGCCGCAGTTGCCAACAGCCGCGTGAACCTGTCGAAGGCGGGGCGGTGTCGGAGTGCGGGGTGTCAGCCGCATGGATGCGGCTGCCAAGCCTACACGGACGTACTTGCGGCGTCCCCGCACCCCGACACCGCCCCGCCAAACCACGGAATCCAGCTCTGGCTCTGGCCGTTGCGTTGAGCAGGTGCAGGGCTGCAAGCCCTGCCGTAAACCCCTACCCTCGCGGCAGGTAGGTCACCAGGGACAGGTCGTGCCGGCTCTCCGGCACCAGCGCCACGTACTGCAGGTCCAGCAACCCCCGCGTGGGATGGTTGAGCTTCTTCGCACCTTCATCGAACCGACGCACGTCGTGCTCCGGCCACCATTGGCGAAACTCTTCGCTGTGCGCGGCGATGTCTTCCACCAGCGCCAGGAACGGGGCCTTGTCCGGGGCCTGCGCCATCGCCGCGCGGAAGCCCGCCAGCAGCCCGCGGGTCATTTCTTCCCAGTTGAGGATCAGCGTGCGGTACGGCGGGTACAGGAACATCAGCCGCAGCGTGTTGCGCTCATGCGGCGCCAGCTGGCTGTAGTCCACGAAAAGATCGGCGATGGCCGGGTTCCAGGCCAGGATGTCGAAGCGGGTATTGCGTACGTAGGCCGGGATCGGCTGCATCGCCTCCACCAGCTGGCGCAGGCCATCGGTCACGCTCTCGTCCGGCGATTCCAGCGGCACGCCGTAGCCGGACAGCGCGAACGCGTAGGCGCGTTCGTCGTCACTCATGCGCAGCACCTGTGCCAGGCGCTCAAGCACTTCGGGCGAGGCGCGCACTTCACGGCCCTGTTCGATCCAGGTATACCAGCTGACGCTGACCCCGATCGCCAGCGCCACTTCCTCGCGCTTCAGGCCCGGGGTGCGCCGGCGCCCGGCCGGGAGGCCGAGCGTGGCAGGGTCGACACGGGCGCGGCAGGCCTTGAGGAAGCCGCCGAGTTCCTTGCGTTCACTTTCGCTGCGCATCATCGGCCCGTCCTACCCTTTGTAGTTGTAGCGTTGAGCCATGCTCGACGCGTCTGCTACTGCGCCAACAGCAGCCGAGCATGGGCTCGGCTCTACCGGAAGCGTGATCAGCCACCCTCGGCGTTGCGCACGAGGGTGACGAAATACGCGCAGGCGCGTCGATCAGGCATCGGCGCGCTTGGAGCCCACGGCCAAACCGGCCTTCAGGCTGGCCTCGACGAACTCGTCCAGGTCGCCGTCCAGCACCTTCTGCGTATCTGAACGCTCGATGCCGGTACGCAGGTCCTTGATACGGCTCTGGTCCAGCACGTAGTTGCGGATCTGGCTGCCCCAGCCAATGTCGGACTTGGTGGCTTCCACCGCGTCCTTCTCGGCGTTGCGCTTCTGGATCTCCAGTTCATACAGCTTGGCGGCCAGCATCTTCATCGCGTTGTCGCGGTTCTGGTGCTGGCTGCGGCCGGTCTGGCAGGCCACAACGATGTTGGTCGGGATGTGGGTGATACGCACCGCCGACTCGGTCTTGTTCACGTGCTGACCACCGGCACCGGACGAACGGTACACGTCGGTACGCAGGTCGGCCGGGTTGATGGTGATGTCGATGTTGTCATCGATTTCCGGCGACACGAACACCGAGGTGAAGCTGGTGTGGCGGCGGTTGTCCGAGTCGAACGGCGACTTGCGCACCAGGCGGTGGACGCCGGTCTCGGTCTTCAGCCAGCCGTAGGCATAGTCGCCTTCCACGCGCAGCGTGGCCGACTTGATGCCGGCGACGTCGCCACCGGAGACTTCCATCAGTTCGGTCTTCCAGCCGCGCGACTCGCACCAGCGCAGGTACATGCGCAGCAGGATCTCGGCCCAGTCCTGGGCTTCGGTGCCACCGGCACCGGCCTGGATGTCGACGAACGCGGCCGCATTGTCCATCTCGCCGGAGAACATGCGCTGGAACTCCAGCTTCTCCACGTGCGCCTGGTGCTTGTCGAGGTCGGCGACCACCGCCAGTGCGGTCTCCTCGTCCTGCTCGGACTCGGCCAGCTCCAGCAGTTCAGTGGCGTCGTTCAGGCCATCGAGCACCGAGGCGATGCCGCCCACGGTCTTTTCCAGGCTGGAACGCTCGCGGCCCAGGTTCTGGGCGTACTCGGCGTTGTTCCAGACGTCGGGGCTTTCCAGCTCCCGCGTTACTTCTTCAAGACGCTCTTTCTTGGCGTCGTAGTCAAAGATACCCCCGAAGCGACAGCACGCGATCGGTCAGATCGGTGATGCGCTGGCGGACAGGATTCAGTTCGATCATGTCGGCGGTTATGCATTCAAAAGATGACTGGTAATGATACCGCAGGCCGGGGATGCCCGGAATGAGGGCCTGGGCCTGCGCCGGGGCTCCAGCATGATGCACTGGCGCTGCATTCAGGCAGGCGATGCCCGCCTTGGCGCGGGGAGCCGGCCGGGCCGCGGCCGACCCCACACAGGACCTCCTTGCCCAGAGCGGCGTCGACGAGGGTCTTCCTTGGCCCACCCTCGGACGGCCACTTGGGGCAGTTGACTACTTCACCTCGAACTCACCCACCAGCACGGTCTCAGCACGGTCCTTCAGCCGCATCGTCACCATCTGATCCTTCTGCTTCGGCGTGCCCCAGTGGGTGGTCAGCCGCAGCATCAGGGTTGTCGCACCGGTCACCAGCTGTTGGCGGCTGCCAAAGTAGTTCGCCTCCACCTTGTACTTGCCCGGCTTGGCGTTGCGCAGCGAGAACTGCTCGGGGCCATAGCCGCCGGTGAAGTCCTGCGACATCTGCCCGCCCTGGTAGGTCATCCGGTTGCCGTAGTAGGCGCGCTCGCCGTTCGGGTCGGTCACCCACAGGTCCATGTCGCTGTTGTCGGCGTCCCACGACAGCACCACGCGCAGGTCCAGCGGCATCGCCTGCAACAGGCGCGGGTCGATGCCGGTGGTATCCAGCCGGGGCGTGCTGCCGGCCACCAGGTTGGTCAGCTCATCCAGCGCGATCAGGGCGATGCCATCGAAGCGGCTGTCCCACGGCCGCACCACCACCTGGTACAGCGGCGCCAGTGCCTGCTGTGGCTTGCCGGCCGCTGCCAGCGCCAAGCCCAGGTCGCGGAAGCTCTGCGGTTCTTCCTGGCCCATCGCCAGCACCTGCTCGAACACCGGCACCGCCAGTGCGGGAGCATCGGCCTGCATCAGTCGGTAACCGAGCACGCGCAGCAGGTGGCGGTTGTCCAGATCCATTTCGGCCAGGTTCGACAGCACCCGCAGTGCCAGCTCGCGCTGGCCCTGCTCCAGCAGCAGGTCGGCCACATCGAGGAAGAAGGCGCTGCTGTCGGCGTGGGCATCGCGCTCGGCCAGATAGCGGTCATAAAGCTGCGATGGCGGCCCCTGGCGCAGGCGCCGGGCGACGGCCGAGTCCGGCTGCCAGGCCGCCAGCTGGATGCCGAGCTGGCCATCGTTGGCGGCTGCAGCGGCATCGACCGAGCCGCCGGTGACCACAATCGAATCCAGTGCATTCTCCGACGCGGGCGCCGGACGACGCGCGCGTGCGCTGCTGGCCTGCATGCGCTGTTCTGCCGCCGCGGCCATCGGTGCAGGCGCGGGCGGTGCCGCGGGCGCCGGTGCGACGAGCATCGCCATCGGCGCTGACTCGGCAGGATAGTCGGCCGAAGCAACGTCCAGCGCTGCTTCCCTGGCCCGCGGCGGCGCACCCTTCGGCCAGCTGCGGTTCCACCACTGCTGGCGCTCCTTCCAGCGGGCGGCCACCTGGTCCAGACGCTCGCGATCAGCAGCGGCGCGGTCTGTCACCTGCCGTGCGAACCGCGCATCGTAGTCCGCGCGCAGCGTGCCCGAAGGGCGGATCGCATAGCGCAGGTAGTCCTCCAGCGTCTCCAGCACGATCAGCGAGGTGTCCGGGCCGATTAGGCCAAACTGCTGCGACAGCCGCTGCATCGCCTCGCGGTTGCCACGGCGGTCGACGGCCAGTTGCTGCATGCGCGCCTGCGCCCACAAACCGGCCAGCAGTTCACCGTCCTTGCTCTTCTGCGTCGCTGGCAGCGCTTCCCACTCGCCGTCGCCCACGCGCACCCGCATCGGCACACCGTCGGCTGCCAGTCGTGCGTGCAGCCACAGCCAGCCGTCGGTTTCACTGCGGCGATCGATCACTACATCCTGCACGCCGCGTCCCGCATCGACCTGCACATCCATCGGCGATGCCAGCAACGCGTGCGCCGCCGCATCGACATCCTTGCCCAGCGCGACGAAGCGACCGCCATGCGCCTCACTCCAACCACGCAGTCGCACGGCATCGGTGCGCGCACCGGCACTGCTGACCGCAAACAGGCGCTGATCGGGTGCCATCGCCGGCAGCTGTTCCGGCCCATAGGTCAGCAGGCCATCGCTGACCAGCAGGTATTCCTTCACGCCCGGCTGCGGCTGCCACTGTGCCAGCGCGCTGGCACCGTCCGGGCGCACGGCCTGCAGGGCTGCGCGCAGTTCACTCCAGTTGCCGGCGCGGATGCGGAAGCGACGCACCGGCTCGGCGCGATCGCGCAGCACGGTCAAGGCCACGGTGCCGTCACCCAGCGCGGCGAAATAGCGATCCAGCAGGGCGAACTCGCGCGTGCGTTCGCGCTGTCCCGCCGAACCGGAGCCGTCCCACAGCAGGCCGATTTCGCTCGGCAGTCTGCGCGGCGTGCTGCTGGCCGCCACCGGCAGCTGCGCCAGTAGATAGTGGCCATCCTGCCAGGGCGCCACCTGCACCTGTGCCTGGCGGGTCGCCGGCAGATCCCACTGCAGCTGCTTCGGCAGCTGCGCCCCCTCGCCCTGCCACTGCAGCTGGCCCGCGCTGATGCGGAATGGCGCCGTACCTGCGGTGGTCGTGCCAGGTGCCTGCAGTTTCAGTTCAACCGAGGCTGCACCGGCGGCAAACTGCAGCGGCAGCGTCCACTGCCAGCCTTGGCCGGCGAAGGCCAATGGCTCGCGGATCACCAGCTGCACGCGCCGGCTACCACCGGCCGGCAGCGGGTAGATGCGCAGCCGGAACTGATTGCCGGCGGTCTGTTCCAGCAGGCCCGGGTCAACGCCGCGGCGGGCAATCTCCTCGAACACCTGGCGGCCGCGGTCCTTCGGCACCGGCACCGCGTCACGCATCTCGCCGTTGATATCCAGCGCGAAGCCGCTGATCTGCTGGCCCTCGGCCAGCGGGAACTGCAGCTCGCCCTCCAGCACGCGCCGGTTCGGGTTGTGGAATTCCAGGGTGATCCGGGTCTGGGCGATGCCGGCCTGGATCTCGCCCTCGATGCGGGCGTGTTGCAGTTGGACCGCCTGCTCAGCCGCCGGCGCGATCAGCAGCGGGGTGGCGGCCTGCGGCCGGGAGATCGGCGGCGACTGTGCGCCAGCGGGCCAGGCCGCAAGGGCCAGCAACAACACGGTGCAGCAACGGGCGAAGACCATGACCGGACTCCAGTGGGATCGTGGATCGTTGAACGCACCAGCAGCCGTAACGGGGTTGGGAGACCAAAAAAGGGGACGGAGGGGATTAAGTCGCAACTGGCAAACAAGGCACAAGCGACTTAATCCCCTCCGTCCCCTTTTTCTCAGGCGGGCAGGCAGTGCTCGACGATCAGCTGGATGGCGCTGCCGCCGCGATAGTCGTCGCAGGCGAGCCGATAGGCGAGATGCACGTGGCGACTCGGCGCGTTGCCGTGCCAGCCGCCGAAATGGATGGCGTTGATGGTGCCGGGTACGCCGGGCAGGCGCAGTTCCAGCTTCAGGTGACGCTCCTTCAAAACGCGCCAGTTGGCTACTTCAAAGTGGCCGTCGAACAGGGGCTCGGGGAAACCCTGGCCCCACGGGCCGGCCAGGCGCAACGCATCGGCGTGGCGATGGTCCAGCTCGTCCGCCGCCAGCTCGCCGTCACTTAGCACCTGCTGCTGCAGTGCCGCCGGATCGAGCATCTCCAGCACCACCGCGACGAAGGCGGCCTTGAAGTCATCAACGTGGTCACGCCGCAGGCTGAGCCCAGCCGCCATGGCGTGGCCGCCGAAGCGTTCGATCAGGCCCGGATGGCGCGCATCGACCAGCGCCAGGGCGTCACGGATGTGCAGCCCGGGAATCGAGCGCGCAGACCCGCGCAGGGTATCGGCGCCGGGTTCGGCCGGGGCGAAGGCGATCACCGGGCGATGCAGGCGATCCTTCATCTTCGAAGCGACCAGGCCGACCACACCGGGATGCCAGTCGGCATCAAACAGGCAGGCGGCCACCGGTCGCTGACCGGCCATGTCCAGCACTACCCGGGTCAATGCCTGCTCGGCGTCATCGGTCATCGACTGCTGCACCGCGCGGCGGTCTGAGTTGATCTGCTCCAGCGTCTGCGCGATCTCGCGCGCCTGGCGCGGGTCTTCGGTCAACAGCAGCGCGATGCCCAGCGCCATGTCTTCCAGCCGGCCTGCGGCATTCAGGCGCGGGCCGAGTGCGAAGCCGATGTCGGTGGCAGTGAGCCGCGCGGCATCACGGCCGCTGGCTTCGATCAGGGCACGCAGGCCGACACAGCCCTGCCCTGCGCGCAGACGGCGCAAGCCTGCGCTGACCAGCGCACGGTTGTTCGGGTCCAGCGCTACTAGGTCCGCAACGGTGCCCACCGCCACCAGATCCAGCAGCGTGGTGAGGTCTGGCCCCTTGCCATCGGCAAAGACACCGGCCTCGCGCATCTGCCGGCGCAGCGCCATCAGCACGTAGAAGATCACGCCGACGCCGGCCAGTGACTTGCTGGGGAAGGCATCACCGTCGAGATTGGGATCGACGATGACATCGGCCGGCGGCAACTGCGGCCCGGGCAGGTGATGGTCGGTGACCAGCACCTGCCAGCCGCGCGCCTTGGCCGCGGTCACGCCCGCATGGCAGGCGATGCCGTGGTCGACGGTCACCAGCAGGTCCGGCTGCAGCGCGGCCAGCTCCTCCACCAGCGACGGCGACAGGCCATAGCCATGCACCATGCGGTTCGGTACCGCGTGGAAGACGTGTTGCGCGCCGAGCATGCGCAGGCCACGCACGCCGACCGCACAGGCGGTGGCGCCATCGCAGTCGAAATCGCCAACCACCAGGATGCGCTTGTCGTTGGCGATGGCTCCGATCAGCAGGCCCACTGCATCATCGATACCGGTCAGCAGCTCGGGCGCGTGGAGGCTGCCCAGTTTCGGCAGCGCCAGCTCTGGTGTACCCGCACCGCGGCTGGCATAGAGTCGCGCCAGCAATGGCAGCGTGCCCTCTGGCCAGCTGCCGGGCACGACCGCATCGCGGCGGCGGATCAGCGGTATATCAGAGGGCGGCTGCGCAGCATCGGCGGCAAGGGACATCGGCATCGCCGGTTACAAAAGACCCGCACATCATAACGTGCACCGCTCCCCCGGTCGGCTGCCGCCGCTGACGAGGCCCCTTGGCTCTTCGGCCAGCAGCATTTGGATTTCACGACCGCATCTTCCATGCTTGCCTGCCCTGGAACGGACTTCCATCCATGACCCGCATCCTGCTGACCGCGCTGATGGCACTCGCCGTGGCCCCCGCCGCTCACTCCGCGACGCCTGAACCCAGGCCCGGGGTCGAATTCGAACACAACGACTGGTCGCTGGCCTGTGACAACACCCGCACCTGCCGCGCGGCTGGCTACAGCCCGCAAGCTGCGGGCAACCTGCTCAGCCTGATGCTGGAGCGCGCCGGCGGCCCGGGTACGAAGGTGCTCGCGCGGCTGCGCAATGGCGAGGATGGCGAAAGCCCGACGCCGACCGGGGCGCTGCGCCTGCACCTGAACGGCAAGGACCTGGGCCCGGTGCGCGACACCGGCGACGGGGACACAGTGTTGTTGCAGCAGGCACAGACCGATGCACTGGTCGCCGCACTGCCGCGCCAGGCACGCATCGAGATTATCGACGGCAAGGCCAAGGCGTGGCCGATCTCCGACAGCGGTGCAGCGGCCGTACTGCTGAAGATGGACGAGGCCCAAGGCCGGCTGGGCACGCCCGGTGCGCTGGTGCGGCGTGGCGACAAGGCTGAAGCGAGCGTGCCTGCGGCGTTGCCGGTGCCAGTGATCATGCGCGGCACGCTGGTGGCACCGCGCGCCTCCGACGCGGCACTGGCGATCGCACCGGGCCTGCGCAAGGCACTGATCGCCAGCCTACCGAAGCCGGATGAGTGCGGCCGCCTGAGCGATGGCGGGACAGATGAGATCGAGATCCAGCGACTGGACGCCCAGCATGTGCTGGCAAGCACCAGCTGCTTCGTGGGGCCCTACAACATGAGCAACGGCTACTGGGTGGTGCGAGACAAATCACCATACCAGGCGACCTTTGTCACCGACCTCGCAGAAGATTTTGAGCGCGACGATGCTACATTGCGAGGCCGTTTCCGAGGCCGCGGCGTTGGCGATTGCATCTCTGCCAATGACTGGGTGTGGGACGGCGAGCGCTTCGTCAAGAGCAGCGATTTCACCACCGGGCAGTGCCGGGGCGTCGCGGGCGGGCACTGGACGCTGCCAACGGTGGTGAGCGAGGTCCGTTGAGGCGCCGCTATCTGCGGTAGTGCCGGCCGCTGGCCGGCAACCCCGACAAACCCTGGGGGGTCAGAGCCGTTTTCCGATGGAGAACGGATCCGACCCCGGTCAGTCGTGAAGCTGGCGCGGCTTCTTCCAGAACTGCCAGCGCTGGCCACGGTCCAGCTGGAACTGCAGGCCATCCTCGAAGTCCAGTACCAGCCGCTGCAGTTCGCCACGCTTGAGCGCGGCCAGCAGCGGCCGGATCGCATCGTTGCCGAGCTGCTGCAGCGAACGCAGCTGGCGCAGATCAACGAGTGCATCCACCGCTTGTTCGCCATCCACGGCCACACCGGCCGCCAGGGCCAGGCCCTGCAGCAGGGCATCGCGGCTGCGCACCTGTGCGTGCGGCGTGCTGACCGATACCGGCATCACGCCACCGCCCCAGAACCACAGCGAATTGATCGGCTGTTGTCCTTGCGCGGCGCGCTGCTGGTTCCAGGAATGGTTGTGCAGCAGTACCTGCGCCTCGGTCATCAGCGCCCGCCAGCGGCGGCCGCCCTCGCCTTCCGGCAGGTGCGAGAACAGGTCATCCCCGAGCACCTCTTCCGGACTGTCGAAGTCCGGCAGGGCCAGGTCGATCGGCAGGCGCAGGTACCAGCGCGAGGGATCGGGTGCGTCGAGCACGAAGCCGGCATCGGCAAACAGCGGCTGCAGCACTGGCAGCAGGGCGAGGCTGTCGGCCAGCGTCGGCCGCAGTGTTTCGCCGTAGGCCATCATCCGCGCGCCGTGCATGTCCGGCACCATGCAGGCCGGATCGGCACGCAGCCAGCTGGCGCCGGCGGCATCGCCGACGTCGCGCTGGCGGGTCAACGCGGCCACCGGCCAGTGCGGCGCGGCAACCGAGAAATGGCGTGTCAGCTGCGCGCGCTCGCCCGGGACGACCTGCACCGTCGTGGCACGACCGAGCGCGCGTGCCACATCGTCCGGCAGCGCAGCCGCGGCAAAGCGGCTGCGTGCCGGCAACAGCAGGGTCGCCGTTGCCACCGGGTCAGTCCACGTAGCTGACGCTGACGATCTCGTACTCGCGTTGGCCGGCCGGGGCGTCGATCACGATCGAATCACCTTCCAGCTTGCCGATCATCGCGCGCGCCACCGGCGAGGAAATCGCGATCAGGCCCTGCTTGATGTCCGCCTCCAGGTCACCAACGATCTGGTACTTCTTCTCTTCGTCGGTTTCCACGTCGGCCAGGGTCACGCTGGCACCGAACACCACCTTGGAGCCGGCATTGAGCTTGCTCACGTCGATGATCTCGGCGTGCGACAGCTCGCCTTCGAGCTGCTTGATGCGGCCTTCGATGAAGCCCTGTTCCTCGCGCGCGGCGTGGTACTCGGCGTTCTCCTTCAGGTCGCCATGCTCACGTGCTTCGGCGATGGCCGCGATCACCTTCGGGCGCTTGACCGACTTCAGGTGATCCAGTTCGTCGCGCAGCTTCTGCGCGCCCTTCATCGTGATGGGGGCTCTCATGCATTCAACTCCTTGTGCAGCTCCTGCAGCGACCAGACGGGGCCGGTGCCGCGGAATTCCAGTGAATCCACCAGCGCCTTGGCGCCGGCAATGGTGGTCGAGTAGGTGACGCGATGCTGCAGCGCCTCGCGACGGATCGAGAACGAGTCGTTGATCGCCGAACGACCTTCGGTCGTGTTGACGATGTAGACGATCTCGCCGTTCTTGATCGAGTCGACGATGTGCGGACGGCCTTCGACCACCTTGTTGATGATCTCGCAGTCCATGCCGTGCTGCTGCAGCCACGCGGCGGTGCCACGCGTCGCGACCAGACTGTAGCCACGCGCCAGCAGCGCCTTGGCCACCGGCAGCACGCGCTTCTTGTCCGGATCGCGGACCGAAACGAAGGCCTTGCCGACCGGCGGTGCCTTGATGCCGCCGGCTTCCTGCGCACGCGCGAAGGCGGCGTTGAAGCTGCGGCCCACGCCCATCACCTCACCGGTGGAGCGCATCTCCGGCCCGAGGATCGGGTCGACGCCCTGGAACTTGGCGAACGGGAAGATCGCTTCCTTCACCGAGTAGTAGTCCGGCACGATTTCCTTGGTCGCGCCCTGCTCGGCCAGCGTCTTGCCAGCCATGCAGCGGGCGGCGATCTTGGCCAGCGGCATGCCGGTGGCCTTGGACACGAACGGCACGGTGCGCGAGGCACGCGGGTTCACTTCCAGCAGGTAGATGGTGTCGGCACCTTCGTCGCTGGTCTGGATCGCGAACTGGGTGTTCATCAGGCCGACCACGTTCAGGGCCTTGGCCAGCTCCACCACCTGGCGGCGCAGTTCGGCCTGGGTTTCAGCCGACAGCGAGTACGGCGGCAGCGAGCAGGAGGAATCGCCCGAGTGCACGCCGGCTTCTTCGATGTGCTCCATCACGCCACCGATCAGGACGTTGCCATCCTTGTCGGCGATGATGTCGACGTCGCACTCCACGGCGTTGTCGAGGAAGCGGTCCAGCAGCACCGGCGAATCGTTGGACACCTTCACCGCGTCGCGCACGTAGCGGGCCAGGTCGGCTTCGCCGTAGACGATTTCCATGGCACGGCCGCCCAGCACGTAGCTCGGGCGCACCACCAGCGGGTAGCCGATCTCGCGGGCCAGCAGCAGGGCTTCCTGATCATTGCGGGCGATGCGGTTCGGCGGCTGCTTCAGCCCCAGCGTGTCGACCAGCTGCTGGAAGCGCTCGCGGTCTTCGGCCAGGTCGATCGAGTCCGGGCTGGTGCCGATCACCGGCACGCCGTTGGCTTCCAGCGCGCGCGCCAGCTTCAGCGGGGTCTGGCCGCCGTACTGCACGATCACGCCCTTCGGCTGTTCCAGTTCGACGATCTCCAGCACGTCTTCCAGGGTCAGCGGCTCGAAGTACAGGCGGTCGGAGGTGTCGTAGTCGGTCGACACGGTTTCCGGGTTGCAGTTGACCATGATGGTTTCATAGCCATCCTCGCGCAGCGCCAGCGCCGCGTGCACGCAGCAGTAGTCGAACTCGATGCCCTGGCCGATGCGGTTCGGGCCACCGCCCAGGATCATGATCTTGTCGCGGTTGCTCGGCGCGGCCTCGCACTCGTCCTCGTAGGTCGAGTACAGGTAGGCGGTACCGGTGGAGAATTCACCGGCACAGGAGTCCACGCGCTTGTAGACCGGGCGCACCTTGTGCGCACGACGCAGCGCGCGGATGGCGGCTTCGTTGGTGCCGGTCAGCTGCGCCAGGCGCGCGTCGGAGAAGCCAGCGCGCTTCAGCTTGCGCAGGCGTGCAGCGTCCAGTGCGTCGATGCCACCGGCGGCGACTTCGCCTTCCGCCGCGATGATTTCCTCGATCTGGTCCAGGAACCAGTGATCGATGAATGACAGTGCATAGATCTCTTCCACGCTCATGCCGGCGCGGAACGCATCGGCCACATAGAACAGGCGCTCCGGGCCCGGCGCCTTCAGCTCGCGACGCAGGGTCTGCAGGTCGTCTTCGTTGCCCAGGTCCAGACCGGTCGGGTCGAAGCCGACCTTGCCGGTTTCCAGGCCACGCAGGGCCTTCTGCACCGACTCCTGGAAGGTGCGGCCCATCGCCATCACCTCGCCCACCGACTTCATCTGGGTGGTCAAGCGGGCATCGGCGGCCGGGAACTTCTCGAAGGCGAAGCGCGGGATCTTGGTGACGACGTAGTCGATCGACGGCTCGAACGAGGCCGGGGTCAGGCCACCGGTGATTTCGTTCTTCAGTTCGTCCAGGGTGTAACCCACGGCCAGCTTGGCGGCGACCTTGGCGATCGGGAAGCCGGTGGCCTTGGAGGCCAGCGCCGAGGAACGCGACACACGCGGGTTCATCTCGATGACGACCACGCGGCCGGTCTTCGGGTTGATGCCGAACTGCACGTTCGAGCCGCCGGTGTCGACGCCGATCTTGCGCAGCACGGCGATGGAGGCATCGCGCAGGCGCTGATACTCCTTGTCGGTCAGGGTCTGCGCCGGCGCCACGGTGATCGAGTCACCGGTGTGCACGCCCATCGGATCCAGGTTCTCGATCGAGCAGACGATGATGCAGTTGTCCGCGGTATCGCGGACCACTTCCATCTCGAATTCCTTCCAGCCCAGCACCGACTCTTCCACCAGCACTTCGGTGGTCGGCGACAGCTCCAGGCCGCGGCTGACGATCTCGACCAGCTCTTCGCGGTTGTAGGCGATGCCGCCACCGCTGCCGCCCAGGGTGAAGCTGGGGCGGATGATGGTCGGATAGCCGACGCGGGTCTGGATTTCCAGCGCTTCGTCCAGGGTGTGGGCGACGGCGGCGGTCGGGCACTCCAGGCCGATCTCACCCATGGCCACGCGGAACAGCTCGCGGTCTTCGGCCATGCGGATCGCTTCGCGCTTGGCGCCGATCAGCTCGACGTTGTACTTCTCCAGCACGCCGTTGTCGGCCAGGTCCAGCGCGCAGTTCAGCGCGGTCTGGCCACCCATGGTCGGCAGCAGCGCATCGGGCTTTTCCTTGGCGATGATCTTCTCGACCGTCTGCCAGTTGATCGGCTCGATGTAGACGGCGTCGGCCATCTCCGGGTCGGTCATGATCGTGGCCGGGTTGCTGTTGACCAGCACCACGCGGTAACCCTCGTCACGCAGGGCCTTGCAGGCCTGGGCACCGGAGTAGTCGAACTCGCAGGCCTGGCCGATGACGATCGGGCCAGCACCGATGATGAGGATGGTCTTGAGGTCAGTGCGCTTGGGCATTTTCTTCTCTAAGTCAGTACAGCGTGACAAGGGGGAGTGATCGCACGCTGTCGATCAGGAATCTTGATCCGCAGCGCCGCGCCAGTGGCGGCAGCGATGCGGGGTTTACGGTCCATCGCGACGCCACCGGGGGGCCGGCGGCGTACTGATCACGCCTTGGCCTGCTCCATCAGCGCCACGAAACGGTCGAACAGCGGACCGACGTCGTGCGGGCCCGGCGATGCTTCCGGGTGGCCCTGGAACGAGAACGCCGGCACGTCGGTGCGGGCGACGCCCTGGTTGGTGCCGTCGAACAGCGAACGGTGGGTCACGCGCAGGGTCGGCGGCAGGGTTGCTTCGTCGATCGCGAAACCGTGGTTCTGCGAGGTGATCATCACCCGGCCGCTGTCCAGGTCCTGCACCGGGTGGTTGGCACCGTGGTGGCCGTGGCCCATCTTCATGGTCTGCGCGCCCGAGGCCAGGCCGAGCAGCTGGTGGCCCAGGCAGATGCCGAAGGTCGGGACCTTCACGTCGATGAAGGTCTTGATCGCTTCGATGGCGTAGTCGCACGGCTCCGGGTCACCTGGGCCGTTGGACAGGAACACGCCGTCCGGCTTCAGTGCCAGCACCTCGGCGGCCGGGGTCTGCGCCGGCACCACGGTCACTTCGCAGCCGCGCTCGGCCAGCATGCGCAGGATGTTGGTCTTCACGCCGAAGTCGTAGGCCACGACCTTGAACCGGGCCGGCACGCTGACGAAGGCGTTGGCATCCAGGTCCAGCTGGCCCTCGGTCCAGGTGTAGGTCTTCTCGGTAGTGACGACCTTGGCCAGATCCATGCCCTTCAGCCCCGGGAACTTGCGGGCGGCTTCCAGTGCCTTTTCCACGTCGATGTCGCCGGCCATCAGCGCACCGTTCTGCGCGCCCTTCTCGCGCAGGATGCGGGTCAGCTTGCGGGTGTCGATGCCGGCGATGGCGACCACGCCACGCTGGATCAGCCAGTCCTGCAGCGACACCTGGCTGCGCCAGTTGCTGGGGCGGCGCGGAACGTCGCGCACGATCAGGCCGGCCGACCACACCTTGGACGCTTCGTCGTCCTGGTCGGTCATGCCGGTGTTGCCGATATGCGGATAGGTCAGCGTGACCATCTGCCGGGCGTAGGACGGGTCGGTCAACACTTCCTGATAGCCGGTCATGGCGGTGTTGAACACCACCTCACCGATGGACAGGCCGGGCGCGCCTACGGATTCGCCCTCGAATACGGTGCCGTCTTCGAGGACGAGGATTGCGGCTTGGGTCACGGGAATCTCACTTTGGCTACCGAGGGGGCTGCCGAAGTCACGCCTGCGCTTCACGGAAATCCGGTTGCAAAAAAGCGCGGACGTACGGTCTGGGACCGGTCCGGCTTTCGTGATTCGGCGAGTGCGAATTGTAGCGCTGCCGGGGCGCTCGCGCCAGCGGTTATCGCGCTTCATGAACAGGCGATTGCGCATTCATTTCGATCCGGCCGGGTATGCGGCACCCGCCACCCGGTAGTGCCGGCCGCTGGCCGGCAACCCCATTGGCTCCCGTCACCCAAGGTTGCCGGCCAGCGGCCGGCACTACCGCCTTACGCCAGCAGGTCCCGCACCCGGTAGCTGCCCGGGGCCCGGCCCTGCAGCTGGCGGGCGGCGAACAGGGCGCCGCGGGCGAAGATGTCGCGGTTGGTGGCCCGGTGTACCAGCTCGATGCGCTCGCCCAGCCCGGTGAACTGCACCAGGTGCTCGCCGACGATGTCGCCGGCGCGCAGGCTGGCGTAATGCGGTTCCGCCCCACCCCGCTGGGCGGCCGCGCCCAGGGTCAGTGCAGTGCCCGATGGCGCGTCCTTCTTCTGGGTGTGGTGCGATTCGACGATGTCGCAGTCCCAGCCGGCCAGCGCCTGCGCCGCGCGCTCCACCAGTTCGTCCAGTACGGCCACGCCCAGGCTGAAGTTCGAGGCCCATACCAGCGGGATCTTCGCCGCTGCCGCATCCAACGCCTGGCGCTGCGTGCTGGAAATGCCGGTGGTACCCGACACCAGTCCTGCCCCGCGATCCACGCACAGCGCCAGCAGCGGGTCGAAGCCCTCCGGCAGGCTGAAGTCAATGGCCACGTCGAACACCGGCGCACCGGGCAGTTCGCTGGCCGCGAAGAACGGCACGCCGTCGACTACGCGCTGGGCCGGCGCGCGACCGGTCACGGCGGCCACGATCTGCAGGGTTTCGGAATGTTCGGCGACCAGCCGCAGCAGGGCTTGGCCCATGCGCCCGGAGGCACCGTGAATGAGCAATCGCAGGGGAGTCTGGTTCATGCCTGCAGGCTAGCGGCAGCACGCCCGCTCCGGCAAGCGCCATCGCTGCGATGCTGCTTGCCCCTGCGGTGACGGGTTTGCCACTGGACGCGGCAATGCTCCCCTTCAAGTCTGTGGCCCTTCCCTCAGCCCGGGCAAAACCCATGAAATCCTCGACCGTCTTCAGCAAATGCGCCAGGAAGACCGGTTATGCCGGGACGTCGACCACGCGCTACCGCTTGCTGGATGCCGCCCTGCTTGTCGTTAATCACCAGCGCGCCAGCGAAAGCCGGGGCTTCTATGTGAATGCTGGACTCTACTTTCCAGAGCTGCTCGCGTATCCCCTCGCGCCTGACGATCTTGAAACGGCTTTCCGGTACCGCTCCAGCATTCCCACGCCCCATGTCGACTGGCGGATCGAAGAAACGCCAGGCCTGCGCCGGACCTTCATCCAGCAGGACCTTGAAGATCTGCTGGAGGCCGGCAACCGCGACGCGTTGAAGGCCCTGCTGCTCGATGCCCTGGCCGACGTGGCGGGTTTCGCCGCAGCCCATGGAAACCGCGAATCGGTGCGGCGATTGAATCAGGACGGGAACTTCCGCGCGATCATCCGCAGAGAGGTCTGAACCCTGGAAAGCGTGCGGGTCGAAAGTTCGCACCCTCCGGACAGCCGCGGTCCAGCATGGCTGGACGCTACTTCTTGGTCGGCCCGCAGCTGTCGCACCCCCCACAGGCACCGCCACCACCGCTGGCCGGCGGCGCGATCTTCCGCCCCAGCGCCTGCAGCCAGGCCGCGCGACCCGGCTTCAGCAGGGCCAGCGCCAAGGCCCCGCGCAGCGTGCGCACGGTACCCGGGAACTGCTTCTTCAGTACCACCCAGGCACTGACCAGCACGGCCACCGCGATGATCAGGTACTGGATCAGCAGCCCGGTATCCATCAGCCGCCTCCCAGCGCCTTGGTCACCTGATAGGTGATCAGCGCGGCCACGTAAGCCGCGGCAAACAGGTAGAACGCGGCAAAGCCCATCTGCTTCCACGAGTTGGTCTCGCGTTTGATGGTCGCCAGCGTCGAGATGCACATCGGGGCGTAGATGTACCAGACCAGCAGCGACAGGGCCGTGGCCAGCGACCAGCCATCGCTGATCAACGGGGTCAGCGCCTGGCTGGCGGCATCGTCATCGGCGGCCGACAGCGCATACACGGTGGCCAGCGAAGATACCGCCACCTCACGCGCGGCCAGGCCCGGGATCAGCGCGATGCAGATCTGCCAGTTGAAGCCCAGCGGTGCGAAGAACACCGCCATCGCATGGCCGATCCGGCCGGCGTAGCTGTAGTCGATGGCCGGCATCGTGGCATCGGCCGGGGCCGCCGGGAACGACAGCAGCACCCACAGCAGGATGGTCAGCGCCAGGATGATGCCGCCGACACGCTTGAGGAAGATCATGCCGCGCTCATACAGGCCCACCGCCAGGTCACGCACATGTGGCAGGCGGTACGACGGCAGCTCCAGCATCAGCGGATGCTCGCTCTTGTCGCGGCGCCATTTCTTCATGATCCACGACATCGCCAGCGCACTGAGGATGCCGGCGGCGTACAGGCCGAACAGGACCAGGCCCTGCTGGTTGAATACCCCCCACACCGTCTTCTGCGGAATGAATGCACCGATCAGCAGGGCGTACACCGGCAGGCGCGCCGAGCAGGTCATCAGCGGTGCGACCAGGATGGTGGCCAGGCGGTCACGCGGGTCCTGGATGCTGCGCGTGGACATGATGCCCGGCACCGCGCAGGCGAAGCTGGACAGCAGCGGGATGAATGAGCGGCCGGACAGGCCGGCGGCGGCCATCATGCGGTCGAGCAGGAACGCCGCACGTGGCAGGTAGCCGGATTCCTCCAGCACCAGGATGAAGAAGAACAGGATCAGGATCTGCGGCAGGAACACCACCACGCCACCGACGCCGGCGATGATGCCGTCGGTCAGCAGGCTGGCCAGGGGGCCCTCCGGCAACACGCTGCCAACGAGAGCACCGAGCCAGGCGAAGCCAGCCTCGATGCCATCCATCAACGGCGTCGCCCAGGCGTACACCGCCTGGAAGATCAGGAACATCACCACTGCAAGGCTGATCAGCCCGAACACCGGGTGCAGCAGCCAGCGGTCCAGCGCGTCGTCGATCTTCGCGGTCCGCGCCGGCATCCGCACGGCGACCGACAGGATCTCGCGCACCTTGCCGTGGTAATCGATGCCACCTTCCGGGCCCGGCACCGGCGCATTCAGGTGCGGCACCATCGCATCGAGGCGCTCGACCAGGGCCTTGGCACCCTGCTTGCGCACCGCCACGGTCTCCACCACCGGTACGCCCAGCTCGCGCTCCAGCGCGGCCACGTCCACCTGGATGCCACGGCGCTGGGCCGCATCGACCATGTTCAGCGCCACCACCATCGGCTTGCCCAGCTCACGCAGCTCCAGCGCGAAGCGCAGGTGCAGGCGCAGGTTGGTGGCGTCGATCACGCACAGCAGCACGTCCGGCGCAGCTTCGCCCGGGTAGAAGCCCCGGCACAGGTCACGGGTAATCGCCTCGTCCAGGCTGGCCGGATGCAGGCTGTAGGCGCCCGGCAGGTCGAGCACGGCGAATTCGCGGCCGGACGGCGCACGCAGGCGGCCTTCCTTGCGCTCGACGGTGACGCCGGTGTAGTTGGCGACCTTCTGCCGGCTGCCGGTCAGCTGGTTGAACAGCGCGGTCTTGCCGCTGTTGGGGTTGCCGACCAGCGCGATGCGCAGCGGTGAGGCGGAGACAATGGCGGTCATGCGCGTCGTTCCTGACTGACGGCGTCGACCACGACGCGCTTGGCTTCACTGATCCGCAGCGCGAACCGGGTGAACCCGACCTGCACCAGCAGCGGCTCGCCCCCCACCGGGCCCTTGGCCACCAGGCGTACTTCCTCGCCATTCACGAAACCCAGCTCGCGCAGGCGGCGGGCAATGGCATCGTTGGCATGCAGGTCCTGCACGGACTCGACCACGGCCGAGGTGTGCAGCGGCAGTTCGGACAGCGTCATCTAGCGTGTTCTCTGCTGGATGTAAATGGTTCTCGATTCTAACATTCCCGCGTCGCGTCATGGCCCATGACCAATGGCCCGCTATGATCCATACAGGTATGGAGTGACCCTGGAATCCCATGAACGATGCTTTGCAGATCGAGCGCCGTGGCGCTGTCCTCACCCTCTGGCTGAACCGGCCGGAGCTGCACAACGCCTTTGACGCCAGCCTGATCGCCCGGCTGACTGCCGCACTGGAAGCCGCCGGCGGCGATGATTCGGTCCGGGCCGTGGTGGTCGCCGGTCACGGCGCTTCCTTCTCGGCCGGTGCCGACATGCAGTGGATGCGTGGCATGGCCGCGGCCAGCGAGGCCGACAACCGCGAGGACTCGCTTGCCCTGGCGCGGCTGATGCGCACCCTGGACGAGCTGCCCAAGCCGACCCTGGCCCGGGTCCACGGCGCGGCCTTCGGTGGCGGCGTCGGCCTGGTTGCCTGCTGCGACATTGCCATCGCCAGCACCGCGGCCCGCTTCGGCCTGACCGAAAGCCGCCTGGGCCTGCTGCCCGCCGTCATCTCGCCCTACGTGATCGAGGCCATCGGCCCGCGCCAGGCCCGTCGCTGGTTCGCCACCGGCGAGCACTTCGATGCCGACACCGCGCTGCGCATCGGCCTGGTCCATCAACTGGTCGAACCCGAGCGCCTGGACGAGGCGCTGGAACGCCAGCTGGCCCTGCTCGACAAGGCCGGCCCGATCGCCTCGTCCACCGCCAAGCAGCTGGTGCGGCAGGTCCGCGACAGCCATGACCGCGACGCACTGGATCGCGATAATGCGGCCCTGATCGCGCGCCTGCGGGTCTCCGCCGAGGGCCAGGAAGGCCTGGGCGCCTTCCTCGACAAGCGCGCCCCCCACTGGGTCACGGAAGCCTGAACATGCTCGATCATCTTGGTTTGACCAGCGCCGACCTGGCGCGCAGCAGGACCTTCTTCCTGCAGGCACTGGCGCCGCTGCAGATCGGCGTGGTGATGGAAGTGACCGCCGAACAGACCGGCGACCACGACCACGTCGGCTTCGGCAGCGACGGCAAGCCGTTCTTCTGGCTCGGCAATGGCGGCACCGCCAGTCACGGCGTACACGTGGCCTTCGCCTGCGCCAGCCGTGCGCAGGTGGATGCCTTCCATGCCGCCGCGCTCGCCGCCGGCGGCCGCGACAACGGCGCGCCGGGCCTGCGCCCGTGGTATCACCCGGATTACTACGCGGCCTTCGTGCTCGACCCGGACGGCAACAACATCGAAGCGGTCTGCCACCGCCCCGCCGATGGGGCAGCCGCATGAGCGATTACGTCCGCATCGTCGAGGTCGGCCCGCGTGACGGCCTGCAGAACGAAAAGCAGTCGGTGTCCACCGCCGACAAGATCGAACTGATCAACCGCCTGTCGGCCACCGGCCTGCGCAGCATCGAGGCGACCAGCTTCGTCAGCCCGAAGTGGATCCCGCAACTGGCCGACGCCGCCGAGGTCTATGCCGGCATCCAGCGCAGGCCGGGTGTCCACTACCCGGTGCTGGTACCGAACGAACAGGGCTACGACCGCGCCCGTGCGGTCGGCGTCGAGGAGGTGGCGGTGTTCACTGCCGCGTCCGAGGCGTTCAACCGCACCAATACCAATGCCGGCATCGACGAGTCGCTCGCCCGGTTCGAGCCCATCCTGCGCCGCGCCGCCGCCGATGGCGTGCGCGTGCGCGGCTACGTCTCCACCGTGCTCGGCTGCCCCTACCAGGGCGAGGTGCCGCTGGCCGACGTGGTGCGCGTGGCGCGCGCGCTGCACCAGATGGGCTGTTACGAAATCTCGCTGGGCGACACCATCGGCGTCGGCACCCCGCGCAAGGCACGGGCGATGCTGCAGGCGGTGGCGGCCGAGATTCCGATGACGGCACTGGCCGTGCACTTCCACGACACCTACGGCCAGGCCATCGCCAACATCGCCACCTGCCTGGAAGAAGGCGTGCGCGTGGTCGACAGTGCCGTCTCCGGCGCCGGTGGCTGCCCGTATGCGAAGGGCGCCAGCGGCAATGTGGCCAGCGAAGACGTGGTCTACCTGCTGCAGGGCCTGGGCCTGGACAGCGGCGTGGACCTGCCGGCACTGGCCGAGACCGGCCGCTGGCTGGCCGGCCTGCTCGGTCGCGCCACCGCCAGCCGCACCGGGCAGGCGCTGGCCGCCGCAGGTTGACCGCCGCACTGCGCCGCCCTGCTGCGGCGGCGCAGTGCACAACAGCGACGGTCGCGGCTTCCGTTAGAATCGGCGGTTCTCGAACCTGCAGGACCGTTCAATGCAGCTGTCTTCCGTACGTGCCGTGATCACTGGTGGCGTCTCCGGCCTCGGCCTGGCCGTGGCCCAGCACCTCGTCGCCCAGGGCGGCAAGGTGGCCCTGTTCGATCTCAACGACGACAAGGGTGCGACCGCCGTTGCCGGGCTGGGTGCCGACAACGCCCGCTATTTCAACGTCAACGTCAGCGATGAGGCCGCCGTGGCTGCGGCCATCGACCAGGCCCACGATTTCCTCGGCGGCCTGAACGTGGCAATGAACTGCGCCGGCATCCTCGGCGCCGGCCGCGTGCTGGGCAAGGACGGCCCGATGCCGCTGGCCGGCTTCCAGGGCACGGTGATGGTCAATCTGGTCGGCAGCTTCAATGTCGCCAAGGCCGCGGCCAACCGCATGCAGCACAACGAGGCCGGCATCGATGGCGAGCGCGGGGTGATCATCAACACCGCCAGCATCGCCGCCTATGAAGGCCAGATCGGCCAGGCCGCCTATGCCGCCAGCAAGGGCGGCGTGGTGTCGATGACGCTGCCGATGGCACGCGAACTGTCGCGCTTCGGGATCCGCGTCAATACCATCGCCCCGGGCGTGTTCTGGACGCCGATGGTCGATGGCATGCCCGAAGCCGTGCAGCAGTCGCTGGCCGCCTCGATCCCGTTCCCGTCGCGCCTGGGCAAGCCGGAAGACTTCGCCAGCCTGGTCGGCTTCATCCTTGGCAACACCTACCTCAACGGCGAGACCATCCGCCTGGACGGCGCTACCCGCCTCGCTCCGAAGTGATTCCCCCGGGCGCCGGGACGGCGCCCTCCCCCAACGACCTAGATCACCATGAAAGCCAACGACATCAAGAAGGGCAACGTCGTCGAGTACAACAACGGCGTGTACCAGATCCGCGACATCGAGCGCAGCTCGCCGCAGGGTCGCGGCGGCAACGTCCGCTTCCGCTTCATCATGTACAGCGTGCCGGGCGGCAACAAGCTCGACGCCAGCTTCGATGCCGACGACAACCTGGTCGAGGTCGAACTGCTGCGCCGCCAGTCCACCTATTCGTACAAGGACGGCGATGCCTTCGTGTTCCTCGATGACGAGGACTACACCCCGTACACCCTGGACGCGGACGTGATCGGCGACGACGCCGGTTACATCACCGACGGCCTGACCGGCATCTACGTGCAGGTGATCGACGAGCAGCCGGTGGCGATCCAGCTGCCGGCCTCCGTGGTGCTGGAAGTGATCGAGACGCCGCCGGAACTGAAGGGTGGCACCGCCACCAAGCGCCCGAAGCCGGCCAAGCTCAACACCGGCATCGAGATCATGGTGCCGGAGTACATCGTCAACGGCGAGCGCGTGCTGGTGAACACCGCCACCGGCGAATTCGCCGGCCGTGCCGACTAAGCACCCTGCGCCGATCGTCTGCCGATCGCTGCCTGCGGCAAGTTCGCCGCAGGCAGCAAGCGGCGCATCGCTGACAGCAGTTGTGTAGAGCCGAGCCCGCGCTCGGCTGCGGTGGGTTGGACAGGTGCTGCAGCCGAGCGTGGGCTCGGCTCTACAGGAAACTTACGGCTGTTTCGCACCGAAGTTGCCGCAGCCATGGTACTGGCGGGTACCGACAGTCAGCATCGCCTTGGCCTCGAATGCCTCGCCGCTCATGTCATCCTGGCAGGTGGTGCGCTGGAAGCTGAGCTTGACGTCGGTGCCGTCGGACGCCTTGCCGCTCCATCCATCAGCGCCCTGGGTGGGCCTGGCCACGTCAAAGCGGCGCTCGCCGTAGTCAACTTCCACCTGCAGGCCCGGCATATCGCCATCGACGACTGCTAGCCATCCAGGTTCATTGCCGGTGGCACGGAACGCGGCATTGCCGGCGCTGCCATCGCCTTCGGTGGCTTCCACCGCATGGCACTCGCGATCCGGCTCGCCCTTCAGGCTCAGCAGGCCATCATCGCTGCCCTTGGTCCAGAAGCTGTTGCCAAGGCCATCGCTGTACTTGGCGCCGGATGCCGCGCGCTCGGAGGTCATGGCGAAGCGACGCTCGCCGATCACCAGCGTGGCAGCATCCTCGCCATTGAAGGTCGCGCCCACACTCAGATCACCACACTGGTAGGCGGTCTCGCTGCCACCTTCCGTGTTGGCGCTCGGCTGCAGCGTGGCAGGCGAGGCGTCATTGCTGCCCGCCGCGGGTGCCTGGGCCGGCTGGCACGCGGCCAGGACCAACCCCAGGGACGCTGCCAACAGACTGGGAACTACACGCATGGCTCGACTCCTTGTCGACACTACAGGAATGCTCGACCCTACCACCTCGCGGTGAGCGGGGCCTGAAAACGGCCTGACCGCACTCATGCGGCCAGCACCGCCATCGACAGCAGCTGCGCGCCACTGCCGCCGGAACTGCAGGTCCAGACCCGCAACAGGCGCAGCTTCAGTTCGCGCTCGCGGCCCTGCTGCCAGACCGACATCCGCACGTTGCTGGACAGCAGTGCCAGCCGACCACACAGCAGCGTTTCAACGGCGTGCAGCTGCAGGCCTCGCACCTGCAGGCTACCCGCCAACCAATCACCCAGCCACGGCAGATCGAGCATGCGGCCACCGTGGCCGTCCATCATGAACAAGGCTGGCGATACCAGCGCGTTCAACGCATCGTGATTGTTCTCCAGCAGCGCTGCGCACAGGCGCTGCTCCAGCGCCAACAACTGCTGCTCATGCAGATCTTCAACGATGTTCCGTTCCATCCACGGTTCCTCCCGGCATCGGCCGGCGCCTGCGCAGGCGCTGCGCGATCCACTGCCGCGCGCCCTGCACCACTACATAGAAGACCGGCACGAAGAACACCGCCAGCACGGTCGCACTGACCATGCCGCCGAACACACCGGTTCCAATCGCCTGCTGGGTTTCCTTCGACGCGCCCTGCGCCAGCATCAGCGGCACCACGCCCAGCGCGAACGCCAGCGAGGTCATCACGATCGGGCGCAGGCGCAGCCGCGCCGCCTCCAGCGCTGCTTCAACCAGACCGCGCCCCTGCTGCTGCAGCTGGCGCGCGAATTCGACGATGAGGATCGCGTTCTTCGCCGACAGCCCGATCACGGTGATCATGCCGACCTTGAAGAACACGTCGTTGGGCATGCCGCGCAACAGCACCGCGGCGACCGCGCCAAGCAGGCCCAGTGGCACCACCAGCAGCACCGCCAACGGAATCGACCAGCTCTCGTACAGCGCGGCAAGCACCAGGAACACCACCAGCATCGACAACAACAGCAGCCACGGCGCCTGCGCCCCCGACTCACGCTCCTGCAGCGACTGGCTGGTCCACTGCAGGGCAAAACCGGACGGCAGCTTTTCGGCCAACCGCTCCATCTCCGCCATGGCCTGGCCGGTCGACACGCCAGAGGCCGGGGCGCCGGACAGGTTCAGCGCCGGGAAGCCAAGATAGCGCTGAAGCTGCAACGGCGCTTCGGTCCAGTGCGGGGTGACCAGCTCGGACAACGCCACCATGCCGCCCTCGCTGTTGCGCACGTACAGCTTCAGCACGTCTTCCAGCTCCATCCGGTGCGGCGCATCGGCCTGCAGGATCACCTGCTGCAGCCGTCCCTTGTTGGGGAAGTCGTTGACGTACTGCGAGCCCATGGCTGCCGACAGCGTGCTGCTGATCTGCTCGAAGCCCACGCCCATTGCCTCGGCCTTGGCCCGGTCGATGTCCAGCCGCACGCTGGTGCCGGCCGGCAGGCCATCGGCATGCACCTCCGACAGCAGCGGGCTGGCTTCGGCCAGCTTCAGCAGCTGCTGCAGGGCCGCGCGCAGTTCGGCCTGGCCCTGCCCGGTGCGCGCCTGCAGCGCCAGCGAGAAGCCGGACGAACGTCCCAGGCTGTCGATGGCCGGCGGCATCACGCTCATCACCTCGCCCTCGGCAATCGTGGCCATCGCCTGCTGCGCGGCCTCCACCTCACCGGCCGCGGTTGCGCCTGCGCGCTCACCCCAGTCCTTCAGCATGGTGTAGGTCAGCGCCGCACTCGGGCCGGAACCGGAAAAGCTGTAGCCGAGGATCGACTGGTTGGAGCCGATGCCCGGACGCGAGGCCACGTGCCGTTCGTAGGCTTCGACCACGGCCAGCGTACGCTCGGCCGTCGCCTCGGCCGGCAGCTGGATCGAGGTCATGAAATAGCCCTGGTCTTCTTCCGGCAGGAATGCGCCCGGCAGCCAGTGCAGGCCCAGCAGCAACGCCGCCACCAGTGCGGCGAACACGCCCATCACCCGCCCGCTCCGCTGCAGCACCGTCGCCACACCACGCTGGTAATGCCCGGTCATCCGCTCGAAGCCCCGGTTGAAGGCGCCGAACAGCCCGCCGCGACCGTGATGGCCGTGGTTGGCCTGGCGCAGCAGGGTCGCGCACAGCGCCGGCGTCAGGCTCAGGGCCAGCAGCGCCGAGAACAGGATCGACACCGCCATCGCCACGGTGAACTGACGGTAGATCGCGCCCACCGAACCGCTGGCGAACGCCATCGGGATGAACACCGCGGTCAGCACCAGGGTAATGCCGATCACTGCGCCGGTCAGTTCACGCATCGCCTTGATGGTGGCCTCGCGCGGCGGCAGGCCCTCCTCGGCCATGATCCGCTCCACGCCCTCGACCACCACGATCGCGTCGTCGACGATGATGCCGATGGCCAGCACCATGCCGAACATGGTCAGCACGTTGATCGAGAAGCCCAGCGCCAGCATCACCGCGAACGTACCCAGCAGCGCGATCGGTGCGACCAGCGCCGGGATCAGCGTGTAACGCCAGTTCTGCAGGAACAGGTACATCACCGCGAACACCAGCAGCATCGCCTCCAGCAGGGTCTGCACCACCTTCTGGATCGAGATCTTCACGAACGGCGCGGTGTCGAACGGGATGCTCGCTTCCACCCCGCGCGGCAGCAGCGGCGCCAGCTCAGCCATGCGCTCACGCACCGCCGCAGCGGTACGCACCGCGTTCGCGCCCGGGCGCAGCTGCACGCCGGCGGCGGTGGCTGGATGGCCGTCCTCGCGGGTGCCCCAGGCATAGCTCTGCGCGCCCAGCTCGACGCGGGCGACATCACCCAGCACCACCCGTGAACCGTCGGCGCCGGCACGCAGTACGATCGCCGCGAACTGTTCCGGCGTGGACAACTGGCCGTCGGCACTGAGCGGCACGGTGATGCGCTGGCCTGGAACACCCGGCGAATCACCAATGCGTCCTGGCGAAATCTCCAGGTTCTGCTGCTCGATGGCGGCGGCCACATCGCCCATGGTCAAGCCGTAGCCGGTCAACCGGGTCGGGTCCAGCCACACGCGCATCGCCTGCTCGGCACCGAACAACTGCACGCGGCCGACGCCATCGATACGGCGCAGCTCTTCGATGATGTTGCGCGCCATGAAATCGCCCAGCGCGGCCTCGCTGACGCTGGCATCGGGCGAACGCAGGCCGACCAGCATCAGGAAGCCGGAATCAGCGGCCTCCACGAACAGGCCATTCTGGCGCACGCTGCGCGGCAGCCGTGGTTCGATCGCCTTGATCCGGTTCTGCACGTCCACCTGCGCCAGCTCCGGATTGGTGCCGGGCTTGAAGGTGGCAGTGATCGACGCTTCGCCGGACGTGTCCACCGACGACTCGAAGTACAGCAGGTGCTTGACGCTGGACAGCTCGCGCTCGATCAGGCCAACCACGGCATCATTCAGCGTCTGCGGGCTGGCACCCGGGTAGCTGGCATAGATGCTAACGCTGGGCGGGGCGACTGCTGGATAGCGCTCCACCGCCAGCTGCGGGATCGCCAGCACGCCGGCCAGGATGATGAAAATCGCCAGCACCCAGGCGAACACCGGGCGATCGATGAAGAAACGTGCCATGTTGGATTTTCCTGGAGGGACCGGCCCGGAACAGGCTCAGCCCTTGCTGCCGGTCTGCACTGCACCGGCGCTGGCGACCGGCATCTGCCAGTCGCGCGCATCGACCACCACGCCTTCCTGCAGGCGCTCCTGGCCCTCGACCACCACCTTCTCGCCGGCCTTCAGGCCCGTGCGCACCAGCCACTGGCGATCGACACTGCCGTCCACTTCCAGCGTGCGGATCACCGCCTTGCCGTCGGCGCCGATCACCCAGGCATAGGCCTGGCCACCGGCGCTGCGCAGCACCGCCTGCTGTGGCACGGTCAATGCACTGGCCGGCGCGCCACGTGGCACCCTCGCGCGCACGTACATGCCGGGCAGCAGCTGTCGCTGCGGGTTGTCGACCAGGATGCGCAGGATGACATCACCGGTTCGCGCATCGACATTGATGCCGGAGAACAGCAGTTGGCCGCGTTCGGGCAGTGGCTTGCCGCTGGCACCGATGATCGTCACCGGCAGCTCGCCGCCACCGGCGGCACTGCGCTGCAGAGACTCCAGCTGCGCCGCCGGTTGGCGCACATCGACGTAGACCTGGTCGATCTGCTGCACCACTGCCATCGGCTCGGCATCGGCCACGCCCACCAGTGCGCCTTCGGTCACCAGCGCCTGGTCGATGCGGCCGGCAATCGGCGCGCTGACCGTGGCATAGCGCAGGTCAAGCTGGCGACGGGCCAGGATCGCGCGCGCTTCGTTCACCGCGGCACGGGCCTGTTCGTACTCGGCACTGGCATCGTCGCGATGCTGCTGGCTGACGGCCTGTGCGGCGGCCAGTGCATGCAGGCGCTGCGACTGCACGCGGCTGCGGCCCAGCGCCGCTTCGCTGCGCTGAAGGGCTGCCAGTGCCGAATCAACATCTGCACGGAACGCCGCCGGATCGATCTGGAACAGGGCCTGGCCGGCGCTCACTTCTGCGCCCTGGTCGAACAGGCGGCGCTGCACGATGCCGCCCACCTGGGCACGGATCTGTGCGGTGCGCACGGCAGCCACGCGGCCGGGCAGTTCGTCATCGCGCTGTACCACCTGCGGGCCGACGGTGACCACGCTGACACGCGGTGCGGCTTCGGGAGTGGCTTCGGGGGTTGAGCAGGCCGTCATGGCCAGGGCGAGGGCCGCGATCAACGCGACCGGAGTCCTGAAGGTTCTCATTGCTGTGCACAATGCCGCGCAGGCGGCGGATAGGTTCTGAAGCGCGCAGTGTGCGTGGCAATGATGGGGTTTCGATGGAGGAACTGTGGAGATACGATGGAGGCAAGCACCTTACGGCCCCGCCCCTGCATGCATGCCTCCCCCGCCCTCGCCGCCCTGGTCCTGATCGTCGAGGATGAGGCCGAGATCGCCGATATTCTCAGCGCCTACCTGGAACGCGAAGGACTGCGCACGCTGCGCGCGGCCGATGGCCATAGCGCACTGGACCTGCATCGCAGCGCCCGCCCCGACCTGGTCCTGCTCGATGTACAGCTGCCACGCCTGGATGGCTGGAGCGTGCTGACCCAGCTGCGCCAGCGTGGTGAGACGCCGGTGATCATGCTGACCGCGCTGGACCAGGACCTGGACAAGCTGACCGCGCTGCGCATGGGTGCCGACGACTACGTGGTCAAGCCGTTCAACCCGGCCGAGGTGGCGGCGCGCGTGCGCGCGGTGCTGCGGCGTACGCTGCGCGCCTCGCGCGTGGACGCGCCCACTGCGCTGCGCGTCGGCCCGCTGCTGATCGACTCGGCCACCCACGCCGTGCACGTGGAGGGCGAAGGCTATAGTCACGAAGTGCTGCTCACGCTCACCGAGTTCAAGCTGCTGCACTGCATGGCGCTGGCACCGACCCGCATCTTCAGCCGCAGCGAGCTGATGCACGAATGCCTGCCGGAAAGCGAAGCGCTGGAGCGCACTGTCGACAGCCATGTCAGCAAGCTGCGCCGCAAGCTGGACGAAGTGGGCATGGTCAATGTTCCGGCCAGTGTGCGCGGCGTCGGCTACCGGTTGATGGCTGACCGCTGATGGCCCGACTGCGCCGTTCCGGGCTCAGCCGCCACATCATCGTCTCGATGTCGCTGATGGTGATCGGCGTCATCGTGATGATGATCCTGTCGTCGTGGCTGCTGTACGCGGTGCTGGTCGAGTTCTTCCCCGGAAGTACCGAAGAGCCGGAAAGCTGGCTGCCGACCGGGCCGGAGCTGGCATGGATGGTGGGCGTGATCCTGACCGGCCTGGCGCTGGCCATCGCCGCCTCGTTCCGCCTCGCCCACCGCATCCTGTCGCCGTTGAATTCGCTGGTGGACAGCGTGCGTGCGCTCGCCAGCGGTGACCTTGGGGCGCGCGCCAGCGTCGAGGAGAATTCTCCGGGCGAAGTGGCAACCCTGGTTGAGGACTTCAATGCGATGGCGCGCCGCCTGCAGCACATGGAGAGCGAGCGCGCGATGTGGCATGCGGCCATCGCACATGAGCTGCGTACTCCGGTGACGATCCTGCGCGGCCGCCTGCAGGGACTGGCCGAGGGCGTGTTCCAGCCGGACGAGTCGCAGTTCCGCAGCCTGCTCGCCCAGGTCGAAGGGCTGTCGCGACTGATCGAAGATCTGCGCGTGCTGAGCCTGTCCGACAATGCGCGGCTGGACGTGCGTCGCGCACGCACCGACGTGGTGGCCGAGGTGCATTCGGTGATGACGCTGGTCGACCCGCAGTTCCGCGCTGCGGGCTTCGTGCTGGAACTGGAAACCAGCCGCGAGGAACACAACGCGCACTGTGATCCCACGCGCCTGCGCCAGGCGCTGCTGGCGCTGCTGGAAAACGCGCGTCGCTATGCCAGCCCAGGCAAGGTGCGGATCGCCGTGCATGACACGCCGGGCCATGTGCAGGTGGCCATCGAGGATGAAGGCCCGGGCATCGATCCCGGACTGCATGCCGACATCTTCACTCCGTTCATGCGCGCCGACGGCTCACGTTCGCGCCAGGGCGGTGGCAGCGGGCTCGGCCTGGCGGTGGTCAAGGCCATCGCCGATGCACATGGTGGCCATGCTTACTGCACGCCCGGCAGCTGCGGCGGCAGCCGTTTCGTCATCGAACTGCCGCGCCAGTAGCCGGACCAGCGGCCTGCGTGCGCAGGTGTGCTCCCAGCGCGGCCAGATTGGCGTCGATCGCATCCATTTCCTCACGCTGCTGCGCCGGCAACTGCTGGCGAAGCTGCACACGCAATGCCTGCCATGCCGGTACCGCGTGCGCACTGGCAGTGGCCACGGCCGCAGACAGCAGTACCTGCTCGTCGCCCAGCGGCAACCCATAGCCGCCGTCCTGCAGCAGCGTCCCCGGGCGCAACCACTGCCCACTCTGCGCCAGCAGGCCGCGCAGGCTGCGGGTTTCCGCGCTGTTGGCAGCAGCCAGCAGCTGCCGCTTGAGCACATCGCGTGCCCGCAGCTCGGCACGCCGCTGTGCGGCCTGTTCCAGCAACAGCAGGCCGGCACTGGCGCGCAGGTCGCCCTTCAGCAACCACGGTGCCCGTTGTTCTGCCGGCAGCTTCAACCAGCCGCGCACATCGCGCGCGGGCAAGCTCAGCTGGGTCGCTGCCACTGTGAACAACTGCTGATAGTGGTCGCGCGCGGAAGCGAAGTAATAGCCCTGTGCCTGCGCGGCGTTGCGGTCCGTGAGTACCCGCTCGTCGAGCATCCCCAGCCGCGCCAGCCGGCGCTTGAGGCCGCGCGGGCTCAGCTGGGCCAGCCCGGCCTCGCCCAGCCGCGGCACTCCGGCCTGCAGCAGCTTGGCGGTCTCCACCGCACAGTTGTTGCTGACGAAGTAATAGCGCCCGTCATAGCTCCAGTGCACCTGGGCGGTGCGCTCGAGCAGGCTGGCGATCTCATCGCGCTGCAGCCGCAATGGCAGCGACTGCAGGCCGCGCAGTTCGACCTTGGTGTACTCGTCCACCACCTGCTGCAGCGGCAGCACGAACAGCCGCGACGGGTAGCCGCCGGTCAAGCCGCGCCAGTTGGATATCTGCACGTCGCCCACGAACGCGCGGAAGGACAGCACGCGGTGGTGTTCGAGATCCAGCCTGCAGTCCGGCCCCGGTGCGCGCCCGGGCCTGCAGATCACCAATCGCAGCATGCTGTGGCCCCAGCGGCTCATCGGCTGCGCGCTGCCTTCGGCGAACAGGTAATCCACGGCGTAGACACGCGCGGGGTCGAGCTGCAGCAGCGATGCCGCCCCCTCTTCCGATTCGGCCTGCAGCAATGGCAACGCGGTCGCGCAGTGCGACTGCGGCAGCGATGGCGGGGTTCCGAAATGGGCCTGGTACCACCGCGCCAGTGCCGGGCGCCGGCAGGCGAACTCGCTGTCGAGCACGAAATGCTCGGCGTTCACTGCCAGGTACTCGGCCGGGTCCTTCAGTTCATACGCATCGGGGCTGCGGTCACGGAAGTCGTTGTCGCCACGGCCGAGATGCCAGGGCTTGCGCTGCCAACCCGCGAGGTCACGCCATCGCATGCTCTGCGACCAGTTCGCACCGCCACGGTCGGCGACGTGCGTCAGTTCGTGTACCAGCGCGCTGCGGCGTGCGCGCCGGGCGCCCGGCGCACTGTCGCCCAGCAGACTCCGGCGCAGCGCGATACGGCCAGCGAAGGTGCGGCCATGCACATCGGCCGGCAGGTCATCCGTCCAGCGCACCCGTACCTGCGCCGGCAACGCAGCCAGCAGGCCGTCCGGCAATAGTGACTGCACGTCGGCCAGGGTCTGGCTGGCGAGCCGCTGCTGCGCCGGATCGAGACCGGACGGATCAAGCTGCAGGCGATCAGCTGCAGACGCGACGTGGGCGGTCAGCAGTAGAGCCACGCCAAGCGTGGCGGCGTTCCGTGCAGATGTCATGGAATTGCCGGCCAGCGGCCGGCACTACCCGAAGGCCGGATCAACGCGCCAGCAGTGTGCGGGCCAGTTCCAGGTCGCTCTGCTGCTGCGCGGCGGCGCTCTGCTCACGCAGGTGGGCCAGTGCGGCCTGCAGGCGGGCGCCACGGATCTGGCCGTCGCTGGCAACGAACGCAGCGGCATCGTCGCGCGCGGCCAGCACCACCTTGTCGTCACCCGAGCTGCTGCCCGAGGAGCCGGAGGAAGCACCGGTGGCAGAACCGGCCGAGGTGCCGGCGAAGCTGGAAGCAAAGCCGGCCAGCGGCAGGGACAGCAGGGCGAGCAGCAGAAGCGGACGGGTCATCGGTTCGAAGCCGGTTGTGAGGATGGGTGGAGCGTAACGGGTGGGTGAAGGATTTGCCCGGCTCAGGCGTCAAACAGCTTGCCGGGATTCAGCCGCGCTTGGGGATCGAACGCGCGTTTGACCGCCTTCATCAGCGCGATTTCGGCCGGGCCGCGGGTGCTGTCCAGGTAGCCCTTCTTGACCAGGCCGATGCCATGCTCGGCCGAGATGCTGCCATCGAAACGCGCCAGCACCTGCGCCAGCAGCTTGGTGACGTGCTCGCACTGCGCCACGAAATCGGCGTCACTGGTGTCGTCGGGCTTGAGCACGTTGATATGCAGGTTGCCGTCGCCGATGTGGCCGAACCAGACCACGTCGAAGTGCGGGTAGGCTTGCCCGATCAGCGCCTGGGTCTCGGCCAGGAACGCCGGCATCGCCGAGATCCGTACCGAGACGTCGTTCTTGTAGGGTTTGTAGCGCGCCAGCGATTCGGTGATGCCTTCGCGCAGGCGCCACAGCTGGGCGGCCTGGGCGTCGCTGGCACTGATCACCCCGTCGCTGACCCAGCCGTTGCCCATGCAGTCCTCGAAGGCCGCCATCGCCGCCGCTTCCTGCGCTTCGTCGTTGGCGGCGAACTCGGTGACCACGTAGTACGGGTGCACCTCGTCGAACGGCGCCTGCGCGCCGTGCGCCAGCACATGTTCCAGCGCGCGGTCGGTGAAGAACTCGAAGGCCTGCAGCTGCAGGCGCGCGCGGAACGCGGCGAACACCTGCATCAGCACTTCGAAGCTGGGTACGGCCAGCAGCATCACGTTGCTGGCCGGCGGCGGATCGGTCAGCTTCACCGTCGCCTCGACGATCACCCCCAACGTACCTTCCGAACCAATCAGCAGCTGGCGGAAGTCATAGCCGCTGGAGTTCTTGATCAGGCCCTTGTTGAGCTCGAGCAGTTCGCCACTGGCGGTGACCACCTTCAGCCCGGCGATCCACTCGCGGGTGTTGCCGTAGCGGATCACGCGGATGCCGCCGGCATTGGTGGCGATGTTGCCGCCGATCGTGCACGAGCCGCGCGCGGCGAAATCCACCGGGTAGATCAGGCCGTGGTCCAGCGCGGCGTTGTGCACGGCTTCCAGCGGCATGCCGGCCTGCACCACCAGGGTGCGGTCGACCGCGTCGTAGGCCAGTGCCTTGTTCATCCTCTCCAGGCTGAGCACCAGCTCGCCGTTGGCCGCCACCGCGCCACCCGAGAGGCCGGTGCGGCCGCCCGACGGCACCACCGCCACGCCCTCGGCGGCACTCCAGCGCATCACCGCCTGTACCTCCTCGACCGTGGCCGGCAGTGCGACCGCCAACGGCGCAGGCGTCCAGCGCCGGGTCCAGTCGCGCCCGTAATGCTCCAGGTCGGCCGGGTCGGTCTTCAGCTTCAGGCCGGGACAGGCCTGCTGCAGCGAGGCAATGCGGGAATCGGTCATGACGGTCCAGCGCGGGGCGTGAAGAACGGGCAAGCGTGCCAGCGGCACGCGCCAGCGTCCAGCCCCGCAGCCGGGCCGATAGCTACGGATGCAACCAATTGCGCACTGCACCATGAGCGCCGTGATCTGGCATAGTGGTCAGCCCCTGTCCCACTGGCCGTGTTGCCCCATGTCGCCGAAGAAGACCTCGTTCCCGAAGCAGGATATCCGCGTGCTGTTGCTGGAGGGGGTCAGCCAGACCGCCGTGGAGGTGTTCAGCGCCGCCGGCTACAGCCAGATCGAAGCGCACACCAAGGCGCTGCCCGAGGACGAATTGAAGGCACGCATCGCCGAGGCGCACATCGTCGGCATCCGCTCACGCACCCAGCTCAGCGCCGAGGTGCTGGCCGAGGCCAAGCGACTGATCGCGGTGGGCTGCTTCTGCATCGGCACCAACCAGGTCGACCTGGATGCGGCCGAACTGGCCGGCATCCCGGTGTTCAATGCGCCCTATTCCAACACCCGCAGCGTGGCCGAGCTGGTGATCGCCGAGGCGATCATGCTGACCCGCGGCATCCCGCAGAAGAACGCCGAATGCCATCGCGGCGGCTGGTCGAAGTCAGCCAGCGGCAGCCATGAAGTGCGCGGCAAGACGCTGGGCATCATCGGTTATGGCCACATCGGCACCCAGGTCGGCGTGCTTGCCGAATCGCTGGGCATGCAGGTGATCTTCCACGACGTGGAAACCAAGCTGGCACTGGGTAATGCGCGTGCAGCGGCCAGCCTGGACGACCTGCTGGCACGCGCCGACATTGTCACCCTGCACGTGCCGGAGACGCCGGCCACGCAGTGGATGATCGGCAGCACCGAGCTGGCGAAGATGCGCAAGGGCGCGCACCTGATCAACGCCGCCCGCGGCACCGTGGTCGACATCGATGCGCTGGACGCTGCGCTGGCCAGCGGCCACGTCGGTGGTGCCGCGCTGGACGTGTTCCCGGTTGAACCGAAGGGCAACGGCGATATCTTCGAGTCGCCGCTGACCCGCCACGACAACGTGATCCTGACCCCGCACGTGGGCGGCAGCACGCTGGAAGCGCAGGACAACATCGGCGTGGAAGTGGCGGCCAAGCTGGTGCGCTACAGCGACAATGGCAGCACCCTGTCGGCGGTCAACTTCCCGGAAGTGACCCTGCCCGAACACGAGGACAGCCTGCGCCTGCTGCACATCCACCAGAACGTGCCGGGCGTGCTGTCCAGGGTCAACGAGATCTTCTCGCGCCACAACGTCAACATCGACGGCCAGTTCCTGCGTACCGACCCGAAGGTGGGCTACGTGGTGATCGACATCACCGCCAGCGAGGCACAGGCCGCCGCCGTGCGCGACGAGCTGGCCGGCATTCCAGGAACGTTGCGTACGCGCATCCTGTATTGACGCGCGCTGTATTGACGCGCGTCCCGCCTTGCACGTGTAGAGCCGAGCCCATGCTCGGCTGCGGTTCCGGCCTGCATCGAGCCGAGCATCGGCTCGGCTCTACAGGTTGCTAGCGCGCCAACCACCGGCGCGCCATGCGTTGCATGGATTCATCCGATTCGGGGTCGGCCGCGACTTCGGTCACCGCCCGCCAGGCCAGGTCGAGCGATTCCTCGCTGAGCACGAAGGCCTCGCCACCCAGCGCCCGGATCACGAAACGCACGTCGTAGTGCCAGTGCCCCGGCACGTCCTTGCGCTCGGGAATCCAGTGCTTGTCCAGATCGAAGATGGCCGGGTCTTCCAGTACCAGGCCGCTCAGGCCGGACTCCTCCTCGGCTTCCTTCAGCGCCACCTGCGCCAGATCACGGTCGCCGTCGGCGTGACCGCCCAGCTGCAGCCAGCGCTGCAGCTTTCGGTGATGGGTGAGCAGCAGGCGCTGGCCGTCGGCACTGACCAGCCAGCAGCTGGCGGTGAAATGCCCGGCCAGCCGTTCGCGACGGAACGGATCTTCTGGATCGTCCAGCAATGTGCCGAATTCGGCAGCCAGTGCGTCGTGGGCGGGCTCGCGGCGGGCATAGTCCCGCAACAGGCCGCGTAGGCGATCGTCAAGCACGGCAAGGGTTTCGGCGGTCTGGCGCATGAATGGGGGCGGTTCGGAAAAATACTGCTCATTATCGCCGTTCATTGTTGCGATTGCGCTTGTGCGTTGGCTTCAGCTTTGGCTAAGGTACAGCGGGCCGTTCGCACGGCCTTCACCGTTCAAGGTTGCCGGCAACGTATCGGCGGCCCACCCCATCCGATCATTAGGAAGTACTGCATGCTGAAAGCTCTGTTGAGGGTCAAGCCGGTCCAGCCGGCCGGGCACGTCGATGCCGGCGAACCCATCGAAGGCAGCCTGGACGGCGAAGCCACGCTGAAACGGACCCTCACGGCTAAACACCTCATCCTGCTTGGCGTGGGTGCGGTGATCGGCGCTGGTATCTTCGTGCTGACCGGCCAGGCCGCGGCCAACCACGCCGGCCCGGCGGTGATGCTGTCGTTCGTGCTGGCCGGCTTCGCCTGCGCCCTGGCGGGCCTGTGCTACGCCGAGTTCGCGGCGATGATGCCGGTCTCCGGCAGTGCCTACTCCTATTCGTATGCCACCCTCGGCGAAGGCATGGCCTGGTTCATCGGCTGGTGCCTGGTGCTGGAGTACCTGTTCGCCTCGGCGTCGGTCGCGGTGGGCTGGTCGGCCTACCTGATCAGCTTCATCACCACCACGCTGCACATGCCCTTCCCGGACCTGCTCAGCGCCGCGCCCATCGCCTGGACCGGCAGCGAGTTCGTCTCCTCCGGCAAGCTGTTCAACCTGCCGGCGGTGCTGATCGTGGCGGCGGTGTCCGGCCTGCTGTACGTGGGCGTGACCCAGTCGGCGTTCGTCAACGCCATCATCGTGGCGATCAAGGTCACCGTCATCTGCCTGTTCATCGGCATCGGCGCGGCCCACATCGATCCGGCCAACTGGCAGCCCTTCATTCCGGAAAACACCGGCGTGCCGGGTGAGTTCGGCTGGAGCGGCATCTTCCGCGCGGCCACCATCGTCTTCTTCGCCTACATTGGTTTCGATGCGGTCTCCACCGCCGCCGGCGAAACCAAGGATCCCCAGCGCAACATGCCGATCGGCCTGCTCGGCTCGCTGGCCGTGTGCACCATCGTCTACATCATCGTCTGCGCGGTGCTGACTGGCATGATGCCGTACCACCTGCTGGGCACCGACAAGCCGGTGGCCACCGCGCTGGAGCCCTACCCGACCCTGTCCTGGCTGAAGACCCTGGTCGAGATCGGCGCCATCGCCGGCCTGTCCTCGGTGGTGCTGGTGATGATGATGGGCCAGACCCGCATCGCCTACACCATTTCCCGCGACGGCCTGCTGCCGAAGTTCTTCGGCAAGGTCCACGCTCGTTTCCGCACGCCCTATTGGGCCACGATCGTGGTCGGCGTGATCGCCGCCGCACTGGCCGGCCTGGTGCCGCTGAACGTGCTGGGCGAACTGGTCTCGATGGGTACCCTGCTGGCTTTCGCCACGGTCTGCATCGGCGTGCTGGTGCTGCGCTATACCAAGCCGGAGATCCATCGCCCGTTCCGCGTGCCGGCGGTGTGGATCATCTGCCCGCTTGGCGCTGCGGCCTGCCTGTTCCTGTTCTGGCAGGCGTTCGTGGTGCACTGGCACCTGTTCGTCGGCTGGACCGTGCTGGGCATGCTGATCTATCTCGGCTATGGCATGCGCAACAGCAAGCTGGCCAAGTCACCCTGATCCGCCTACGGGCCGGCCCTGTGCCGGCCCGTCCGTTTTCCCCGCGCGCCAGACACGGCGCGCTTCGACAAGACCACCACACATGTTCAAGCAACTGTGGGCCACCAAGCACCCGCATGCCGCCCATGAAGACGCCAACGGCCTGAGCCTGCGCCGCCACCTCGGCCCCTGGGGCCTGACCGCCCTCGGCATCGGTGCCGTGATCGGCGGCGGCATCTTCGTCATCACCGGCCAGGCCGCCGCCAACCACGCCGGCCCCGCGATCATGCTGTCGTTCGTGCTGGCCGCCATCTGCTGCGCCTTCTGCGCGCTGGCCTACGCCGAGTTCGCCTCGATGGTGCCGGTCTCCGGCAGCGCCTATACCTATACCTACGCCACCTTCGGCGAACTGTCGGCCTGGTTCATCGGCTGGATGCTGGTGCTCGAATACGGCGTCTCTGCGTCGGCGGTGGCGGTCAGCTGGACCGGCTATTTCCTCAGCCTGCTCAGCCAGTTCGACATCCATCTACCGGCGGCGCTGGTCAGTGCCCCACTCGATGCACAGCTGCGCCCCACCGGCGCGATCGCCAACCTGCCGGCCGCTGCGCTGGTACTGCTGCTGACCTGGCTGTGCTACGTCGGCATCAGCAAGTCATCGGCAATGAACATGGCGATGGTCGTGCTCAAGACCGGCCTGATCCTGCTGGTCATCGTGGTCGGCTGGAAGTATGTGGACACCAGCAACTGGACCCCGTTCATTCCCGCCAACGAAGGCCCCGGCAAGTACGGCATGGAAGGCGTACTGCGTGGCGCGGCGATGGTGTTCTTCGCCTACATCGGCTTCGAGGCGGTGTCGGTGGCGGCGCAGGAATCGAAGAATCCGCAGCGCGACATGCCGATCGGCATGATGCTGTCGCTGGTGGTCTGCACCGTTCTGTACATCGCGATGGCGGCGGTGATGACCGGCCTGGTGCCGTTCCAGCTGCTGGGCACCGACGAACCGGTGGTGACCGCGGTGGCCGCGCATCCGCAGCTGGGTTGGCTGCGCTGGGTGGTCGAGGTCGGCGCGCTGGTCGGCCTGTCCTCGGTGGTACTGGTGATGATCATCGGCCAGCCGCGCATCTTCATGATCATGGGGCGCGACGGCCTGCTGCCGCCGGTGTTCACCAGGATCCACCCCAAGTACCGCACCCCGCACATCAACACGGTGATCACCGGCATCGGCATCGCGCTGCTGGCGGCGCTGTTTCCGCTGGACATCCTTGGCGAGCTGACCTCGATGGGCACGCTGATCGCGTTCGCGGCGGTGTGTGCCGGCGTGCTGATCCTGCGCCGCACCCAGCCGGACCTGCCGCGCCCGTTCCGCATGCCGATGGCCTGGCTGATCTGCAGCCTGGGCGTGCTGAGTTGCCTTGCCCTGCTGTCGGCGATGACGATGCACAACTGGATGCTGATGGGCGTCTGGACCTTCGTCGGTTTCGTGATCTATTTCTGCTACGGCTTCAGGCACAGCCGTCTGCGGGGTAAGTGAGGTTTTCTGCATTGCAGGGCCTGCGGCCCTGCACCCGCCTTTGAAGCCGGAGCAACGGCAAGAGCGGGACTGTGGGTTTGGCGGGGAGGCATGGGTTCGCGGGGGACGCCGCAAGTACGTCCATGTAGGCTTGGCAGCCGCATCCATGCGGCTGACACCCCCGCGAACCCATGCCTCCCCGCCCCTGACAGTCTCCCGGCGCGTCCGGTAGATCCACGCCATGCGTGGATGAAGCGTTCCCGGAAACGAATGTATCGGGACGAATCTTCTGTAGAGCCGAGCCATGCTCGGCTGCGAGCAAGCGTAGCGCCGCGACCCGCTTTTCGCTCTTCCTTCTTCACTCCGTGGCCGGCCGCACGCCGGAACCTGTCCGAGGCGGGGCGGGTGGGCCGTGCAGGGGCGTGAGCCGCATGGATGCGGCGACCGAGCTTACAGGGACGTACTTGCAGCGTCCCCTGCACGACCCGCCCGCCCCGCCAACCCCATGAACCGCTCTACACGACCCGCCACGAGGGGCTCAGCCGTTGGCCGAATCCAGTAAAATCGTCGGCATGAACGCCCCCACCTTCCCCTACGACACCGCGCGCCTGAGCGAACTGGCCCAGCTGCTGATCGACAACGTCCGCGAACTGGCCCATGCCGGCTGGACCCCGGCCACCAGCAGCAACTTCTCCCACCGCCTGGACGATCGCCACGCGGCGATCACGGTGTCCGGCAAGGACAAGGGCCGCCTGATCGAGGACGACATCATGGTGGTGGACTTCGACGGCCAGGCCGTCGGCCGTCCGCTGCGCCCGTCCGCCGAGACCCTGCTGCACACCCAGTTGTACCGCCGCTTCCCGGAGGTCGGCTGCGTGCTGCATACGCACTCGCCGGTGCAGACCATCGCCTCGCGCCTGTACGCGCCGCAGGGTCATGTCCGCCTGGAAGGCTACGAGCTGTTGAAGGCCTTCGCCGGCAACAGTACCCACGAAATGGTCATCGATGTGCCGGTGTTCGCCAACACCCAGGACATGAACGTGCTGTCGAAGCAGGTCGATGACCTGCTCGACCGGCAGAACCTGTGGGGCTATCTGATCGATGGCCACGGCCTGTACGCCTGGGGCCGCGACATGGCCGAGGCACGCCGCCACCTGGAAGCGTTCGAGTTCCTGTTCCACTGCGAACTGGAGCTGCGCAGGCTGCGCGGCTGAACCGGCGCGCAGGTGCAGATGCCGATCCGGAATCTGCGCCCTACACCCACCCTGCTACCCTGTCTTCCCCCCGAGACGTTCAAGCTGCCGCCATGAGCCGACTGCGCATCTACGACGACACCCGCCCCGATTCGCCGCTGCTGGACACCCAGGACGGCGCGGTCATCACTGCCGAGCTGCAGAAGATCGGCGTCACCTTCGAGCGCTGGCAGGCCACCGCGCCCGTCGCGCCGGGCGCCAGCCAGGAGGAAGTATTCGCCGCCTACCGCGCCGACATCGACCGCCTGGTCGCCGAGCGCGGCTTCAAGAGCGTGGACGTGGCCTCGATCGCCCCGGACAACCCGAATCGCGCCGAGCTGCGCAAGAAGTTCCTCGACGAGCACTTCCACAAGGAAGACGAAGTGCGCTTCTTCGTCGCCGGCTCGGGCCTGTTCACCCTGCACGTGGGTGACAAGGTCTATGAGATCGAGTGCGTGAAGGATGACCTGATCGCCGTGCCCGATGGCACCACCCACTGGTTCGACATGGGCGAGGAACCCAGCTTCGTGGCGATCCGCTTCTTCACCGAGCCGGATGGCTGGGTCGGTCACTTCACCGGCACCGACATCGCGCAGAAGTTCCCTCGTTACGTACCCACCCAGGCGTCCTGATCCATGCAAGCCCGCGTCATCCTGACCGATATCGAAGGCACCACCAGCAGCATCTCGTTCGTCAAGAACGTGCTGTTCCCCTATGCGCGCAAGGCATTGCCCGCGTTTGTCGCCGAGCATGGCCAGCAGCCGGACGTCCGCCGCTGGCTGGATGCGGTGGCAACCGAGATCGGCGGTGCCTGCCAGGACAGCCTCGTGGCCGAGACGCTGCAGGGCTGGATCGACCAGGATCGCAAGCACACCGCACTGAAGGCGCTGCAGGGACTGATCTGGGACGAAGGCTACCGCCGTGGCGACTACACCGCGCACTTCTACCCGGAAGTAGCGCCGGTGCTGAAGGGCTGGCACGCCTCCGGGCTGCCGCTGTACGTGTACTCCTCCGGCTCGGTGCCGGCGCAGAAGCTGTTCTTCGGCTTCAGCGATGCCGGGGACCTCAGCCCGCTGGTGTCGGGCTGGTTCGACACCGAAGTCGGCGGCAAGCGCGAGGCCGACAGCTACCGCCGCATCGTGCAGGCCATCGGCGTACCGGCCGGCGAGATCCTGTTCCTGTCCGATGTGGTGGAAGAACTGGATGCCGCCCGCGAAGCCGGGCTGCAGACCCGCCTGATCGATCGCCTGGATGATTACCCGATGCCGCGTACCGGGCAGGCCGCCAACGGCCACGAACGGGTCGAGAATTTCCAGCAGATCCAGCTGTAAGCAAGAAAAAGGGGACGGAGGGGATTAAGTCGTTTGTGGCACACATGGGCCACAAACGACTTAATCCCCTCCGTCCCCTTTTTTGCTCAACGGTCGTTGAGGGTCTTCACCTTCAGCGCTTCGCGCAGGGTAACCAGATCCACCGGGCCGCGCACCGCGATATCGCGGGTTTCACCCGGCAGCAGGTCCAGCAGGTTGTCTTCGACCTGCACATCCAGCGCGCCGAAGTCGATCCACGCCGCGCGCACATACGCCGCGCTTTCCAGCCGCAGACGATAGTGGTCCCCTTCGATGGACAACGTGGCCTTGAGTTTCTGCCGCGGCAACACCTGGTCCTTGGCTTCAACGAAACCGACCACCTGCCGCGCACTCACGTTGCCGTCCTGCAGCAACTCGAACACCGCCACCGTACGCATCGGGTCGGCACCGGCCAGCAGCTCCGCATCGCTGAAATCGCCCATCGGGGTGACACCCGCCGCCGCCAACGTCACCGTTTCCTCGCGACGACGCAGCACCTTCCCCTCCACGTCCATCACCCGCAGACGCCAGCGCGCATCCAGTGCGGCACCGTCGTTGATCAGGCGCACCCGCGTGCTGCCCTCGTCGCGCAGCGCTGCCACCGTCACTGGCGCGAAGAAACGCCGCGCGGCGAAGTGCAGCGCCTTCCAGCGGCCGAAATAGTCCACGCTGGACCACGAGGCGCCGGGCCAGACATCGTTGAGCTGCCAGTACAGCGAGCCCATCGTGTACGGGCGCGAGGCGCGATGGTGCAGTGCCGCCAGAGCGATGCCATCGGCCTGCATGACCTGGCTGAGGTAGACGAAGTCCTCGAAGTCCTTCGGCGTACCGTAGCCCAGCTCGATGTAGTGCAGCAGGCGGCTGTTGCCCTCGCCCGCCATGAACTTCTGGTGCGCACGGATCACCGGGCTGTCGATGCGCTGCTCGGCGCGGGTGGCGATCTGGTCCACCGTCGCCACCGACGGCCACGCCTGCAGCCCGTACTCGGACATGAAGCGCGGCGTCTCACGCAGGTAGGCCTGCACCGGCAGCGCCGGATTGCCCCAGACCTGCCAGTAGTGCTTGTCGCCGCGGGTCGAGTCGTTGGCCTTTTCGTCAAGATCGTTGCTCGGTGAACTGGACCAGTACGGCACGCCCAGCCCTTCCTCGCCCACCACCGCGCGCAGATCGTTGCCGAACAGGTCGACATAGCCCTGCCAGACCTTCGCTGCAAACGCCGGGTCGGCCGCCTTCAGGTCGCGACCATGGCCCCAGTCCTTCCAGGCGGTTTCTTCCTCGTTGTTGCCACACCACAGCACGATGCTGGGGTGGTGGCGCAGACGGCGCACGTTGTCGCGTGCTTCGGCCACCACGTTGGCACGAAACGCCGGATCGTAGCCCGGCTGCATGCCGCCGCCGAACATGAAGTCCTGCCACACCAGCAGGCCCAGTTCGTCGGCGATGTCGAAGAACGCGTCCTCCTCGTAGTAGCCGCCGCCCCAGTTGCGCAGCATGTTCATGTTGGCGTCGCGCGCGGCCGTCAGCACCTGGCGCAGGCGTGCGGCATCGACGCGCGCGGGGAAGGCATCGAACGGAATCACGTTGGCGCCCTTGGCGAAGATCTCCACGCCGTTGATGACGAAGGCAAAGCCCTGCCCGCCCTTGCGGTCTCCCTCGCGGCGCAGTTCGACCGTGCGCAGCCCGATGCGCTGCTCGCGCGCCAGCTCCGGCGCGCCACCTTGGTCCAGGCGGGCCTGCACCGTGTAGCGGTCCTGCGCGCCGTAGCCGACTGGCCACCAGCGCCGCGGATCGGCCAGTTCAACCGGAACCTCGATGCTGTTCTGGCCGGGCTTCAGCAGCACCGTGCGCTGCACCTGGGCCACGCTGCGACCCTGCGGATCGCGCACATCGACATTGACCACCGCAGAACCGGCAGCGTCGCCCTGCTCTACTTGCAGCAGCACGGCCAGCTTCGCCTGCTCCGCGCTCAATGCATCCGTGCGCACCGCAAGATCGGTCAGGCGGTGCGCGTCCCAAGCCTGCAGATCGATTCCGCGCCAGACGCCGGCGGTGACATAGCGCGGACCCCAGTCCCAGCCGAAGTGGTAGGCCGGCTTGCGCGCGAAGTTGCCGACCATCGCGTCCTTCGGCTCATCGCCATACGGCGACGGGTAGTTGCCAGCGATCTTGTGCGGCATTGCCTGCACGCCCGGCAGCAGGGTGCGGATCGGCGAACGGAACACGATCTGCAGTTCATTGTCCCTGGCCCGCAGGCGCCCATTCACGCGCGCGCGCCAGGTCCGGTGCGCGTTGTCCGCACGCAGCAGCGGCTTGCCGTTGAGGCTGACGTCGGCGTAGGTATCCAGACCGTCGAAGCGCAGCTCGGCATTGGGCTTGGCCAGCGTCGCCGCATCCACGTCGAAGCGCGCGCGGTACTCCCAGGCGGCCAGGCCGATCCATTGCAGTTCGGCCTCTGGTGCGCCGACATACGGATCACGGATCAGTTCGTGAGCGAGCAGGTCGGTGTGCACGCTGCCCGGCACCGTCGCCGCCCGCCATTGCTGCAGACCTGGATGAGCGGCGCCCTGCGCGTCGCCGGGCAGCATGCGGAACTCCCACTGTGCCTGCAGCGGCGTGGCAGCGACCGGGAAGGCGGACGCCGCGATCAGCAGCAGGAGCAGGCGGACAACGAGGGGAAGGCGATGCACGGGATGCTCCTGTTATTCCGCCGGGCATGGTCCGGCGCTACCTGCAAGTCCAGTTCACGGCAGTGCCGGGCCATGCCCGGCGCGCCAACCTCAACGCACCACGTTCAACACTTCGTAGCACGCACCCATGGTGTGGTAATCCACCTTGCCGGCCGGGCTCTTCTCGTCGCTGTACTTGCGATTGTCGGCATCGAGGATGCGGAACCAGGCGCCGTACCGGTGATCGACGAAGTGTTCCCACGAATACGCCCAGATACGCTCGTACCACTGCCAATAGCGGTCATCGCCGGTACGCTTGGCCATCAGTGCGGCGGTCGCAAGCGTCTCCGCCTGCACCCAGAAATACTTGTCGTCGTCGCAGACGAAACTGTCGCCACCGATCGGGGCGCCATCCATGCCCGGCTGCCGGCGCGACTCCGGCGCGAAACCGTAGTACAGGCCACCCCACGCCTCGTCCCAGCTGCGCGCCACGGCCACGTCGAACAGGTGCTGCGCGGTCGGCACCAGCCAGTCGACCTGCACATGGCGGTCCAGGATCAACAACAGCTTGGCCCATTCGGTCTGGTGGCCCGGCTGGAAGCCCCATGGGCGGAACAGGTGCTTGGGGTCGTCCAGGTTGTAGTCCCAGTCGATCTCCCAGTTGGAATCGTAGTGCTCCCACACCAGGCCACCGGCCTTGGCGGCCTGGCGACGGGTCATGTTGTCGGCCAGCTGCAGCGCGCGCTCCACATAGCGCTGTTCGCCGCTGGCCTCGAAGGCGGCCAGCATCGCCTCGCACATGTGCATGTTGGCGTTCTGGCCACGGTAGCCGGTGAAATTCCACTGCCCATCGGCTTCGTCCTTGTAGAGGCCGTGCTGGGGCTCCCAGAAGCGCGCCTCCAGCAGCTGCCAGGTCTCGTCCATCCATGCGCGGGCCTGTTCGAGACCGGCCTTCAGTGCGCAGCTGTAGGCCAACAGCACGAACGCCACGCCGTAGCAGTGGTTCATGTCGTCCTCGACCTTGCCGTCGCGCAGGGTCCAGGCGTAACCGCCGGTGGCCGGGTTGCGGTGCACCTCGCGCAGGTAGCGCACGCCGTGCTCGACCGCCTCACGGTACTCGGCGTTGCCGAATTCGCGGTAGGCCATCGCGTAGTTGAAGACGAAACGCGTGCTGCTCACCAGATGGCGATGGTTGGCGTCGTAGATGCTGCCGTCGTCACGGAAGTAGTGGAAGAAGCCACCGTTCGGATCGATGCACCGCGGATGGTAGAACGCCATCGTATCGGCGATGTGCGCGCGCAGGAACGCGGGCGAACGGAAGTCGGGGGAGGTGCTCATGCGTTAATGTCCTGGGCCTGCAGCAGCTGCTGCACTTCATCGAGCGAGGGCATCGCGGCGAACGCGCCCTTGCGGGTAACAGCCAGCGCACCGACCGCAGCACCGAAGCGCAGCGTGGCGGTGATCGCCTCCGGGTCCTGGCAGAAGGCGGCAAAACCGGCACCGGCGCCGCTGCGCTCCAGCAAGCCGACCAGCACGCCACCGACGAAGGCATCACCGGCCGCGGTGGTATCGACGGGAGCCACGCGGAAGCTGGTGACCGTGCCGTGGTTGTCGCGCGTGTACCAGTGCAGCGTGGCCGCACCGTCGGTGACGATCACCCAGCGCACGCGCGCAGCGAGCAGGCGCCGCAGTACCGCAGCCTCGCCATCGGCACCCAGCGGCGCGGCCAGGTAGTCCAGCTCCTCGCGCGACAGCTTGACCAGGTCGGCGCGTTCCAGCGCCTGCCACAGGCGCGGTGTCGGGTCCTCGTTCGCCGGCCACAGCGCCGGACGCAGATTGAGGTCGAGGCTGACCACCGCACCAGCCGCACGCGCGCGATCCATGCCGGCGAAGGTCGCCTCGGCGATCGCCGCTTCGGTCAGGCTGTTGGAACAGACATGGAAGCACTGTGCGCTGTCGAAGCACGCCGCCTGGAAGTCGCTGTCACGGAACAGCAGGTCGGCTGCCGGCGGGCGATAGAAGCTGAAGCTGCGCTCGCCGCTGGCATCCAGTGCGACGAAGGCCAGTGCGGTCTTGGCCGCATCGGTACGCACGATGTAATCCGTGCCCACGCCGTGCTCGACCAGGCTGTCGGCCAGGAAGTCGCCGAACATGTCGCGGCCCAGCGTGCCGACGAACTGCGTCTTCGCACCCAACCGGGCGGCCGCAACGGCAACGTTGGCCGGTGCACCACCGGCGTACTGCAGGAAGGCGCGCGGCGTGTCGGCCGAGGCCGGCGGCTGCGCTAGTAGATCGATCAAAATTTCGCCGAAGCAAACGATGGCACCCATTCCGGACTCAGCCTCCCTGCGGAATGCGGGTCGACGGGCGCGAGCCCACCAGACCGTAGAAAATAATGTAGAGGTAGCAGGCGATAGGCAGCAAGAAACTCAAGTGCAGGCCAATGCGATCGGCCAGCATGCCCTGCAGCAGCGGGATCACCGCACCACCGACAATGGCCATGATCAGCAGGCTTGACGCCTTGTTGGTCAGCGGCCCCAAGCGTTCGATTGCCAGCGAGAAGATGGTCGGGAACATGATCGAGTTGAACAGGCCCGTGGCCACGATGCCGTACATGGCCGCCTTGCCGCTGGCGGCCAGAGTCACGCCCAGCAGAATCACATTGGCGACAGCGAAGCCAGCCAGGAGACGCCGCGGCGAATACTTGGCCAACAGCCAGGAACCGGCAAAACGGCCAACCATCGCGCATCCCCAGTAGGCCGACACATACTTCGTGGCCTGCTGCTCGCTCATGCCACCGATCTCCGGCAGGGCGAGATAATTCACCATCAGACTGCCGATGGAGACTTCGGCGCCCACGTAGAAGAAGATCGCCAGCACACCGAACAACACGTGCGGCTGCTTCAGCGCATCCAGCAACGTGTGATGATTCGTATCGGCCTTCTCGGTGGTCTCGGCCAGACTGGGCAGGCGGAACAGGTAGACGAACACTGCCAGCAGCACCAGCGCGATCGCCAGGCCCACGTATGGCCCCTGCACGGAGTGCGCTTCAGCGGCGCGATAGGCCACCTGCTCGGCCACGGGCAGGGCGTCGATCTCGTCGCCGCTCTTCACCGTGGTGCTGAGGATCAGGAAGCCTCCGAACAATGGTGCCAGCGTGGTACCCAGCGAATTCAGCGCCTGGGCCAGGGTCAGGCGGCTCGAGGCGGTCTGTTCAGGCCCCAGCAGCGCTACGTACGGATTGGCAGCAACCTGCAGCACGGTGATGCCGGTGGCCAGCACGAACAATGAAGCGAGGAACGCGTCGTACGTGCGCAACGCCGCTGACGGCCAGAAGCCGAGCGCGCCGACACCGGCGATCAGCAGGCCAGCGATGATGCCCTTCTTGTAACCAAGGTGGGCCACCAGCCGGCCTGCCGGCAACGACATCAGGAAGTACGCGCCAAAGAAAGTGAACTGCACCAGCATCGCGCGCGTGTAGTTCAGCTCGAACACCGCTTTCAAGTGCGGGATCAACACATCGTTCAGACTGGTCAGGAAGCCCCACATGAAGAAGATCGTGGTGGCCACCGCCAGTGCGGCACGTGCGTTCATCACCGGCGCGGTGCCGCTGGAAGAAGAACCCGATGGACGGGGCGTTGCGGAGATCGGCATGCGGTACGCGCCTCGATGCGCGGAAGGTCGTTGTTGCGTGGAAGGGGGTATGCAGAAGGAATCAGTTCGGTCGTGCGGCACTGCTTTCGCGGATGCGCAACTGCACCGGCGCAACCGTGCGCCGTGGCGGCGCGTCCGGTTCGTCCAGCCGCTGCAGCAGCAGCGCGGCAGCCTGGCGGCCACGCTCGCGCGGGTCGGCGGTGAGCGTGGTCAACGGCGGAACCGCGACCGACGCCTCGGAAATATCGTCGAAGCCTGTCACGGCAAAATCACCGCCCGGACGGATACCGCGCGAGTTCAAGCCCAGCATCAGGCCAAGCGCGACGGTGTCGTTGTAGCAGACCGCCGCACTTGGGCGATGGCCATCGGCGAACAGCTCATCGGTGCGCGCTGCCGCTTCCAAGCGATTCGGGGCCGATTCGATCATCCAGCCCGGCGGCAGCGACAGGCCGGCCTCGGCCAGCGCCTGCTGGAAACCCGCGCGGCGCTGGTGGCAGGAACTGGATGCGGCGTGGCCCCCGAAGAAGGCGATCTGGCGATGGCCGCGCTCGATCAGGTGGCGCGTGGCCAGATAGGCGCCGTGCTGGTTGTCCAGGGTCAGGAAGTCCCAGTCGGCCCCGGCCAGTTCGCGGTTGAACAGCAGCACGTTGGCATTGGCGCCCAGTGCCTGCCGCAGCTGTGCGGTATCGCTGCCCTCGGCCGGCGACAGGATCAGGCCGGCCGGGGTGTGCTCCATCAGCGTGGACAGCACCGCCTGCTGCCGCTCCGGCGATTCACCCGTGCTGCCGAGCAGGGTCACGTAGCCACGCCCGCCCAACGCCTCGTCCACGCCCGATGCGAACTCGGCGAAGAACGGGTTGGAGAGATCGTTGATCACCAGCGCGATGCTCGACGAGGTACGACGGCGCAGGTTGGCCGCCGCGCGGTTGTAGACGTAACGCTGGCGGCGCAGTTCGGCCTCGACCTTGGCCCGGGTATCGACGTTGACCAGCGGGCTGCCACGCAGCACCAGCGACACGGTTGCCCGTGACACGCCGATCGCGCGCGCGATGTCGGTCACCGTCACCGCCTTGCCGGCGCGCTTGCTGGGACTGTTGCCGTTGTCGTTCATCGTCTTCCCGGACTCCGCTGGAGGCTCAAGCCTAATGGATCAGGGCCGTGTCGTGCCGTGCCGTTCGCTGGGTCAGCGCGAACGGCACAGTCCGGCTCAGCGCAGCTGGCTGCCCGGTGCCGCGCACCAGGACACCGGCAGGTCCTTCACCGCCGTACCCCAGCCCTGCTCTGGCGCCTTCGCGTCGAGTGCGAACTGCAGGCGCGGGCCCTGCTGCAGGCGGTCCCAGTCCAGCCACACCGGTGCATGCGGCTGGCCGTCGACCCGCACACCCTGCACGTACTGCAGGCGGCGGCCATCGGCACCCGGCGCGTCGATGCGCAGGGTCCGGCCATTGCCCATGTCCACTTCGACCTTGCTGAAGCGCGGCGTGTGCAGCAGGAACTGGCCGCTGCCCGGCACCGCCGGGTACACGCCGATGGCGCTGAACAGGTACCAGGCCGACATCGTGCCGAGGTCATCGTTGCCGGTCACGCCATTGGGGGCATTGGTGAACAACTGCTGCGCGGCACGCACCACGGCCGCGGTCTTCCACGGCTGGCCGATCAGCGTGTACAGCCACGGCGAGTGCAGGTCCGGCTCGTTGTTCGGGTTGTAGCGGAACTGGTTGTAGTAGCTGTACGGCCCGACCACCCACGCCTTGCGGGCGGCATTGAGCGGATCGGCCTGCAGCGCGTCCATCGCGAAGAACGCATCCAGGCGGCGACCGGCCTGTTCGCGGCCGTCCATCGCTTCGACCAGGCCCGGCACGTCCTGCTGCGCCAGCCACTGGTACTGCCACGCCGTGCCCTCATGGAAACCGTGGTGCGAACGCGGACTGTAGTGGCCATCGGCCGGCGTGTACCACTGGCCATCCTCGGTGCGCGGGCGCGGGAAGCCGGTGAAACCCGTCTCGGCATCGCGCACCTGCGGGTCCCACACCTTGCGCCAGTTGCGGCCACGCTCACGGAGTGTCGCCGCATCCTGCGCATGGCCCAGGCCATCGGCCATCTGCGAGAGCGCGCAGTCGGCCAGCGCATATTCCAGCGTGGCCGAACCACCATGGTGCGGATCGACATCCATGCCCTTGGACGGGAACGCGCGGTCGTAGGCCACATAGCCCTTGTCCAGGTAGGTCGGGTTGCCGGAGCGTCCGGCCATGCGCGAGTTCAGTGGTGGCGTGCCGAAGGCATTGCGGCGCAGTGCATCCCAGGCTTGCGATTCACGGCCCTTGAGCGCGCCGAAGCGCCACAGGTCGACCATGAACGGCGTGACCGGATCGCCGGTCATGATGTTGGTCTCGAAGTTGGCATAACCCCAGCGCGGCAGCCAACCGACCTGTTCGTCGATCGCCAGCAGGGTACGGCCGATGTCGCGCGCCACGTCCGGGCGGGTCAGCGCCAGCCACTGGTTCTGCGCGCGGTAGGTATCCCACAGCGAGAAGTACTCGTAATAGGTCCAGCCATCAGCGCGGTGGATACCGTCGTCATAACCACGGTAGCGGCCGTCGGCGTCGTTGCCGGTCATCGGCTGCAGCAGCGCGTGATAGACCGCGCTGTAGAACACGGTGCGGTCATCGGCGGTGCCGCCCTGCACGCGCACCCGGCCCAACTGCTCACGCCAGGCCTGCTGGGACAGCGCGCGCATGCGGTCGAAGCCGAGCAGCGCCCCACCCTGCATGCCCTCCGCGCGCAGGTTGGTGCGCGCGCCTTCGGCATCCACGTGCGAGATCGCGCTGACCGCTGTCACCGACTGGCCCTTGGCCAGGTCGAAGCTGAGCCAGGCACCGTTCGGCTTCTGCTCGCCTTCCATGCTGTGGCGCGCGCCCGGCAGGCCACCGCCCTCGCCCCAGGTGCCATGCGCCTTGAACGGACGGTCGAACTCGATGCGGAACCAGGTGGTGTACTGATGACCGCCGCAGAAACTCTTGGTGACCAGCTTGCCCTCGACCACGCGGTCGCCGACCACATCGACCACGCTGCCGATCACCGAATGGCGCTCGTTGGCCTGGCCGACGTTGACGAGGACGTGGCCATCGCCGCTGCGCTGGCTGAAGGTGTAGCGCTCGGCCGCGGCACGGGTACGCGCGGTCGCCTCGGCATCGATGCCACCGTAGCTGGTCAGGCGCACCTTGTAGTAGCCGGCCTGGCCGACCTCGCCATCGTGGGTGTAAGCCGACGCATAGGCCTTGTGGTCGAACTGCTTGGCATTGCCGGTATCGAAATCGCCACCCGGACCGATCGAGCCGGTCACCGGCAGCACCGACACCTGCCCGCCCTGTTCCCAGCAACCCGCGCCGGACAGGAAGGAGTGGCCGAACCCGCGGATCTTCTCGTCGTCATAGCGCCAGCCCGAGTAGTGGCTGCCGATCGGACTGACCTGGATCAGGCCGAACGGTGCCGACGCACCCGGGAACGTGTTGCCGTCGTCCTTGCTGCCGATGAAGGTGTTGACCTCGCGCTCCAGCGCTGCCGGGGCAGCCTGCAGCAGCACCGGCACTGACGACAGCGCGAGCAGGCAGGCCAGGCGCACCAGCGGGCGCGAGGACAATGGGACGGCGGGAGCGGACGGCACTGGGCGCATGTCGGGTTCCTGTAGTCGATGACGCGGAGGCAGACGGCCGGGGGCGTTCGGCACCGTTCCGCTGAGCCCTGCCCTGACCTGCAGAGAGCTCCCCCTGGAATGACGCCCGACCCACCAGACCGTGAATTTAGATCGATTCAAGTAGAGCATGCAGGTTCAGCCGAATGCATTCTGCGGCGCAGCATGAGATGGGGTGTTCGGCAGGGCTGCGCCCTGCACCTGCTACGAGCTGGAGCAACAGCAACCGCAACAGCAGAAGCAACAGCAGAAGCCGGTTTCCTGTGGGGAGTCGGGGTGGGTCCGGTTGCGGGGGACGCCGTAAACCCGTCCCCGCAGTCCGACACCGCCCCGCCAAGCCACAGACAACCCAGAGCCGCTTTGGCTTTGGCTTTGGCTGTTGCCGGCCAGCGGCCGGCACTACCGCGGGTGCAGGGCGCAGCCCTGCCGACCCACACTCCCCTGCGCACGAAAACGATTTCACTGATTTCAGCAAACCGTCATCCCTTCGCCACGCCAGTACCATATTGCGCAGCAGCATGCGCCTGCGGGCGACCCGTGCTAAAAATCGCCCGCCCATCGCTTAGATCGATCCAAGACGACGCTGCGATGGCCGGGAGTTGGGGGAGCAGCAACAGGACGTACCAGGCCACGCGCGCGGCGCCACTGGCAGTTGCTTGGCGACAGCGACAAAGTCACTTCAAATTAGATCGATTCAAGTTGTCCGTGCCACGTCACCGGATCAATCCATGAGAGAGGGAGAGATGGGAATGAAGCATTCAACACGTACGCATGGCCAGGACGCATTGTCGTTGGCCATCGCGCTGGCCCTGGCCGCCGCCGTCATTCCGGCTGGCGCCGCCGCGCAACAGGCCACGTCCACCGGCGGGCAGGATGCCACCACCCTGGACAGCGTCCAGGTCACCGGCTACCGCTACGCCATTGAAAAGAGCCTCGAGCAGAAGCGCGACGCCAACGCGGTGGTCGAGGTGATCACCGCCGAGGACGTCGGCAAGTTCCCCGACAAGAACGTGGCCGACGCACTGCAGCGCGTGCCCGGCGTGGTCATCACCCGCAGCGGTGGCGAAGGCAAGAGCGTCAGTGTGCGCGGCCTTGCGCCGGACCTGACCCTGACCCAGTTGAACGGCAACTTCGTCGCCTCGTCAGAGACCAACAACGAAGCGACACGCTCCTTCAACTACACCCTGCTGCCATCGAACATGTTGTCCAGCGCGGAGCTGTTCAAGTCGCCGGAAGCACGCATCGACGAAGGCGGCATCGGCGGCACGGTCATCCTGCATACCCGTCGCCCGCTGGACATGGAATCCAACTCCGGCTATGTGAACCTGGAGGGCACCACCTCCGATACCAGCCACGATGTCGATCCGCAGGCGTCCGCGCTGTACTCGTGGCACAGCAAGGATGAGCGCTTCGGCGTCCTCGTCGGCGTGACCCAGCAGAAGCGCACCACCCGCACCATGGAAGCCAGCACCGAGGACTACCAGTGGTACGGCAATGGCACCACGGCCCGCGATGCCAACGGCAACCTGCTGGAGCAGGATGGCATCCACTACTGGTGGGGCCAGTCCGGCTTCAACAACCAGGCTGGCAAGAACTACAGCGAATTCTTCATGCCGACCTCGGTGAACTTCGCGGTGAAGGAAGAAAAGCGCGAGCGCAAGGGCGGCCAGCTGACCTTCCAGTTCAAGCCGGTCGACAACGTCACGATGACCGCGAACTACTTCCGCTTCGAGTTGCAGGGTGACTACACCCAGAACATGCTGAAGGTGCCGGAGTGGAACCTGGCCCGCTACAACCAGGACGGCAACTGGGCCGGCGGCCGCCTGCTCAACGGCCTGGATTTCGACCCGAGTGGCAGCATCGTCACGGGTGCGCAGTACCAGAAGCTGGCCGGAAAGACCTATTACTGCAGTGAGGAAGAAGCAGCGGCAGCCGGCCTGGAACCCGGTGGCTGGGGCCCGGACGACTGCACCATCCCCACTCCGCAGCTCACCGGTGGATACAGCAAGGAAAAGGCACTGTCGCAGACCGCCGACCTGACCATCGACTGGGATATCAGCCCGCTGTGGAAGGCCTCGTTCACCGGCGGCCGCACCTGGTCCGAAGGTGGTCCGTCGATGAATTTCCGCATGTCGGCCAAGCCGCGCCGCAAGGTTGGCAACCAGTGGCAGTCCGGCAACCAGTACACCGCCTGGGACCTGACCGGCACGCCGTCGGTGCAGTTCTCGCCGGACCTGCAGCAGCAGTTGATGGCGGGCGTGGCCGAAGTCGATACCGGCTCGACCGATTCGTCGTGGATGCAGACCGAGGTCAAGCAGAACTACTTCCAGGCCGACGTCACCAAGCTGTTCGAGGCCGGCTGGCTGGATTCGATCCAGTTCGGCGCCAAGTACCGCGATGGCAAGGTCCACCGCAACACCGGCAACACCTATTGGGTGTGCCCGGGCCTGGATCCGTCCGACTATGACAACAATCGCTACCAGGCCGGCTGCGATCCGACCGCAGGCGATGCGCAGCCGGGCTTCTTCCTGTCCAACCCGATCAGCAACATCACCGGCGCATTCAACGCCAACGTGTTCCCGGGCATCAACTACCCGGCCTACATCGACTACCTGAACAAGACCTACGGTGGCTCGCACAACCGTACCGAAGAAGACTTCGTCTACGACGTCAACGAGAAGATCCACTCCGGCTACTTCCAGGCCAACTTCCGCACTGAGCGGGTACGCGGCAACATCGGCGTGCGCGTGGTGCGGACCAAGCAGTTCGCCCAGTCCAGCGATTCGGTCGAGCGCTTCAACGACTATTTCGTCGACAACGCCAGCGGCGCGCCGATGAGCTGCGATGATCCGGCCGCCGACCCGAACCTGCGCTGCCAGGGTGGCTTCGTCCGCCTGCCCGACCCGCAGGTGCGCGACAAGGTGTATGCCCTTTCGTCGCTGGAAAAGACCTATACCGACGTGCTGCCCAGCTTCAACATTGCCTGGGACATCACCGACAACCTGGTGCTGCGTGGCGCGGCATCGAAGGTGGTCGCGCGCCCGAGCTACACCAGCATCGCCTATCCCGGTGGTCTGCGTTACATCAGCGAAGAGTACGCCAACGACCGCCGCGTCACCGGCGGCACCGACACGCCCGGCTGGTACGGCTCGGGCAGCAACAAGGCGCTGGAACCGTTCAAGGCGGTACAGTTCGACCTGGGCCTGGAGTGGTACTTCCAGCCGGGCGCGGTCGCAGGTGTTTCGCTGTTCCGCAAGAACGTGGACAACTTCACCGTGCCGGTGGTGCGCGACCAGCAGATGAACGTCGGCGGGCAGTCGGTCACCGTGCAGAAGTACGAGACCCAGGCCAATGGCCGCGATGGCGTGTCCCAGGGCGTGGAACTGTATGGCCAGTACACGTTCGACTTCGGACTGGGCGTGCAGGCCAACTACACCTACAACGACACCAACCTGGCCTCGATCGTGCTGGATGGCGAGGAAATCGGCTCCTCGCCGCTGGTCGGCAGTGCCAAGAACCAGGCCAACGTTACGGTGTTCTACGAGAACGACAAGTTCCTGGCGCGCGCCTCGTACAACCGTCGTGGTGAAGTGGTCGGCGGCCTGAACAATGGCATGACCACCTACACCAAGCCTTACAGCCAGCTTGACCTGAACGTGGCCTACAACCTCACTCCGGACTGGACGGTGACCGCCGCCGTACTGAACGCCACCAAGTCCGAGCTGCGCAGCTACATCGGCAACGACAGCCAGGCCCGCCTGCTGTCCAACCTGTACGCCGGCCGCCAGCTGTACTTCGGCGTGAACTGGAAGTTCTGAGGCAGCGCCGGGCCTGGCCCGGCGCAGTCTTGCCCGCCCCGGCGGGAATGGTCCTCCACGGCAGCCGCGCTGGTACAGGCGGCTGCCGTTTTCATGGGTGCCTGCGCCGCCGTTCAGCCACCTGCTTGACCCTGCCATCGTTGGAAGGTGCACACTGGTTTCATCTCACGAGCACCGAAGGAGCTACAGATGGAATTCCATGTTGACGGCATGACCTGCGGCGGCTGCGCGCGCAGCGCGACCCGCGCCATCCAGCAGATCGATCCGAACGCCAGTGTGGTGGCCGATCCGCCGACCGGCCTGGTCAAGGTGCAGACCACCGCATCACAGGAGCAGGTGTTCGCCGCGCTGAACGATGCGGGGTTCCCGCCGCGCACTGCCTGATCCCCTGCTTTCTGCCACAGAGGAGCCCGCCCCCTGCACTGTCACTGGGCGGGCTTTTCAGTGCATGCGAACATGAAAACTCAGTGCTTGCGTGCGCGGCGGCGCACCGCGCCGGTCTTGGCCGCTTCCACCGGCAGCGGAGCCTCATCGTCTTCACCCAGCCGCTGCAGGATCGGGCATTCCGGGCGCTCATCGCCGGCACAGCAGCGGATCAGCGATTTCAGCGTGTCGGCCATCTGCCGCATGTGCTCGATGCGCTGTTCCAGGTCGGCGATGTGCTGCTCGGCCAGCTGCTTGACGTCGGCACTGTGGCGCGACGTGTCGTTCCACAGGCCCAGCAGGTCGCCGATCTCGGCCACCTGGAAGCCGAGATCGCGCGCGCGGCGGATGAAGCGCAGGCGATGGATGTCGGCCTGCGAATACGCCCGATAGCCCGACTCCGTTCTATCCGCCGCAGGAATCAGGCCGATCTGTTCGTAGTAGCGGATCATCTTCGCCGACACGCTGGAGGCCTTGGCGGCGTCACCGATGTTCATGCGGTTCTCCTTCAATGGGTCGTGGCGTGGGCATCCGCCATCGGCGGCTGGAAGCGGCGCAGGCGCAGCGCGTTGCCCAGCACGAACACACTGGACAGCGCCATCGCACCGGCCGCGAACACCGGCGACAGCAGCACGCCCCAGGCCGGGTACAGCACGCCGGCAGCGACGGGAATCAATGCGGTGTTGTAGGCGAACGCCCAGAACAGGTTCTGCCGGATGTTGCCCAGCGTCGCCTTCGACAGCGCAATGGCATTGGGCACGCCCTGCAGGTTACCCGACATCAGCACCACGTCGGCCGACTCCACCGCGATATCGGTGCCGGTACCAATGGCCAGGCCGACATCGGCTTCAGCCAACGCAGGGGCATCGTTGATGCCGTCGCCGACGAAGGCGACGCGCCCATGCGTGGCCTTCAGCCGACGCACTGCCTCGACCTTGCCTTCCGGCAGCACCTCGGCCACCACTTCATCGATGCCGAGCTGGCGCGCGATCGCCTGTGCGGTCCCGGCGTTGTCGCCGGTGATCATCGCCACCTTCAGGCCCAACCGATGCAGCGCCGCGATCGCTGCGGGGGTGCTCGGCTTGATCGGATCGGATACCGCAATGATCGCGGCCAGGCGTCCATCGATGGCCACGTACATCGGTGACTTGCCCTGCGTGCCGAGTTCCGCCGCCAATGCTGCGAATGCGGTGATGTCCACGCCCAGGTCGCGCATGAAGCGATCGGCACCGACCTCCACGCGTGCACCCTCGACACTGGCCCGCACGCCCATGCCGGTGACCGATTCGAAGTCGACCATGCCCGGCAACGTGATGCCCTGCCCGGTCGCGGCATCAACAATCGCGCGGGCGATGGGATGCTCCGAGCGCGACTCCACCGCGGCCACTGCCGCCAGAACCCTGTTGCGATCGAAGCCGGCAGCAATCTCCAGATCGGTCAGGCGCGGGCGGCCTTCGGTCAGCGTGCCGGTCTTGTCCACCGCCACCACCTGCGCGTCCTTCAGCAGCTGCAGGGCCTCGCCCTTGCGGAACAGCACGCCCATTTCGGCGCCACGACCGGTTCCGACCATGATCGAGGTCGGCGTGGCCAGGCCCATCGCGCACGGGCAGGCAATGATCAGTACCGCCACCGCATTGACCAGCGCGAAGCTCAGTGCCGGCGATGGTCCGAAGATCAACCAGACCGCGAAGGTCGCCAGCGCGGCCAGCATCACCGCCGGCACAAACCACAACGTGACCTTGTCGACCACCGCCTGGATCGGCAGCTTCGAGCCCTGCGCCTGTTCGACCATGCGGATGATCTGCGCCAGCAGGGTCTGCGCGCCCACGGCCGTGGCCCGCACCGTCAGTGCGCCCTTCTGGTTGACCGTGCCACCCACCACGCTGCTGCCCGGCAGCTTCTCGACCGGAATCGGCTCGCCGCTGATCATCGATTCATCGATGTAGCTGCGGCCCTCAACCACCTCGCCGTCGACCGGCACGCGCTCGCCCGGGCGCACTTCCACCAGGTCGCCGCTCTGCACTTCATTGACCGGGATTTCGACCGCGCGGCCGTCACGGATCACATGGGCCACCTTGGCCTGCAGGTTGACCAGGCGCTTGATCGCTTCGGAGGTGCGGCCCTTGGCCCGGGCCTCGAGGAAGCGGCCGAGCAGGATCAGCGCGACGATCACCGCCGCCGCTTCGTAGTAGACGTTCACCGTGCCCGGCGGCAGCAGCCGCGGTGCAAAGGTCGCTACCACCGAATAGCCGAACGCCGCGGCGGTGCCCACCGCCACCAGTGAATTCATGTCCGGGGCCAACCGCAGCAGCGCCGGGAAGCCCTTCTGGTAGAAGCGGCGCCCGGGGATGGCCAGCACCAGGAGCGTCAGCACGAACTGCAGGTACCAGCTGGCCTGCATGCCGAGGGTGGACATCACCCATGCGTGCATGCCGGGGATCAGGTGCGAACCCATTTCCAGTACGAACACCGGCAGTGCCAGCGCGGTGGCCACGATCAGGTCGCGCTTCAGTCCGGCGCGCTCGGCATCCTTCTTTTCCGCAGCCTGATCATCGGACTGCACACCCGCCTCGATCACACGTGCGTCATAGCCGGCCTTGTCGATCGCGGCGACCAGCGCAGCCACGTCCGCCATGCCACGCACCGTGGCGCGCTCGGTGGCCAGGTTGACGCTGGCCTGGCTGACGCCGGGCACGGCCAACAGCGCGCGTTCGACACGGCCCACGCAGGAAGCGCAGGTCATGCCTTCGACCGCCAGCTCGGTGGTCGCCGCGGGCACGTCATAGCCCACCCGCTCCACCGCCTGGACAAGCGCCGCGCGATCCACCGGGCCCGACGGACGAATGTCCGCCCGCTCGGTGGCCAGGTTCACCGAGACACTGCCCACGCCCTCGACCCTGGACAGTGCTGCCTCGACCCGGCCCACGCAGCTGGCGCAGGTCATGCCCTCGATGGGCAGGCTGATGGTGGAGGGGCTGGCGGGGGCGGCAGCGGCGCGCGGCGTGCTCATGATCGGATTCCCGGGTTTCCTTCTGGATGCGGACAGGCTAAACCTTGCCATCGTGGGAAGGTCAAATCCAGCCTGTCCGCATGCCTGAAGGGAGCGCCGCCCCCGGCGTCCCGTTTCCGCATCCACGCATGGCGTGGATCCAGCGGCGGAGGTCGGTCTCCTCAGAAGGTGAACACATACTCCAATGCGAACTCGCGGCCGACCGCGCTCAGCAACCGGGTCGGGGCGAAGTCATAGTCCAGCTTGTACGGGTCCTTGTGGTTCCAGCTGGCCGAATTGAACACGTTGTTGACGTAGACATTGACCTTGGCGTGCTCGGTCACCTGGTAACCCACGTTGACGTTCCAGGTGATGAACGGGCCGACCCGGCCGAAGTAGCGCGAGGTCTGCTGGCCCGCGTTGGGGTTCGGGTTCACCGAGCCATCCGGCAGCTGTGCCGGTTCCAGGCAGTTCAGCGACGGGCTGTCACTGGGCACGTAGCCGTCGGCGAACGGCAGGCAGCCGCCGGGATTGTCCAGGCGGTCGGTGCCCCAGTGATAGCGCACGCCCGGCACCGAACCCACGCGGTCGGCATAGACGTTGGCGTTCCAGTTGCCGCGCTGCCAGGCCAGGCTCGCGCGCAGCTTGCTGCGCAGGTCCCGGTCGCGCCGTTCCGGGTTCGGGTCGTTGGCGTAGCGCTGTTCCTTGGTCGAGATCTGGTTGGTGTAGTTCAGGCCCAGCTGGAAGCTGCCCCACTGCGCGGTTTCCAGGCGATAGCGTGCAGTCAGGTCGATGCCGCGCACTTCCCGGCTGGCCAGGTTGAACGGGCCGCGCTCGATCGATACCAGGCGGCCGCTGCTGTCGCGGTTCACGCGGGCCAGGATGCCGGCGCAATAGTCGCCACCGGCCGGATTGGCCCACGGCGTGCCATCGATGTTCTTGCCGGTCAGGCAGCCGGCCTCGCTGGCCAGCACCTCGTCGGCGCCGACGTCGACGATCATGTCTTCCAGCTTGATCGCCCAGTAGTCGGCGCTGACCGACAGGTTCGGCATCACGTCCCAGACGAAGCCGACCGTCCACGAATCGCCGGTTTCCGAACGCAGCAGCGGCGTGCCACGCCGGTTCACGTCGAAGGTGTACCAGACATCGGTGTTGCCCACGCCACAGTTGTTGACCAGGTAGGCACCGCTCTGGATGCAGCGCAGGCGGTCATAGGTCTGCACTTCGGAACTGCTCGGCTGGCCCAGCAGGTAGTGCATGTCCGGCGCGTGGAAACTGGTGGCATACGAGCCACGCACCAGCAGCGATTCGACCGGGCGCCATTCCAGGCCGACGTTCCAGGTGGTCTCCTTCTGGCTGCCGATATCCAGCGCTTCACTGCTGTCATCGGCCTTGTAGTTGCCATAGCGGTCGTAGCGGGCGGCGGCGGTGGCCGTCACGCTCTCCAGCAGCGGGATCTTGAACTCGACGCCGGCCGAGTAACGGGTGCGCTCGCCGCCACCGCGATCGACGTTCTGCAGATCGAAGTCGATGCCGGCGCGCGGGTCCGGGCTGAGGTGATAGCCCTGCTGCGCGACTTCGGCCACGGCGGCGAACGAGATCGGGCCGGCCCAGCCCTGGAACAGCTCGCCGGTGATGTCCGCCGAGGCCTGGTTGACCCACGATGACGCGCGGTTCCTGGCGACCGTGCCCATCTGCCAGTACTGGTCCGGCGTGAGCGGATTCCACCAGCGCGATTCGTTCAACGCGTAGATCGCCTCGCCATCGGCGGTGGTACCCAGGCGCGGGCCGAGGAAGAAGTCGTACGACTTCTGCTCGTCCACCACGTTCTGCCGTTCTTCCACGCGATAGTAGGAACGCCCCACCGTGGCGCTCCAGTCGAAGCGGTCGGCAAGGCGGCCACGCAGGCCCGCGCTCCAGTCCCATGACAGCTCGCGGTTGGTGTTGCGCAGGGTGTCCAGGCCGCCGACTTCGTTCGGGGTGAACTGGCGCACGCCCAGGATCGGGCGGTTGCGGTTGGCATCCCGGTAATAGCCGTTGTCGTCGTCGATCAGCGAGACGCTGGGCGGGTTGGTGCCCCAGATCGCTTCGGAGCGGTACACCGCCAGGTTGGTCCAGGCCTGCAGGTCGCTGCTGAAATCGAAGGTGGCATACAGGTTGCCGGACACGTTCTCGGCACCACCGGTCAGCAGCCAGTTGGCGTAGTCGGCGCTCATGCCGCACAGGCGGCCGGTGTTGGTGATGGTGTTGGTAGCGTAGTTGTAGACCAGCCGATCGGCAGTGTAGTACTCGCGGTCGAACTTCTCGCAGGTGCCTGCAGGCGGTGCCAGGCGCTGGCCGTTGGTCGGGTCGATCAATGCCAGGCCCGAGGTGGGGCGGAAGCCGACCTTGCGCTGCTCCATGTTCCAGGAGGGATACGGTGCGTCGTCGGCGTCGTCCATCTGCGGTCGGTCGCGTCCGAACAGCGGATCGCGCTTGGTGTACTGCAGCGCGTAGGTCACGCTCCAGTTGTCGCCGGTCTTGCCGCCGGCCCAGGACAGGTCCCAAGTATCTCGCCCACCTTCTGTGGAGGTACCGCCACGCACGCGCACTTCGTCGCCGTCGTAGTTGGTCTTGAGGATGACGTTGACCACGCCGGCGATCGCATCCGAACCGTAGATCGCCGAGGCGCCGCCGGTCAGTACTTCGATGCGCTCGACCGCGGCAGCGGGAATGTTGCCGTAGTTGGAGAAGTTGGTTTCACCGCCATACGGCAGCGGGTAATCGGCCACGCGACGGCCGTTGACCAACAGCAGCGAGCGGTTCGGGCCCATGCCGCGCAGGTTCAGGCCACTGGCGTTGGGCGTGTGCGAGCCCCATTGCGAGGCGGCTTCAACGGTGCCGGTCGCTTCGGTGAGCGTCTTCAGCGCGTCATACACGCTGACGAAGCCCTCTTTCTGGATCTGCTGCGCGGTAATCACGTTGACCGGGGCCGGGCCTTCGACCGCGGCGCGCTTGATGCGCGAACCGGTAACGGTGACCGCATCCAAGTCCTTGGTGGACGAACTGGCCGCTTCCTGTGCACCCGCGGCCAGGGGCAACAGGGCCAGGACCAGTGCCTGGGACAGCAGGTGACGACGCTTGTGGACGATCTGAGCCATGGGTGGTTGCTCTTCGAAGATGTGGACGCACGGGCGGACGGTGGCGCGGCACTACGACGGATCCAGGCGCCTGGATCGGTTCACGACCGATATGGCACCTCCCCTGTGGATCGATCCAAACTAAAGCACAGCTGAACCACGCCGGGCATGCGGCGATGCAGCAACACCCTACGCAATGCCGCTATCAGCCGCAGGTATCAAGAACAATCAAAGGGTTGCGAAACATCGCTGAGAGAACAGCGCACACGTCAATGACACGATCGCGACAACCGCGCGCGGAACGGTTTTGTCCGCGTCGTCGCGTGCGACTGTAGAGCCGAGCCCGTGCTCGGCTGATGTCGTTTGCCGCAAAGCGCAGCCGAGCGTTGGCTCGGCTCTACAGCAGAAGCGGGCTACCTTGCGCCGTCCAGCGCCTGCCGCAGCGCGGCCACGGTCGCGGTGGCGGTCTGGCTCCAGTCCGGGTCCAGGCCGCGCAAAGCCGGGTTCTGGAACTGCATCGCCGAGCGGCGCAGGCCCTTGGCCGAGGCGTGCAGTTCGGTGCAGCCGGTCCGTCGCGCAACGGCGGCGATGTTGGCCGGGCCCAGCCCGGCGCCGGCCATCACCGTGATACGTCCCGCCGCCTGGGTGACCAGACCCGCCAGCACATCGGCGCCGGCCTCTGCGCTGACCTGGCCGCCCGAGGTCAGCACGCGCTGGCAACCCAGTCCGATCACCTGCTCCAGCGCCGCCGGCAGATCGCGGGCCGCGTCGAAGGCACGATGGAAAGTCACCTGCAGCGGCCCGGCGGCCTGCACCAGTTCACGGCACAACGCCAGGTCGATACCGCCCTGCACATCCAGCGCACCGATCACCACGCCATCGCAGCCCAGCGCGCGGCACTGCGCGATGTCACGCAGCATCAGTTCGGTTTCCAATGCGTCGTAGTGGAAATCACCCGGGCGCGGGCGCACCAGCACGAACAGCGGAATCGACAGGCGTTCGCGGGCGATCGCGATGGTGGCAAACGACGGCGTGGTGCCACCCTCGGCCAGGTTCTCGAACAGTTCGATGCGGTCGGCACCGCCGGCCTGCGCGGCCAGCGCCGAGGCCAGCGAGTTGCTGGCGATCTCCAGGGTCAGCCGCGTGCTCACGCCTGAGTGCTCATGTAGATCGACGGCGAGTCGCGCAGGTCGTCCTGGCGCTGTCCATCGCACACGGCGTAGACGAAGCCGCGGTGCAACGCGTAGGCACCCACCTCGCCCTGCTTGTTCATAGCCAGGAAGCACACCTGCAATGTTCTGCTCGCTTCGGGGCGCTTGCGCACCACGCGGTCGATGGCTTCGCGGCAGGCCTGCGCGGGCGAGCGCCCTTGGCGCATCAGCTCGACCACCAGGAACGAGGCGGCGTTGCGGATCATCTCCTCACCCACGCCCGAAGCAGTGGCCGCGCCCACTTCGTTGTCGACATACAGGCCGGCGCCGATGATCGGGCTGTCGCCGACCCGGCCGTGCAGCTTCCAGGCCATGCCGCTGGTGGTGCAGGCACCTGCAAGATGGCCCTTGGCATCCAGCGCCAGCATGCCGATGGTGTCGTGGTTGTCGCTGTTGCCGGGAATACCACGGCGCTCGGCATTGATCTGCGGCTGGTACTTCTCGGTCTTCAGCCACTCGCGCCAGGCCGCTTCGGCCTGCGGCGTCAGCAGGTGCCTGCGTTCAAAGCCCTGCTGCACCGCGAACTGCTGCGCGCCCTCGCCCACCAGCAGCACGTGCGGGCTGTTTTCCATCACTTTGCGGGCCACCGACACCGGATGCAGGATGTCGACCAGCGCGGCCACCGCACCACAACGGCCATCGCCATCCATGATGCTGGCGTCCAGGCTCAGCACGCCGTCGCGATCCGGGTTGCCGCAATGGCCGACGGTGGGGTTGCACAACTCGCTCTCGGCCCAGCGTGCACCGGCTTCAACTGCATCCAGTGCGCTGCCACCCTGCGCCAGCACCTTCCACGCGGCCTGGTTGGCCGGCACGCCGAAGTCCCAGGTCGAAACCACCCTGGCCCCACCCTGCGTGCGCGCCTGCACGCCCGGCAAGGCCACCATGCCTGCGGCCAGTGCGCCGGCCTGCAGGAACTGCCTGCGATCCACCATCTTCCCCTCCCAGTCTGCAATACACGGCCGGCCCGATGCCGGCCACGCCGATCAGTCGTGCGTGGGCTGCCGTGCGGCGTACCAGACCGCTGCGCCGAGAACGCCCAGCTGGCCATGCTCCACGCGCCATACCGGCACCTGGCGCAGCACCTCGGTCAGCACGCCCTTGTTGAGGAAGCGCTCACGGAAGCGACCATCGGCCAGGAAATCCTGCACATGCGCGGAAATGCCCCCGGCCAGGTACACCGAACGCGCACCCACCGCGATCGCTGCGTCGCCTACCAGGCTGCCCAGCCAGGCACAGAACACCTGCAGCGTTTCCACCGCCAGCGCATCCTCACCGCTGCGCGCGGCACCGATCAGTGCCTCGGTACTGCTCCACACCGGAGTGACGCCGCGCAATTCGCACAGGCACGGATACAGGTTCATCAGGCCACTGCCGGACAGCACGCGCTCGTTGTCCACGTGCGGCCAGCGCTGCAGCAGCTTGTCCAGCACCTGCAGTTCCAGCGCGTTGCCGGCGCCGAGCGCGGCATGGCCGATCTCGCTGGCCAGCACCGGACGCTCGCCGTCGGCAAAGCGCAATGCTGCACCCAGGCCGGTACCGGCGCCCAGCACCAGCGCCGGGAACGCCTGCGCCGGGTCAGCATCGCCATTGAGCGGCACCAGGGTGTCAGGCTGCAGGTAGGGAATGGCCAACGCCACCGCTTCAAAATCATTGATCAGCTGCAGCTCATGCAGCCCGGACTGCACCCGCGTGGCCGACAGCGAGACCGTCCACGGCAGGTTGGAATTGATCAGCACATCGCCATCGAGCAGGCCGGCGATGGCGACCACGGCGGCCTGTACCGGCTGGCCGAGGCCTGCGGTGAAATCAGCAAGGATCGCGGCCAGGCTGGGATGCTCGGCGCAGGCGTAGGTGCGATGGCTGCCCAGCAGTGGTGCCTGGCCGGGTTGCGTTTCAGCCAGCGCCAAACGGGCGAAAGTGCCGCCGACATCGGCGACAACGAGACTGCGCGGAAGACCGCCGCGGGCGGAGTCGGTGGAAACCGGGGACGCTGCTGCGATGGTCACGCTGGCCTGCTTGGATCGATTGAATCGCCCCGATTCTCAGGCATCGGAGCGGCTTTGCCTAGCGCGCCGGCGGTTCAGGTTGGCCTACATGCCTTCCTGTTCGGCTACCTGCACGCCATCAACCAGCACGCGCAGGCGCTGCGGGCGGAAGCCGGCGAACAACAGCGGCCGGGTGCGCTCGACCAGCACCTCATGGCCGGCGATGTGGCGCAGCCACGACTGTACCAGCGAGAACGAGAAGTGGGTGCCCGGATGCAGCGGATGCTGCACCCAGACCTTCTCGGTGGCGCTCTGCAGCAGCATCGCGCCGGTGAACCAGTGGCGGCTGAGGGTCACCGGCGTGGTGCCGGCCATGAAGCGGATATCCATGCGGGGTCCTTTCGCTGGAGAGGCCTTGCGGCGTGTCAGGGCTGGGCAGTCTGCAGGCTGTAGCGGGTGGTGGCGGTGAACACCACGCCATCGGGCTGGGTGGAGCGTACCTCTACCTTGTGGCTGCCCACGGCCAGGTCGGTCGGCAACGCCCCACGCCACAGGTGCGGCGAAGCGGTGGCCTCCGGCGAGCGGTCGTAGCCACGCAGGCTGTCAGCCAGATCGTCGGCCACGTTCTCTACCATCAGGCGCGGGTCGGGCTGGCTGACCTGCTTCATCGGCTGCCATGCGCCGCCATCAACGCGGTACTCGACCACGCTGGCGTCCTCGCCCATGTAGACGTTGGCGTACACACCCCACGCCGGATAGGCCCCCTGGCGCAGCACCTTCGGCGCATGCAGGCCGATCTGCTCGCTGGCCGGCTTGCCGGCCACCCGGTACTGCAGTCTGTAGCTGCCATTGGCGGCGATGTCCAGCAACGCGTAGCCCTTTGGCGTGCCATCACTCATGGTGCTGTCCGGCACGCCGGCGGCATCCTTCACCCCCGACCAGAACGCGCCGCAGTTGGCACCGACGTTGTATTCGTGCAGCGGCTTGTCACCGTTCCAGCCGTCGGCCTTGCCGTGGTAGACGTGCTGCTGGGTGTGGCTGTGGCCACTGAGCACCAGCACGTTGCGGAAGTCCTTCAGCAGGTCGAACAGGCGCTGGCGGTCAGCATGACGGAAGGTCTCGCGCCCCGGCGCGGCGTCGAACAGCGGGATGTGCATGCCCAGCACCAGCAGGCGGTCCTTGTGCAGGCCCTTCAGGTAGCCGGCAAGGAAAGCGAACTGGTCTTCGCGCAGGCCACCGACATACTTCGGCCTTGCGTTGGGGTCATACACCACGTCATCGAGGAACACGAAACTGGCACCGCCCTCTTCCACCGCGTAGGTATCCGGGCCGTAGATATTGCGCCAGCTGTCCAGCGAATGCTCATCGCTGGCGGCATCGAAATCGAGATCGTGATTGCCCGGCACATGGAACCACGGCACGCCCAGCGACGTAGTGACCTTGTTGATTGCCGGATACAGGGTCAGGTCATCGTTGACGATGTCACCCAAGGTGGTGCCCATGCGCGCCTTGGTCTGGCCGACCAGCGGCGACACGATCGACTGCTGGTAGTAGCCGATGTCCTTCAGGCTCGCGGTCTGGGAGTCGGTGAAGACCAGCATCTGGAAGCCGCGACGGCTGTCATGGCGATCCGGCTGCAGCGCGAAATCCCAGTTGCGGGTGACATCGCTGGTGGCGGCGATGCCGCCGTACTTCAGCGCCGGCGAGCCGTTCGGGCGGAAGTGGCGCCAGAACGAAGGCAGGCCGTCTGCCGCCTTCGGGAACGAATACGCATCGGGCTTGATCACGAACACGGTCTGGCCGTCACGCACCGGCAGGCTGTAGCTGCCGTCGGCGGCGGTCTTGACGATGGCCTCGCCGTTGGAGACCTGCACCCCGGCCAGGCCCGGATCGGTCGCACCGCGGCCCGGCTTGCCGTCACGCTCCAGATAGACCTTGCCGGTGACCACGGTGTCCGCAGCCCAGGCCGGCGAGGTCAGCAACAGGCAGCACAGCCAGGCGGCAGGCAGTTTCATGGGAGGCATCCGGCAGAAAGAGACGCGGTATTGTAGAGCCGAGCCACGCCCGGCTGCATTTCCAGCGGGTAGTGCCGGCCGCTGGCCGGCAGCCCCTCGATGCCCGAAGATGATGAGGTTGCCGGCCAGCGGCCGGCACTACCACGCTTCAACGATGGCGTTTTTCCAGCACCGCCCGCGCATCGTCCAGCGACAGACCGCGCGCGCGCAGCAGTACCAGCAGGTGGTACAGCAGGTCCGAAGCCTCACCGAGCAGTGCCTCGTCATCCTGCGCCACCGCCGCCAGCGCGGTCTCCACCCCCTCCTCACCCACCTTCTGTGCGATGCGGCGGATGCCGCCCTCGAACAGGCGGGTCGTATAGCTGCCCGGCGGGCGCTGCGCCTCACGCATCGCGACCAACTGGTCCAGCCCGCCCAGGAAGTCCTTCGGCGCCTGGTCGAAACAGCTCTCCGCACCCGTGTGGCAGGTTGGCCCCGCCGGGCGGGCCATCACCAGCAGCGTGTCGGCATCGCAGTCGACGCTGATCGACTGCACCACCAGCACGTTGCCGGACTGCTCGCCCTTGGTCCACAACCGCTGCTTGCTGCGGCTGAAGAACGTCATGTGGCCGATGGCCAGCGTGGCCGCCAGCGATTCTGCGCTGACATAGCCCAGCATCAGCACCTGCAGGGTATCGGCATCCTGCACCACGGCCGCCAGCAGGCCGTCGCCCTTGCCCCAGTCCAGCGCCTGCAGCGCATCCAGCGATGGCCTGACTTCAATAGACATCCCGCACCTCGATCTGCTGTGCGCGCAGGTAGCGCTTCAATTCCGGAATGGCGATGGCGCCGCTGTGGAACACGCTCGCCGCCAGCGCACCATCGACGTCGGCCTGGTCAAAGGCTTCGGCGAAGTGCTCCATCGCACCGGCGCCACCGGAGGCGATCAGTGGCACCTGGCACAGTGCCCGCGCCTGCTGCAACTGTGCGAGATCGTAGCCGCGGCGCACGCCATCGCTGTCCATGCAGTTCAGCACGATCTCACCGGCGCCCCGACGTTGCGCCTCGACAATCCAGTCAAGGGTGCGCAGTGGCACCGCCTGGGTCTTGTCCGGGTCTCCGCTGAAGCGGCGCACCCGCCATTGGCCATCCGCTTCGCGCACCGAATCGACACCGACCACCACGCATTGCACGCCGAACTCGTCGGCCAGTTCAGTGATCAGTTCCGGGCGGCCCAGCGCGGGGGAGTTGATCGACACCTTGTCGGCACCGGCGAACAACACGCGACGCGCGGTTTCCACGCTGTCGATGCCACCGGCCACGCAGAACGGAATGTCGATCAGCCGCGCGATGCGCTCGATCCAGGCAACGTCGACCGAACGCGCCTCGGGGCTGGCGCCGATGTCATAGAACACCAGCTCGTCCGCCCCTTGGTCGCGATAGCGCTGCGCCAACTCAGCGATGTCGCCCATGTCGACGTGGTCGCGGAAGCGCACGCCCTTGACCACGCGGCCATCGCGCACGTCGAGGCAGGGAATGATGCGGCGGCTCAACATGCCAGCGCCTCCGCCAGGTCCATGCGCTGCTCCAGCAGTGCCTTGCCGAGAATCGCACCACCGCAGCCAGCGGCACGCGCCTCGGCCACATCGGCCACGTCACGGATGCCGCCGGACGCCTGCACCGCCACCCCCGGCAGCAAGGCCGACAGGTGCTGGTAGAGGCCGATATTGGGCCCGGCCAGCATGCCGTCGCGGGCGATGTCGGTGCACAAGAGATGGCGCATACCGGCGCGCGCGTAGCGCTGGGCCAGGTCATCCAGGGTCACCCCGGCGTTCTCGGTCCAGCCGTGCACCGGCAGCTGCCACTGCCCCTGTGCGTCCTGGCGCGCGTCCAGCGCAATCGTGATGCGCTCGGCGCCGAATTCCTCCAGCCAGCCGACCACTTCATCGGGACGACGCACCGCCAGCGAACCGACCACCACGCGGCCGGCACCAGCATCAAGGATGCGCGCCACATCGTCGCGGCCACGCACGCCACCACCGGTCTGCACCTGCAGCGGCGCGTGCGCGCGGATCGCCGCCAGCAGCGGCGCCAGCGTATAGCCACCAGCGCGTGCAGCATCCAGGTCGACCAGATGCATCCACTGCGCGCCCTGCGCGGCGAAGGCCTGCGCGCGCGGCAGCGGATCGTCGCCGTAGGAGGTTTCCTGCGCGTAGTCGCCCTGGCGCAGCCGCACCACGCGGCCATCGCGGATATCCAGCGCGGGGTAGACGATGAAACTCATGCAGCAGTGCCCTCGAGGAAATTGCGCAGCATCAGCGAGCCGGTTTCGCCGGAACGTTCGGGATGGAACTGCGCGCCGTAGTAACGCCCCTGCTCCACCACGGCGGTGAACAGCCCGCCGTGGTCGCAGGCAGCGACGGTGTGGGTATTCAAGGGTGCCGCATAGCTGTGTACGAAGTAGGCGCTGGCGCGTTCCGGCACACCCTGCAACAGCAGCGACTCACGTAGCGGCAGCAGGCGGTTCCAGCCCATGTGCGGCACGCGGATGCCACAGGCCGGCACCAGCTTGCGCACCACGCCCGGAATCAGTCCCAGTGTCTCTACGCCCGCTTCCTCGGAGCGTTCGAACAGCAACTGCATGCCAAGACAGATGCCCATCAGCGGCACCTCCAGCCGCTGCAACGGCTCCACCAGGCCCTGCGCGTGCAATCGCTGCATGCCGGGACTGGCGGCGCCGACGCCGGGCAGGATCACCCGCCGCGCCCCCACCAGGCCGTCCGCGTCGCGCACCAGCCGCACCGTCGCGCCGAGCCGCTCCAGTGCGTAGCGCACCGAGCCCAGGTTGGCACCACCGGCATCGATCAGCGCGACGTCGCTCACAATGCCCCCTTGGTGCTCGGCAGTGCCGTGCCCTGCCGGGCCAGCGCCGGGCGCAGTGCGCGCGCCAGTGCCTTGAAGCAGGCCTCCACCTTGTGGTGATCGTTGTCGCCGCGTACCTGCAGGTTGAGGTTCAGGCCACTGGCATCGCACAGCGAACGGAAGAAGTGCGGCACCAGCTCAGTCGGCATGTCGCCCACCCGCTCGCGCTTGAACTCGCCCTCGAACACGAAGTACGGGCGGCCGCTGAAGTCCAGCGCGGCGCTGGCCAGGGTCTCGTCCATCGGCAGGGTGAAGCCGTAGCGGCCGATGCCGCGCTTGTCGCCCAGCGCCTCGCGCAGGGCCTGGCCCAGGGCCAGCCCGGTGTCCTCGATGGTGTGGTGCTCATCGATGTGCAGGTCACCCTCGGCCTGGATATCGAGGGCGAAGCCGCCGTGCTTGCCGATCTGTTCGAGCATGTGGTCGAAGAACGGCAGGCCGGTGGCGATGCGCGCATCACCGGCGCGATCCAGGTCCAGCTCAACGCGGATCTTCGTTTCTTTGGTGTTGCGCTGGACCACGGCGGTGCGCGGCGCGTCGGCCAGCGCGTGCGCGATGCCCGGCCAGTCCCATTCGCCACCGAACTGTTCGGTACGCAACTGGAAGCCCCGGATGTTGAGGTTGTCGGCGAACTGCAGGTCGGTGATGCGGTCGCCAACCATGGCCGAGCGTGCCCAGTCGATGCTGCGGTCCTGCAGGTAGCCAGTCATCAGGCCGATGCCCGGCTTGCGGGTCGGCGCATTGTCCTGCGGCCAGCTGCAGTCGATCAGCACGTCACGGAAGGTGATGCCCTGGCTCTCGAAGATCTGCAGCATCAGGTCGTTGGGGCCATCGAAGCTGGCGCGTGGGTAGCTGTCGCTGCCCAGGCCGTCCTGGTTGGTGACGATCACGAACTGGTAGCCGGCATCACGCAGCTTTAGCAGGGCCGGGATCACCTGCGGCACGAAGCGCAGCTTTTCGTAGGCGTCGATCTGGAAATCGGCCGGCTCCTCGATGAGGGTGCCGTCGCGATCGATGAACAGGATCGGGGTCATGCTGCGGCCCTCCGCGCCGACAGGGCCGCAAGCACGCGGTCGTTTTCTTCGGGGCTGCCGATGCTGATGCGCAGGGCATCGCCCAGCTGCGGCGCGGCGCGCTGGTCACGCACCACCACGCCCGCAGCCAGCAGCGTATCGAACGCGGCCTGGGCATCGGCGAAGCGGACCAGCAGGTAGTTGCCGGATGAGCGGTAGACGCGACGCACGCCGGGCAGGCCCAGCAGCGCCACGCGCAGGCGTTCGCGCTCGGCAATCACCGTGGCTACGCGTTCGGCGGTCCTGGCCAGCGTGGCGGGTTGCAGCGCCTGTACCGCCAGTTCCGCGCACGGCGTCGGCACCGGGTACGGCGCCTGGCAGCGGCGCAGCACAGCAATCAGCTCCGGGGCGGCCATCAGGGTGCCGATACGGGCAGCAGCCAGCGCGTGCGCCTTGGACAAGGTGCGCAGTACCGCCAGGTTGGCGTGTGCGGCCAGAAGCGTGGTGGCCGATGCGCGCCCTGCGTACTCCACATAGGCCTCGTCCACCACCACCAGCGCCTGCCCGCGCAGCGCAACCGCCACACGCTCGACCTCTTCCAAGGCGATGTCACTGCCGGCCGGGTTCGACGGTGCGCACAGGAACACCAGCTTGGCACCCTGCGCCTTGGCCGCATCGATCACCGCATCCAGATCGGCGCGCAGGCCATCCTCGCTGTCCACCAGCGGCACTTCAATCAATGCGGCACCCTGCAGGCGCGCGCAGACGGCGTACATGCCGAACACCGGCGGCGTGACCAGCACGCCATCGCGACCCGGCACGCACAGCGCGCGTACCAGCAGATCAATGGCCTCGTCGCTGCCGCGGCCGACCAGCAGCTGCTGCGGCGTCACGCCGTACAGCGCCGCCAAGCCTTCGCGCAACGCCAACGGTTGCGGCTCCGGATAGCGCCGGCTGCTGCCAGCCGCATCGGCCGGATTGGCCCAGGCCGACTCGTTGGCGTTCAACCAGACCTCGCCCTGCACCGCCGCACTGCGTGCCGAGCTGTAGCCGGCGAACGCCTGCAGATCCGGGCGTACCAGCGCCAGCACATCCTCGATAGCCGCGCTCATGCCGCCACCTCCATGCGCAATGCCACCGCACGCTCGTGGGCATCCAGGCCTTCGGCGCTGGCGATGATGCGCGCGCAGCCGCCGATCGCGGCCAGGCCGGCGGCACTGGCGCTCTGCACGCTGATCAGGTTCTGGAAGCTGGCAACACTCACGCCGCTGTAGGCACGTGCGGCACCGGCGGTGGGCAGTACGTGGTTGGTGCCGCTGCAGTAGTCACCCAGTGCTTCGGGGGTGTAATCACCCAGGAACACCGAGCCGGCCGCCTGCACCTTGTCCAGCCACGCACGCGGATCACGCAGCGCCAGGATCAGGTGCTCCGGCGCATAGCGGTTGCTGATCGCGAAGGCCTCGTCCAACGAATCAACCTGGATCAGGCGCGACGCTGACAGCGCCTGGCGCGCAATCTGCTCGCGCGGCAGCAGGGCCACCTGGCGCTCGACCTCAGCCTCGACCGCCGCCAGCATCCCGGCATCGTCGGTCAGCAGCAGCACCTGCGAATCCGGGCCGTGTTCGGCCTGCGACAGCAGGTCGGCGGCCACGAACGCCGGATTGGCACCGGCATCGGCAATCACCAGCACCTCCGAAGGACCGGCCGGCATGTCGATGGCGGCGGCGCCCTCCTGTGCGACCTGCTGCTTCGCTTCGGTCACGAAGCTGTTGCCCGGCCCGAACAGCTTGTCGCAGGCGGGAATGCTGGCGGTGCCATAGGCCATCGCGGCGATCGCCTGCGCGCCGCCCAGCTTGAACACGCGCTGCACGCCGGTCAGCCGCGCCGCCACCAGTACGGCCGGGTCTGCGCTGCCATCGGCTCGCGGCGGCGTGCACAGCACCACCTGCGGGCAGCCGGCCAGCTGTGCCGGAACGCCCAGCATCAGCGCGGTAGACGGCAGCGGCGCGCTGCCGGCCGGCACGTACAGGCCCACCCGCCCGATCGGACGCAGCATGCGTTCGCAGACCACGCCTGGTGCGGTTTCAACTGCGTATCCCTTGCCCATGCCGGCGGCGTGGAAGCGGGCGATGCGCTCGGCCGCGTCCACCATGGCCTGGCGCAGTTCGGCGGGGACAGCGGCTTCGGCCGCCGCGAACTCGGCTTCGCTCACTTCAAAGGACGACAGTTCGACACCATCGAAGCGTGCGGTGATCGCACGCAGCGCGTCGTCGCCCTGCGCGCGCACCTGTGCAATCAGCGTCGCCACCGCGTCGCGGGTCTGCTGCGCCACGGTCTGCACCGGGCGGGTCAATGCCGCGCTGCGCGCGGCCTCATCAAGTCGGGACCAGATCAGACGGTTCATGCCAGCGACCGCTCCACGCTCAGTACCATCAGGCCCTGCGCACCCGCGCGCTCGAGTTCCTCCATGCGCTGCCAGCTCAGCGGGCCAGGGCACATGGTCTGCAGGCGCAGCGCACCGCCATCGGCCGGCAACCGCACCAGCGGCTCGGCATCGGCCAGCAACTGCGCCAGCGCGTCGACGCGATCCTCGCTGGCGCGGAACATCAGCAGCTTGCGGTCCTGGCGCTGCACCACGCCATCGAGTCGGCGCAGCAGCATCGCGCGCAGCGAAGCGCGTGCATCATCCGGCACTCGTACTGCACCGGCCAGCACCGCCTCGCTGTCGAGCAGGTTGTGTACCGGGGTCAACTGGTTGGCGCGCAGCGTGGCACCGCTCGAGACCAGATCACAGATCAGGTCGGCAGTGCCCAGGCGCGGGGCGATTTCCACCGAACCGGACAATTCGACCACCTGCGCGTCCACGCCCTGCTCCGCCAGCCACTGCGTGAGGATGGCCGGGTAGCTGGTGGCGATGCGGGTACCGGCCAGCTGCGCCGGACCCTGCCACTGCCATTCCTCCGGCACCGCCAGCATCAGCCGGCACTGGCCGAAGCCCAGCCCGCGCAGCGCCTGATAGGCGTCAGGCAGGCCGATCTGGCGGCGTGCCGCGGCCTGCTCGTCCAGTTCATTGCGGCCGACGATGCCGAGGTCGCAGACGCCGTCGGCGATCAGGCCGGGGATGTCGTCGTCGCGCACCAGCAGGAGGTCTACCGGCAGCGATTCACCGTAGCAGAACAACTTGTCACGGCTTTCGCGCCAGCTCAGGCCACAGGCGCTGAGCAGGTTGCGGGCGGGCTCGGCCAGCCGGCCACTCTTCTGGATGGCGATACGCAGCCGGTCTCGTGCCGGCGCTGCCTGGGTTGCACTCATGGGGGAGGTCTCGAAGTTCGGAACGGGGCGCGGATCAGCGCGAAGCAAGGCGGTCGATGGCGGCGGCATAGCCTCGATGGCCATGCTCGAGCGTGCGCGCCACCCGTCCGGTGGTGGTCACGCTCACGCCGGTGCGCTCGTGGATCTCGCGATACGGCACGCCCTGCTGCAGCAACGGCACCACTTTCCAGCGGTCGGCCATGGCTTCCAGTTCGGCCGGCGTGCACAGATCGCGCAGGAAGGCTTCCACCTGCTCCGGCTCGCGCAGGGCGGCAAACGCCAGGGCCAGGGCTTCCAGGTCGGCCTTCGGGTCTTTGGCGGCAATCTCGGGGCGGGCTTTCACGGGGCTGTTTCCATGCATCAATGTAATAGCGCGTTAGTACATTAGCGCATTCTTGCGCAGTGCGTCAAATCGTCAGTTGGGGTACGGCAGGGCTGCTGCCCTGCACCCGCAGAGGCAAGAGCCAGAGCAACAGCAAAGCTGGTTTCCGAGGGTTGGCGGGATGGATCCGCTTGAGGGGGGCGCTGCAAGTACCCCTCCGGGGCCCGGCCCAGCCGCTGGCGGCTGGGCGTTCGGGCGCTTGCGAAGCAGTGCTTCGCAAGCAAAGCGCCCTCACCCATGTAAGCTCGGTCGCCGCATTTATGCGGCTCACGCCCCCTCAACCGGACCCACCCCGCCTTCGACGGTTGGCCGCGAGCTGTCGGGACGGCCGGGGCCCGGAAACGAAAACGCCCACCGGTTGGTGGGCGTTTCCTTGAAGTGTTGCATGCTGCCAGTGGCCGTTACATCACCTTGGACTGCTCCAGCTCCACCTGCAAAGTGCTCGCCAGCTCATCGCGGGAGACTTCAAACTGCTGCTCGCGCACCAGGTCCTTCACCGCCACCACGCCGCGCGCCAGCTCGTCCTCACCGGCCAGCACCACGAAGCGGATGCCCGCCTTGGCGGCATACTGGAACTGCTTGCCGATCTTCTTCGGCTCCATCTGCACTTCGGTATTGATGCCACCGGCGCGCAGGCGGCGGGCGATGTCCAGCGACTGCGGCATGCCCTGCTCGTCCATCAGCGCCACCAGCGCCTGCACGCTGCTGGCCTCGATGCCATCGATCAGGCCGGCCTCGCGCAGCTGCCAGAACAGGCGCGACAGGCCGATGGAAATGCCCACGCCCGGCAACTTGGACTTGCTGTAGTGGCTGGCCAGGTCTTCGTAGCGGCCGCCCGAGCAGATCGAGCCGATCTGCGGGTGGTCGGTCAACGTTGTCTCGTAGACGGTGCCGGTGTAGTAGTCCAGGCCGCGCGCAATGGAGAAGTTCAGGCAGTACGCGCTCTCCGGCACACCCAGCGCCTGCACCAGCTGCAGCACTTCGCGCAGCTCGGCCACGCCGGTGCGCAGGATTTCCGAAGAGCCGCCGTCGGCTTCAAGCGTGGCCAGCTGCGCCAGCGCATCGGCATGGCCCTGCGAACGCACGGCCACAAAGGCCAGGATCTTCTCGACCTGCTCGCCCGGGATGTTGAAGCCCTCGCCCACCAGCGTCTCGCGCACGTAATCGGCGCCGCGCTTGTCCAGCTTGTCCACTTCACGCAGCACCGCCAGCTGGCGCTCGCCTTCGGCCACGCCCAGGCTCTCGAAGAAGCCGCGCATGAGCTTGCGGTTGTTCAGCTGGATGCTGAAGTCACCGATGCGCAGTTCCGAGAACACGGCGTGGATGACCGCCAGCACTTCGGCATCATAGCGAACGCTCAGGCTGTCCTTGCCGATCACGTCGATGTCGCACTGGTAGAACTCGCGGAAACGGCCGCGCTGGGCACGCTCGCCGCGGTAAACGCGCTGCATCTGGTAGCGACGGAACGGGAAGGTGAGTTCGTGTTCGTGCTCGGCCACGTAGCGTGCCAGCGGCACGGTCAGGTCGAAGCGCAGCGCCATCTCCGGCAGCGAACGGTCGCCCGATTCGGCCGCATTGGCCAGCGCACCGGTGGACTGCACGAAGTACACCTGGCGCTCGGTCTCGCCGCCGGACTTGGTCAGCAGCACGTCGGACAGCTCGAACACCGGCGTCTCCACCGGCAGGAACCCGAAGCGCTCGTAGTTGCGGCGGATCACGTCCAGCATGCGCTGGAACGCAATCTGCTCGCGCGGCAGCAGTTCAAGGGTGCCGGGCGGGGTACGGGGCTTGATCACGGGTGGAACTCCTGCTGGAACGGGACGTGGGAGGGGGCGACATTCTAGCGCCCCCGCCTCGGGCAGGGTCGAACGGCCGCTTGAAGTATCATAAGGCCCTCCCCCGCCCGCGATACGCCCCCGCAACATGTCACGGCCTTCCGGCGCTCCGCCCGCCACCAACGATCCCGCCTCGCCGTCCTGCACCACGCTGGACTGCCTGCACTGCTCGGTTCGCCACCTTGCGGTGTGCTCGGCGCTGTCGCCCGATGAAGTGCAGGCGCTGGAACAGGTCACCGTTTCGCAGCAGGTCAGCATGGGCAGCACGCTGGCCCGCACGGGTGAAGAACGCGACCATGTCTATACATTGACTGCCGGCGCACTGCGCCTGGTACGCACCCTGGCCGACGGCCGCCGCCAGATCAACGGCTTCGTGCTGCCCGGCGACTACCTGGGCCTGAGCGGCAGCGACCATCACCGCTACGACATCGAAGCCATCGCCGACAGCCGTGTCTGCCGCGTCGCGCTGCCACAGATGAAGGCGCTCCGCAGCCGCTTCCCGCACCTGGAGCGCAAGCTGCTGCAGCGTGCCTGCCAGGAACTGGATGCCGCGCAGGACGCTGCACTGGCGCTGGCACGCCTGCAGCCGGCCGAGAAGCTGGCTGATTTCCTGCTGCGCCTGGCCGCGCGTGAAGCCAGGCTGGGCGGCGACGGCCTGCGCGTGTCGCTGCCGATGGGCCGAGGCGACATCGCCGACCATCTGGGCCTGACCATGGAAACGGTCAGCCGCACCTTCACCAAGCTGCGCCAGCAAGGGCTGATTGCCCTGCCCCACCTGAACGTAGTGGAGATCCTCGACGAGGACGGGCTGCGCACGCTGGCCGGTGAAGGGTTGATCTGACCGCACTGCGGTTGCTGGGATTGCCGGCCAGCGGCCGGCAATCCCATCCATCTCCGATCAACGCAACAACACCTCGCGCAACGCCGCGTAATCGGCGGCCAACGGTTCGGCGTGCGCCGCCCGTTGCAACAACGCATCCAATGCCGGCGGCACGGCCACAGGTTCGCCGATCAACGGCTCGACCACGGCCTCGAACTTGGCCGGATGCGCGGTGGCCACCACCGCCCAGTCGCCCTTGGCACCACGGGCGCGCAGGTCCTGCAGCACCTTCACCGCCGTAGCCGTATGCGGGCAGAACAGCTCGCCCCTGCTGGCATGCGCGGCGGCAATGGTGGCCCGGATGGTCACGTCATCCACCGCAAACGCCCGGAAGGCAGCACGCAGTTCGGCATCGTCACCCTGGTAGAGCCAGCGCAGGCGCTCGAAGTTGCTGGGCGCCCCCACATCCATGGCATTGGCCACGGTCGCCACGCTGGCCTGCGGGTGGTACTCGCCACCGTTGAAGTACGCCGGCAATACGGCGTTGGCATTGGTGGCCAGCACGATCTGTCCGATCGGCACGCCCAGCGCGCGCGCCAGCACTGCGGCCATTGCGTTGCCCAGGTTGCCGGTCGGTACCACCAGGTTGAGCCGGCGACGATGCAACGCGTAGTGGCTCAGTGCCGTATGTGCGTAGTAACTCATCTGCGGCAGCAGGCGACCGAGGCTGATGCTGTTGGCCGAGCTCAGCGGCACCTGTGCCTGCAGTTCGCGGTCGGCCAGCGCCTGCTTGACCATGGCCTGGCAGTCGTCGAAGGCACCGGCCACGCACAGCGCCTGGATGTTGTCACCGAAGCAGCCGAGCTGGTGCGCCTGGCGCGGTGACACGCGGCCATCCGGATACAGCACCACCACGCGTACGCCTGGCTGGCGATGGAAGGCCGCGGCAACGGCGGCGCCGGTATCGCCAGAGGTGGCGACGACGATGGTCAGTTCGCGGTCCTTGCCGGCCTGCAGCCGCGACAGCGTACCGGCCAGGAAACGCGCACCAATGTCCTTGAACGCCGCCGTCGGTCCATGGAACAGTTCCAGCACGTGGTCACCGTCACCGAGCGCGCGCAGCGGCACCGGGAAGTCGAACGCCTCGCGGCAGATCGACGGTAATGCGGCCTCCAGCGCATCCCCGGCGAAGAACGGTGCCAGCAGGTCTGCAGCGGTATCGGCCAGGGTCGCACCGGCTTCCAGCTCACGTGGCGCCGGCAGTGCCTGGGGCACGTACAGGCCACCATCGGGTGCCAAGCCTGCAGCGATGGCCGCGCTGAGGCCAACGGCCGGGGACCGGCCGCGGGTCGAAACGAATTGCATGGGTTCAGTATCCAAAGAGGGAGAAGGATTCAGCACAGCCGGGCTCCCGGCGCATCCAGCGGCGACACCCAGGCATCGCTGTCGAAGCCGGCAGCAGCGAATGCGGCCTGCACCGGCGCCGCGGCAGCGTGGGCCTGGTCGGCATCTTCGAACCAGGCGAATACGCTGGGGCCGGCACCGGAGATGCCCGCGCCCATTGCACGGGCTGACAACGCCGCATCGCGAGCCATCTCGAAGCCGCCGATCAGACCCGCCCGTCGCGGCTCCACCAGCACATCGCGCAGGCCAGCGCGCACCAGCGCCGCGTCGCTGCGATGGCAGCCGCTGAGCACCAGCGCAAGATTCGCACTCTGCGCCACGAATTCACCCAGCGCATAGCTGCCTTGCAGCGCCTGGCGTGCCAGACGGGTTTCCAGCACCGCGTGCGGGTGCACCAGCAGGCTGTGCCAACTGGCTGGCACAGGGATCGTCAGCAGGCGGTCAGCCGTGCACAACGCCAGCCCGCCGAGCAGCAGCGGCCCCACGTTGTCACCATGGCGGCCCCCACTGGCCACGGCCTCGCCATCCAGTGCAAACGGGTACAGCGCCTCGCGCGAGAGCGGCGCATCCAGCAATGCATTGGCAGCAACCAGCGCAGCGACGGACGAGGCTGCCGAGCCCCCCATGCCGGAGCCGAATGGAATGCCCTTGTCGATCTCCACCGCGAAGCCGAAGTGCAGGCCCAGCCCTGCGCGCAGCGACATCAACGCCGCACCTGCCGTGTTTCCGGCCGCCTCCAGCGGCAGTTCGACCGCACTGCCGCGGATCGCCTCGATGCGCACCACCGGCTCATCGATACGCCGCACGCTCACCGTATCGCCAACGCCTGCAATGGCATGCCCCAGTATGTCGAAGCCCACCGCCACATTGGCCACCGAGGCGGGCGCAAATGCACGTGCGATCACAGGCGTGCTCCCTCGCCAGCGGCTACCCGCAGCAGGTCGGCGAACACGCCCGCCGCCGTCACTTCCGGTCCAGCGCCCGGTCCCTGCACCACCAGCGGGTTGTCGCAGTAGCGGCGGGTACGGAACTGCACCACGTTGTCGGTCAGCCGCAGGTTGGCGAAGGCATGGTCGGCCGGCAGTTCCTGCAGGCCCACCGAGGCGCCGTCGGTGCCCAGCCGTGCCACGTAGCGCAGCACCGCGCCACGCGCCCGTGCATCCTGCAGGCGCTGCAGCAGGCTGGCGTCGGACTCGCCCAGCCGTGCCATGAAGTCATCCACGCTGCCGTCGCGCAGCAGTGCCGGCACCAGGCTTTCCACCTGTACCTGTTCCAGGCTGAGCGCGTGGCCGGCCTCGCGTGCAAGGATCACCAGCTTGCGTGCCACGTCCACACCGGACAGATCATCGCGCGGATCCGGCTCGGTATAGCCCATCGACCGCGCCTGCGCGACCAGCTGCGAGAACGGCTGGCTGCCATCGAAGCGGTTGAACAGCCAGGCCAGCGTGCCGGAGAAGATGCCCTCGATGGCCAGCACCTCGTCACCCGTATCGACCAGATCGCGCAGCGTGGTGATCACCGGCAGGCCCGCGCCCACCGTGGCCTCGTAGCGGAAGCGCGCACCACTGGCCGCTGCGGCGGCGCGGATGCGCTGGTAGCGCGGCAGCGGCCCGGCACCCGCCTGTTTGTTCGGGGTGACCACATGGATGCCTGCCGCCAGCCAGCCCTCGTAGCGCTCGGCCACCTCGGCACTGCCACTGCAGTCGATCACCACCGCATGCGGCAGGTGCGCAGCCAGCAGGTGCTCGGTGAAACGATCAAGATCGCTGGATTCACCCGCGTCCCGCAGGGCCTCGCGCCAGTCCGCATGCAGGCCGTCCACTTCCAGGCGCATGCGCGAACGCGAGGCCAGCGCACGCAGGCGAAGATCCACATTGGCCTTGGCCAGCAGCTGCGGGCGCGCGGCCAGCAACTGGTCCAGCAGTGCGGCGCCAACGTTGCCGGGCCCGATCACACCGACCGCGAAGGTCTGCGGCGACAGCCAGAAGCCTGCATGCGCCGCGCGCAACGCACGGGTGGCATCGGCACTATCCACGGCGACCGAGATGTTGCGTTCGGACGAGCCCTGCGCGATCGCCAGGATGTTCACCTGCGCACGCCCCAGTGCCTCGAACAGGCGCGCCGCCACACCTGGCTGCCCGGCCATGCCGTCACCGACCGCAGCCAGTACGCTGACGCCCTCACTGACCTGCACGCGCTGCACCTGTCCCGCTGACAGCTCGTGCGCAAATGCGTGCAGCAGTGCCTCGCGGCCGCGCGCAGCTTCGGCGGCGCGCACCACGCAGCAGATCGAATGTTCCGAGGAACCCTGCGAGATCATCACCACAGAGACCTGCGCCTGGCGCAGGGCGGCAAACACACGCTCGGCGGTACCCGGCACGCCGATCAGGCCAGTGCCCTCCAGGTTCAGCAGCGCCAGCCCGGGACTCAGGGTCAGGCCCTTCACCGGCCCGCGCGGCGAGCGCTCGGCGCTGATCCGCGTACCCGGATGCGCCGGCTGGAACGTATTGCGGATGAAGATCGGCAGGCCGAGTCGGATCGCCGGCGACATCGTCTGCGGATGCACCACCTTGGCGCCGAAGTACGCCAGTTCGCAGGCCTCGTCGTAGCTCAGCGCTTCCAGCTGCACCGCCTCGGGCACCAGCCGTGGGTCCGCCGACAGCACGCCATCGACATCGGTCCAGATGTGCAGCTCGTCAGCGTTGAACAGCGCGGCAAAGATCGCACCGGAATAGTCGCTGCCGTTGCGACCGAGGGTGGTGATGCGGTCATCGCGATCGCGTGCGACGAATCCGGTGGCAACCAGGCGCGACTGCGGATGCTGCAGGCGCCACTTGGCCAGGCGGTCGGCACTGGCTTCCCAGTCGACATCCACGCCGAGTTCGCCATGCCCGACCACCAGCACATCGCGCGCGTCGAGTACCGCGCAGTCTTCGCCCAGCGCGCGCAGATGCGTGCCGAGCAGCTGTGCGGAAAACACTTCGCCCAAGCCCTGCACACGGTCCAGCACCTCGCGCGGCAGCTCGCCGATCACTTCCAGCGCGGCCAGCACTTCGGCCAGCTGATCGAAGCGGGCGTCGATCCATTCGACCGTCTCGCCCACCTGCTCGCCCAGCAGCGCCACGGCAGCGCCGCGATGGCGTGCGCGCAGGGCATGCCAGGCCTCACGCCAGCCTCCATCGCCCTTGGCCGCCAGCTGGGCCAGTTCGATCAGCGCGTCGGTGACGCCCTTCATCGCCGAGACGACAGTGACCTGCAGCGATTCGGGACGGGCCAGCAACAGGCCGCCCACATGGCGATAGCGTTCGGCATCGGCCACCGAGGTGCCGCCGAACTTGTGCACGACGGTGAACGCGGCAGCCAGGTCGGCCGGGGCAACGGAATGAGCGGGGGCGTGGGGAGACATGCAGACCTCGGTAGGAGGCCCCGTCGCATGCAGGTGTCGAGTTTCCCCGCCACCTGTAGGGTGCGGGGCCGTGGTTTTCGGGAGTTACACGAAGACGACGGGCCGCACCAGGGCAGTGGTGGCGGTGGTGGTGGTAATGGTGGTGATGGTCGCGACCGGCGCAGTCGAACGGCCCGCAATGGCGGGGGCGATCAGGCTGGCGTGGGCGGCATCAAGAACCATGGCGCACAGAAAACACCGTGCGCCTGCCGCTGTCAAGTGCTGCGATGCAAAAAACCGATGCAGCGATCATCGGCCAACGTGCCGACATTTGGTTGCAACTGAGACAAAGCCGGCATCAGCACGCTTGACAACTGCATTCAGCCGGCATGTTCGGCGATCGCCCGTGGTGTGCGATGCGCATGCGCGCACAGCATCACACCGGCCACCAGGAACACGATCGCCAGTGCTTCCAGCAGCGAGGGCCAGCGCTGCTGCCAGGCGAAGGCATAAAGCAACGCGAACAAGGTCTCGAACACGATCATCTGGCCGGTCAGGGTCAGTGGCAGCAGGCGGCTGGCGCGGTTCCAGAATGCGTTGCCGAGGATCGAGGCCACCACTGCCACGCCGGCGCTGATCGCCCAGAACCCGCTCCATTGCGCCGCCGTATGGCTGCCGGTGTGCCCGCTGAAGGCCATCGGCACCAGCAGCAGGGCCAGGCCGCCAGTGGTGACGCCGGTCAGCAGCGACCAGTCATGGCTGGACAGGTCTGGCCTGCGCGCCAGCCAGCGGCTGTTGCCGATCGAGTACAGCGCCCACGAGAACAGCGCACCGAACGCGCACAGCAGCCCGATCAGGCGCTGCCGCCACGGGGTGACCAGGTGCTCGGACATCAGCGCTTCCCAACCCACCAGGGCGACCCCCAGCACGCACAGCCCCAGTGCCGGCAGCAGCTGTTTCAGTGGTACAGCGCCCGGCTCGCGCACGCCAACGAGGGTGACCACTACCGGTATCAGGCCGACGATCAGCGATGCCGCAGCGCCACCGGCCCACTGCACGGCGGTCGCCAGCAGCAGGAAATACACCAGGTTGCCTGCCAGGCTCAGCCACAGCAGGCCGATCCATTCGGCACGGCCCAGCCGCAGTGCCAGCCGCTTCCATCGCGGCAGCAGCAGGGCGACTGCCATCAGGCCATAGACCAGGTAGCGGCCGGCGGACAGTTGCAACGCATTGAACGACTGAAGCACGGCAGGCGCGAGAAAGACCACGCCCCACAGCGCGCCAGCGGCCACGCCATTGGCGATGCCCACGGCCATCGGGTTGTTGCGCATTCGGATTGTCCGGGCGGATGGAACGGGCCGCGCAGTGTAAGCGCTGGCCGCTGGGCGCTCTTGACCGAGGCTGCTGCCTTGTCACCTCTGTAGAGCCGAGCCCATGCTCGGCTGCGATTCACCGTTGTGCAGACAAGGGCAGCCGAGCATCGGCTCGGCTCTACAACTCAGCCGGCACCCCTGCGCCACGCAGCGGGGGTCTGGCCACATTCGCGGCGCAGCGCACGGGTCAGTGCGCTCTGCTCGGAATAACCTGCAGCCAGTGCGATATCGCTGATCGGCGCGGCAGTGGTGCGCAGCTGATGCTTGGCCCAACGCAAGCGGCACGCACTGAGCCAGGCCTGCGGGCTCAGCCCGAACTCGCGCTGGAACAATGCGTGCAACCGGCCCTCGCTGACACCGACAAATCCGGCCATCCGGGCAACCGGCCAGGCCCGGCCGGGATCGGCCTGCACCGCCGCGCACAGGCCCTGCATGCGCGCCCCACTGCCCGCCGGTGCAAATACCTGCAGCAACTGCGGCAGCAACGCCGGCATCGGCTGCCCTGCCTGCACCTCGGCCAGGCGCAGACGCAATGCCAGCGGCAGATGCAGCCAGCGCTGGCGGCACAGATGCTCCTGCGTGCCGTCATCCAGCACGCCTGGAGGACAATCAACGATCACGAAACCATTGGGGCCGTCCGCCATCTGGTCATGTGCTTCGCCGGCGGCCACAAATGCCCCCTGCAGCAGGTCCAGCCGGCCGCCGCGCCCTTCCATCTCGAACTGCAGTTCGCCCTGCAGCGGAAGCACCCACTGCGCGTAGTCATGGCGGTCCAGGCCGGTGGCCTGCCCGTAGTGCCGCAGATGGAAGATGGCGCCCATCCGGGCAGTGTGCGCGTGTAACAACGGCCGTGCAAACCGCTGCTATAGTCGATCCGTCATCCAACGCAGGGAGTGCAGGTCATGACCCATCAGCAGCTGTCCCTGGTGCTTGCCACCAGCCTCGGCCTGGCGCTCACCGCCTCGGCCTCCGCGCAGGAACGTACGCCACCGGCCCCGCACTGCATGGACGCGGTCGGCGTCCAGGAAGTGGAGCAGGCTTCATCGCGTTCAATCGCCCTGCGAGCCGCCTCGGGCCAGGCCTATCGGATCGACTTCAGCGAAGAGTGTCCCGGCGTCCGCGGTGCCACCACGCTGAAACTTGAAGCACCCGCCGGCTGGGCCTGCGGTCGCCCCAGCGAGCGTGTGGTGGTCGATGGCCGCAGCTGCGCGATCAGCGCGGTGACCCCCGTGCAGGATCGCGACTACGCCAGCGTTGCCCGCGACAGCGATCGCCTGCGCATGGCCACCCTGCCCGCCCTGACCATCCGCGAGCGCAGGGACATCCGCCGCAGTTTCGGTGGTTCGCCGTCGTACTGCTTTGCCACGCGCAACGTGCGCGCGTGGTCGTCCGACCCGCAGGGCATGCTGGTGGAGACCAATCCGCATCGCAATGGGGGTCACCGCTACTATCGCGTGGAGCTTGGCAGCCACTGCCGCCAGCTCGACCGTGCGCCACAGCTGAGCTTCCACTCCGGCATGCAGAACGGCCTGATCTGTGGCAATCCGGGCGATCGCATCCTCACCGCCGGATTCGAGAATGGTGACCTGCGCAACGACGCGCTGGCGCCGCTGCCGCAGTACACCCGCGGCGGCTGCACGATCCAGGCGGTCTATCCGGCTTCCAGCCAGGCGTCGAACTAACCGTCGACGCCGAGGAACGCAAACGGTGCGCTGGGCACGAAGTGGCCCAGCGCGTCGCCGGAAAAGGTATTGCGCTGGTCCGGACCGAGATCGAGCTTGAGCACCTTGCCGCCGAAATCGACCTTGTTCAGGTCGACCCAGAAGGTGTTCGGTGTCAGTGCCGATTCGAAGAAGTACAACCGCCGCTTGTGGTCGGCCACGGTGCGCCAGCGCGTGGATGAAATATTCGGTTCGCCCGGGGTGGTGATGCCATACGGTACCGAGGCGTTGCGGATCACGCTGAACACACTGGCCAGCGCCACCACCGGGTCTTCCGCCTTGGGAATGGCGTTGATGTAGAACGAGGCGCGCGCGAAACGGTCGGCTGAGCGGTTGGTGCCCGGCAGCATCACCGTGCCGCCGATCTGCTGCCAGTAGCTGTTGAGTGCCAGCTGCTGCTCGAAGATCGGTGAGTTGGTCATCACCTGGTAGCGCCGGTCATGGTGGATCACCTGGCGACCGCCGATGTATTCGACGATGGCGCTGTCGCCACTGGCATCTGACAGCGACAGGTGCAGCGTGGCCTGGCGGTCTTCGCCCGGCACCTTGTCGGTGACGATCGAGTACGGCTCGCGCTGCAGCGCCGCGACCGCCTCGTCTACGGTGGCGAAGTTGTCCAGCACATACTGCGCCCATAGTGAGATGGCCAGGCCCGGCTTGTTGCCGCGCTGCTTCGGATACTCCGATTCGACCAGCCACAGCAGGTTGGCCACCAGGCCTTTCTCGTTCATGCCATCGGTGGTCGATACGTCATAACCGGTGGCCACCACCGAGCCGTAGCGCGCCGTCCAGGCCAGCGACTTCGGCCCGGCCTGGCCGGTGCGCGCGATGCCGCGCGGCAGCACGTAGAGGTTGGTCGCCACATCAACCTTCCAGTCCATCGAGCGAGCGGTGATCACATCACCGTTGTCGCCCAGGTAGACCGCGCGCGTGCAGGCCAGCGCCGGTGCCACTGCGGCAGCCAGCGCGGCAGCCAGCGCGACCGCCAGCAGTGCCCTTTCCTTCCACTTCATCCGTGCCATGTCGTTGCGCTCCTTTCCCCGTGATCCGTGGATATGACCCGATTCAGGGTGACACAGCGGTGAAGCCCCGGCGAACCAGGCGATCGTGCAGCCAGAAACCTGCAAGCATCGCCGGCACGAACCAAAGCGCTTCGCGCGATCCCACCGCCAGCCCGGCGATGGCAGGGCCCGGGCAATAGCCTGCCCATCCCCAACCCATTCCGAACAATGCCGCGCCCAGCACGAGGCGTACATCGACACCGCGCGCAGCGGGCAGTTGGAAGCCCGTTGCGCATGACGGCCGCGGGCGCCGCAGCACCCAGCGCTGGCCGACCGCGCTGACCAGCAGTGCCGAGGCCAGTACCCAGGCCAAGGTGGGATCGAAACCGCCGGCGATGTCTAGGAAACCGAGGATGCGGCGCGGATCGGTCATGCCGGCCAGCGCCAGGCCCGCGCCGAACAGCGCCCCTGCCGCGCCGGCGGCCACCATCACGCGGCTCATGCGAAGCCCCCGCCATGACGGATCAGGAATGTGGTCAACATTGCGCAGGCCATGAACACCACCACCGCCAGCAGTGACCGCATTGAGCCGCGGGCCACGCCGCACACCCCATGACCACTGGTGCAGCCGTTGCCCAACCGCGTACCGAATCCGACCAGCAGGCCGGCGCCAACCAGCTGCCACGCCGGCAAGGCGTCACGCAACAGGTCGCGGGGCGCTTGGCCTGGCACGGCCTGCCAGTACAGCACACCCCCGCCAGCGGCAAGCAGGCCGAGCAGGAATGCCCAGCGCCAGCCGCGCTCGCCCGGCGTTGCGCGCACGCTGCCAGCGGCAATGCCGCTGATGCCGGCCACCCGGCCCGTGGTCGCCAGCAACACCACCGCCGCCGCACCGATCAACGCCCCCCCCGCGACGGCGGCCCACGGCACGGTCATGACCTGCCTCCAGTTGTTCCGTTCATTCGCTTGCCTTTTGAATTAGCTTTTTCTAAATTAGCTTCTTCTAAAACAAAAGGTCAACCATGACCCGCATCGAGCTCGACACTGCCGCGATGGCCGGGCATGCCGCCCAGGCCGCGGCGCTGCTCAAAAGCCTGGCCCATCCTGCACGGCTGCGCGTGCTGTGCCGGTTGGTTGAAGGCGAGGCGCCAGTACCGGAACTGCAGGCACTGACCGGGCTCAGCGCATCAGCGCTGTCCCAGCATCTGGCGGTGCTGCGCGGACTTGGCATCGTCGCGACCCGGCGCGAAGCGCAGGCGATCCACTACCGGGTGGTGGAAGGGCCGGCGCTGGGCGTATTGCAGGCGTTGCACGCCGCCTACTGCGGAAATGCAGCGCGCTGAACCTTCCACGCGGGTTCAACCTGCGTGCAGCACCGGTTGCACGACCTGATCGAGCAGATCCACCGGGGTCGGCGCCGACAGGTCACCATGCAACGCGCGGGTGAAACCTGACCAGTCGCTGGAAGACAGTTGCCGCAGCAGCGCCTCCTCCACCGGCAACGCGCGCATCGACCAGTACGGAAACTGGCGCTGGCCGAGGCGGCCACGCGCCAGTTCGATGATGTCGATATGGCTACCGGCCTGCAGGATGCGTTCGTACACCGAATCGATACCATCCGGCGGCCCTTCGATGTACTGCAGGAATCGCCCGCCGTCATGCAGCAGCACACCGGTCACGCCCGCCATCTTGTTGAAACGGGCTGCATCATCGACCAGCGCCCGCAGCCGTTCAGCGGAAAGATCCGGCAGCGCCTGGCTGACGTAGGCGATGGCACGCAGTGGCATGGCGCTTCCTTGACAAGATGTACAGCCACGGTAGCAGCTGCGGACGAGTCCGTCTCAGTGCCCGCGGGTGTTTCCTGAAGAATTCAGGTAGCGGCCGCCGGCAGCGCCTCTACGCGCCTCGGCAACCGGGCTTCGAACACCACCTGACCGGCTTCATTGCGCGCTGCGATATGCCCGCCGTGCGCGCGCACGAACTGATCGACGATATACAGGCCCAACCCCAGGCCATTGCTGGGATGGAAGCTGGCCTTGAACGGCTCGAACAGGCGCGGCAGCAACGCGTCGTCGATCCGTCCCGCGTTGCTCACCCGCAGCAGCACGCTGCGCGGATCACGGCCGTCCACCTCCACCCGCGCCTCACTGCCATGGGTGAGCGCATTGCCGATCAGGTTGGCGGCAACCTGTCCCAGCCGATCCAGATCACCCTGCAGGCGGGTATCGCCCAGCATATCCAGATGCACCCGTGCGTGGCCGTGGGCGCTGCCCGCTTCGGCCACCACCGCACGCGTGACCTCGGCAAGATCACAGGCGCTGGCCTGCAGGCGCAGCCCGCCGCTGCGGATCCGCGAAAAGTCCAGCAGCTGCTCGACCATGCGCGCCATGCGCAGCGTGCTGGCCTCCAGGTGCTTCAGGGTCTGCTGCGCGCCGTCATTGCCCGCAGGAAGCTCCAGCGCCAGCTTGTCGGCACACAGCAGGATCGCCGACAGCGGCGTGCGCAGATCGTGGGTGAGCACCGCCGCCATCGTTTCGTTGAGCTTGAGCGAGCGCTCCAGCGCCTCGTTGCGCGCCTTCAGCAGCTGCCGCTGCTGGTACAGCTCGATGAAGACATTGACCTTGCTCAGGATCACCTGCGGCGCCACCGGCTTGTGCAGGAAGTCGACCGCGCCGGTTTCGTAGCCCTTGAACGCGCGCAGCGGGTCGTCCGGCGAGGCGGTCAGGAAGATGATCGGCACATCCCGGCTGCGGTGTGAACCGCGCATCAGCTCGGCCAGGGTGAAGCCATCGATCTCCGGCATGTGCACGTCCAGCAGGGCAAGCGCCACCTCATGCTCGAGCAGCAGTTCCAGCGCCTGCGCGCCCGAGCCCGCCAGCAGCAGGTTCACGCCTTCGCGCTGCAGCAGCGCCTGCATGGCCACCAGGTTCTGCGGCACGTCATCGACGATCAGCAGGTTGACCGGGGTCTGCGACTGCGCAGGGTCCGGCGGCAACAGGTTCATGCAAACAGCTCCTTCAGGCGACGGCACATCAGTTCGAGGGGCAGCACGGCATCGGCGCCGGCGTGCTGCAGGGCGGAGGCCGGCATCATCGATGCCTCGGCCTCCTCGGGACATTGCAGCCAGGCGCGGCCGCCGGCGGCGCGCACCGCGGCCACCCCTTCACTACCATCGCTGCTGGCACCGGTCAGCAGCAGGGCCAGTACCTGCGCGCCGAACACGGCCGCAGCCGACTCGAACAATGGATCGATGGCCGGGCGGGAAAACAGCACCGGTGCGTCCACCGACAACGCCAGCGAACCGGCGTCTTCCACCAGCAGGTGATAGTCCGGTGGCGCAAAGGTCACCGTGCCAGGCTGCAGCGGCTGCTTGTCTTCGGCCTCGCGCACCGGCAGCGCGCAGTACGGCGCCAGCACGTCGGCGATGCGGCTGCTGCGATCGCGCGGAAGGTGCAGCACGGCCAGCACCGGCGCCGGCAGAGCCGCAGGCAGCGCGCCGAGCACCGCCTGCAGCGCCGCGACCCCACCCGCCGAGGCCCCGATCACCAGCACGGCCGGTCGTGTCGGCGGTGCCATCAGGCAACCTTCCGGTACAGGCGATGCTCCCGCGAGCAGGTCTCGAACGCGCCGTGGTGGCGCCCGAACTGCAGCGACTCCTTGCTGCCCAGGCCAAGGAAGCCGCGATGCACCAGCGCTTCACGGAACAGGCCCACCGCGCGATCCTGCAGATCGCGGTTGAAATAGATCAGCACATTGCGGCACGACACCAGATGCACCTCGGAGAACACGGTGTCGGTGGCCAAGCTGTGGTCGGCGAACACCACGTTGCGGCGCAACTGGCGATCGAACACCGCGCCATCGTAGGCTGTGGCGTAGTAGTCAGACAGCGAGGCGCTGCCACCGGCCGCCAGGTAGTTCCGGCTGAACTGGGCCATCCGGTCGATGCCATAGGCGCCGGCCTCGGCGGTGGCCAGGGCAGCCGGATTGATGTCGGTGGCGTAGACGATGCTGCGCTCCAGCAGGCCTTCCTCGTGCAACAGGATCGCCAGCGACCACACTTCCTCGCCGGTACTGCAACCGGCCACCCACAGCTTCACCGACGGGTAGGTGCGCAGCACCGGCACCACCTGCTCGCGCAGCTCACGGAAATAGGCCGGGTCGCGGAACATCTCCGAGACCTGCACGGTGAAGAACTGCATCGCCTGCGCGAACAGGTCCGGCTCGTGCAGCAGGCGGTGCTGCAGGTCGGCCAGCCGCTCGCACTCATAGCGCTGCATGGCCTGGCGGATCCGCCGACGCAGCGACGACACCGCATAACTGCGGAAATCGTAGTGGTAGCGCTGGTAAAGCGCTTCCAGCAGCACCTTCAGCTCGAGGTCGAACAGGGCCTGCTCGTTCATTGCCGCGAGCACCAGACCCGGCACAGCGAGACCAGCTTGTCGACGTCGATGGGTTTGGCGATGTAGTCGTTGGCGCCGGCCTGCAGGCAGCGCTCACGGTCGTCCGGCATGGCCTTGGCGGTCAGCGCGATGATCGGCAGGTCCCGCAGGTGGCGCTGCGCGCGGATTTCGCGCATCGCAGCAAGGCCATCCTTCTCCGGCATCATGATGTCCATCAGCACCAGGTCGACCTCGCGCTCGGCCAGGCGATCCACCGCTTCCTGGCCATTGCGCGCGATCTCCAGCGTGACGCCGAGGGGTTCGAGCACGCTGGACAGTGCGAAGATGTTGCGCACGTCGTCCTCGGCCAGCAGCACCGTCCGACCGTCGAGCACGGTGTCGCGACGGCGGGCCTCGCGCAGCAGGCGCTGCTGGTCGCTGGGCAGGTTGGCCTCCACGCTGTGCAGGAACAGGGTCACCTCGTCCAGCAGGCGCTCGGGCGAACGCGCGCCCTTGATGATGATGCTCTTGGAATAGCGGCGCAGTCGCTGCTCTTCCTCGCGGCTGAGTGCGCGGCCGGTATAGACGATCACCGGCGGGAAACCGACATCGTCGTTGCCGGCCATGTGCTCGAGCAGGTCGTAGCCACTGCCGTCGGGCAGCGACAGGTCCATCACCATGCAGTCGAACGTGACCGTACTGAGCTGTTCCAGTGCGCCGGCCAGGGTGCCTACGGCGACGATCTGCAGCTGGTCGCGGCCCAGCAACAGTTCCAGGTTGTGGCGCAGCTCGTTGTCGTCCTCCACGATCAGCAGCCGCCGCATGTCGCGCTGGCTGGTCTGTTCCAGCTGTTCGATGGCCGTCACCAGCCGCTCGCGCGTGGTCGGCTTGATCGCAAAACCGATCGCGCCCAGCTCACGCGCCACCTGGCTGCGGTCCGTGGCCGAGACCACATGCACCGGGATGTGGCGCGTGTCCGGGTTGCGCTTCAGGCGTTCCAGCACGCTCAGGCCCGACACGTCCGGCAGGCCGATATCGAGCAGGATGCCGTTCGGCCGCAGTTCGCTGGCCAGCGCCAGCGCCTCTTCCGCCGTGCCCGCCACCACGCAGTCGAAGTCCAGTTCATGGGCCAGCGCCACCAGCGCTTCGGCGAACGTGGCATCGTCCTCGACCGCCAGGATCAGGCGCCCGGCACGCTGGCGGCGACCGCGGTCGTCGGCTACGCCGGCCATCGCAGTGACCGGCGCTGCCGCGGTCGCAGCGCGTGCGGGCGCGGCCGGCAGCACGGCCGGCGCCGTCGGCGGCGCAGCCACGGGAACCTCGGCAGCGTCGGCTGCGCTCGCCGCGGGCGCACCCTGCAACGGCAGCTCCAGGATGAAGCAGCTGCCGCGCCCGGGCTCACTGTCGACCTGGATGCCGCCGCCCATGCGCTCGGCCAGATCGCGCGAGATCGACAGGCCCAGGCCGGTGCCGCCGTAGCGACGGCGGGTGCTGCCATCGGCCTGGCGGAACGCTTCGAAGATGACGTCCAGCTGCTCGCGGGCAATGCCGATGCCGGTGTCACAGACCTCGAACCGGATGCGACCGTTGCCGCCGGCACGCACGTGCAGGCTGACCTTGCCATGCTCGGTGAACTTCACCGCGTTGGCCAGCAGGTTCTTCAGGATCTGCTGCAGCCGCTGGCTGTCAACCACCATCTGGGTCGGTGCCAGGGCGTCGGCTTCGATCTGCAGGGCCAGGCCCTTCTGCCGCGCCATCGGCTCGAACGTCTCGCGCAGGCGCTGCAGCGCGCTCTCGACCACCACCACTTCATCGGACAGTTCGACATGACCGGCCTCGATGCGCGACAGGTCGAGGATGTCGTTGATCAGCGCCAGCAGGTCGTTGTTGGACGACAGGATCGCACGCGCGTACTTCACCTGTTCCTCGGTCAGCGTGCCGTCCTTGTTGTCGGCCAGCAGCTTGGCCAGGATCAGCGAGCTGTTCAGCGGCGTGCGCAGCTCATGCGACATGTTGGCCAGGAATTCGGACTTGTAGCGCGAGGTCGCCGCCAGCTCGTTGCTGTTGCGCACCAGCTGGCTCTGCGCAACCAGCAGTGCCTGCTTCTGCGCCTCCAGCTCGTGGGTGCGCTCTTCCAGCTGCACGTTGCTCTGTTCCAGCTCAGCCTGCTGTTCTTCCAGGTGGCTCTGCGACTGCAACAGGCTGCGGCTCTGCTCTTCCAGTTCCTCGTTGGCCACGCGCAGCTCTTCCTGCTGGGCCTGCAGCTCCTCGCCCTGGCGCTGCGACTCTTCCAGCAGCACCACCAGCTGCGCACGCAGCAGCGATGCGCGCAGTGCCATGCCGATGGTGTCGGCGCAGCGCTCAAGCAGCTCGCGATCCAGATCACGCTGTTCACCCGCCCGCGCGCGGCCCAGCTCGATGACACCGACCACCGTACCATCGCTGCTGATTGGCGCCAGGATGCGCTCGCGCACCGGCAGCCGGCCCAGGCTGGTCTGCAGTTCGAGCACGGCAGCGTCTTCGCCGTGCAGGTGGCGGATGCGTTCGTCCCGCGCAACCTGCCCGGCCAGTCCTTCGTGCAGGGCCAGGGAGGCTGGCGTCCCAGTGGGCAGCGCCACGCCACCGGTCAGCTGCAGCCGGCCGCCGTCCAGGCGATAGACCGCACCGACCTCTGCATCCAGCTGCCCGGCCAGGCTTGCTGCTGCCGCCTCGGCGATCTGCTCCGGCCCAAGGTCACCGCGCAGGCTCAGCGCCACCGCGTTCTCGGCCTCCTGCAGCCAAAGCGCGCGCATCGCCTGGCGCCGGGCCTGGATCGCGCGCGAGACGATCAGTGCGATCATCAGGAAGGCGCAGCCACCGACGGTACGGTTGACTAGCGAGAACGACGAATTGTTGCTGGCTGGCGCAACGTTGAAGCCGATCACCAGCAGGACACAGGCGATCATCGCGACCACGAACGGCGCGCGTGCACTGCGCTGGAACACCGTCACGCCGACCGCGAGGAAGTAGGCCAGCCATACCGCATAGCCGAGCGGGACGACCAGTTCCAACACGATGGTCGCGGCCAGCAGCACGGCGGACGTCATCCAGATCCAGCGGTCACGCGTAGTCGCACCAGGACGCATGCAGGTCGGTTCCAGAAGGCAAAGGGTGGAAGATGGTACTCCGTGTCGCATTCAGCCGCACAGGACAAATGGCACGTGTCAGGTGTGCACGCATCCTTCACACTTGAGTGCCTAGCTTCACGTCCCTCACAGGGGTAACACTTATTTACACGTGGACGCAGCCGCCTCTACGACGTCCGTGCTGACGGACCCTTCCCGACAACTGCGACTGCTGATCGACAGCGTGCGCGACCATGCGCTGTACCTGCTTGATCCTGAAGGCATCGTGTGCAGCTGGAACCCGGGCGCCGAACGTATCAAAGGCTATTCAGCCGATGAAGTGGTGGGAACGCACTTCAGCCGCTTCTACCTGGCCGCCGACCGCGAGGCCGGCGAACCGCAGCGCCTGCTTCGCGTCGCAGCGAAGCAGGGGCATGTCGCCAGTGAGGGCTGGCGCGTTCGCCGCGATGGATCGTCGTTCCGCGCCAGCGTGGTCATCGAACCGGTCGTGGAAGCCGGCGAACTGCTCGGCTTCGTCAAGATCACCCGTGACATCACCGAGCAGTGGCAAGCGCAGCGGCTGCTGCGCGATGCCCAGCGTGCGCTGCGCAATACCCAGCAGTTCGAGACGGTTGGCCGGCTCAGCCGCGGCCTCTCACATGAGTTCAACAACCTGCTGACCACCATCGGCAACGCACTTGACCTGCTGTCGCTGCGTGTCAGCAGTGACGATGCACGCGCAGCCGAGCTGCTGGATGCCGCGCAGGCAGCCACCGACCGCGGCGCGCTGCTGACCCGCCAGCTGCTGGCCTTCAGCACCGGCCAGACCCTGATCCGGGAATCGGTGGACATCAATGCACTGGTACGGCAGTGGCTGCCGGACCTGCAACGCGCCTGCCCGCCCACGGTGGTACTGGAAGCCCATCTCACCCCGGGCCTGCCGCAGGTGAGTACCGATGCGATGCAGCTCCAAACCGCCCTGGCGAACCTGGTGGCCAATGCCGTGGAGGCCACCGCCGATGGCGGCCGCATCCTGATCGGCACCGCGTTGGAACATCGCCTCGATCCGGATGCGGACACCATGCTGCAACGCGGCTATGTCACCCTCAGCGTCTGCGACGAAGGCCACGGCATGGCCGCCGACGTCGCCGAGCGGGCCAGCGAGCCCTTCTTCACCACCAAGGACATCGGCAAGGGCAGCGGCCTGGGCCTGAGCCAGGTGTTCGGATTCACTACCCAGAGCGGCGGCTTCGTCGATGTGTCCACCACGCCCGGTGTCGGCACCACGGTCAGCCTGCTGCTACCCGCAACCGAGGAATTTACCCATGACCGATGACCCGATCCGCGTACTGATGGTGGAGGACCAGAACGATCTGCGCGAGATGATCGGCATGGCCCTGCGCGATTTCGGCATCGAGGTGTCCACCACCGCCGACGGGCATGAAGCGGCTGCGTTGCTGAAGGGCGACGCACGCTTCGACGTGGTGTTCAGCGATGTCAGCATGCCCAACGGCATGTCCGGCATCGAACTCAGCGAGCACGTCGCGCGTGAGCAGCCGCATGCACGCATGATCCTGTCCTCCGGCTATGCGCGTTCGCAGCTGCCGCCGCTTCCGGAGCAGGTGGAGTTCCTGCCCAAGCCCTATCGCCTGCGCCAGCTGGTTGAACTGCTCAGGCAGGACTGAAGGCGTACCGGCCTGCGTGGCCATGCTCAGCGCCGGGCCCGCTGCATGAACAGCAGCGCCGGCGTTGATGCAGCGTCCACCGGCTCGAAGCCGAGGGTCCGGTACAACGCAAGCGCGGCGGCATTGTTCCGATAGACCCGCAAGGTCAGCCGTTCAACGGCATCAGACTGGAACGCCTGCTCGATCAGCGCGTGTACCAACGACCGCCCGAGGCCGCGGCCCCGCGCCTGCGGGGCAACCAGCAGACGGCCCAGATGCATCGTACCCGGCTGGGTGCGCCAGGCCTGGCCGAAACCCACGCGCTGGCCGCTTTCTGCCAGCAGCAGCCTTCCCGGGCGTTCGCGCAGCTGCAATACCTGCTCGAACTGCTCGGGTCGCAGTGGATAGGGCACGCCCGGTCCAGCCCAGCGCAGCGTGCCTGCGGCCGAATCCAGCCACCCGGCGATGAGCGCGTAGTCGTGGGGTTGCACGGGCTGCAGGCGGTGGTCCATGGCGGCCGGATCGCGAGGTGAGGCGCCAGCATATCCGAGTGACCTCGCGGGCAGCGCGCGGACGTGGCGCCGCGAACATGGTGACCCCGGCCCGATTCGAACGGGCGACCTTCCCCTTAGGAGGGGGACGCTCTATCCAGCTGAGCTACGGGGCCATGCAGCCGGGAAGTTTACAGGCAACGTGCCCTGCCCTCCAAGCATTCATGTTCCACCCGGTTCCCCTGGCGCGTTGCACCATGGCCGGTCGGGGCGCTCTGCTACCATCGGCGATTCAGTTCATCGCGTCCCCCACCTGCCCGCGATGGCGCCAAACAACGTAACGAAACACAGGAGTCTGCATGTCTTCCGAGCTGCTCAAGTCCCTTGGCCTGGACGCGATCAACGCTGGCACGTACCTGGGCAACGGGGAGTGGTCGAGCGCGACCAGCGGTGAGCTGATCACCCCAGTCAACCCGACCACTGGCGAGCCGATTGCGCAGGTCCGCGCCACCACTGAGGCCGAGTACGAGACCGTCGTCGCCCGCGCCCAGGAAGCCTTCAAGGTCTGGCGCACCACGCCGGCGCCGCGCCGCGGTGAAGCCGTGCGCCTGTGCGGTGAAGCACTGCGCAGGCACAAGGACGCCCTGGGTTCGCTGGTTGCCCTGGAAATGGGCAAGAGCAAGCCGGAAGGCGATGGCGAGGTGCAGGAGATGATCGACATCGCCGATTTCGCCGTGGGCCAGAGCCGCATGCTGTACGGCTACACCATGCATTCCGAGCGCCCCGGCCACCGCATGTACGAGCAATACCACCCGCTGGGCCTGGTCGGCATCATCTCGGCCTTCAACTTCCCGGTCGCGGTGTGGAGCTGGAACTCGTTCCTGGCGGCGATCTGTGGCGACGTGTGCATCTGGAAGCCGTCCAACAAGACGCCGCTGACCGCCATCGCCTCGCTGAAGATCTGCAACGATGCCCTGCGCGAAGCGGGCTTCCCGGACATCTTCTTCCTGATCAACGATGCCGGCACCGCGCTGTCGGAAAAGATGGTCGATGACCGCCGCGTGCCGCTGATCAGCTTCACCGGCTCGACCCAGGTCGGCCGCACCGTCAACGAGAAGGTCGCACGCCGCCTCGGCCGCTGCCTGCTGGAACTGGGCGGCAACAACGCGATCATCCTGGACGAAACCGCCGACCTGAAGCTGGCGGTGCCGGGCATCGTGTTCGGCGCCGTGGGTACCGCCGGCCAGCGCTGCACCACCACCCGCCGCCTGATCGTGCACCGCTCGATCTACGCCGACGTGCTGGCCACCCTGGTCAAGGCCTACAAGCAGGTGGAAGGCAAGATCGGCGACCCGACCGATGCCGCCAACCTGATGGGCCCGCTGAACAGCGAAGGCGCCGTGCAGCAGTTCCTCGATGCCATCGCCCAGGCCAAGGCGGCCGGCGGCACCATCGAGACCGGCGGCACCCGCATCGACCGCGCCGGCAACTTCGTGCTGCCTGCAATCGTCACGGGCCTGAAGAACAGCGACGCCGTGGTCCAGCACGAGACCTTCGCACCGATCCTGTACGTGATGCCGTACGACACCCTCGACGAAGCCATCGAGATGCAGAACGGCGTGCCGCAGGGCCTGTCGTCCTCGATCTTCACCCAGAACCTGAAGACCGCCGAGAAGTTCCTGTCGGCCGCCGGCAGCGACTGCGGCATCGCCAACATCAACATCGGCACGTCCGGTGCGGAGATCGGCGGCGCCTTCGGTGGCGAGAAGGACACCGGCGGTGGCCGCGAGTCCGGTTCGGATGCCTGGAAGGTCTACATGCGCCGCCAGACCAACACCATCAACTATTCGGATTCGCTGCCGCTGGCGCAGGGCATCAAGTTCGACCTGTGATGGCAAACGACGCGGACACGTCTGTGGGTCAGAGTCCCTCCGGGGATCTGACCCGTGCCCAGGGTCGGATCCCCGCAGGGGCTCCGATCCTCGATCTCAGCGGCCGCCGCGTGCTCATTGCCGGCGGCAGCAAGGGCATTGGTCGTGAAATGGCACTGGCCTTTGCTGGTGCCGGTGCACAGGTCTCGGTCTGCGCGCGCGGCCAGGCCGGCCTGGAGGCCCTGCGCGCCGATGCACAGGCGCAGGGCACGCCATTGCATGCGTTTTCCACCGATCTGGCCGATCCCGGCCAGATCCAGGCCTGGCTGCAGGCCGCCGCCGATGCCCTCGGCGGCATCGATGTGCTCGTCAACAATGCCACCGGCTACGGCATGGCCGACAATGAGGAGGGCTGGGCCGCCAGCCTGCAGATCGACCTGATGGCGGCCGTGCGTGCCTCGCGCCTGGCCCTGCCCTGGCTGCGTGCGTCCGGCGATGCCTGCATCCTCAATCTGTCGTCGATTGCCGCGCAGCAGCCGCGTCCCGGCGGCGCACCCTACGCCGCTGCCAAGGCCGCGCTTTCGCACTACACCACCTCGCAGGCGCTGGCACTGGCCAAGGACCGGATCCGGGTCAACGCCATCGCACCGGGCTCGATCGAGTTCGATGACGGGCTCTGGGACCGTCGCCGCATCGAGGATCCAGCGCTGTACCACGGCACCCTGGCGAAGATCCCGTTCGGCCGCTTCGGCCATCCGCGCGAGATAGCCGACGCGGCCCTGTTCCTGTGCTCGCCACTGGCGCGCTGGGTTACCGGCAGTGTGCTCAACGTGGATGGCGGTCAGGTGTTGATGGGCTGAATTTGTAAAGCCGAGCCCATGCTCGGCTTGCACGCAAGACGCGGTCGATCCCGCATCAGCCCAAGGGGGCAGCCGAGCATGGGCTCGGCTCTACAGGGCACTGCCCATGGGATTGCCCGGGCAGAGGCACTATCATGTGCACACTGCCAAGGAGGACCCGATGAGCGTGGCACCCCGACAGACAAGCGCCCTGGCCGTGGTCAGCCTGGTCATGGGCATCGCCAGCTGGACCGTCCTGCCCTTCGTGGCCAGCATCGTCGCCATCATCACCGGCCACATGGCCCGCGCCGAGATCCGCCGCCGCCCGCATGAACTGGAAGGCGACGGCCTGGCCGTTACCGGCCTGGTGCTGGGCTGGGTCATGGTCGGCGCCGTGCTTGCCGCCATCCTGGTCTTCATCCTGTTCTTCGGCGGCCTGGCATGGCTGGCGGCAGTGTCGAACTGACGCCATGACCGCCTCCGACAGCACTGAACGCTTCAGCAGCCGCGTCGCCGACTACGTCCGCTATCGGCCCGATTATCCGCCCGCCCTGTTGGAGTGGCTGCATGGCCCGATGGGCGTCAGCCGCGAGGCCGTGGTCGCCGACATCGGCGCCGGCACCGGTATTTCCAGTCGCCTGTTTCTGGCCAGCGGTCATCCGCTGGTGGCGGTCGAGCCCAACGCTGCCATGCGCGCCGCCGCCGAACAGTGGCTGGCGCCGCAGTATCCGGACTTCTCCGCTGTCGATGGCCGTGCCGAGGCCACCGGCTTGGAGGACGCCAGCATCGATCTGGTCAGCGTCGCGCAGGCCTTCCATTGGTTCGACACCGTGGCGGTGCGCGCCGAGTGGCAGCGCATCCTGCGCCCCGGTGGCCAGGCACTGATCTACTGGAACTCGCGCCTGCTCGATGCCAGCCCGTTCCTGATCGGCTACGAACAGTTGCTGCTGGACTACGGCACCGACTACACCGCTGTGGCCGAGCGCTACCAGGACGATGCCACCATGCAGGCCTGGTTCGGCCCCGGCCTGCGCGGCAGGGTAGAGCTGCCGAACGTGCAGCATCTGGACTTCGACGCCCTGCGCGGGCGCCTGCTGTCCTCCTCCTACGCACCCCAATCCGGTCATCCCCGCCACGCGGCGATGATCGACGCTCTGCAGGACCTGTTCGCCGCCCATGCGGTGGACGGCCAGGTCGCTTTTGAATATCGAACCCGAGCCTTCCTCGGCACGCTGGACTGAACCGACGCATGTATTCGCTTGCCCGCCCCTTCCTGTTCTCGCTCGACGCCGAGCGCGCCCACGGCCTCGGCCTGTCCGCACTGGACCTGGCCTATCGCACCGGCACCACGCCGCTGCTGGCCGCACGCATCGCGCCGATGCCCAGCACGGTGTTCGGGCTGACCTTCCCCAATCCGGTCGGCCTGGCCGCCGGCCTGGACAAGAACGGCGAGCACATCGATGCACTGTTCGCGCTCGGCTTCGGCTTCGTCGAAATCGGCACCATCACCCCGCGCCCGCAGGCCGGCAATCCGCAACCGCGCCTGTTCCGCCTGCCGGAACACAACGCGATCATCAACCGCATGGGCTTCAACAATGCGGGCGTGGACGCGCTGGTGCGCAACGTCGAGCGCGCGCGCAACCGCCGCGGCCTGCTCGGCATCAACATCGGCAAGAACAAGGACACCCCCAACGAACAGGCCGTGGACGATTACATCGCCTGCCTGGACAAGGTCTACCCGCTGGCCGATTACATCACCGTCAACATCTCCTCGCCCAACACCGCCGGCCTGCGTGAGCTGCAGGAAGAGACCGCGCTGCGCCAGCTGGTCAGCCAGCTGCGCGACCGCCAGGAAGACCTTGCTGCCCGCCACGGCCGACGCGTGCCGATGCTGGTGAAGGTGGCGCCGGACCTCAGCGAACGCGATATCGACGCCGCCGCCCGCGTGCTGGGCGAACTGCAGGTGGACGGCGTGATCGCCACCAACACCACCATCGACCACAGCAAGGTGGCCGGCGACCCGCTGGCCAATGAGGCTGGCGGCCTGTCCGGTGCACCGGTGCTGGAGCAGTCCACGTTGGTGCTGCGCCGCCTGCGCGCGCGCCTGCCCGAATCGGTGCCGCTGGTCGGCGTCGGCGGCATCCTGTCCGGCGCCGATGCGGTAGCCAAGATGGCGGCCGGTGCCGCACTGGTGCAGTGCTACAGCGGCCTGATCTTCCGTGGACCGGCGCTGGTTTCCGAATGCGTGGAGGCGATCCGTCGCCGCCGTGAAGCGCCGAGCCGCGGCGCGGTGGCCCCGCTGTGAGCGCGCCCATGGATACCATCGACGGCAACGCCCCGCTGCGCTGGACGCTCACCCGCAATGCGCCGCTGCAGGCGCTGAATACCTTCCATGTGCAGGCCAGCGCCGCGCAGCTGCTGGAACTGCACGATGCCGCGCTGCTGCCGGACGTGCTGGCCTTGCCCGAGGTGGCCAGCGGCCCGATGCTGGTGCTGGGCAGCGGCAGCAACGTTCTGATCGCCGAGGACCTGCCCGGCACCGTGCTGGTGTTCGGCAACCGTGACATCAGTTTCCTTGAACACCGCGCCGACCATGCGGTGATCCGTGCCGGTGCCGGCGTGCCGTGGCATGGCCTGGTGATGTGGTCGCTGCAGGAAGGCCTGTCTGGCCTCGAAAACCTGGCCCTGATTCCCGGCACGGCCGGTGCCGCGCCGATCCAGAACATCGGTGCCTATGGCGCGCAGGTCGGCGAGTTCATCCAGGCGGTCGAAGCGTGGGACTGCCAGGAGCAGGCCTGGGTGCGGCTGGACAACGAACAGTGTGGCTTCGCCTACCGCGACAGCGTGTTCAAGCAGCAACCCGATCGCTATCTGATCTCCGCCATCGAACTGAAGCTGCCACTGCTGCATGATCTGCGCATGGACTACGCCGGCATCCGCGAGGAACTGCAGGCACAGGGCGTGGAGCTGCCGAGCGCAGTGGACGTGGCCAATGCCGTGATCGCGATCCGCCGCCGCAAGCTGCCCGACCCGGATGTACTGGGCAACGCCGGCAGCTTCTTCAAGAACCCGGTACTGCCGCTGGAACAGGTCGACGTGCTGCTGCAGCACTTCCCCGACCTGCCGGTGTTCCCGGCCGAGCAGGACGACAAGCGCAAGGTCTCCGCTGCCTGGATGATCGAATCCTGCGGCTGGAAGGGCTTCCGCGAAGGTGATGCCGGCGTGGCGCCAAGCCACGCGCTGGTGCTGGTCAACCACGGCAATGCCAGCGGTGCTGAGCTGCTGGCGCTGGCGCGCCGCATTTCGGCCTCGGTGCTGGAGAAGTTCGGCGTGCCGATCGAACCGGAGCCCCGCCTGCTCGGCGCACAGTGGTGAACACCCCCGCCCTTTCCCCAAGCGCCCCGATGCGGGCGGCGCTGCTGATGCTTGGCAGCACGATGGCATTCGGCCTGATGGCGGTCGCGATCCGCTACGCCACCCGGTACGTGCCAACCCAGGAAGTGGCGTTCTTCCGCAATGCCTTCGGCTTGCTGGCGTTGCTGCCGATGCTGCTGCGGCCGGGCCGTGCTCCGCTGAAGACGCAACAGCTGCCGCGCTATTTCGTGCGCAGTGCGATTGGCCTGGGCTCGATGCTATGCGCGTTCTGGGCACTGGGCCACCTGCCGTTGGCGCAGGCGGTGTCGCTGTCGTACTCCACGCCGCTGTTCGTCACGATTGCCGCCGTGCTGTGGCTGGGTGAAACCGTGCGCGTGCGCCGCTGGGCCGCGGTCGTGGTCGGCTTCATCGGTGTGCTGGTGATCGTGCGACCCGGTACCGCCGGCTTCACCGCGGGCAGCCTGGTCGCCGTGGCCGCAGCGGTGCTCAGTTCGCTGGTGGCGATCCAGATCAAGCAGCTGACCCGCGTCGACAGCGCCGATACCGTGGTGCTCTACACCTACGTGTTCTGGGTGCCGCTGTCGCTGGTTCCGGCGCTGTTCGTCTGGGTCTGGCCGAGCGGCATGGCCTGGCTGTGGCTGCTGGCCACCGGCGTGCTCGGCACCATCGGCCAGCTGTTGTGGACGCGGGCGCTGCGCCTGGGTGAAGTCTCGGCGCTGACCCCGATCAGCTTCCTGCAGCTGCCGCTGGTGACGCTGTTCGGCTGGCTGCTGTTCAACGAAAGCGTGGACCGCTGGACGATCATCGGCGCCGGCATCATCCTCGCCGCCAACGCCTACATTGCCCACCGCGAGGCCGTACTTTCGCGCCGCGCCGCCAGCGCAGCCGCCTCGTCAGCGGCGAAGCCCGCCGAATGAGAACCGCCTCGATGGACAAGCCCTGGGTAGAGTCGACTGTTAGTCGGCTGCTTTCCGTTCGGAGCTGGAAAATCCCCCGCTGCGCGCAATAGCCGACCAGCAGTCGCCCCTACCCGGGCGATCCTGGCAACGGCGCAGAACCTAATCCAGCGCGCGATACACCCGCTCGGCCGCGTCGAACACATTGCCCGGGGCGAACTGTTCGCTGAGGAAATGCAGCGACTGCCGGCGCAGCTGCGGCGACCGGTCCTCTCCATCGCTGCCCAGCAGGACCTGCTGGAACTCGATCAGGTCCTGCAGGATGCGCCAGTGACGGTACCAGGCGATCCAGCGAGGGTCGCCGCGGTCGCTGCCATAGCCTTCCTCGAATCCCAACGGGTTCTCGCGGCCCCAGCGCCCGCCGACAGCGCCACCGATGAACATCAGGTCGCGCTCGCGCGGTGCCAGCGACAGGCCATCCCAGTCGATCAGGTGCAGGCCGCCGTCATTGCCCATCAGCAGATTGCCGGCATGAAGGTCGGTGTGGCACAGGTGCAGCCGCACCGGCACATCCTGCAACGCCGCGTGCAGCTGCAGTGCCTGCGCGTGCAGCGCCGCGATGCGCGCGTGCTGCTGGTCCCAGACGGAAACGAAGGCACGGCCCAGCCCATCCTTGGCAGCCGCCAAGCCTTCGCCGGCCAGCCACTGCCCGACGGTATCAAGCGCTGCGGTTTCCATCCGCAGGCTAGGCAGCGCCTCCTGCAGCTCCGGTGGCGGGCACGCGTCGTGCAGGCGCCGCAGCACTTCGCCCAACCGTTGCCATTGCGTGCGGCTCAATGCCGCCTCGAAACCGGACTGGCCTTCCACATACGGGAACAGGGTGAACTGCAGGCCCCAGCGCTGCACCGATGCCCCGCCGGTCAACGCCGGCCAGGGCGCAACGATCTCCTCGATACCCAGCGTGCCGCGCAGCCAATGCAGGGTGTCCCAGACGGCAGGCGCCACCTGGTAACTGCGGCATTTCAACCACCACTGCCCGCGCCGTGCATCGATGCGATACACGCTGGCGTTGGCATCGGCGCCAACCGGGCGTGGCACCACGGCGGTCGCGGTGATGCCATAGGATTGCTGGAGGACTTCGCCGAGATGCTGCGCCGAAGCGGATGACATGGATGCAAGCGGAAAGTGTTATCTGCGACAACTATCGCAGATGTGCCCGCCACGACACAGACATGTCCGTCACAACATCGTGCCTGCGCGACCAACGTGCTAGCCGGCGACGCGACGCATCACCGCTTCCAATGGCCCCCGGGTGAACCGCCACGACCACAGCCACGCTGCGCCCGTGGCCAGCATCAGGAACAACAGCGCCCACAGCAGCACGGTCGGTAGCGACGCGCTGCCATCGAGCAGCCCCAACCATTCCAGCGTACCCATGCCCAGCAGGATGTGGCCGACGTAGAGGGTCAGGGTCATTCGCCCTGCTGCAGTCAGCGGTTCCAGCCAATCCCCCGGATAACGGCGGCTGATCCAGAGGCACGCGGCAATCGCGCTGCAGGCTGCCCCCGCACCGGTCAACACGTAGGCCGGTCCCGGCGGCATCGGCTGCGTTCCCAGCCACGGCTGCCAGGGCGTTCCCTGCGCAAGGTGCTGCACGGCCTGGCCTGCGCCGATCAGCAGCAGGCCCACCAGCAGCAACGCACGCTGCACCCGCGGTTGTGACAACGGCAGGCGCGCCAGCAGCATGCCCAGCAGGAAGAAGCACATCCAGGGCAGCAAGGGATGGAAGCCGTTGAACAACAGGTTGCGCGCGGCACCCGGCCATTGCCAGAGACCGGCATACTCCAGCGTCTGCCAGTTCCAGCCCTGGCTGTAATTCCAGTGCAGCAGTGCCCGGAACGACCCGGTCGCGAGGACGGCGATGCTGGCCAGCAGCACCCGTGGCGACGCACGCAGCCACAGCACCGCCAGCGCGAAATACACCGCGTAGTAGTGCAGGATGTCGGCCGGGAACAGGGTCAGGTTGAGCAGGCCCAGCACCAGCAGGAACAGCGCGCGCCGCCAGGTCTGCGCGCTGGCCGGTATCCAGCCAAGGTGCTGCGTGGCCAGTACCAGGCCAAGTCCGGCCAGGGTGACGAAGGTCGCAGAGGCCTTGCCTTCCAGCAGATGGAAGAAGCCGGCCAGCCAACTCGCACCCTCTGCCGGCACGGCCATCGCCAGGCGGAAATTGACCAGCACCATGCCTGCCAGCGCCAGATACCGTGCCAGATCAAGGCCGTGCAATCGCCGCTCAACCGCGCTCATGCGCGTGCACCGAGCAGCAGCGCGAGCAGGCCTGGGTCCAACGGAGCCTCATCGGTGCCACCGGCTTCGCCCAGCCCCCGGCGCAGCGCATCGCTTTCGATGGCATCCAGCAGCACCTGCGCCTGCAGTGCCGGGGCCAGTACGGGACGCCGACGTTCACGCTGTGCCACCTGCTGCAGGGCTTCGGCCAGCACAGCCTGCAATTGCCTGCGATTGGCCGCAAATGCCTCGGCCACGGCCCGATTGCGTGCGCTCTCGGCCAGCACTTCGACGGCGAGCGTCGCCCATTCCGGCTGGCTGCACAGTGCGTGGAAGTCCTGCAGGAACGCCAGCACCTGCGTGCGATCACCGTCGGCCGCGGCCAGTCGCTGCAGCAACGGCGCCACTTCTTCGCCCTCGGCCACGGCCACTGCAAGGATGATCGCTTCCTTGCCGGGGAAGTGATTGTAGAGATTGCCCAGGCTGACGCCGGCCGCCTGCGCGATGTCACGCATGCTGGTCTGGTGGAATCCCTTGGCGAGGAAGCACTGCAGGGCGGCCTGCAGGATCTGCTCGATGCGTTGCGCGTTGCGGTCGGCTCGGTTCATGGCGCCAATAGTGAACGAACGTTCGTCCAACTTGAAGATGGCAACCCGTTCATCAGCGAGTTCCGTTCAGCCGGCCCTTGACCTCAACTGCGGTTGAGGCCCGATGCTGCGTGGCCCGTTCCAAGCCCAACCCGGAGAGACTTCATGCCACGGATGATCACCGCCCTGCTCGACAGCCGCCTGCTGTGGTTCCTGGCCCGACTGCTGCTGGCGGTGGTGTTCCTGTCATCGGGTCTGGCCAAGCTGCTGGCGTGGGACAACAGCGTGGCCGAAATGCAGGCGGCCGGGCTGCAACCGCCTGTGCTGTTCAACCTCGCCAGCGCCGTGGTGCTGCTGGGTGGCTCACTGTGCCTGCTGCTTGATCGCCTGCTCTGGCTGGGCAGCGGCGCGCTGGCGGTATTCATGCTGCTGACCATTGCCATCGTGCATGCCTTCTGGACCAAGCACGGCGCGGAACAGCAGCTGGCCCTGTTCTTCGCACTGGAACACCTGAGCGTGGTCGGTGGCCTGATCTGCGCGGCCATCGCCAGCCGCGCGCGGGCTCAGAAGAACTCGTCGAGCAGCCGGTAGAACGCCAACCGGCGCTCGTCGGCCACAGCGCCGTAGCATTGGAACAACGGCGTGACCCAACGCGTATCTCCGAAGTTGTGGACCAGGCTGCGCGCGGCCAGCGCCAGGTCCTGGTAACGGTCGGCCACGCCCAGCCGCCCACAGTCGATGAACCCGCTGAAACGCCCCTCGGACACCATCAGATTCGGAAGGCAGGCATCGCCATGACTGACCACCAGATCTTCATGATCGGGACGGGTGCTGCACAGTTGGGCGAAGACCTGCTGTGGACTCTGTCCCAGGCGTTCGTCATCGAAGTCATCGGCATCCACGCGCCCCGCCTCGACCCGTGCCTGCGCGGCCGGCAGGCGCGAGGCCAGCCGCTGATCGAACGGACAGGCTGCTACCGGCAACGCATGCAGCCCGCGCAGCGCGTCGGCCAGTATCTCCACCCGTTGCTGCGGCGCGAGTTCCGGCGACGAAGCCAGATCGCGGCCAGGCAGCGCGCTCATCAGCAACCAGTGCCGGCCCGCTTCTTCGGCCGTGGCAATCACCGTTGGCGCCGGTTGTCCCTGTGCCTGCAACCAGCGCAGGCGCGCGATCTCATCGCCCAGCTCACTGAAGGCGTCGATCAGTTCCGACTTGAGGAAGGCATCGGGGCGGCCCGGCCGCAGCACGCGGGCAACGTCGGCCCGCGAGACACCCATCGACTGCCGCTCGATGCGCGCATCGGCCAACGCCTTCTGCCACGCCAACGGCAGCGGCATGCCATCAGGGGTGGCGTTGTGCTCGTCCATGCCAGGAGATTCCTGTTGCCGGTGACCCTGTGCATTCTCGCTCATCCTGGCGCACATCGACCCGCGGGCGGCCGGCAGCCACTACGCCCCAGCGCCTGCAGCAGCGACGGCTGCTGCCACGGTGCCGGTGCCAGTTCGACGACACGGCCTCGACCCTTACCGCCGAACGCGGCGGCCTGCGCGCGTTCGCCAAGTGGGGCACCGTTCTGGCAGCCGATCGTGGCTGCCGCAGTACAACGAGGAAGCAACATGAAATTGATGGTCATCGGCGCCAGCAAGGGCCTGGGACGCGCGTTCGTGGAAGGCCTCTGTGCTAGGGGTGACACTGTGATTGGTGTCTCGCGCAACCGCCCGTGCGGCATCGCCTGCGCTGACGGCGTCACCCTGCAATGGATCGAAGCAGACCTGTCCCGGCCGACCGTGGCTGCCGACCACATCGCAGCGCAGGCACCGGCCGATATCGATGTGCTGATCCACAACCTGGGTATCTGGGAAGACAAGGCCTTCAGCGACGAGTACGCCTTCCTCGATGAAAGCGATGCTGCACTCACGAAGCTGGTCGACGTCAACATCACCGCGACCCTTTTACTGCTGCAACGCCTGCTGCCCCGCGTACTGGGCGCAGCGCGCCCGCAGCTGGTGCTGACCGGTTCGACCTCGGCCCTGCCTCGCAGTGGCCGCCCGGAAGTGGCGTTCGGCGCCTCGAAGTTCGCCCTCAACGGCATCGCCGATGCGCTGCGCGAAGGCTTCCGCGATCGCCGGCTGGCGGTGACCAGCCTGCAGTTGGGCTACCTCAACACCGACGACGCCTTGTCGGTGCCGGTGGCCGAGGCCGCAGCGCGCGGCGACGGTGAGCAGGTGCCGGTCCACGATGTCGTGGCCATGGTAAGCGCCCTGTTGCAGCTGTCATCCTCCGGCTTCGTGCGCGAACTGGTGCTGCCCGCCATCGCCGACCCGCGCTACTGACCTTGCCGGCCGCGGCAGAGCACCCTCAGTGGCCGCGCGCGCGGTCGTGGTTTACCCTGCTCGTCACTGGCCGTCGGTCACAGGCGGGAACCTGCTATGGATGCGCTTTCACGGGTCTCGGCCCAGGTCCTGGACAGCGCCCTGCCCAGCCTGCCGCTGTATCTGCTGCAGGCCACGGCAGTGATCGGCATGATCGGCGTGCTGCTGATCGCCACCCGTCGCGCCGGGCACGCCATAGAAGGCCGTCGCCTGTATGTCGGCGTAGCGCTGGGCCTGATCTACCTGTTCAATTCCTGGTTCGTGGCCCGTTATTCCCAGGGTGTCGTCAAACTGCACCTGGGCTTCGACATCCTGCTGGTCAGTGGCCTGCTGGGCGGCTGGCGCGGCGGCTTGGCCTGCCTGGCTGCCGCCCTGCTGGCCCGCTACCAGTTCGTCGGTATCCCGTTCTTCCTGCCTGCCAGCCTTGAGGCCGTGTTGCAGATGGTGGCGGGCGTCTGGCTGCGCAGGCACCTGTACCCGCGCATGCTCAACGAGCTCTCGCCGCGCATGATCCTGCAGGCATGGTCCGTGCGCATCGGGGTAACCGCTCTGGGTTTGGCGCTGGGTGTGGCGATCATTGGCGCCGATCAACTGCCGGTGGCCGAGCTGGCGATCCAGCGCGCGCTGGCACTGCCGGTCTCGCTGCTCGTGCTCGGCGCCGTGTTCGCGCTGGTCTACAACGATGCCCAGATCGATGCGCAACGCCAGCGCGAACAGGCCTGGCTCCGCATCGATCCGATCAGCGGGCTGCCCAACATGCGTGCGCTCGGTGAACGCCTGCAACAGTACTGGCGGGATAACGACGGCACCGGCAAGGCCTGCCTGATCGTGGCCGAGATGGGCAACCTGCGCGATCTGCGCCTGCGCTACGGGCCGTTGCAGGACAACGGCCTGTGGCAGCGCGACAGCACCGAGGAAGTGCATCGGTTGCTGCCGTCGCTGCCGGCTGCGCAGCTGGAGATCTACCAGTTCGGCGATGCCGCGCTGGCGATCCTGGTGCGCGGCCTGACCTTGTCCACACTGCGCACGCAACCGCAGATCACTGAGCTGGCCAGCAACCTGGCCGATCGGGTCGGCCGCGATTGGCCGGGCTTCCGGCCGCTGTTCCGCTGTGCAGTGGTTGAATTGAAGCCCCCTGCTGATGCCGATGAAGGACATCTTCCGTTCCGCGCCATCACCGTGGCACTGAGCGCGATCGAGTCGGGCGTGGTGTTCTTCGATGACCCGATCCAGCGCGACAGCGAGATCGACGCCCTGATCGAGGTTGCCCTTGAGCACTGGCTGCAGCAGGGCAATGCGCCGCTGTGCTACCAGCCCAAGCATCGCCTGCAGGATCGCCAACTGGTCGGCGCCGAAGCACTGCTGCGCATGCGCGACGGCGAAGGCCGGCCGATTGCCCCGATGCGGGTGATCTCGCTGCTGCGCCGCCAGGGGCGGCTGGCAGACCTGGAATGGGCCACGCTGCGGTCGGCGGTGCACTTCCTGCAGCACTGCCGGCGGGACGGCGCGGCGCTGACCATTGCAGTCAATGTTTCAGCCGAATCGCTGCGCCTGCCCGACTTCGGCCTGCGCCTGCAGGAGCTGCTTCAGCTGCATGACATCCCCGGTGCGATGCTGCGCCTGGAGATCGTCGAATGGACCGAAATCGTCGAGCGCGACGTGGTCGATGCCAACATCGCACAGCTGCTGGCAGCCGGGGTCACCCTGTCGCTGGATGATTTCGGCGCCGGCTATTCAACCCTGATCCTGCTTTCGCAGCTGGCCATCGCCGAGGTCAAGATCGAGCAGGCGCTGATCGCCACGCTGTCCGACGCCAAGTCGCAGTCGATCGTGCGCTTCATCGTCGAGGTCGCGCACCGCTGCGGCGCGATCGTGGTGGCCGAGGGTACCGAGACCCTGGCCCAGGAACAGAAGCTGCGCGCACTCGGGGTGGATGTCGGCCAGGGCTACCTGTACTCGGCGGCGCTACCGGCCGACGAGTTCCGTCGCTTCGCAGCCGGCTAGACCGCGTAGAACCCCAGGAACATCGCCACCGCCGATTCGGCCACGCGCGCACGTTCCTGCGCGGTCAACGGTGGCTGCCCCATCGTGACCTGCGGCCAGAACGCGAAGCTCTTCACCAGCCCATGCAACTGGGCGCCGGCAAAGTCCGGATCCACCTCGCGCAGGCGGCCATCGGCAATTGCTGCGCGGATCCAGGCACTCTCGCCGCTTTCCTTCTCGCCCATGCGGCAGACGATGGCCTGCGCGCGCTCCGGTGAATGGATGATCTCGGCCATCGCGACCCGCGCCAGATCGATGAAATTCCCATCGCTGAGCAGGTCCAGCTTCTGGCCCATCAACTGCAGCAGCTGCGTCTGCAGCGGCTGGTCGGCGCGGTATGGCAGTGCGTCGCTGGCCACGCTGCGCTCCCACAGCTCCTCCAGGATCATCGAGAACAGTGCTTCCTTGCTCGGGAAATGGTTGTAGACGGTGCGCTTGGAGACCCCCGCCGCCTCGGCGATGCGGTCCATGCTGGTCGCCTCGTAGCCCGATGCACGGAACTCCTCCACCGCCGCGCGCACGATGGCGTCACGTTTGCGGTCGGTCAGGCGTTGCGGGGCACGGGACATGGCGGAAACCGGATAACTGAACGGATGCCTCCATTTTACACTCGACAGTGTACTTTTGAAAAACACGAAACTACACTGTGCAGTGTACTCAGCGGACGTCGCCCATGAAGCGCCTGCTCCTTGTCCTACTGCTCGGAATCCTCGCCGTGACCACCTACACCTTCTGCAAGTCCTGGTCCCTTCCCGACTTCCCCGATTCGCCGCAGTACCGTGATGGCAAGTTCCGCAATGCCCTGCCCCGTCCGGCGATGGGCCTGCGCGACGGCGCGGAGATCTGGTGGACGTTCCTGTTCAACAAGCCCAAGGGCACCGTGCCCGCGCACCCGATTCCGGTGAAGCCGCTGGACCGCGCCGCGCTGGACGCCGCACCAGATCGCAGCCTGTTCCGGCTGGGGCACTCCACGATCCTGCTGAAGCTGCGTGGTCAGTACTGGCTGACCGATCCAGTGTTCTCCGAGCGCGCCTCGCCGGTGCAGTGGATGGGGCCGGCACGCTTCCATGCACCGCCGATCAGCATCGACGCGCTGCCGCCGATCGCCGGTGTGATCCTCTCGCACAACCACTATGACCACCTGGACCATGCCGCGGTCATGCAGCTGGCCGGCAAGACCGCGCGCTTCATTGCACCGCTCGGCGTCGGCGACCAGCTGGTCGCGTGGGGGGTGGATGCGCGCAAGGTCGAGCAGCTGGACTGGTGGCAATCCACCGAAGCCAACGGCCTGCGCCTGACCGCGACCCCGGGCCAGCACTTCTCCGGCCGCGGGCTGGGTGACAGCGACCGCAGCCTGTGGGCTTCATGGGTGATCCAGGACGGTGACTTCCGCATTTTCTTCAGCGGCGACACCGGCTACTTCGACGGCTTCAAGGCCATCGGCGAGAAATACGGTTCGTTCGACCTGACCATGATCGAGACCGGCGCCTATGACCCGCGCTGGGCATTCGTGCACATGCAACCGGAACAGACGCTGCAGGCGCACCTGGACCTGCGCGGCAAGTGGCTGCTGCCGATCCACAACGGCACCTTCGATCTGGCCCTGCATGCATGGCAGCAGCCGTTCGAGCGCATCACGGCGCTGGCCGCTGCAAACAATGTTCCAGTGGCTACGCCGATGATGGGCGAAGCACTGGACATGCAGGCGCCGCAGGCGGGTACGCGCTGGTGGGAGACGGTGGAGCTGTAATGCGGTCGGCTCCGATTCTGGCCGCCGCTACGTCTTCGGGTGAAGCCTGCGCCCTTCCCTGGCCAGATTGATCTGTAGCGCAGCGGCGGCGAGCTCGGTCATTTCCGTCGTAACTTTGCCGCTGCCGCGCGCTCGCAGCCAACCGAGAATGTCGACGAGATGCCAGATCGAGGTCGAGCCGTCATGCACGGGGGACGGAAACGACTGCGGGTTGGCCAGCATGAGCTTCCGCATGTTCTGGCGCGACATTCCGAGCAGGTCTGCGACGTCAGTGAGCCCAACCAGATCGGGGCTCACTTCAACCAGTTCGGCACCGGGCACGGCCCGCTGCACATCGTCCAGCGCCGAACGCAGGGCAGCCCCTGCGCTATCTGCCTCGCGGCAGAACGCCAAGGCCAGCCGTCCCGGCAGCCCAAGGCCCACAAGCGCGTCGTCACAGCCGCCTTCGGCCAGGCGCTGCTCGAGGACGCCGATTTCAATACCTGCGTCCGGCAAGCGGTACTTCAGGGTGAAGTTGAATTCCATGATTGACCCCCTTCGCTTCTGACGAAGCGTGATCTCATTGCTCACGACTGCAGTTCTCGACCACACGCCGCAAGGCTCTTGCATGATGGCTGCCGCTACGCGGTGTGCTCCAGATGCTCACGATGCAGAACTCCCCGCATCGGCAATCGGTGTCGTTGCAAGGGCAATACATCCGGCCCCACGCATGGCCGCCCGCCATACGGAGCCTCCACCCACGATCCTCCGCGAACTGCAACGCCGCTTCGATGTCCTTGTCTGGATGACGCGCTCGAGACCTTCCTTGTTCTCCATAGTCTGCACACGGTTCACATTGGTTGTCAAATGACAACCCACTTAAAAGGACTTTCGACGTGACCCTAGCCAATTCGCGCTACACGTCCAGAGCCACATCCGTCAGCCCTCCCGTGATGGCAGCGGCAGCGTCCAGCGGCGCTGCAGTGCGTCATGTAACCGGTTACATCCCTTGCTAGCGTAGCGCTCGCCCGATTCCGGCCGAACCTGCGAGGCTGTCCGTAATGACGTTGCGCGCCGAACGCTCCAAGGTCTCCACACCGCCTTTCCCGTTGCGCCCTGCCGCTGCCCTGCTGTTGGCCGCCCTGGCCTCCAGCGCACAGGCACAGACCCTCCCCCCGCGCAGCCAATGGCAGGCCAGCAGTTCCTCGCAGCAGGTGCCGGCGATGGCGATCAGCCACCTGATCGACGGCAACCCGAAGACCGTTACCGGCGGTGCATTCAGTCCGGGCCACTGGTTCCAGATCGATCTCGGCGCGCCTGCAATGCTGGCCGGCGCGCGCCTCACCTGGGATGTCTCCAATCCGGAAGGCTATTCGCTGCAGACCTCACTGGACGGCAGGCAGTGGCAAACCGCGTACACGATGGCCGATTCGCTTGGCGACGTGGAAACGCTGTACTTCGCGCCACGGCAGGCGCGCTACCTGCGGCTGGCCAGCCCGCAGCGCACTTCCGATTGGGGCGTGTCGATCTTCGAGATGGAGCCGCTGGACAGCACGCTCAGCGCACGCGTCAGCGGTATCGATGCAGCGCAGGCGGCGGCGCTCTGGCAAGGCGGCGGCACCGTCGCGATGCCGGCCGGGGCAAATGGATCCCATACGTTCGAGATCACGCTGCCGCAGGCCCAATCAACGGCTGGCCTGGTGGTCGACTGGGCCGATGGCGCACGAGGCGCTGCCCGACTACAGGCGCAGGATGCACGGGGCCGTTGGCAGGACCTCGCACACGATGCACAGGCGGCCAGTCACCGTCAAAGCTGGCTGGCCGCCACTGCAGCACAACCATTGCGTGCTTTCCGCCTGAGCGTGGACGGCGCTGCGCCGCAGATCGCACGCCTGCGCCTGCTCGGTCCGAAAGCCGTGATGACGCCGATGAAGCAGTATCAGATCGTCGCCAGCGGCGCCCAGCGCGCATTGTTCCCGGCCTCGCTGCAGATGCAGCAGACCTACTGGACGGCCGTGGGTGTGCATGCAGGACGACAGAAGTCGATCTTCGATGAGTACGGCAACCTGGAAGCCTTCAAGGGCGCACCGCTGGTGCAGCCCATCTGGCGCAATGCCGATGGCCAAACCGCCGGCGCCGCCGGGCAGGCCATGCAGCATGCCCTGCGCGACGGCTGGAAGCCGATGCCCTCCGCCACCTGGTCACCGCAACCCGGCCTGCAGCTGCGCAGTGAAGTGTTCGCCATTGAGCGCGATGGCCAGCCGGTGACCTTCCTGCGGCATCGGCTGCAGAACACGGGAAGCACGAAGATCGAAGGCACGCTCACCCTCGTGGTGCGCCCGATGCAGATGAATCCGCCATGGCAGAACGGCGGGCTGTCCCCGATCCGCGAGGTGACCATCGATGGGCAGGCCCTGCGTATCAATGGCCGCACGCTGCTGCAGTCGCTTACTCCAGTGACCGCATCCGGCGCGGCGCCATTCGGCAAGGATGGCGCAACGGAGATCACCGCAAGCCTCGCTGCCGGCCAGCTGCCTTCCACGCAACAGGCGCGTGATGACCAGGGGCTTGCCTCGGCTGCGTTGAACTACCGCGTCTCGTTGGCGCCGGGAAGCAGCGATGCCATCGTGGTCGCGTTCCCGTTGGGCACCGCCGCCGCCGATGCCAATGGCGTGCTGCCCGAAGCGCCAGCGCTGGATCTGGCCACGCTGCCCCGCGATGCCAATGCGGCGTTTGATTTACTGGCCACGCAGGCGTCTGCGGACTGGCAGGCACGGCTGGGCCAGGTCGGCCTGCGCCTGCCCGATCCGTCGCTGGTGGACATGCTGCGCGCGCAGGCCGCCTACATGCTGATCAACCAGACCGGTCCAGCCATGCAGCCCGGCCCGCGCAACTACAACCGTTCCTTCATCCGCGACGGCATGGCCACCTCGGCGGTGCTGCTGCGGATGGGCGAAGCCCGCGTGGCGCGCGACTACCTGGCCTGGTACAGCGAACACGGCGTGCATGCCAACGGCCTGGTCTCACCGATCCTCAACGACGATGGCAGCGTCAACACCGGCTTTGGATCGGACATCGAGTACGACAGTCAGGGCCAGTACGTCGCGCTGGTGGCCGATGTCGCGCGCCTGGACGGCGGACCCGAGTCGGTGCGTGACTACCTGCCGAAGGTGAAGGCCGCGCTGCGCTTCCTGCAGGAGCTGCGCGAGCGCACGCTGGTGCCCGGTTACAAGGCCGACCAGCCTTCGCCGGAACGGTTCGCGGGCATTCTTGCGCCGTCGATCAGCCATGAGGGCTACCCCTCGCCCACCCACAGCTATTGGGATGACTACTGGGGGCTGAAGGGCTGGCACGACGGCGCCTGGCTGGCCGAATCGCTCGGCGACCACCAGACCGCAGCCTGGGCGCGCGAACAATACAAGCTGCTCTACGCCGCACTGCATGCCTCGATCCGGGCGACGATGGCATGGAAGGGCATCGACTTCATTCCCTCCTCGGCCGACCTGGGCGATGGCGATCCCACCGGCGTTTCGATCGCACTGGACCCGACCGGCGCACAGAGCGTGTTGCCCGCCGAGGCGCTGCGGACCACCTTCGCGCGCTATCTGGACGATGTGCGCAAGCGCAGCCAGCCCGGTGCGCTGTACGCCTACACCCCGTACGAGATCCGCAACGTGCTGAGCTATGTGCACCTGGGCCAGCCGCAGGTCGCCGATGAGCTGCTGCAGGGGCTGCTGCATGACCGGCGCCCGCTTCAGTGGCAGGTGCTGGCCGAGGTCGTGCACTCACGCCTGCGCTTTCCTCGCTACCTGGGCGACATGCCGCACACCTGGATCGGTGCCGAATACGGCCGCACGCTGTTCGGCATGCTGATGCGCGAAGACGATGATGCGCTCTCGCTGCTGCCGGGCACGCCGCCATCGTGGGTGGCGGGCGATGGATTGGCCGTGGAAGGCCTGCCCACCGCGTATGGCACGTTGCAGATGCAGGCACGGCAACGCGACGGCACGCTATCGATCACGCTGGGCAATGGCCTGCGCAGTGGGACGGCGGTGAAGGTCTGGTGGCCGGCGCGGACGATGCCGAAGACCGTGCGTGTGGATGGGCGCGACGTTACCGCGTTCGATGCAGAGGGCGTGCGCCTGGCAAGACCATTCAGAACGCTGGAGGCGCGTTGGTAGAGCAGCCGAGCATGGCTCGGCTCTACAGAAGCAGCGGTAGCGCCGGGCCACGCCCGGTGTCATTGCAGCGTCGGCAACCCCGGCGGATTGGTCTGCGATTGCGGCACCGCCTCCTCGGCCACGTTCCAGCGCTTCAATGCCTGCGCATAGGTGCCGCTGCCGATCTGGGTGTTCAACGCCTGCGTCACCGCATCGGCCAGGCCGCTGCCCTTGCGCGTGGCCACCGAGATCGCCGCAGCGTTCGGCCAGCCACCGGGGAACAGGCCCACGCGCCGCACCTTGCCATCGCGTGCCGAGTAGGCGCCGGTGGCATTGGGCTCGAACGAGACATCGGCGCGGCCAGTGATCACCGCCAAGCGGCCGACCACGGCGTCATCGAAGTACTGGTACTCCACCGGTTTCAGGCCGGCCGCAATGTTCTGCCGGTCCCACTGCCGCAGGATCTGGTCCTGGTTGGTGCTGGCGCCCACCACGACCTTCAGCCCGGCCACATCAGCGGGTTTCTCGATCTTCTGGATGGGCCCATCGCTGCGCGTGTAGATGCCCAGAAGATCGTAGCGGTAGCTGGAGAAGTCGAACTTCTTCTTGCGCTCTTCGGTCACCGTCACGTTCGACAGCACCGCATCGTACTTGCCCGATTCCAGCCCCAGCGGCCAGTCCGCCCACGCGACCGGCACGATCACCAGCTTCAGGCCCAACGCATCGGCAATCAGCCGCGCGATGTCGGGCTCGATGCCGACCACGTCCTTGCTGTCCGCGCCGTAGTCGGCCAGCGGTAGCTGCCCCGGATGGGTCGCCACGGTGAATGCGCCCGGCGTGACGAAGCGGTAGCCCGCAGGAATCAAGGCCTGCGCCTTCGGGTCGAGCGTGCCCTTCAGCACGGCGGTGTTGGTACCGGCCAGGCTGGTCGCGGCCACAGTGGCAGCCTCCGGGGCCTGGCGCACGCGCGAGTAGACGATGCCGGCGATGCCGATGACCAGCACCGCCACGATCAACAGGGTGCTGCGCGAGGGGCGACGCGGCGCTGCAGGGCTCATGGTGTTCCTTCCGGGGTTACAGGGTCTTGGCCAGGAAATCGGCGGTGCGTTGCTGGCGCGGGCGCTCGAACAGAGCCTCGGGCGTGCCCTGCTCGATCACCCGGCCCTGGTCCATCATCACCACGTGGTCGGCCACGCGGCGGGCGAAGCTCAATTCATGGGTGACAATTACCAGCGTGGTGCCGGAGCGGGCCAGCTCTTCGATCACACTGAGCACTTCGGCCACCAGTTCCGGGTCCAGCGCAGAGGTGGGTTCGTCGAACAGCAGCACCTTCGGTTGCAGCGCCAGCGCGCGGGCAATCGCGATGCGCTGTTGCTGGCCACCGGACAGCTGGCGCGGGAAAGCATCGGCCCTGTCGGCCAGGCCGACCCGCTCCAGCAGCGTGCGCGCCTGTTGTTCGGCCTGCACACGGGGCACGCCACGCACCGCGATCGGTGCCTCGATGATGTTCTCCAGCGCGGTCAGGTGCGGGAACAGATTGAAGCCCTGGAACACCATGCCCACCTCGGCACGCCGACGGCGGATCTCACGCTCAGGCAGTTCGTACAGGGTGTCACCGTCACGGCGGTAGCCGATCAGCTGGCCGCCGACGGTCACATAGCCGCTGTCGGCACGCTCCAGGTGGTTGATCAGCCGCAGCAGCGTGGACTTGCCGGCGCCCGATGGGCCGATCAGCACCGTCACGCTGCCGGCGCGCAGGTCCAGGTTCACATCCTCCAGCACCGGCTGGTCGCCAAACACCTTGCCTACGCCGTGCAGCGATACCGCCGCGCCCTCGCCCGCTTCGACCTGGGGGGCGATACGCGGGCGGTGGATCGAGCGCTGCGCAGCATCGCTCTGCACGCGCAGCGGCGATGACACGCGCGACGCCGTGCGCTCGCGCTGCAGCTGGCCGCGCGCGAAGCGCTGCTCCACCCGTCGCTGCAGCAGTGAAAGTGCGGTCAGGATCACCAGGTACCAGACCGTGGCCACCATCAGCAGCGGCACCACCTCCAGGTTGCGGCGGTAGATCACCTGCACCGTGTAGAACAGCTCAGGCAGCGCCAGCACGTAGACCACCGACGTGCTCTTGGCCAGGCCGATCACATCGTTGAACGCGGCCGGCAGGATCGAGCGCATCGCCTGCGGCAGGATGATGCGGCGCACCTGGCGGCCACGTGGCAGGCCCAGCGCGGCCGCGGCCTCGTACTGGCCGTGGTCAACAGACAGAATGCCGCCGCGGATCACTTCGGCCGAGAACGCGGCCTGGTTCAGGGTCAGGCCCAGCACCGCGGCAGTGAACACACCGATCAGCTGCGTGGTCGGGTACGAGAACAGGTTGATGCCGGTGAACGGCACGCTCAGTTCGATGGTGCTGTACAGGTAGCCCAGATTGTTCAGCAGCAGCAACAGCACCAGCAGCGGGATCGAGCGGAACAGCCAAACGTAGCCCCACGACACCGCCGACAGCAGCGGCGAGCCGGAGACGCGGGCCAGCGCAAGCAACGTGCCCAAGGCGAAGCCGAGGCCAGTACCGAGCGCGGTCAGCAGCAGCGTGCGGCCCAGTCCCTCAAGCACCGGGCGCGCGAAGAACCATTCGGCGACGGTGCCCCAGCCCCAGCGCGGATTGCCCAGCACGGACTGCAGCCCGATCAGGATCAGCGCCAGTGCCAGCACCGTGCCGAAGACCTGCAGCGGATGCCGGGCCGGCACGATCTTCAGCGCCGGCGCTGGCGCCGGCCGGGTTGCAATGCCATCCAGCGCGGTCGAAGGCGTGCTCACGCGTGGGCTCCTTGCAGCTGGGTCTGTGCAGGCACGATGGGGGGCGCCGGTGCCCGCAGGTGCTTTTCGAACGGCAGGTGCGCAATGGTTTCGGGATCCGCATCCAGATCGAACAGCGCGGTGTAACCATGGCTGAGGTACAGGCCAACAGCTTCAGGCTGGCGGAAGCCCGTCGTCAGGAACACCCGCCGATACCCTTGCCGCGCCGCCTGCTCTTCCAGCTCCTGCAGCACGCGCCGCGCAATGCCCTGGCGACGCAGCCCGGGCAGCGTCCAGATGCGCTTGAATTCGGCGGTATCCGGATCACGGTGCGGCATGAACGCACCGCCGGAAATCGCCACCCCGTCGCGCAGCAGCAGCACGAAGGCGCCCACCGGGGCCGCAAAGGCCTGCGCCGGATAGCGCTGCAGCTCCTCGCGGGCGCTGCCACCGATGCGTCGACGCACGTCGGCGTAGCGGCTGTCGTACTCCTGCTCCAGGCCGTCGAACAGCGGCCGCGCCAGTGGGTCATCCACCGAGGTGTAGAGGAAGCGTTCGTTGCTGCTCATGCCACGTCCTTCACCAGATAGTCTTCGGCCAGCCGTGCCCACAGGCTGGCAGCGGGTGCAATGGCGGCGTCGTTGAACACATAGCGTGGGCTGTGCAACGGTGCGCTGTCGCCGTTGCCGACGAACACGAAGCTGCCGGGCCGCGCCTGCAGCAGGAAGGCAAAGTCCTCACTGGCGGTGCGCGGTGCGAAGTCGGGCACCACCTGTTCGGCGCCGAAGCCCTGCACCGCCACCTTGCGGACGTAGGCGGTCTGCTGCGGGTGGTTGATCACGCTGGGGAAGCCGCGCGGGAATTCAATCTCGGCGCGCGCGCCGAACGCGGCGGCGGTCTGCTCGGCAAGTTCCGTGACCCGGCGTCGCAGCGTGTCGCGCACCTCGGGCAGGTAGGCGCGCACGGTCAGCTTCAGCTCGACCACGTCCGGAATCACATTGGCGGCCTGGCCGCCGTGGATCGAGCCGACGGTGACCACGCCCATCTGCCGCGGATCGACATTGCGCGACACCACGCTCTGCAGCGCGGTAACGATGTGCGCTGCCGCCAGGATCGGGTCGATGCTGCCCTGCGGCTCGGCACCGTGGCCGCCCTTGCCGATCACCTTCAGCCGCGCCCAGTCCACCGACGCCATCGCCGGGCCATCGACAAAGCCGAAGTGCCCCACCGGCGCGCCCGGCCAGTTGTGCAGCCCATAGATCGCATCCACCGGGAAGCGTTCGAACAGGCCATCGGCAATCATCTTCGACGCGCCCGAACCCGTCTCCTCTGCAGGCTGGAATACCAGCTGCAGGGTGCCGTCGATATTGCCGTGATGGGCCAGGTAATGCGCGGCGGACAGCAGGATGGCGGTATGGCCATCGTGACCACAGGCATGCATCAGGCCCTCGGTCTGGCTGGCGTAGGCCAGGCCGGAGTCCTCGCGGATCGGCAGCGCATCGATGTCGGCACGCAGCCCCAGCCGACGACTGCCCTGCCCGCGCTGCAACGTACCGACCACGCCGGTACCGCCGAGGCCAGTGGTCACTTCATAACCCCATTGCTGCAGAAGTTCGGCCACACGTGCGCTGGTGCGATGCTCCTCGAAGGCCAGCTCCGGGTGCCGGTGCAGGTCATGGCGGATCGCAATGGCGGCCTCGGCGCGTGCTGCGATTTCGGGCAACACGCCAGTCGCTGGGGAACTCCGCCGGGCCTGGCCCGGTGCTACTGCGGTTTCTCCGCTCATTGCCCTACCCCACCTTCCGCGCCGGTTCGGCGTCGGTCGCATACCGGCTGGCCTTGTACGGCAGGCCCAGATGCTCGCGCAGCGTCTGCCCTTCCAGCGCGCGCTGGTGGTAGCCCCGCGCCTGCAGGATCGGCAATACCTGGGTCACGAAATCGTCCAGGCCCTCGCGCTGCGCGGCAAAGCCGAGAATGAAGCCATCGCTGGCACCGGCATCGAACCAGCGGATCAGCTCATCGGCCACGTGCTCCGGCGTACCGATGAAGTTTGGTCGCGGGCTCACTGCCTCCAATGCCACCTGGCGCAGGCTCAGGCCCTTCTCACGCGCATCCTGCTTGATGCGGTCGGTGGTGGAGCGGAACGAATTGCTGCCAATGTCACCCAGCTCCGGGAAGGGCGCGTCCGGATCGTACTGGCTGAAATCGTGGTGGTCGAAGAACCGGCCGAGATAGGCCAGCGCATCCTCCAGCGTTGCCAGTGCGGCAATCGCCTGGTACTTGGCTTCAGCCTCCTCGGCAGTACGGCCGACGATGGGGCCGATGCCCGGAAAGATCTTCACGTCATTGCCGCTGCGGCCATGCGCGATCGCCGAATTCTTCACCTTCCGGGTGAACGCGCGGGTTTCCTCCAGCGACGGCGAGTGGGTGAACACCGCGTCGGCGTACTTGCCGGCCAGCGCGATGCCGTCGTCGGACGAACCGGCCTGGAAGATCATCGGCTGGCCCTGCGGCGAACGCTGGATGTTGAGCGGCCCTTCCACCTGGAAGAAGCGGCCCTTGTGGTCGAGGCGGCGGAACTTTTCCGGCGCGAAGAAGATACCGCTGTCGCGCTCGCGCACGAAGGCGTCGTCGTCCCAGGAATCCCACAGCCCCTGCACCACCTCCAGATACTCGTCGGCGATCTGGTAGCGCAGCGCATGTTCCGGGTGTGGCCGGCCATAGTTGCGGCCCGAGCCCTCCAGTGGCGAGGTCACCACGTTCCAGCCGGCACGGCCGCCGCTGAGCAGATCCAGCGAGGCGAACTGGCGGGCCACGGTGAACGGATCGCTGTAGGACGTCGACAGCGTACCCGCCAGGCCGATCTTCTTCGTTGCCGCGGCCAGCGCCGACAGCAGCGAGATCGGCTCGAAGCGGTTGAGGAAATGCGGGATCGACTTCTCGTTGATATACAACCCGTCGGCCACGAAGCCGAAGGCGATACCGTTGTCCTCGGCCGTGCGTGCGATGTCGATGTAGAACTGCAGGTTGACGCTGGCATCAGCCGGATTGGACGGATGCTTCCAGGCATGCATGTGGCTGCCGGGGCCCTGCAGCATGATGCCGAACGGAATGTGGCGCGGGGTCGTGCTCATTGGGAATCGCTCCTGCAGGTCAGGCCACCGCCGCGCGCGGCGCAGGCGACAGCAGTTCGAGGGATGTCAGGCGTGCGTCAAGGTCGGCCACCGGCGCGTCGAGGATGAATTCGCCCACGCCGAAACGCCGGTGCAGCGCGTCCAGTTCGCCGCGCACATGCTGCGCATCACCGGACAGCACGCTGGGGCGCGTTTCCTCGATGCGGAAGTCGGCCACGCCCACCTGGCGCGCGTACTCGGCAGCCGCCTCGGGGCTGGGCAGGTTCACCGCCTGCCCCGGACCGAGGTGCAGCTTGTAGACGCGCAGCGCGCCGATATGACGCGCTGCTGCTTCGGCAGTCGGTGCGGCGAAGGCCACCGTGGCCAGCAGCGGGGGCTGCGAGGAGACGCTGCGGTAAGCGTCGAACGCAGCCTCGATATGTTTCGGGTCGCCATCGAAGTGCGCGGCGTACACGAAGCGCCAGCCCAGCTCGGCTGCTTGCTTCGCGCTCTGTGGGCTGGCCCCGAGCAGGAAGCGCTCAGGCGCCTGCTGTGGAATCGGGCGCGCCAGCGCCTCGGTCGCGACACCGGACAGATAGCCCTCCAGGTCGCGCAGCTGCTGGTCGAAATCGGCGAATGCCGGGCGTCCCGCCGCCAGCGCGGCGGTCGACGCTGGCAGGCCACCGGGCGCCTTGCCCACCCCCAGATCCACGCGCCCCGGCGCCAACGCCGCCAGCAGGTTGAAGCTCTCTGCAACCTTGTACGGCGCATAGTGGCGCAGCATCACCCCGCCACTGCCGATGCGGATGCGCCGGGTCTGCGCCAGCACCCAGGCTGCCAGCACTTCCGGCGCCGGGCTGGCAAGCGCCGGGGCAGCATGGTGCTCGGCGAACCAGTACCGGTGGTAACCCAGCTGCTCGGCACGCTGCGCCAGCTGCAGGCTGTTGCGCAGCGCCTGTTCGGGCGAAGCACCTTCGGCCACCGGGCTCTTGTCCAGCACACTGATGAGATAGCTCACGGTCGCGTCCTCGCTCAGGGGTGGGCTACAGGAATGCCAAGCAAGCCGTTCAGCGCGGCCAGGATCGGCTCGGCACCGGAGATGTACTGGCGGTCCTGATGCACGCCACTGGCCAGCTCGCTGCGCACACCCTGCGGCAGCACCAGCTTGGGCAACGACTGGTCCTGCTCGCCGATCTCGGCAATCACCTCGCGGCGTGGCCGCGCGAAGCCGATGCGGCGCACATCCAGCTGCGCGTCGAGGCCGTCGATACTCGACAGTGCCCCTTCCAGCAGCAGGCTGTGCCGGCAGAAGAAACGCTGGCCAGGAATCTGGCCATCCTCGAACTCGCGGTCGAGCAGGAACAGGATGGGTTTGCTTGCTGCGTCCAACGCCACGGGAGTGTCCTCATCAGGGCCGGCAATGCGATGCCGCTTCGATTTCGATGCTAGGGATGCCGGTGCTTGCGGTGGCGATACCAGGCGACAATCGGCGGTCAGATCCGGCCATGCAGATGCGCCTTGGCCATAAGCAAAGCGCCGTCGGTTATGCCGTCAGGCAATGCGTCGCAGCGGCGCCGGTACCGCCGGCGCCTGCACGGCCAGATGCCCGGCCGCACGCTCGGTCGCCAGCGCGACGCGGGCCTGCAACGCTGCACTGTTGATGTGCTCGCCATCAAAGTCGGCAGGCGTGGCATACACCCCGATCGGCAGCGTGTGCGCCTGCAGGAAACTGAACAACGGCCGCAACTGATGGTCGATCACCAGTGCATGGCGCTCGCTGCCCCCGGTCGCCGCCAGCAGCACCGGTGTATCCACCAGCGCCTCCAGCTCGATGAAGTCGACCAGGTGCTTGAACAGCCCCGGATACGACCCCCGATACACCGGCGCGGCCACCACCAGCAGCTCGGCCGCCTCGATCGTCTGCAACGCCTGCTCCACCGCAGGCTCCGCCTCATCGCGAGACAACGACTGCCCCAGCGAGCGCGCGATCGGCGCCAGCTCCACCACCTCCACGCTGGCGTGTACCCGCTGCTGCAACGACGCCAACAGGTGCCGCACCAGCAGCAACGTGCGCGACGTCGCCGAGCTGGTCGGTGACCCTACCACTGCAACCACCTTCAATGCAGAAGACATGAACTGCTCCTCGATGATGCCGAACCCCGTCCGGCCGCCTTTCGCGTTCTGTAGAGCCGAGCCATGCTCGGCTGCTGTTGCCTTTGTAGAGCCGAGCCATGCTCGGCTGCTGTTGCCTTTGTAGAGCCGAGCCATGCTCGGCTGCTCCACCTCAGAACCGGTAATTGATCCGCCCGTACCAGAACGTCCCGATCCGGCTCAGCACATCGCCCGAATCCCACGTCGTCTCGATGCTGGCCACATCGGTAGCACTGCGCGCGTACTCCGGCACCTTGCGCGTGCGCTTGTCGAACACGTTGTTGACGCCCAGCGCCGCGCTCCAGCCCGCACCCAGCTCCACCGCACCTGAAAGGTTGGTCACCAGCACCGGCGGCTGCCTGTATTCCACGCCGTTGTTCAGGCGCTTGATCGGGCCGTAGTAGGTGAAGTCGACATTCGAGCGCCAGCGCCCGTTCTGCCAGCCCAAGCCCGCCACCTGGGTGTAGCTGGGCGTGCGGAAGCGCAGTGCGTACTCGCTGGATTTGGTCAGCAGGTTGATGTTGGGCAGCCCCTGCAGCGCCGCCGGAATATCACTGACCTTCCGGATCGTGGTGCGGCCGACGTTGGCCGCATAGCTCCAGCGCAGCTTGCCCCACGCCGTTTCCTGGTTCGCTTCCAGGGTCAGCTCCACACCGCGTGTGCGGGTATTGCCCACATTGGTGAAGTAGCTGGCGTAGAACGCATCACCCGGCAGGATGCCGATGCCGGCTGAACCCAGCAGCGCATCGATGGTGTTCTTCTGCGCCGCACTCAACACCGTACCGCTGTTGTCGGTGATGCGCGCTGGATCCTGCGCGTTGTAGCCGATCTGGCTGGACTGGCCGAGCTGGCCGCGGATGTCGATCTGGTAAGCATCCACGGCCAGGTGGAACGCAGGGCTCGGGTCCCAGGTCACACCCAGGCTGTAGTTGGTGGCCTTTTCCGGCTTCAGCGGTGTGGCACCCAACGCAATCGCCGCCGGCGAAGACACCTGTGCCACCAGCGTGGTGCCGCACGGGCAGCTGCCGGTGGCCTGGTAGAACTGCGCGCCCAGGCTGGGCGCATGGAAGCCGTTGCTGACCGTAGCGCGCACACCCAGCGCATCGGTGAAATCGAAGCGGGTGGTCAGGCGGCCCGTGGACACGCTGCCGAAGTCGGAATGATCTTCCCAGCGTGCAGCCGCATCCAGATACCAGCGCGCGGTGATGTTGCTGGCCGCGCCCACATAGACCGCCTTGCTGTTGCGCGTCGCCTTCACCGCATCGGCGGTGGAATAGCCCACGAACGCGGCGGCACCGAAGCCGATGTAGGACTCCCACTGCCCGGCGCCGCGTTCGTACTGTTCGTGCTGGTACTCGGCACCTGCGCTCACTTCCAGCGGCGAAGCGAATGCCGCCACCTCGAAGCCACGGCGCAGGTCGAGGTTGGCGATGCCCTGCTGGTAGTCCAGCTTGCCATCATAGAAGTCAGTGGGCGAACCAGGGTACGGCAGCGAGTAGTTCACCGAGTTGCGGGTATAGGTGCGTACCGTGCTGCGGTTGCCGGTCAGGCTGGCGTCGTAATCCCAGCCCGCGATCTGGCCTTTCACACCTGCGGTGCCGGTGTACTGCTTCTCCTTGGTTTCCAGCAACGGCAGGAAGCCATCGGGAAACACGCTCAGCACACCCGGCGCCTTGTAGGTGGTGAAGATGGTCGCCGGCAGGCGGAAATTCTGGATCGCCTGCGCGGTTCGATCACTGGCGGTGGCATTGGCGTAGAACTGCGCGCTCTCGCCCAGGCCATGGCCCACGTTCACCGCAAACGCCTTCAGCGCATACGATGGCGAACTGAGGATGGTGTTGGCCTCGGCATTGCGGTTGGCCTCGGCCGGGTTCGGCGATGCGCCGGCCGGCAACCGGTTGTTCGGTCGCAGCGCGACCAGATTGCCGTTGGCATCTACCGCCGGATAGCTCAGATAGCCATCAATGTAGCGGCGGGTACGGATCGCGTGGTGCTGCCGCGTGGTTTCGCCCGACAGGTTGACGAAGCCATCGGCGCCCCACGGCAGGCCCACGTTGGCACGCACGCTGGTGCGCGCGCCATCGCCATCAATGCTCTGCCCGCTTTCCACGGAAAGCTCGCCACCGTGTGCCTGCGATTTCAGGATCACGTTGACCACGCCGGTGATCGCGTCCGAACCATAGATGGCCGACGCGCCATCGCGCAGCACTTCCACGTGGTCGATCGCCGAGACTGGAATCAACGCCAGGTCTGCCCAGGCATGGCCGGGGAAACCGCCGCCGTTGGCCCCGCTCACATAGGCACTGGCATTGCGGCGCTTGCCGTTCACCAGCACCAGCGTGTAGCCCGGCGAGAGATTGCGCAGCTGGTAGCCACGGATCAGGCTCTCCTGGTCGCTCTGGTAGCCACCGATCTGGCTCAGCGACGGCAGGCTGCGCTGCAACGCTTCCAACAGGTTGGCCTGGCCGGTCGCAGCAAGGTCCTCTGCGGAAATCACATCGATCGGGGTGGAACTGTTCTTCACCGTGCGCGTGCTGGTGCGCGACCCGGTAACGACCACCGCATCCAGCGTGGACGCTGCCACGTTGGCCGTTGCAGCGGTGGCAGCAGGATCCGCATCGGCGTCAGCCGCATGGCCAGGCGATGCGGCCAGAACGCTGGCGATCAGGACGGCGAGAGTGTTCAGCACAGGGGCGTGGGCAGCAGGCATGGGGGCTCGTGGGGGTGGGCCGGAAACACGCTTCCATTCAAGGGCCTGTTCACCCACCGCGACAGGCGCGATCGCGTCACCCAGCCGTAACATCCGGCCACCCACATGACCGCTGGTAATGACGTTAGGTGGCCGCAACGGTGCGCTGCTGCCTGTAGAGCCGAGCCCACGTTCGGCTGCTCTTCGCGACGGCGTCAGATGCATCCACCCCGCCGGCACTGAACCGAGTGTGGGCGCGGGCCTACAGTAAGGGAGCGACCGCTCCATATGCCTGCCCGGCATCACCTCATGCCCTCGCACCACGCAGCGCCACGCATCTGCATCCGTAGCATCAAGCCATGCCCAGCCCACCCGCCGATCCCACCGCACCGCTCGTCGCCATCGTTGCCTGCCACGGCCAGGGGCTGTTCGAATTCGGCTGCGCGGTAGGCCTGTTCGCGCCTGTGCGGCCGGAACTCGGCGTGGCCTGGTACCGCACCCAGCTGTGCGCGGGTGAACCCGGTGCACTGCGCATGCTCGGTAATGCACAGGTGCAGCTGCCCTACAATCTCAGCACTGTTGATGACGCCGACATCATCGTCATTCCCGGATGGCGCGAACCCAGCGAACGCCCGCCGCAGGCACTGCTCGATGCACTCGTCCGCGCCCACGCACGTGGCGCACGCATCGCCTCGATCTGCTCTGGCGCCTTCGTGCTGGCCTGGGCCGGGCTGCTCGATGGCCGCCCGGCCACCACCCACTGGCGCCTCACCGAAGCGCTGGCACGCGACTTTCCGCGCATCGATGTGCGCGAAGACGTGCTGTACGTCGACACCGGCAACGTCATCACCTCGGCCGGCTCGGCCACCGGCATGGACATGATGCTGCACATGGTGCGCAAGGACTACGGCGCGCGCGTGGCCAACCTGGTGGCCGAGCGGCTGGTACTGGCGCCATGGCGTGATGCCGAACGCAGCCAGCGTGTCAGCCGCGCCATTCCCAATGGCGAGCCCTCGCGTCTGGCAAAACTGATGGAATGGATGCGCCGCAACCTGCGCGAGCCGCACTCGCTGGGCAGTCTTGCCGAGCAGGCCGCGCTCAGCCAGCGCACGCTGCAGCGGCAGTTCCTGGAAGCCACCGGCCTGTCACCCATCGACTGGCTGATCCGCGAGCGCGTGGCATTCGCCCGCGAGCTGCTGGAAACCACCGACCGGCCGCTGCAGTGGATTGCCGAGCAGGCCGGCTTTGGTTCGCAGGAGTCGTTCCGCCGGCACTTCCGCGGCCAGGTGGACGCCAGTCCTACCCAATACCGCAGCCAGCATCGCGGCGGAATTGGCGCGGATCGGTTGGTGGGCTGCTGATCCAACGCATCACTCCCCGGTGATGCGTGAGGAAAGGCTCACGGCAGGCTATGGCGACCCACGTATAGTGACGGGCGTCACAAGAAGCCCCTTCCATGCTCCACGCATTTGCCTACTCCAGCCACATGTCGGCTGGGCTTTCCGATGAAATGCTCCGGCAGATCGTCTCCCGCTCTGCCACGTTCAACCGTCGCGTGGACGTTACCGGAGCGCTGCTCGTCGACGGGCAGCGGTTTTTCCAGTACGTCGAAGGTCCGCCCGACGGCCTGGAGGCGGTCAAGCACCGCATCCATGACAGTCGCTCGCATGCTGCCGTCGTGCCGGTACTGGACATGGCCATCAGCGCGCGTGCTGTTCCCTATTGGGCCATGACCCGCATCGACACCGGGCAGGTCGTGGTGTCCGGCCTGGTCAATGCGCGATGGGACGAATTTGGCCATGCCGTTCCGGGCATGGATCAGCTCGTCGGCCTGCTGCATCCGCACTTTCCGCGCATCGGCCCGCTCAGTGCGCACCATGCGTCCGTCGGATCCAGCTGAACCGCCGCCCTGCGCGCGTAGTCCCACGCGGCCGCGTACTCCCTGCACACGTCATCATTCAAGCCGCGTTACCCATCGTTCCTGCCAGATCCACAGCATGCCTGTACCCGCTCAACCTTCAACGGAAACACGTCCCTCGCCCGCCGAGTTGTTCGAGGTTGTCGTCCTGCGTGCAGGCACCGCCCTGTTCGCGATCGACGTACAGCTGGCCGTGGAAATACGCGGCCCCGAGACCTTCGGCCCTGCGGACCAGCATGGCAGGCGGAGCCTGGAGGTACGGGGGCAGCCGTTGCCGGTGGCCGACCTGCGCAGGCTCAGCGGGCAACCGGCATTCGATGGCGGCAGCCCAGCCATGCTGTTGATCACCGCCGGCACCGCAACCCTGGCGCTGGCGGTAGATGAAGTGCTGGAAATCGAAACACCGGACGCAACGCCAGACGTATCCGCGCCTGCCGAGGGTCGGGTGTTCAATTTCTGCAGCGGGCACGTTCGGGTGGATGCCACACGTTCGGCTGCGCTGATCGAACCGCAGTCGCTGCTGGCCGCGCTCGCGGTGCGGGACTGAGGCGCCTCTGCTCAAGGGCGCCTGCGAACCGGTTCAAACCGCATGCGCCAGCACTGCGCGGCAAAGCCGATCACAAACACCACCGTCAATCCCAGCAGCGTGTGCAGCACCACCGGCGCCATCGGCGCCGCAGCAATCGGATGCGCTGCCGGCAACCGTGTCAGCGTTTCATTCACGCCTGGCACCAGCGACAGCAGGAAGCTGAAGGACAGCGCAAACGTCGACACGTAGGGTGCGGCGCCACCCAGCCAGCGCAGCCGGCCGGCCAGCACGCCGCCGAAGGCGATCAGCAGCACGATCACTCCGAATGCGTGGCCCGGGTTGATCCCGCCCGTACTGGAGACGGTGAACGACGTTGCCACCGACAGCACAAGCCCGAGCAGGTACAGCTTGCCGGAGCGTGTCGCGGGGTCGATCGCGCGATGGCGAATGAAGGCATACAGGGCGGCGAACACCGGTACAAGGCTGACGGCCGTGTGGATCACGCCCAGCGTGGACAGAGAGTGCGACATGGAACATCTCCAAGGGTTGATTGAACCTACTAGTAGGTAGACTTCTGAACCAAAGAAAAGGCCTACGTTGCCGCAGGCCCACCACACATCTATCAGGCAGCCGCGCTCACCCGCGCGATGGCCAGCCGTGCCAGCGCAGCAAACGTCGCCGCATCGCCGAAACCGCGCGCGGCCAGCATCGCGCCATGCACCGATGACATGAACGCCTTGGCCTCATCGGCCACCGGACCCTGCAGGCGCAGTTGACCCAGCGCCGCGCCCTTTTCCAACGTGAGCGCCAACCAGCCACTCAAATCCTCGAAATGCCCGCGTACTTCTTCGGCAATCTCCGCAGGGATCATCGGTGCCTCTGCCGCCAGCATCGCGCAGATGCAGAACGAAGACGTGCCACCGGCAATACAGCTCGACCAGTAGTCCACATAGGCGTTGAGCTCCTGCAGCGGGTCGTCCAGCTGCCGGTCCAGCAGCGCCAGGCCTTCGCGCGCCTCGGCCCGGTACAGCTCAACCACCGTGCGCACCAGGTCCGCCTTGCTGGGGAAGTGGTGATGGATGCTGGCCTTGCTGATGTTCACCCGCGCCGACACGTCGGCGTAGCTGAAACCGTTGTAGCCACCAGCCTCCAGCAGCGAACGGGCGTGGGCCAGGATCTCTTGGGCCTTGGGCGAGAGCGGCTCTTTCATGCCGCCAACCTACTAGTAGGTTGGCGGCCTGTCAACTATCCGCGGCCGGGTGGGCAGCATCTGCTAGTGCCGGCCGCTGGGCGGCAATTGCACGCACCCAACTCCACCGGGATGCCGGCCAGCGGCCGGCACTACCACATCCGGGCGTTCGTGGCCGGTTTTGACATGCAGGTATTTACCTGCATATAGTCCACTCAAGGGCGGCGCCTGCCGGCCCATGCGAGGAACCTGCAATGGTGGATATCGCACACCGGGTCGGCATCAAGGTCCCCGCAAGCCAGGTGTATCAAGCACTGGCCACCCCACCAGGCGTCCCTGGCCGGCCCTGCCGAATGGATCGGCACCCACGTGCGCTTCGCGCTGAAGCAGGAAGGCGACTACTGCGTCCTGTTCACCCACGAAGGCTGGAAGGAACGCGTCGAGTTCACCTCCCACTGCAGCACCAAGTGGGCGGTCTTCCTGCTGAGCCTCAAGGCCCTGCTGGAAACCGGCAAGGGTCAGCCCAATCCACACGACATCAGGATCGACAACTGGAACTGAAGACGCCCCGCATGAATGCAGACAAGGTGTTCAAGGCACTGGCCGACCCCACGCGTAGAACGCTGCTGGACCTGCTTTGCGAAGACAACGGCCAGACCCTGGGCCAGCTCTGCGAACACCTGGACATGGCACGGCAATCGGTCACCCAGCACCTGGGCCTGCTGGAAGACGCCAATCTGATCAGCACCGTGCGCCGTGGCCGCGAGAAGCTGCACTTCATCAACCCGGTGCCGCTGCATGAAGTCTACGAGCGCTGGGTACGCAAGTTCGAGCAGCAGCGCCTGAGCCTGCTGCATGACCTGAAACGCGAACTGGAAGGAGAATGACGATGTCCGCAGAGACCACCCGCTTCATCCACGTGATCTACATCGCCTCCACGCCACAGAAGGTGTTCGAGGCCATCACCCGGCCCGAGATCGCCCGCCGTTACTGGGGCCACGAGAACGTCTCGGACTGGAAACCCGGCTCGCGCTGGCAGCACGTGCGCGCCGACGAAACGCGCTCGGTCGAGCTGGTCGGCGAAGTGGTGGAAAGCACCCCGCCCTCGCGGCTGGTCATCACCTGGGCCGCCGCCTCGCAGGCCGACAATCCCGATGCCTACAGCCGGGTCACCTTCGAGATCGTGCCCTACCAGGACATGGTGCGGCTGACCGTCACCCACGACGAATTGGAACCCGGCAGCGGCATGGATACCGGCATCCGCCAGGGCTGGCCGATCGTGCTGTCGAGCCTGAAGTCGCTGCTGGAGACCGGCAAGGGATTGGATGTGTTTGCGAAGCCGAGCTGAGTCGTGCCGCTATCGGCGGCGGAGCGCCATTCGCCGCCTGCGCCACCATCCGCTCAATCGCTCACTGTGCGCGCGCGCCCGTATTGTCCGTGCACATCCTGCTTGATCCAATCCGCCAGCAGGCGCAGATAGCCGTCGGTGATCCGCGTCGACACGCGGTTGCCCTCGGCATCGGTACGGAACTCGACCATGCCATGGTCGGTGTCGGGGAACAGGTAGGTCTCGATCGGCCGCCCTGACGCGCGCAGGCGCCCCAGGATGGTGCGCGTGGCCGCAATCGGTGCGGCCCGGTCCTGTTCGGCCAGCACCCATAGCAACGGCACCTTCAGGCGGCGCAGCGCAGCCTCGGCGTCGTAGTCCCAGATCAGCTCCAGGTTGTCGAAGCGCGCGCGACCGATCCGGCGCAGGTCAGCGTCGCTCATGCGCAGCATGTCACCGCTGTATTCACCACTGATCGTCTTTGCCCACGGCGCGTCACCGATCTTCGCACGCACCCTGGCCAGCGTCTCGAAACCTTCACTGAAATGCGTGCGCATCAGCTGCGCGGTGGCCTCTGACAGCTGCCCGACCTGCTTCATGGCCGCCGGATCCAGTTGCAGGCGGTGCGCCTCGTCGAACAACTGCTCGCGGTCCTCCTCGATGGGCGAGACCACCAGCCCGAAACCGATCGCCACGAAATCCGCCTGCGAACGCGTGGCCGCCAGCGGCGCGATCCAACCGCCCTGGCTGCCACCGAAGTACCCGGCACGGCCGAAGCGACCTTTTGCCAGTTCCCGCGCCTTAGCAAGCGCCGCCGCTGCGTCGTCAGCGAGCAGCTCGAAGTTCTGCGTGTACTCGCCTTCCGAATCGCCGGTGCCACGCTTCTGGTAGGCGAACACCGAGATTCCCTGCGCCACCAGCATGCGTTGGTAGATCGCCGCCACCGCCATCGTGCGTTCCGAGCCATGCACCAGCACCACCAGCGGCCGATTGGGATCGGCCGGACCGGCGGGTTCGATCAACTGCCCGACCAGCTTGGTTCCGGCACTGGTGAAAGTTGCATCGGTATCGCGGGTGGGCAGTCGTTGCCAGCGCTGCGTGGCCCCCGCAGGCGAGCTGACGCTGACCACATCGCCGCTGCAGCTCACCGGCGCGTTGGCATCGCCGGTGGCGCCACGTCGCCCGTCCAGCATCAGATAACGCTGCCCCGTGGCCGGTGCCGCGGCGGGTGCGCCCAGCACCACGATGTTGCCCTGCCCGTCACCGTAGGCGCTGGCCGTGCACAACTCAGTGGCTGCAGCAGGCAGCGCCGCAGACAGAAGTACCGCCGTCAACAACAGGTTCGTTCCCATCAGTGCCTCGGACATCCGTCGAAAAGTGTGGCCCACTGCCAGCATCATCGAGGTGCAGCGTAGCGTGCCCGGTGGCCGGCGTCATCGTCCTGCAGGTCGGGCGCGCTGCATATTTCGTAGGCGTCCGATGGAAGCCTCCCGACCCTGCGGCGACGCTGATGCCCCCTTGAACCCGCATCATCGATGCCGAAACTCCTGGACGAGCATGATCCTCTCCCGCATCACTCTGGGCATCCTTGCCTCCCTCGCCGCAGCGCCTGCATTCGCCAAATTTCCAAACTGCCCGATGCAGTACTGGTCTCCGTCAAGCCTCCAACACAAGGAGCAGCTGCCCGATACACATCGCCCAGGAGAAAGTGGCTGCAAGGTGACCGAACTGGGTCTTTCCGACTATCAGTGGATGGAGGCCGTCCGACTACCCACGAAGTTCGCGCTTCTGCGAATTGCCAACCGATCCACCTCTCCGGATCACGTACTGAAAATCAATGGTCGAATCTCGGGCATTGCTGGCGAGCCGTTGAACCTTCCGGGAGGACGCACCCTGGAATTCATGATGAGCTCGAACGATGGCGCCTTCTTTGAGGACGACTACGAGTACCGTCTCAAGGTTCCGAATCAATGGAACTGGCAGATCCCTGCCAACAAGCACCTTGTGTCAATCATCGACATGCGGAATGGCAGCCATGTCCATGGCTTGACTCTCCCTGCGTCAGGCAACGCATTCGACACCATTGCCATCAACAACCACGCAACCAACGCAACACAGATCAACGGCACCTACACCCAGTTCCCCAAGCAGAAGCTCACCGTCATGCCAGGCCAGAGCGCCCGTGCTGAGTATGATGCCAAGACACGCAAGTGGAACTGGGTCCATAGCGAGTACTACCTGCTGCGACCTGATCAATGGGACAAGCGCGTCTCCTCCCGCTCCATCATCGAACTGTATGATGGCGAGTGGACCAGCACACTTGCGCTGCCGCTGGGTGCCAGTGACCGTGATCGCAGGATCATCCGTTCCGACGCCAGCTGGGAGTCGTCCATCCGGCTCAACTATTTCGACAGGGAGCCCGTTCTTCCGCTGTACAAGGGAGATGAGTATGAGTTCATCTATCTGGCAGAACTGAGGCGCTGGCAGGTACTCCGCCAGGTCGCCCGGGAAGTCAAGTTCCACGAGCTGGGCAATGGAAGCCTAGAGGAGACAGCCTCGCTTGTCCGCGTGGTGGTTGGGTCTCCGTACACCCGGTACCGGACACTGGCCCTGCCCACGCCAGAACGCGGCCAGAATGGCCGTCGCGTGATTGTGGACAACACGGCGCTGTGGCAGATCGATGTCGCCCAAGGCGCGCTGCGCGAAACGGTACGGCCACGCGAACAGGTTGCGTTCCGGGTCAATGACAAGGGCGATTGGGAGCGTGAAACAACCACCATCGATCTACTGTTCATTGTCGACCAGCAGGTGGAAGCCGTTGGTGGGATGAGCGGCGCATTGGAGCTCATGGAGGAGAACCTGAAGCTGACCAATGAAGCCCTTGAAAACTCGGGCGCCACCTTCCGCTATCGTCAGGCCCATGTGCTAGCGAACGATTTTACCTTCCCGGGGGTCGAGTCGTTCGATATCGCCCATAGCCTGGGGCACGACCCCGATGTAACGGCCATCCGCAAGCTGATCAAGGCCGACGGCATCTACTACGGCGGCACGCGCAACACCAACAAGCGGCTGCCGTGCGGCATCGCGTACACCTCCCTCACGCAGGGCATCTACTCGATTGCCACGTCGCTGCAGTGCCCCACCACCACGCTGCGCCAGCAGGTGGCCTACGGCCTGGGCATGCCCAAGGCGCAGCCGCGTCAGCCGGTACCGGTCATTGGCTACGGCAATGAACTGCCGTACTACCCGACACCGCACAAAGTGCTTCCCAACGGCTACCGCGCATTCAACCCTGGCCAGGAAGGCTATGTGGACCGGATGAACGAACGCGCCGAACTGGTCGCAGGATTCTCCGATCTGCTGTAAGTACTGACTGTCGCCCGGGTTCGCCCGGGCGGCACGCTCAAAAGCGCACCCACCGTCACATACGCCAGCTGGACTCCGCACGCGCCCGACCCCAGCTCAGGCTGCACTCCGATGCCCGTCGCCACAGCATCGCTCCACAGGCCCCCCAAGGCGACGTCCAATGCGTGGTTCAGACGCAGATTCCCCGTACAGCAAAGTGGCGGCAGTCACCCTCGGCTTAGCGCGCCGTCCAGCCCCCATCCACCGGCAGTGCCGTGCCGGTAATCTGCGCCGCCGCGTCCGAAGCCAGGAACACCACCATTTCTCCCAGTTGCTCGGGCGTCACGAACTGCAACGAAGGCTGCTTCTCGGCCAGCAGCGCGCGGGCGGCGGTCTCCTGATCCGTGCCTTCCTTCTCGGCCAACGCGGTAATCTGCTGCTCGACCAGCGCCGTTCGGACCCAGCCCGGACAGATCGCATTGGCGGTGATGCCGCTACCCGCATTCTCCAGCGCGGTCACCTTGGTGAACCCCACCACGCCATGCTTGGCCGCCACATAGGCCGACTTGTTCACTGAACCCACCAGGCCGTGTACCGACGCGATGTTGATGATGCGGCCGGCGCCCTGCTGCTTCATGTGCGGCAACGCCGCCGCCGTTGCATGGAATACCGCCGACAGGTTCAGCGCCAGGATCGCATCCCACTTGTCGACCGGGAATTCCTCGATCGACGCGGTGTGCTGGATGCCAGCATTATTCACCAGGACGTCGATGCGCCCCATCTTCGCAACGGCGTGGTCGATCATTCCGCGCACCGCCTCGCCACGCGACAGGTCAGCGCCGTCATGCGCGACGCGCACGCCGAACTCAGCTTCCAACCGGGAACGGATGCGTTCGATCTCCGCCGCATCGCCGAAGCCATTCAGCACGATATCGGCACCTTGCCGCGCCAGCGCCGTGGCGATGCCAAGACCGATACCGCTGGTGGAGCCGGTGACCACCGCAACCTTTCCAGAGAACATGGGCGAGCTTCCGTTGGGGGTGGGCCGCCAGTGTAGCGTTACCGGCCTCCGCACCCTCCTCCTACGTGCCCACGTCCAACGAATACGCCAACAGGAACTCCCTGGCGTACTCATTCCCACCCTGCGCCGAAGCGCGAATCAGGTCCACCGCACGCGGCACGTCCCTGGCAATACCCTTGCCATGGAACAACGCCAAGCCAAACTCGAACATGGCCGACGGATAGCCGGCCTCCGATGCCCGCTCAAAACACGCGGCCGCCCGCATGACGTCCTGCTCGACGCGGTCGCCGGTCAGCAGGCACAGTCCTACCGCATGGATTGCCGGGATTTAACCCTTCTCTGCGGCCTGCTTGAGGGTCGCGAAGCTGTCCGCCTCAGCATGTGCGTCGTCCTCCCCAACGGGCATCGAAGAAGAGAGGAACAGCGCTTCGGCACAGCCGCGTGCAAGCTGCGGAGCCAACAGCCGCCGCGCCTCGGCAATGTCACCACGGTCGAGCACCGCATCGAAGTCAGTCGTGAGCTGGGTTGGCACGTTCGTCATGGCGCAGGCGTCCTTCCTGTTTGCGGGCATCCTTTCGTCCCGTTGGCATTATGCCAGCACCATCCCAGGGCATCCCGCCAGACCCCCACAAGACCGGGTGCCCAGAAGACCCTCCGCGTCCATCGGTGTTGGCCCTACAGTCAGCGCAATCCACCCATGGATGGCCCGACGGAGGCCGCTCAGGCACTCCGCCCGATGTCGCAAATGACATTGGACCCGCCACGGAATGTGCGGATACCCTTGAATCCGCATGGATCTGCCGAAAGGGTGATAGTCATGGCTTTTGCTTCCCCTCCGCCTGTCCCGGCGAACCTCCGGGAAATGCTCAAGGACTATCCGGAGCATATCGAACAGCTACAGAAGGCTCTCATCTCAGTGAGCCATAGGCGACAGAGTTACGCCCCCCCTTGAGGCCGCAGTATGGAGGACTGTCTCACTAGCTTTGTCGCCGAAGCGCGAGCTGAACTAGCAATTGCCGAAGCTTCAGACGCCCCCAAGGCAGTCGCACAGTCTCAAACAAAGGGAAGGCTCATGTCCTTTGCGAGATCCAGCAACTTTGGCATGGCCAGACTCGGCGATCTCAGGAAGTACTTCGAGCTTCATTCAAGGCCCGACTAGCGACGGCTTCTGTTAGTCGGCTGGCTGTTGAGGGGGCATTGAACTCGCCATTACAAGTACAGATACTCATGAAAACGCGTCAGACAGCTGAACAGGTACCCACCATGCCTCAATCCTCCCCCCCGGTTCCGGCTAAGCTCCAGGAAATGCTCAAAGACTATCCGGAGTATATCGAACGACTGCAGAAGGCTCTCAACTCGGTGAAGGGCAGGAGGATAAAGTCCACCCCTCCTTTTGAGGCCGCAGTCTGGCTATTGGAAGACCACCTCAGTGGCTTTATCGCTGAAGCGCGAGCTGAACTAGCCACCGCCGAAACGTCAGGCAATCCGCAGGCCATTGCACAGGCAAATGAGAAGCTCGAACTGATGTTCATGGCACGAAGCGGTGGCGGCGGGATGCTGAACATCAGTGATCTTGCGGCCTACTTTGAAGCTCATAAAGAGCACTACTGATGCCAGCTCCCAGTGCCGTTCTTGCCCCCGCGACTCATGCAGAATACCTGGAGCGGCACGTCATCCCTCGGAGTGGATTCAATTCCGCAAACCATCATGAAGTACCGCGCGCCATCGTCTTGGCCGGGCAACCAGGTGCTGGCAAGAGAAAACTGAATGATGCGGCAAAGATCGACCTGGGGTATGACGTAGTGCCCATCGATCCTGACGATCTACGCGATACACATCCGGACGTCGAACGCCTGCGTCAGCAGCACCCATACACTTGGGCCGGCCACACCCACGAAGACGCCAGCCAATGGGCAAAAGAGCTGCGATCGGCAGCAATCGGTGGGCGTAGAAATCTCATCCTCGATACCACGCTCGGCAATGGTGATAGTGCGGTCACACTGATCAAGGACCTTCAGGCCAAAGGCTACGACGTAGAGATTCGGGGCGTCGTCGCGCATCGGCTGGAAAGCGAACTTGGTGTGGATGCGCGCTTTGCGGACTCTTTGAATAGCGCCGGCTTCGGCCGCTACGTCCCCGAAGACGTGCGCAAACACGTTTACGATGCCCTGCCCGGCAATCTGGACAAGGTTCATGCCGCGACCGGCATCCAGATTCGACTCTACGGACGCGAAGGCGCCCAGGTCTACGACAGTCATAGCGATACCCGCCTGCCGGGCGCAGCGCTGGAAGCCGAACGCGAGGCCCGGCTGAAGGACCCTCGAATCACCCAATCATTGCGCGACGGCTGGCGCGCACAAGGCCGCTGGCATGCCGAGCTTGGGGACACCCTGCCCCTCAATGACAAGGTCAGTCCACATACAGCCGCAGCCGTTCTGGATGAGCGCGCAACGCTCAAAGTTGTTGAAGGCATTACGCCCAACATCCAGGAAGCACGCGGCATCGACCACACCATCCGCGTGCGTCCAAACATGGTGCGGGGCGCCGTCATCGGTGGCGCCGCAGCGACGGTCGTTGAAGCCGCGACGGAAGGAACAGAGATTGCCGACCTCTACGCGCGCGACAACCGGACGGGCGCGGAAGCCGCGCTGCTGGACTTCGGAGCACGCAGCGTCGGCGGTTGGACCGGCGCGGCAGTGGGCGCCAAGGTCGGTACGCTGCTGGGCATCGAGTCCGGCCCCGGTGCCATTGTTACCGGCATCATCGGTGGCGGGTTAGGCGCCTGGGGCGGCAGTGAGATCGTCGATTGGATCGAGAAGTACCAGATCAACAATCAGGCCGACAGCACCGGCAGGGTCTGGACGTTTGACCCGGCGCATCCCGAAAATGGCTGGACACACAGCGAGCGGGAGATCGTAGGCACCGTCGGCACGCTGGCCGATCGCCCGATCTACGGCGCGACCACGCTGCTGACCGCCGATGCCGAACTGACCCAGCAGCTGAACTACCAGGCCTCAAGCCGGGCCGTCGGGCTGCGGCTGTCCGAGCCGGATCAGCCAATCAATCCCTTCAGCATCGCCGGCGATGCCAGCGATACGCCCAGCGCCCTTCCACGTTCCTGGGAGCGCAACCCGGAGAACGGTGAATGGCGACGCGAGGTCGTCCATCAGGTCCTCGAACATGGCATCAAGAGCACCACGGTCGAAGTTGCCGACGCCACCAAGGCTGCGCAGCTTGATGAAGCCGCACAGGGCATCATGGCCTTCAACGCCGCCCGAAGCTCGGCGGCCTTTGCCAAGCAGTATGAGGAGGCCTACACCGCACAGGGCTGGTCCCAGTATGGGGCCATTCCTGACGAAGTGATCTGGGCCCGCGAGCATCCCGATCACGTACTCGCCTCCGACGGACGCACCTATCAGCATCAAGGCGATGGTGAGTGGCTGCATGACGGCTGGATCTACGACTCGCTGGCCGAGGGCAACATCCACGACGAGTTGAACAGTACCTACCCGCAGATCCGGGCCATCCAACAGATTGAGGCGCCCGTACCCAGCGCCCACGAACGCAGTATCGAGGCATTGACCGCCAACGAGCGCGATGCCCACGAACAGGCCATGCAGGAAGCCAATCGACTTGGCGTCGCCGCACCGCAGGTGCAGCAGATGGCCGCCGCTGCCGTGGCCGAGGTTCGCGGACAGCACGCCGAAGAACGCCTGACGCCACAAGCCGTGATCGATGCGCACACCGTTGAACGCGCTGCACTGGCGCCCAACACATCACCCTTGGTACAGGAGCATCACGCTCCTACGCCTGCAGTGCCGACGCCATCGAATCGTGCGGAACCCGTGCACGAACCGGCTCGCCGCGAAGTACCCCAACAGGAGCCGATCGCTGCCTCTGCAACGCAACCTGCACGGGATGAGTCAAGCGAGCGACAAGCGCATGCCGAGGCAAACCCTCCTGTACACCCGATGCCGGCAGCCCCTGTGCCGTCGTCACCCGGCATTCCCTCCCCTGAGCGATCTCCCGCGCAGCCAGAAGTGAGTGTGCTACCTACGCCGGATGTCGGGCACCCGGCTCCTGCGCAGGAGCCCGTTACAACTCACATCCACTCCCCGGCCCCGTTGATCCAGACCGAAGTGGCTGAAGCCGTGCCGGCTACTGACCGCCCCCACGAAGCCGAAGCGAAGCCGGCGCCGGTCCAGCCGGAGTCAGACGTTCCAGTCACCCTCGCAGCAGCCGAGCCAGCTACGCCCGCGCCGATGACAGACGCGGCAACCCAAGTCTCGGAGCACGAGCCTTTCTACACGCCACCACCCGTGGGGGCACCGGCGGCATCACCCTCAAGCGCAACGGCCCAGGAACCCGAAGCGCCGCCCGTGCCCCTGCTGCCTACCCAGCCCGAGCATCCCGATCATGCCCTCTACCAACAGGTGCGCGAAGGCGTAGCGGCACTGGATGCCAAGCACGGTCGGACCTTCGACGAAGCCAGCGAGCGCATGACCGCCAGCCTGCTGGTGCTGGCCAAGGACAACGACCTGGCCCGCGTCGACCACATACTGCTGAGCAACGCCACGGCAGACAAACCGGCCGGTCACACCCTGTTCGTGGTCCAGGGCGAGCCCAGCGACCCCGCCCACCAGCGCGCAGCCATGCCGACCGAGCTGGCCGCACAGACCTCGGTCGAAGAATCAATGCAGCAGTTCGACGCAGTGAGCCGCGAAGCGCAGCAGCGTGCCATCGCCAACCAGCTTGAGCAGCAGCTGGAAGATCAGCGCGTGCAGCAGGATATCCAGATCCGCGCCGCCAGCATGGGCTGAGTGGGTGAGACACGTGCGAGATCACTCACAACAACCCGCCCTCCTGGCCCCTCTGTTTGCCAATCGGCGCCACTGATATCGCCGCACAATCAGAAGAACAGACCCGCCCGCTCAACGGTCGCCAGCGGGCTGGCCTTCCGTACCGCCTCCAGGAACAGCAGGAAATCCCGATTGAACAGCGTCAGGTTGTTGGTGAACGTCACGCACTTTCTCCCCGATGCTCTGCTGAAGCACACCTGCCAGACATAGCGCCCGTAGATCTTGTCGGAGGTGCGAGTGACTGAGGTGATCTGCGAAAGCGGAACCGCCGTGGGCACCGGCCCGCGCCGCAGGTAAAAGGACGCCGCATCAAAGAAGTAGTGCTCGCGATCCTCTTTCCCATCCACCATCACCAACGTCATGGACCTGCCGGAAATCCGGCGCGGAGTATGCAAACGCAGCCCCGTCTCTACGGACGAGCGAGCAGTTGCTGCCATTCGCCGAAGGGTGAACCAGAGAATCACCAACGGAAGCGCCGCGAGCACAATGAAACCCACGGTCTTCAAAACAGTTTCCAGCGTGCTGGACACACAGATCTCCAGGATGAACGTTCAAGCGATGCCCAAGTAGATCCACGCCATGCGTGGATGACTCTCCCTCAACGCCTTTTCACTTCCAGTGATCCGGCCCCAGGAACGGCAGGCTCAACACAAACACCGGAACCGCCACAGGGATCAACGCCGCCCCCAGCACCTTGCCCGCCGCCGAACCCACGCCCGGCTTGTCCTCCCGCTCCGGCAGGATCCGCTGCGCCCGTGCATTGATCGGCTGTGCCAGCTTTCCCTTCTCCGCCAGCGCCGCAGCATCCGGCAACTTCACCCGCTCGCCGTCGCCCTCGAACAGCGCGCTGTAATAGCTGCCGCCCTTCCTTGAAAGATTGCAGGCGCGGTCAAACGCCAGCGCGTAGCGGGTCCGGTCCATCGGCAGGTAGTAGCGCGCCCGCTCCTCCACGGCCTTGGCCTCACGCGAGGGGACCTCAATCCGCTCCAGCTTGAACTGCGCGGCCTGCTCCGCCGTCACCTGCTCCGGCCGCAGCAGCAGCGCATAGCTGCCGTGCACCTTGGCCTTGTTGGCCGGGTCGCGCCAATCCTCATGGAAGTACATCTGCGCGCAGGCCACCGCCTCGCGCAGCGGGCTGTCCATCAGCGCCCGGTACTCGCGGAACGGTGCGGCATTGAAGCGCATCGGCTCGTCATAGCGCGGCAGCAGGTACAGCTGGCCGTCGTCGGCCACGAACGCACTGGTGATCTCGCGGCTTGAGGCATGCTCCTCCGGGCCACTGGCACAGCCGGACAGCAGGCCAAGGCACAGGGCGGAGAGGATGAAGAAGGACGTTCGCATGGCGTGTTCGAGGGCTTCCCTGGGAAATCGGCCCCTCCCGAAGGGACGAGGCAAGCCCGTCATGGTGCCATGCCGGCCTTGCCATGCCCAATCAGTGCGACTCCACCACACCCACGACGCGGTCAAACCTGCAGTTGCGCAGGTCCTCACGACTCAACCAGAACGTGGCCTGGCCACAATCACCAAAGACCAGGTCAATCGCCGGGTCACACGCCAACTGCAGCAGGCAGACCGCGTCGCCCTCGCCTTCCACGTCGGGCACGGTGCCGTGCAAGCGCGGTACGTGCCCCAGCATCTGGTGCACCCGCGTCTCGGCGCAGCGCTTGCGGCCATCAGGCAACGTGCCCAGGCTTTCATCAAACGGCAGATGTTCGTCCTGCAGGTGGCGGTACATCAGTGCAGGTATGCGCGCGGCCGCAGCCGGCGAGCCCGCCGCGTAGGCAACTGCCGCCAGCAGTCCCTTGGTGAACGCCCGGCCCATGCCCAGGTCGGTCAGCGTCATACGCTCGAAGTCGTCGCTGATCTGTCCGATAATCCACTCACGGAATGCCTCCCGCGTTGCATCATCCGGGGCTTCATCCAGACCAATGGCGGCGGCGCGCTTCACCCATGCGCGTACATCGGCGTAATCAATACCCCCGCGCTTGCCTGCACGCCGTTCATTACCGATCACCCGCGAAAGGCGGTCAATGATGATGCCTACCTGGGGAAAATCGGTCTGGTAACGCAGCCATTGCACCGGGAACGTCCACGCAGGTGACTGCGGGCGCTCCCATTCCGTGGCGGCGTCCGCGCGCGGAAACAGGCCCGTGGCCGCCACCACCGCACCCAGCCGCATTTCGTCCCGGCGCGAGGGGTAGATCTCGTAATACGGCCGATCCTCCTCACCCGGCGGCAGCCCCAGCTCATCCGGCCAGGTATCCATGTGCCGCGCCACCAAGGGCCATTGAACATGCACGCACGGCCCGTCTTCCTCAGGCAGCAGCCATGCAGGATTGCGGTGCGCATGGTCCGAAGGGCCTTCATCCAGAATCGGCCGCATGCCGTCCGGCAGCGCACGCACGTGCTGATCGGCCGCGACCTCGGGCGCGTACAGCACACGCACGCGTTGCTGTGGTTCGTCCGTGTCCCATATCTGCTCTTCGTCGTTCATGGCGAAGAAGAACAGCATGCCTTGCGAGGGCATATCGGGATCCACGCGTGGCAGCTCGGCGCAATCGATCTGCGCCAGGAAGTGCATCGGCGCCGCTTCGCCGCAACTCTCGCCAACCGGCCAATCCATCCCATCGGGCAATTGCGGCAGACCGCCTAGACGGCTGCGAACCCTGGGGAATGCCGCCGGCGGGTAGAAACGCTGCAGCACCAGGGCCGGGGTGCGGTGCTTGGCGAAGAAGGCCTCAAGCACGGCTTCAGCATAGTGTTCGCGCTGGTCGGCGTGGTACATTGAAGCTGCCTGAGCATCCATTTCGGTGACGTCCTTTTGAGTCTGGATCGAGCACCACAGGTATATCACCACCCGGTCTGCCAGTAGCGCCCGGCGATGATCCACTCACCAGCGCGCCAGACTGCGTGTTGGTTGGCGAAATGAGCCAGCCGCTGCGGGCCGTGCGTCCTGGCCAAGGGCCAGGTCAGCTGCCCGGCAGGCCCTTGAAGAAGCGCCGCGACATAAGCCGCATTTCCAGCATGCCGATTACGGCATCCGTGGGTCGCCGGCCCCTTCAGCCGTGCGGGCGCAGTCGGCATCGCGATTGCCGCCATGTCTGTCGCATTCGCCAAACACTTTGCCCCGCTACTGGGGAACCGATGAAGAAGAAAGCCCACTCTTGGGAGGAGAGCGCGTAAATGAACGCTGATGATGTGAAGTCAATACCGATGATGGACCCGCTCGCGAACCAGCACACCGGTGGATCGAGTGCATCCAGACGCACCATCTACGTAGATCTTGATGGCGTAATGGCCGACTTCGACGCGGCATTTCCCGCCCTGTTTGGCCTGGACCACCGCGTGCTTGCCGACGATGAAATGTGGAGGCACATCAACAACCACCCATCATTCTTCCGCGACCTTCCGCCAATGCACGGCGCAGTGGAGTTCTTCCACAGCATCCACCACTTGAACCCGGTGATTCTCACGGCCTGCCCGAAATCGAACTATCCACTCGCTGCCATGCAGAAGCGGCAGTGGGTCCGCGAGCACCTGTCAGCAACCTGCCTGGTGTTGCCTGTGCTCGGCGGCAGGCACAAGCCTCTTTTCATGCACCAGCCAGGCGATGTTCTGATCGACGATTTCGAAGCGAACTGTGATGCCTGGACAGCGGCCGGAGGCGTGGCGATCAGGCACGCCGGCGATTGGACTGCGACGCGTCACGCGCTTTCCCAGATTGAAGATCTGTCAGGGGCAGCGCTCGCGAAGGGCTGATGCCCTCTCTTCCGACCACGTTGAGACTTCCATAGACAGGCCGAGGCGCTGGCCCCTCGGCCCAGGGCTGGCAACCTGCTGCGCAGCCCCGCCTTACTTCAACCGCTCCAGCAACCGCTGCCCCACCTCCAGCGCCGAGGCCGGGTTCTGCCCGGTAATCAGCTCGCGGTCCACGACCACATGCCCGGTCCACGGCGTGGTGTTGCTGCTGAACCGCGCACCCGCCCGCTGCAGCGCGGTCTGCGGGTAGAACTTCATCTCACCGCCACCCAGCAGCGGCTTGGCCTGCTCTTCTTCCTGGTTGCTGATCACCGTCATCTGGTAGCCGCGGTAAATCCACTTCGGCGTGGCCGGCATCGCGCCCGCCTCCAGCTTCGCCACGAAACCTGCAGCATCCGGCAGCGTGGACAGCAGCGCGATCGGCCCGTGGCAGACCAGCGCGGTGGTCTTGTTGCGCTGGTGGAAGTCGGCCAGCAACCGGCCCAGCGCCGGGCTCTTCAGCAGGTCCTGCATTGGCGCGTGGCCACCGGGTATGTAGACCGCATCGAAACGCGCGTAGCCCTGCTGCTCAACACGCGCCAGGCTGACCACCGGCGAAGCCGTCGGCGAGGTCAGCGCCAGCTTCTCCAGCAGCTCCTTGTGCAGTTTCAGCTGCGCGGCATCGTTGCCGAAGTACGCCGGCGTCACCGAAGACGCATCTACCGTCGGCACCCGCCCCTGCGGCGTGGCGAAGGTCACTTCGTGGCCCGCGTCCAGCAGCAGCTTGACCGGCTGCATCAGCTCGTTGAGATAGAAGCCGGTGGACAGCATCTTGCCGTCCTTCAGGTCCAGGTGGTTTTCGTCAGACAGCACCACCAGCACGTTGGCGGCCTGCGCGCCGCTGGCGGCCAGGGTCAGGGCCAGCGCTGCGGCCAGCCGGGTCATCAGGTTCATGGGGTCGCTCCTATCGGGGAATGGCGGCCACTTTATTCATTGCCCCAGCGGCGATAAATTGGCCCCATCGCAAAACATCTGTTCCCCGGAGAACCAAATGAGCCGCAAGTTCGACTACCTGGGCGATGTGGAGGTGTTCCTGGCGGTGGTCGAGCACGGCTCGTTCACGGCCGGCGCGGTGGCGCTGTCCACCACGCCCTCGGTGCTGAGCCGCGCGGTCACCCGCCTGGAAGCGCGGCTGGGCCGACAGCTGCTGCAGCGGACCACCCGCCGCGTGGGCCTGACCGACGCCGGGCGGCTCTATCTGGAACAGGTGCGCACCGCCTTCGGCCTGCTGGACGACGCCGAGCGCGACGTACTGGCCCAGGACGGTGCGCTGGCCGGCCGCGTGCGCCTGAGCGTGCCCACCACCTATGGCCACTACCGGCTGCCGCCCGTGCTGGCGCGCTTTGCGCAGCAGTACCCGCAGGTGCAGGTGGAACTGAACATCACCAACCGCAACGTGGACCTGGTGGCCGAAGGCTTCGACCTGGCCATCCGCCTGGGCCAGCTGCCGGACAGCGGGCTGGTGGGGCGCAAGCTGGAAGACGCGCCGCTTCTGCTGGTGGCTTCGCCGGAGTACCTGCAGCGCCGCGGCACGCCGCAGACGCTGGACGACCTGCAGCAGCACCTGTGCCTGCCGTTCGTGATGCCGCGCACCGGGCGGCTGGCGCCGTGGATCTTCCGCGATGGCGGGCGCGACGTGGACTGGCTGCCGCGTTCGTCCATCGAGACCTCCGACGATGTGCTGGGCGTGGTGTCGCTGGCCGAACAGGGCATCGGCATCTGTCAGAGCTACGAGTTCATCGTGCGCGAGCGGTTGCTGCGTGGGGAGCTGGTTGAAGTGCTGCCGCAGCTGCGTGGGCGGTCAAGGCCGTTCTCGGTGATCTATGCGCCGCATCGGCGGCAGTCGGCAGCGGCGCGGGCAATGATTGAGTTGCTGGTGGGGAATGCGACTGAGGATCGCGCTGGTTGAAGCTGCGAGCTTGCTAACGGTGTCGGGTTTGAACCGATTTTCGGGCTGTGCGGATGATCCGGCGCCGCCGCCCGGCGAGGCGGACTAGGAACTGTTGCAAAGAAGGCTGTCGCGCTATTCACTTGTGCCGTGGGCGATTGCGCCAGTTTGATTCGCCATCAGCAGAGCAGCTGCGCGAATGCGTCTGCTGGCGTCGCGTGCTGCACGAATGCGGCGTGCCACAATAGCTCTTCGCTCTCGGATTCAGCGATTCCTTCGCGAATTTCTATTGGTATTCGAAGCGGCTGCGTAAACACCATGGCGCGCCACCGACAACGGGTGGCAGCGGGCGTCCAAACCCGAGACAGATAGTTGTTTACGCTTGCCCGTCGGCACCGTCCTTAACCGGTGCCGGCGGGCAATCCGTCGGCCTTCATGGCGGGCGGTGCGTGGGGGTCTTCGGACCCGCCGGTTATTGACAACTGTCTGTCCCGGTTTGGAACCCGCACCGTCCGCCACCTCTTCGCGGTGGCGCTGTTAAGCACAGCCACGGAAGCCGACGCCATGAACGAATCCGACACCTTCTCCTCGTACACCGTTGTTGAATCCATCAACGACGACACTCCCCTGCCCGACCTGAACTCCCTGCTCGGCATCCTCAAGCGCATGCGTGGCTACGAGGGTGCCGACGGCCATCCCTGGCCAGAAACCGATGTGTCACCCGGTCGACGCGTGAGCCTGGCAAGGACTGAGCGCGCAATGGTGGGCGCGTTGACGGTACTGGAACTGCTGCACGCGGCAGACCGCTGCCGGGTGGCAGCGGACCCGGAGCGGCATCTGGATGAGGGGGTCGTGGATGGGCTGTTTCTGGCGTGCCGGGGGTTGGTTGAGTGGGCTTGTCATGAGGTGAGGCCGGAGTAAATCAAAGCTCAACATTCCACCTTGACCTCGCCTCGACCGAATCAAAGCTAGATACCGGTCGATCTAGCACAAATATCTGCAAAAATACCAAGACGCACAGCAAACGTCGCGCCCTCAGACTTTGGCAGGATGGACTATTGGACCCTCCAATAACATTCTCCAATTAGGCCAACACTTAAGCCTCTGGCCAATATGCTTACCGAGCTTGAAAGTTCAGTGAGATTGTGGGACCGTAAGCTAGAGCACGAGCTCAGTCGGTGGTCGCGTCACTCACGCGTCCCTAGAACGGATCCTAATCACGGCCAAGGGTGGCCCAAGCTCAGCTGACGCCCCCAAAGCTGCAATGGCTTGCAAGGGGGCAGCCAGTGGTAACTTTGCAGAACCTTCAAATATTCCTGAAAAATCCGGTCTCCTTATCGAATGAAGCAATCGAGAAATCCATAGCTTCCATTACCCATGCTCGACTAAGAAATTGGGATTCGCGTAGAGACATGGTTCGGCAGATTATAAATCGCGACGCACTCCTGCCGACCAGCGCCCTGGACGCAGCAAGCAAGGGCGCCAGCTCACATGAAAATTCACTCATCGCAAGTAAAGCGCCAACCTCTCTGGTAATCGAACAATGAGCGGCGCCGACAAATTTTCTGCCGACAAGACATCGTTAGGCTTTGAATTTCAGGATTTCGTATATGTCGAAAAACTAATTTCCCTTAGAGAAGGGCAGGCACTTGGCCTGGAGCTCCATGACGACATCCATGTTCAAACAGTTTCAGATGACGGATCCATTCAAGACCTCACACTAATCCAGGTAAAGCACTCGGTAGAACCTGGCAACATCACAGACAGAGACATTGATCTCTGGAAGACCCTGCATAACTGGCTCCAGATCATCCCAGGGCTCCCCAGCCATAGAAATCTGACGCTTCAACTCTATACAAACAAGGGCCTAAATAACCAAGAGTTTGTTTCTTTACTAAAGAGTCCACGTCAGAACATTGAAGCCATAATTTCGCACATAAGAAGTACTAACGAGAAAATCTCGCTAGTCGAGTCCAAGAAGAAACCTGACGAATCAAAGAATCCTCTCGCAAAGTACGTTCAATCGGTATGCGATGCGAGCAATGAAAAACTTAATCATCTTTTTAGTCGATTCGAATTCCATTCTGACGACTCGTCCGTCATTGGAAGAATTACCTCAGAACTGAGGCAGCTTTCCGTTCCAGCATCTCAAATTGAAGAAACCAGACGTCATGTAATCGGCGCATTCAAAGAATCGAAGTTCTCCCGAATAATAAGTGGCGAAAAAGTAGTTATTACGTTTGACGATTTCAGAACAACGATGGGATTTGACAGGATTATTAGATCAGCACGATCCGAACCTATTGAGTTTGATCGATTCATTGATTTTTATTACGAATATGAACGACCTCACACCCTGTCATTCCGCTCAAGCAAGTTCCATGAACAGCTTCAGGACATCGGAATACACGAAGAAGAGATCATTGATCGCGGAGTCGAAATGATCTTGTCAGAGCAATTTATACAGTCACTTAAGGACTCGGGATCGTTCAGCGCTAGAGACGATTCAAGGCTCGAAAACAAGGCACTGTCAGATTGGCAACTTTTACACAATCAGTCTCATAGGAACACGCCGGATGATGACGAGCCAATTCATCTAAAAGCGTCTCAGGATTGCTATGACCAAACAATGAAAAAGCAAATGACGGCTGGCGGCGTCGAAATTCCAATCAATCTCAGCTGCGGAAAGTACATTAAACTTTCCAATATTCCTCGAATAGGATGGCGCAAGAACTGGCGGAGCAAGTTCTGAAATGAACCGAATCTCTCAGAATGAATTAATCGGAACCGTTGCGCTTCAGATTGCACTTGAGAACTCGCCCGACCATAGTCTCGCCCTATCTAAAGCAATGCTCATCCTTCCATTGATTTTTGATAGAACAATTCGCTCAGTTCTGAAGAGAAAGAACAGTATCGTATTAAGTAGTAAAGACTTAATTGTCTCAAACCCTGGTGCGTTTACTGTAGTCCGCGCGAAGTATGAGGATCTTACAATTACGTCCTTGAATACTATTTTGCTAGCTAAGGAGCTTGGAATGATCACCCTGGAGGATCATTCATTGAGCCTTAGATCCAAAATATTCTTCCGAGACGCTACGGACATTGGAAAGATCGCGACGGAGATCTTCGATTCAGGCCCCAAGCTTGGCCTAATCCTTCGCGAATCGACTTTGGACCTCTATCAAACATTCAGGATCGAATTGTGAGCAACATCCAGATTTCCAGCGTAATTCTCTGGCAAAAGAACGGAATAACAAGATCGCTAGACTTCCTCCACAATCGCGTTAACGTGATTACTGGAGACTCAGGAAAAGGAAAGTCGTCAATACTTTTCATAATTGACTACTGCTTACTCGCGAGTGAAACAACAGGCATATCGAAAGCAAACATCGACTCAAAGGTAAATTGGTATGGCATCAAGCTTTCGGTAGATGGCAAGGAGATCGTAATAGCTCGCCCAGCGGAGAGCGCCGGCTGTACCGACCAGGCCTACTTTAACGAGAACGGAATCATCCCAGACACCCCCGACCTGAATGTCCGCGTTGACAGTCTAAAAAAAGTTCTCAGTGCAGCCTTTGGAATCGACACGGAATTGAGAGTTCCATACGGCGGAAGGTACATTCAGGCCGGATCTAAAGTCTCTTTCCGAAATTTCCTAGCGTACTGCTATCAGGATCAGAACACCATCGTCGCGCCAGACCATTTGTACATTAGACCTACTGATGGCCGATTCCAAGAGTCCATTGAAAGAACATTTAGAATGGCGATTGGCGCAGAGAACGTTGACACCGCTATTTCTCGCAGCAAGTTGGCAGAGCTTGAACGAAAGAGAGCAGCTCATGTTAGAAAGCAGGATTCCTATAGAGAAGCCGCAAATTCATTTTCAGAGGAAGTTTCTGCGCTATCTATCGAGGCTCGCTCACTGGGTGTTATTGATCAGGTTCATGACACCTATCACGAGAATTTCGCCGAACTGAGGAAGGTTGTCCAGATACCCTCTACTCCGACCGGCCCCAGGGCTGAAGTTGAAAGGGTCGAGCGCGAGATTTTCAGGCTCACTGCCAAGAATCGTCAGCTTCAGGCGTTTATCGACAACAAGCCGACTTACGTCGCTTCCCTGAAGCAAATTGAAGATGCGCTAAAGCCGGTCAATACGTTCAACTCGCAGTCTGAGGATATATTCCCCTCGCAGTTTGCCAACCAGGTCATATCGAAGCTGCAACGTGAGCTCTCTGAAGTTAAAGAGTCTTTGCGAAATCGGAAGAGCTTCCCATTCCTTGATGAAGTTAGAAAGATTCACGAAGGCAATGAAGTAGAGCTGCGAAGACTAAGGGATGAACTTGACACTCTTAACGCAAGACAGGATGTCCAGCAAAACCCGAATGAATACTATCGTTTCTTGGGCCGACTGGAGACAAAGCTTGACATCTACAGTCAGAGCCACACCCAGCCCGTCGACACGCAATCCGAAGAGTTCGACGACGCAATCGCAGATCTACAGAAGGTTGTTGATCAGAATGACGAAAAGAATTCGATCGCGAAGGAAAGATTAAATAGCCTTATAAATAGAGTATTAAGCCATCTCCCACTAAAGGGATACAGCGAATTCTCCGCTCACTACTCAGAGAAGGAGAAATTAATCCATCTACACTCGCCCGATCTGACTCAAATAGAGAAAATGCCAGATGTGGGAAGTGCATCTAACTATCTGTACCTTCATATCGCGCACTTCCTTGCAATACATGAAATCGCAAGGACGTTACTGATTCCTTGGATGCCGTCCTTCTTAATACTTGATCAAGTCAGCACCCCATATTTCTCAAGCGACGGCCAACCGAATGATGACATCCGCAGCCTTGACAAGGTCCTAGCGCAACTGAATGATTTTGTTTCTAGAATGGATAAACGCGGCGGATTTCAGATCATTCTTTTGGAGCACATAGCCGAAGATCACTGGACGTCGCTGCAACTTGACCGGTTCCATCTCGTGGACAGAGAGCTTCGGGATGATTACGGCCTCATTCTTGAGCTCGCTGAAGATGACAGTCCTCGGAGCGAATAGATTCAGGGAAGCATTTATAGAATCCCCGCTCAACTCGAAGATAGAACAAGGGCGCCTCTCGGCGCCCTCGTTCTTTCAACTCATTCCCACTCAATGGTCGCCGGCGGCTTCCCCGAGATGTCATAAACCACCCGCGACACCCCCCGCAACTCATTGATGATCCGGTTGCTCACCGTCCCCAGGAACTCATACGGCAGATGCGCCCAGTGCGCCGTCATGAAGTCGATCGTCTCCACGGCCCGCAGCGCAATCACCCACTCATAAGCGCGCGCATCGCCCACCACGCCCACCGACTTCACCGGCAGGAACACGGCGAACGCCTGGCTGGTCTTGTCGTACAGATCCGCCTTGCGCAGCTCATCAATGAAGATGGCATCGGCCTTGGCCAGCAGTTCGGCGTATTCGCGCTTCACTTCGCCCAGAATGCGCACGCCCAGGCCCGGGCCCGGGAACGGATGGCGGTAGACCATGGTGCGCGGCAGGCCCAGCTCAACGCCCAGGCGGCGCACTTCGTCCTTGAACAGCTCGCGCAGCGGCTCCACCAGGCCCAGCTTCATGTGCTCCGGCAGGCCGCCCACGTTGTGGTGGCTCTTGATCACATGCGCCTTGCCGGTCTTGCTGCCGGCCGACTCGATCACATCCGGGTAGATGGTGCCCTGCGCCAGCCACTTGGCGTTCTTCAGCTTGCTCGATTCTTCGTCGAAGATCTCAACGAACAGGTTGCCGATGATCTTGCGCTTGGCTTCCGGGTCGCTCACGCCTTGCAGCGCGGCAAAGTAACGGTCGGCGGCGTTCACGCGCACCACCTTTACGCCCATGTGCTCGGCGAACATCGCCATCACTTGGTCGCCTTCCTGCCAGCGCAGCAGGCCGGTATCCACGAACACGCAGGTCAGCTTCTCGCCGATGGCCTTGTGCAGCAGCGCGGCCACCACGGACGAATCGACGCCGCCGGACAGGCCCAGGATCACTTCGTCATCGCCCACCTGTTCGCGCACGCGGGCGATCTGGTCGTCGATGATGTTGGCGGCGGTCCACAGGGTCTGGCAGCCGCACACATCCACCACGAAGCGGCGCAGCAGGGCCTGGCCCTGCAGGGTGTGGGTCACTTCCGGGTGGAACTGCACGCCGTACCAGCGCTTTTCTTCGTTGGCCATGGCGGCCACCGGAATGCGGTCGGTGGTGGCGGTGATGGTGAAGCCCGGCGGTGCAACGGAGACGTGGTCGCCGTGGCTCATCCAGACATTCAGCTTCGGCTCGCCGCCGTGGTCGCTCAGGCCCTTGAACAGTGCATCCGGGTTGATCACGTTCACTTCGGCGTGGCCGAATTCGCGCTGATCAGCGGCTTCGGTGGCACCGCCCAGCTGTGCGGCCAGGGTCTGCATGCCGTAGCAGATGCCGAAGATCGGCAGGCCGCTGTCGAACACTTCCTGCGGCGCAGCCGGGGCACCCGGCAGCGTGGTCGATTCCGGGCCACCGGACAGGATGATGCCCTTGGCGCCAAACGCGGCGATCTCGGCCGGGTTGTGGTCCCACGCCCAGATTTCGCAGTAGACGCCCAGCTCGCGGATGCGGCGGGCGATCAGCTGCGTGTACTGCGCGCCGAAATCGAGGATGAGGATCTTGTCGTTATGGATGTTGGTCATGGCGCCCCGGCAATGCAGTAGGGAAAACGAAATCAGATTTACGGCGGCAGATGGAGAAAGAGGAACGGGAAGTGCTTCCCCGTTCCTCTTTGCTCGGCCCGCGTCAGGCGCGGTAGTTCGGCGGCTCTTTGGTGATCGTCACGTCGTGGACGTGGCTCTCACGCTGGCCGGCGCCGCTGATCTTCACGAACTTGGGCTTGCTGCGCATCTCGTCGATGGTGGCGCAGCCCACGTACCCCATGGTGGCGCGCAGGCCGCCCATCAGCTGGTGGATGATGCCGCCCACCGGGCCGCGGTACGGCACGCGGCCTTCGATGCCTTCCGGCACCAGCTTGTCGGCGGTGGCGGCGTCCTGGAAGTAGCGGTCCTTCGACCCCTTCTCCATGGCAGCCAGCGAACCCATGCCGCGGTAGCTCTTGTACGAACGGCCTTGGTACAGCTCGGTCTCGCCCGGCGATTCCTCGGTACCGGCCAGCAGGCCACCGACCATGATGGTCGAGGCACCGGCGGCCAGCGCCTTGCCGATGTCGCCCGAGTAGCGGATGCCACCGTCGGCGATCAGCGGGATGCGGTCCTGCAGGGCTTCGGCCACCAAGTCGATGGCGGTGACCTGCGGCACGCCGACGCCGGCGACGACGCGGGTGGTGCAGATCGAGCCCGGGCCGATGCCGACCTTCACTGCGTCCGCGCCGCTGTCCAGCAGCGCCAGTGCGGCTTCGCCGGTGCAGATGTTGCCACCGATGACCTGCACGTTCGGGAAGTTCTTCTTGACCCAGCTGACGCGGTCCAGCACGCCCTGCGAGTGGCCGTGCGCGGTATCAACCACGATCACGTCCACGCCGGCGGCGACCAGCGCTTCCACGCGGCGATCGGTATCGCCACCCACGCCGACGGCAGCGCCGACCAGCAGGCGGGTCGACAGATCCTTGGCAGCGTTCGGGAAGTCGGTGTTCTTCTGGATGTCCTTGACGGTGATCAGGCCACGCAGTTCGAACGAGTCATTGACCACCAGCACCTTTTCGATGCGGTTGCGGTGCAGCAGCTGCAGCACTTCATCAGACGCGGCGCCTTCCTTGACCGTGATCAGGCGATCCTTCTTGGTCATGATGTGGCGGACCGGGTCGTCCAGCTCGGTCTCGAAGCGCATGTCGCGGTGGGTCACGATGCCGGCCAGCTGGCCGTCGCTGCCCACCACCGGCACGCCGGAGATGTTGTGCGCCTGGGTCAGGGCCAGCACGTCGCGGATGGTGGTTTCCGGGCCGACGGTAATCGGGTCGCGGATGACACCGGCCTCGAACTTCTTGACCTTGGCCACTTCCGCGGCTTGCTGTTCCAGGCTGAGATTCTTGTGGATGATGCCCATGCCGCCGAGCTGGGCCATGGCGATGGCCAGGCGGGCTTCGGTGACGGTATCCATGGCGGCGGACAGGATCGGAAGCTTCAGCTTCAGGTCTCGGGTCAACCGCGTTTCGAGGTTGACGTCCTTGGGCAGGATGGTCGAGTGGGCGGGGACGAGCGAGACGTCGTCGTAAGTGAGTGCTTCAGCCTGGATGCGCAGCATCGGCATACCCGAGATGTGGGGAAGCGCGACATTTTACCCTGTTTTCGCGTCGCGTGGCAGGGGGTAGATGCGACGCAGTGTCGCGCCGGCGGTGATTGGTTCAGGGGCCCGCCTACCACTTTGGTGGGTGCGGACCGTTGGTCCGCACTACCCTTCAGACACCTGTGCCCCAGCATTGCGCCGGCCAACGGTCGGCACCCACCTTAAGAGGATCACTCGGGCCAGCACTGGAGCGCCTGTGGTAGGTGCCAACTTTGGTTGGCACCTACCAGGAGCGAGTCATCGGCCTGCCTTTGGTGGGTGCGGACCGTTGGTCCGCACTGCCCTTCAGACACCTGTGCCCCAGCATTGCGCCGGCCAACGGTCGGCACCCACCTTGAGAGGATCACCCGAGCCAGCCCTGGAGCGCCTGTGGTAGGTGCCAACTTTGGTTGGCACCTACCAGGAGCGAGTCATCGGCCTGCCTTTGGTGGGTGCGGACCGTTGGTCCGCACTGCCCTTCAGACACCTGTGCCCCAGCATTGTGCCGAGCAACGGTCGGCACCCACCTTGAGAGGATCACCCGAGCCAGCCCTGAAGCGCCTTTGGTGGGTGCGGACCGTTGGTCCGCACTGCCTTCATATACCTGTGCACCGGCATTGTGCCGAGCAACGGTCGGCACCCACCTTGAGAGGATCACCCGAGCCAGCCCTGAAGCGCCTTTGGTGGGTGCGGACCGTTGGTCCGCACTATCCCTCAGGCACCTGAGAACAGCCCCAGGTGAGGTCAGCTCAGCGCTTCCGCCGCTTCCAGGGTGTTCTGCATCAACGTGGCCACGGTCATCGGGCCCACACCACCCGGCACCGGGGTGATCCAGCTGGCCCGCTGGGCCGCCGCCTCAAACCCGACGTCGCCCACCAGCCGACCGTCATCCAACCGGTTGATACCGACGTCGATCACCACCGCGCCCGGCTTCACCCACTCGCCCGGCACGATGCCCGGGCGGCCCACCGCCACCACCAGGATGTCGGCATTGCGCACGGCCTGTTCCAGCACGTCCTTGGGGGTGAACTTGTGGCAGCTGGTCACGGTGCAGCCGGCGATCAGCAGCTCCAGGCCCATCGGGCGGCCGACGTGGTTGCTGACGCCCACGATGGTGGCGTTGCGGCCGCGCACCGGCTGGTCGGTGTGGCCCAGCAGCGTGGTGATGCCGCGCGGGGTGCACGGGCGCAGGCCGAACTCGCGCAGGGCCAGGTGGCCGACGTTTTCCGGGTGGAAACCGTCCACGTCCTTGCGCGGGTCGATGCGCTGGATCAGCCGGCGCGCGTCGGGGATCCCCGGCAGCGGCAGCTGGATCAGGATGCCGTTGATCTTCGGATCGGCGTTGAGCTGGTCGATCAGGTCGAGCAGCTCGGCCTCGGTGGTACCGGCCGGCAGATCGTAGTCATGTGCTTCGATGCCGACCTTCTCGGCGGCACGGCGCTTGTTGCGCACGTACACGGTCGAAGCCGGGTCGCCACCGACCAGCACCACGGCCAGGCCCGGGCGGCTGCCACCGGCGGCCACGCGGGCGTCGACGCGCACCTTCAGGCTGTCGAGCAGGTCCTCGGCGATGCGGCGGCCATCAAGGATGCGGGCAGGATGCTGGGGGGCGGAATCGGTCATCGGGAGCAGGCGTGGGGCGGCGGGGACGCTATTGTCCCTGATTCAGGCCCCCTCGCCCACCGACTTTGGCGATCCCCCACCTGCCTGGTAGTGCCGGCCGCTGGCCGGCAACCCCATGACGTCGGAACGTTCGCGTATCTGCCGGCCAGCGGCCGGCACTACCAACCGCCGGCTTCGGCAATTCCCCACACGGTAGTGCCGGCCGCTGGCCGGCACCCTCATGACGCCGGAACGTTCGCGCATCTGCCGGCCAGCGGCCGGCACTACCAACCACCGGCTTCGGCAATTCCCAACCCGGGTAATGCCGGCCGCTGGCCGGCAACCTCATGACGTCGGAACGTTTCCGTATCTGCCGGCCAGCGGCCGGCACGACCGGGCTTTATTCTTCCTCTTCCGGCACGTCCTGCGGGTTCAACGTCTTGCTTGCCCGCTTCGGCGCGGTGAACGGCGTCGGCGTCGGCACGCCCTGGCCGGAATTGCCGAACACCATCTTGGCGCCGGCATTCAGACCACCACCGGCAATCTCCAGCTCGAAGCGCTCGGCGTCGCGGCGACGGATCTGCTCGGCAATCTCCACCGCGTCGTCCTCGTCCGCACCCAGTTCCACCAGCGCGGCCTGGCCGAACAGCACCGCCGACTCGAACGTCTCGCGGATCTGGAAATCGACACCGGCATGGATCAGCCGCAGCGAATGCTCGCGGTCGAACGAGCGCACCATCAGCTTTGCCTGCGGGAACTCGTGCGACACCAGCTCAACAATGCGGTCAGCCGCCTCGGCCTTGTCCACGCACACCGCAATCGCACGTGCGGTGGCCGCGCCCGAGGCATGCAGCACGTCCAGTCGCGTACCGTCGCCGTAGTAGATCTTGAAACCGAAGCGCGCCGCGCTCTGGATCATCTCCACATCGTTGTCGATGATGGTCACGTCCACGTCGCGCGCCAGCAGCGACTGGCTGGCGACCTGGCCGAAGCGGCCGAAGCCGATCAGCAGCACGCTGCCGGACAGGCCATCGGCCTCGTCCACGCCGTCCATGTTCACCGTCGGCTTCGGCGCGATGCGCTTGTAGACCAGCACCACCAGCGGCGTCAGCGCCATCGACAGCACCACCACGGCGGTGAAGTTGGCATTGATCTCCAGGTTGATCACGCCGGCCGAGGCGGCGGCGGAAAACAGCACGAAGGCGAACTCGCCGCCCTGCGCCATCAGCACGCCGCGGTCCAGCGCCTGCGCGTGGTCGCTGCCCATGATGCGCGCGACCACGTAGATGCACAGCGCCTTGGCCGCCATCAACGCCAGCACCAGGCCGAGGATCAGCTGCCAGTTGCCGGCCACCACGCCCAGGTCCAGCGCCATGCCCACGCTGAGGAAGAACAGGCCCAGCAGGATGCCGCGGAACGGCTCGATGTCCGCTTCGATCTGGTGGCGGAAGGTGGATTCGCTCAGCAGCACGCCGGCCAGGAACGCGCCCATCGCCATCGACAGGCCGGACAGCTGCATCAACAGCGCGGCGCCCAGCACCACCAGCAGCGCGGCGGCGGTCATCACCTCGCGCGCCTTCGACTCGGCCAACACGCGGAACAGCGGATTGAGCAGGAAGCGGCCGACCAGCACCAGGCCGACAATGGCGCCCACGCCGATCGCCACCGACAGCCAACGCGAACCCTCGCCGCCGGCACTGCCCGCGCCCGGCGCCATCCAGGCCACCAGCGCCAGCAACGGCACGATCAGCAGGTCTTCGAACAGCAGGATCGAAACGATCTTCTGCCCCGACGGCAGCGCGATGTCACCGCGCTCGGCCAGCAGCTGCATCACCACCGCAGTGGAAGTGAGCACGAAGCCGGTGGCGCCGATGAAGGCCACCTGCCACGGCAGCCCGAACAGCTTGGCGATGCTGGTCAGCACCAGCGCACAGGTGACGATCTGCAGCGTGCCCAGCCCGAAGATCTCCTTGCGCAGGCCCCACAGGTGCGAGGGCCGCATTTCCAGACCGATCACGAACAGGAACATCACCACGCCGAGCTCGGCGGTATGCAGGATCGCCTGCGGGTCGGAGAACCAGCCCAGCCCGAACGGTCCGATCGCCAGGCCAGCGGCGAAGTAGCCCAGCACCGAGCCCAGGCCGGCCCGGCGGAACAAAGGCACCATCACCACCGCCGCGCCCAACAGGGCGACGACCTTGACCAGCTCGCTGGTCGCTGCTTCTACCGCCATGCGGTGTGTTCCCCGAGATCCAGAATCGGGTTCAACAATAGAGCAATGCCGATGACGGCAATAGCACGCATGTTGCGCCGGATTGTCTTGGCGATGGAACGATGCAGGGAGCGATCCCCAGCATCATCCCGAAACCCGATACATCCATCCACGCATGGCGTGGATCTACTAATGCGTCGGTAGATTCACGCCATGCGTGGATGATGCCCCGGCCGGGTTCAACCACCTCGGCAGAACGCGGCGTAATCGATATACCCCGGGAACGGCACGCCCGGCGCGCACACCGGGCAATGCGGGTCCGGGCGGATGCCGGTCTCGCGGAAGCGCATGCCCAGCGCATCGAAGCGCAGCAGGCGCCCAACCAGCGGCTCGCCAATACCCAGCAGCAGCTTCAGCACCTCGGTGGCCTGCAGCACGCCGGCCAGGCCAGGCAGCACGCCCAGCACACCGGCCTCGGAACAGTTCGGCGCGAACTCCGGCGGCGGCGGCTCGGGGAACAGGCAGCGGTAGCACGGCGCCACGCCACGCTGGCGGCCAGCGTCAAACACGCTTACCTGGCCGTCAAAGCGCTCGATGGCGGCGTACACCAGCGGCTTGGCGTGCTTGATGCAGGCGTCGTTGAGCAGGTAGCGCAGCGGGAAGTTGTCCGAGCCATCCAGCACCACATCCACGCCCTCCAGCAGCGCATCCACGTTGTCGGAGGTGACCCGCTCGGGCACAGCCTCGACCTCGATCGACGGGTTCAGCGCCAGCAGGCGCTCGCGCGCCGAATCGACCTTCAGCTGGCCGACGCTGGCTTCGGTATGCACGATCTGCCGGTGCAGGTTGCTGCGCTCCACGCGGTCGTGGTCGGCGAAGCGCAGGTGCCCTACCCCGGCGGCGGCCAGATAGAAGCCGGCCGGCGCACCAAGGCCGCCCGCACCCAGCACCAACACGCGCGAATCCTGCAGCCGGCGCTGGCCGGCCTCGCCCACCTGTGGCAGCAGCAGGTGGCGCGAATAACGATCAAAGAAATCGCGGTCGGCGGCACTGGCCAGCGGCTGCACCAGTGGCAGCGACTGCTCGCGCCAGGCCACGGTGCCGCCCGTCACGGAAGCGACCTGGGCGTACCCGGCCTCCAGCAGGAACTGCGCGGCATCGGCCGAGCGCTTGCCGCTCTGGCAGATCAGCAGGATCTCCTGGTCGCGCCGCGGCAGATGCGCGGCCGGGTCGGCCTGCAGCTCGCCCTTGGCCACGCCGCGCGCGCCCTCGGCCATGCCGCCGGCCCGTTCATGCGCCTCGCGCACATCGATCAGCACGGCGCCGTGGGCCAGGCGCTCGCGTGCCTGCGCGGGGGAAAGCTCTTGGATGCTCATGGCCGCATTATCGCGCACGTGGCGGCAGGCCGCCTTGACCGATACCTGCAAACATGGGGTAGTGCCAGCCGCTGGCCGGCATGGCCATGAACGCACCGGACGACGCGAGGTTGCCGGCCAGCTGCCGGCACTACCGGTGGGAGCGCGAACGAAGAAGGCGGCCCTGCGGCCGCCTTCCCGTGAATCACTTGCCCTTGACGTGCTTCATCAAGCGCCGCTTTGCCTTGACCTGCCGCTCGGTGAGGACGTTCTTCTTGCCCTCGTACGGGTTGGTACCCTCGCGGAAGATGAAGCTCACCGGCGTGCCGATCAGCTTGAAGCGCTTGCGGAAGAAGTTCTCCAGGTAGCGCTTGTACGACTCCTGCAGCTCCTTCAGGCGCGTGCCGTGCACGATGAAGGTCGGCGGGTTGGAACCGGCCGGGTGCACGTAGCGCAGCTTGGAGACATGGCCGCGGATGGTCGGCGGCGGGTTGGTCTCGTAGGCCACTTCCAGCGCCTTGTTCACTTCGCTGGTGGTGAAGGTCTTGTTCGCCGATTCGTGCGCACGATGCACCGCACGGAACAGCTCACGCAGGCCCGAGCCGTGCTTGGCCGAGATGCGCACCGATTCGGCCCACGGCACGAAGCCCAGCTTCAGCGACAGCATGGTCTCGGCCTGCTCGCGCTGGTACTCGGTCAGGCCATCCCACTTGTTGATGGCGATCACCAGCGCGCGGCCGGCGTCGAGCACGGCACCGAGCACGGTGGCGTCCTGGTCGGTCACGCCTTCGGTGGCGTCGAGCATCAGCACGGCCACCTGGCACTGCTCGATCGACTGCATGGTCTTGACTACCGAGAACTTCTCGACGACCTCGTCCACGCGCGAACGACGGCGCAGGCCGGCGGTGTCGATCAGGCGGTACTCACGGCCGTCGCGCTCCAGGTCCACCGCGATCGAGTCGCGGGTGGTACCCGGCACGTCGGAGGCGATCATGCGCTCCTCGCCGAGGATGCGGTTGACCAGGGTCGACTTGCCCACGTTCGGGCGGCCGACGAAGGCGATGCGGATGCGGTTCGGGTCGTTGTCCAGCTCTTCACCGCTGCCTTCTTCCGGCAGGCGCTGGATCACTTCGTCCAACAGATCGTCCAGGCCCTGGCGATGCGCGGCCGAGACGGTCAGCATCTCGCCGAAGCCGTAACGGGCGAACTCGGAACGCACGCTGTCCTCGTCGGTGCCATCGATCTTGTTGATCAGCAGCAGCGTCGGGCGCGACAGCTTGCGCAGCCAGGCCAGGATCTCGTCGTCCAGCGCCGAGGTGCCCTCGCGGGCGTCGACGACGAACAGGATCAGGTCGGCTTCGGCCGCGGCCGCACGCGCCTGGCGCGTGGTGGCGCCGGCCAGGCCTTCGTCTTCCCCGGCGATACCGCCGGTATCCACGACGAGGAAATGGTTGTCCTCGTCGAGGCGGCAGACACCGTAGTTGCGGTCGCGGGTGACGCCGGGCTGGTCATGGACCAGCGCGTCACGGGTGCGCGTAAGCGCATTGAAAATAGTCGACTTGCCGACATTCGGCCGTCCAACCAGGGCGACCAGAGGCAGCATCGCGATTACTCCAATTTTTTAGTTTGCCAACCGGAAGGCGGTCAGCTTGCCATCCACGTTCTGCACCAGCAGCACCCCGTCGACGACGACCGGCTGGGCCAGCAGGGCGTCGCCGCCACTTTTTGCCCGTGCCGCCATCGCACCATCGGAGGTCTGCAACCAGTGCACGTATCCCTTGTAGTCACCGACCACGACGTAGTCGCCGTGCAGTGCCGGGCCGGTCAGGGAGCGACGGGCCAGTGCCGTCTGCGACCACATGGCTGCGCCGCTGGCCTTGTCCAGGCCGAACACGCCGCCCTTGTTGTCGGTCACGAACACATTGCCGGACGATACCGCCACGCCACCGGCACCGCCATGGTCGCGCGCCCACAGCGGGCGACCGGTCGGGCCTTCGATGGCCATGGTCTGGTTCTTGAAGCTGCTCACGTACAGGGTGTTGCCGTCGAGCACCGGTGCGCCGTCGACGTCCGCCATGCGCTCCAGCTCGGTGCGGCCTTCGCCGTTGCCGAGGTTCTGTTCCCACAGCGTGCGGCCATCCTGCTGGGCCAGGGCCGCAACCGCGCCCTCGTCCTTGCCGATGAACAGCACGCCCGGGCCGGTCACCACCGGCGCGTTGCCGCGCACGGTCAGCGCCGGCAGCTCGCTCGGGTTGAACCACTTCTGGGTGCCGTTGCCGACATCGAAGGCGGTCACACGACCGTCGTTGCTGCGCACGTAGACCATGCCCTGGGCAACGGCCGGCGCGGCGATCACTTCACCCGGAACACGGGCGCGCCACTTCTCGCTGCCGTCGTTGATGTCCAGCGCGATGACCTGGCCATCCAGCGTGCCGATCACGACCAGGTTCTCACCGACACCCGGGCCGCCGGACAAGCGCAGCTTGGCCTTCTTCTTTTCCTTCTTCGGCTCCCAGGTCCAGACCTTCTTGCCGGTCTGCAGGTCGATGGCGTGCACGCCACCGGTGATCGCCGCAGCGAACACGTGGCCGTTGGCCACCGCCGGACCCTGGCGCACACCGATGCGACGCTCGCCCTTGCCGAGGTTGACCGACCAGATCTTGCTGACCTTCACGGTCGGCTCGAACTTGACCAGCTCAGCCGGTTCCTGTGCCTTCTTCGCCGCCGCGTCCTTGCCGGCGAACCAGCCCTTCATGGTGCCGCAGCCGGTCAGGGCCATGCCCATCAGGAGCACGGTGGCGACGCGGGTGATCATGACCTTCTGACTCATCAAACCGACTCCGCAGGGGCGGCAACGGTGCCGCCGGCGTCCATAACCTTGGTTTCCAGCAGGCGCCGCTGCGGCGCTGCCACGTCCAGCGTCTTCAGCGCCTTCTCGTACTGTGCACGGGCCTCATCGCGCTTGCCCTGCGCCATCAGCGCATCGCCATGGATTTCCAGGCTGCTGCTGTCGGTGGCGCTGCCCAGCAGCTTGATGGCCTCGTCGCTCTTGCCGGTGGCCACCAGCAGGCGGGCCACACGCTGGTCGACCACGCGCTGCAGGTCGCCTTCGACCTTCACGTTGCGCAGGGTGGCCAGTGCCTCTTCGTTCTTGCCGGCGTCGACCTGGGCCTTGGCCAGCTGCAGCGCCGCGAGGTCGCCGTAGATGCTGGACGGGCCGGCTTCGAGCGCCTTGACCGCCTTGGCGGCGTCGTCAAGCTTGTTCTGCTGCAGGCCCTGCAGGGCCTTCTGGTACTCGACATTGGCCGAGGCCAGCTTGCTGCCCTGATCCTTCTGGTACCACTGCCAGCCGGCAATGGCACCGATGGCGATGACTACGCCACCGAGGATGCTGGCGCCATTCTTCCGCAGCCAGCTGCGGACGCGTTCACTTTGTTCGTGCTCGTCGAGCAGATCGTCGATCGCCATGCGTACTCTCGCCCCGCCCGTCGGGAGGGACCATTGGGTTTAATCGAAGGTGGTGAAACCGCGCCTCAGTGCGAAACCGGGACTACGGAGCCTTCAGAGGATACCTGAAAGCGTGCCACGTTGGCTCGCTGGTAGGGGGTCAGATCGACGATAGCGCCGTTCTGCTGAACCTGGACCGCCGAGGCGTTGCCCAGGGTCACCCGGGTCACCTGGCCCGGCGTGAAGCTGCGGGTCTCGCCGGACTTGATCAGTGCCTTCTCGACGGTGCTGCCGTCCGGGCCGCCGATGTCGACCCAGCTGTCGCCGCTGAACTGCATTTCCAGCGCATTGCCGGCAGCCGGGGCCGGCGCCGGGCGCGGCACCGGGGCCAGCGAGGCGACGTAAGGGGTGGCCGCCGGCTTGCTGGCCGGGGCCGTGGCTGCTTCGGCCGGGGCGGCCGTCTCGCTACCGGCTGCGGACGGCGTGACCGGCACGGCGGCCGGGATCACGTCCAGCGAGGCGGTGCTCGGCGACGGGGTCGCGCTGCCGTCGAAGTGGCCACGGGTGGCGAACCACACCGGCACCGCCAGCACGGCGGTGATGCCGACATACAGCACGCGCCGGCCGAGGTTCTCGGCGATGCGGCGCGCACGCGGGGTATGGGTATGGCTGACCAGGGTGGGCGGAACCACCGGGCCGACCTGGGCCTGCTCCAGCAGCTCGCCCACGTCCACGTCGAGCAGGCGCGCATAGCTGCGCAGCTGGCCGCGCACGAACACCGGCGCCCCCAGCTTCTGCCATTGTTCCTCTTCCAGGGACTTGACCACCTGGACCGGCATGCGCAGGCGCGAGCCGACATCTTCGAGGGTCAGTCCGGCCGCTTCACGGGCCTGGCGCAGGCGGGTGCCGCAGCCGGCCGCAGTCTCGAGAGCGCTCACAGTCTGGTCATCAATCACAATGCATCAACCCTGGAGTTAGGAGCCCGCATCCTGCGGAAATTCCTGTCGAATCCGCTGCAGATAGCGATCAGATGCCGCCCGATCGCCCAGCCTCGCTTCGATTTGAGACGCAAGTTGTAACACGGAACGCGTTGCGGGTGCAGCCGCAATCCTACGTTCGGCGAAGGCCCGGGCCTCCATGTAGCGGCCCTGGCGGAAGCTCAGCTGGGCCATCGACTCCAGCGCCACCGGGTTGGCCGGCGCCGCGACGAGTGCCGCGCGCAGGTCGCGCTCGGCACGTTCGAGCTGCCCAGCGTCCAGTGCGCAGCTGCCGGCATTGGCCTGCGCTTCGCCCGGGGTGGCATAGCCCGGCGCCTGCAGCGCCCGGTCGAACCAGACCAGCGATTCGGCCGGCTGGCCCTGCTGGCACAACCAGGCACCGTAGTTGTTGAGCACGTCCCCGCGCTGCGGCGCCAGCTCGGCGGCCTTGCGGAAATTCTCGCCCGCCTGGCGGGTGCGGCCACGACGGTCATCGATGCCGGCCTGCAGCACCAGCGCATCGGGCGCCTCGGGCGCCAGCTTCAGCGCTTCGCGCACCTTGCGCTCGGCGGCGTCGAGATTGCCGACCTGCAGGTCACGGGTCGCCAGGGTCAACAGGTCGCGCCAGCGCACTTCGCGCCGCACGCTTTCCGGGTCAGCCACCGAATAGACCGGCGCCTGGCTCGGCCCAAGCTTGGCCTTGGGATGGGATTTGCAGCCGCCGACCGCAACGGCCAGCACGCCCGCGAACAGAACCAGCCAGAGGCGGTCAGGCCGCGGCATCGCTCCCCTTCCCCGCCTGCAGCGTCTTGTTGAACTCCGCTTGGCGGCGGGTGCGGTCCATCACCTGGCCCTTGAGCTGGCCACAGGCGGCATCGATGTCGTCGCCACGGGTGCGGCGGACCATGGTCAGCACGTTGCTGTCGAGCAGGATCTTCTGGAAGGCGCGGATGTGCGCTTCTTCCGATCGCTCGTAGCGGGTGCCCGGGAACGGGTTGAACGGGATCAGGTTGACCTTGCCCGAATCCTTGGCCTGCACCGCGTTGTCGAACTGGCGCATCAGGCGGGCCAGCTCCCGGGCATGCTCAGGCTTGTCGTTGATGCCCTTCATCAGGGTGTATTCAAAGGTGACCGACTCGCGGCGCTTGTTGGCGCGCAGGTAGCGTGCACACGAGGCCATCAGCTCGGCGATCGGGTACTTCTTGTTGAGCGGCACCAGCGTCTCGCGCAGCGCGTCGTTCGGCGCATGCAGCGACACCGCCAGCGACACGTCGCTTTCGGCAGACAGGCGGTCGATCTGCGGCACCAGGCCAGAGGTCGACAGGGTCACGCGCTTGTTGGCCAGGCCGTAGCCCAGGTCGTCGCGCATCACACTCATGGCGCGCACGACGTTGTCGAAATTCATCAGCGGCTCGCCCATGCCCATCATCACCACGTTGGTGAGGCGGCGCATCTGGTGCGGCACGTTGCCCAGGTGGCGTGCGGCAACCCACACCTGGCCGATGATCTCGGCGGTGGTCAGGTTGCGGTTGAAGCCCTGGGTGGCGGTGGAGCAGAACGTGCAGTTCAGGCCGCAACCGACCTGCGAGGACACGCACAGCGTGCCGCGGGTCTTGTCCGGGATGTACACGGTCTCGATGGCGTTCTTGCCATCCACGCCCATCGCCAGCAGCCACTTGTGGGTGCCGTCGGCGGAGGGCTTGTCGAACACGATGTTGGGAACCAGCACCTCGGCATGGGCCTGCAGCTTGGCGCGCAGGACCTTGCCGAGGTCGGTCATTTCATCGAAGTCGGTGACGTAGCGATGGTGGATCCACTTCATCACCTGATGGGCACGGAACTTCTTTTCGCCGAGAACCTCGACGAAAAACTTCTCCAGGCCCGCGCGATCGAGGTCGAGCAGGTTCTGCTTGCCAGCCGTGGGTGCCGACTTCGGCAGCGGCTGGATGGCGGGGGACTGTACGACCTCGTTCACGGCATTACTCTCAGCGCGAGACGACTTCGGTGGCGGCGAAGAAGTAGGCGATCTCAATCGCGGCATTCTCGACCGAGTCCGAGCCGTGGGCGGCATTGGCATCGATGGATTCGGCGAAGTCGGCGCGGATGGTGCCCGGCGCGGCTTCCTTCGGGTTGGTGGCGCCCAGCAGGTCGCGGTGGGCCAGGACGGCGTTCTCGCCTTCCAGGGCCTGGATCATCACCGGGCCGGAGATCATGAACTCGACCAGCGCGTTGAAGAACGGACGCTCGCGGTGCACGGCGTAGAAGCCTTCGGCTTCACGGCGGGACAGCTGCTTGTACTTGGCGGCCACGACCTTCAGGCCGGCCTTCTCGAAGCGGGCGTAGATTTCGCCGATGACGTTCTTGGCAACGGCGTCCGGCTTGATGATCGAAAGGGTGCGCTCCAGCGCCATGGGATGTCTCCAATGGAATCGGGCCGCTGATGGCCCGAAGGGTAACATGAAAAAAACCCGCGTCGGGACGCGGGCTTAGCCTGATAAACGTAGGCGAATTGTAAAAGATAACGCGGCTGGGTGGTAGAGGGCCTGCGGCCCTCCTGTAGAGCCGAGCCCATGCTCGGCTGACCTTTGGAAAGAGCAGCCGAGCATGGGCTCGGCTCTACAGGTTCAGATCCACCCATTCACCCACCTGAGTGAAATCTGACCGGCCCGGGCAATTTTGCTGCACTGCAAAATGCCATACGCTACCGTCTGGTTCTAGTATCAAACAATCGTTTGATTAAGGTCCGCCCACCGATGGCCAAGCCCGCACACTTCTCGACCAAGGACCGGATCCTCGGCGCGGCCGAGGAGCTGTTCGCACAGCACGGCTTCGCCGGCACCTCGCTGCGCCAGGTCACCAGCCAGGCCGACGTCAACATCGCGGCGGTCAACTACCACTTCGGTTCCAAGGAAAACCTGGTCAACGAGGTATTCCGCCGCCGCATGGACGAGATGACCGGCGCCCGCCTGTCTCAGCTCGAACGCGCCCGCGCCGAGCACCCTGGCGAACTGCGCCCGGTGCTGGCCGCCTTCGTCGAGCCGGCCCTGGCGCTGGCCCAGGACCGCCAGAACGGCGGCGCCTTCGTGCGCGTGATCGCCCGCGCCTATGCCGAGAAGAACGACAACCTGCGCAAGTTCCTGTCCGACCACTACGGCCACGTGCTGCGTGCATTCGGCAAGGCCATCGGCGAATGCGTGCCCGGCCTGAGCAAGGAAGAGTTGTACTGGCGCCTGGACTTCCTGGCCGGTTCGCTCACCTATGCCATGGCCGACTTCGGGCTGATCAAGCGTCCCGCCGGTGTCACCGAAGCGGCGCATCGTGCCCATGCCGCCCACGAACTGATCCATTTCGCCGAAGCCGGGTTCCGCGCCGCCGCACGCGCCAGCGCCCTGCCCGCTTCCGTTTGATTCCACCCAGTAACTGCTGACCAACAAAGGCCCTACACCATGTCCAATTCCCTGCTAGTCCGCCGCGCCGCCGTGCTGGGTGCCGGCGTCATGGGTGCCCAGATCGCCGCCCACCTCACCAACGCCGGCGTCGACACCGTGCTGTTCGACCTGCCTGCAAAGGAAGGTCCGGCCGACGGCATCGTGCTGAAGGCGATCGCCAACCTGGGCAAGCTGAGTCCCGCGCCGCTGGCCAGCAAGTCGCTTGCCGAAGCCATCACCCCGGCAAACTACGAGTCCGGCCTGGAGCAGCTGAAGGACTGCGACCTGATCATCGAGGCCATCGCCGAGCGCATGGACTGGAAGCAGGACCTGTACAAGAAGATCGCCCCGTTCGTGGCCGACCACGCGGTGCTGGCCTCCAACACCTCGGGCCTGGGCATCAACAAGCTCGCCGACGTGCTGCCCGAGCAGCTGCGCCACCGCTTCTGCGGCGTGCACTTCTTCAATCCGCCGCGCTACATGCACCTGGCCGAGCTGATCCCGGCCACCACCACCGATGCCGCCGTGCTGGAAGGCCTGGAAGCTTTCTTGGTCACCACCCTGGGCAAGGGCGTGGTGTACGCCAAGGACACCCCGAACTTCATCGGCAACCGCATCGGCGTGTTCTCGATCCTGTCGACCATCCACCATACCCAGCAGTTCGGCCTGGGCTTCGACGAAGTGGACGGCCTGACCGGCCCGCTGGTCGGCCGCCCGAAGTCGGCCACCTACCGCACCTCCGACGTGGTCGGCCTGGACACCATGGCGCACGTCATCAAGACCATGGGCGACACCCTGCCGAATGACCCGTGGCATGAATTCTTCAAGTCCCCGAAGTGGCTGGACGCGCTGATTGCCAAGGGCGCGCTGGGCCAGAAGACCGGCGCCGGCATCTTCCGCAAGGTCGGCAAGGACATCGTCGTGCTGGACCTGGAGAAGCAGGACTACCGCCCGGCCGACCGCACCGCCGCCCCGGAAGTGGTCGAGATCCTGAAGATCAAGAACCCGGCCGAGAAGTTCGCCAAGCTGCGGGAAAGCCAGCACCCGCAGGCGCAGTTCCTGTGGGCGACCTTCCGCGACCTGTTCCACTACAGCGCCTACCACCTGGCCGACATCGCCGAGACCGCGCGCGACGTCGACCTGGCCATCCGCTGGGGCTACGGCTGGTCGCTGGGCCCGTTCGAAACCTGGCAGGCCGCCGGCTGGAAGCAGGTCGCGCAGTGGATCGCCGATGACATCGTGGCCGGCAAGAGCATGAGCAACGCACCGCTGCCGGACTGGGTGTTCGATGGCCGCGATGGCGTGCACGCCGCCGAGGGCAGCTACAGCCCGTCGCGCAACGCCAAGCTGCCGCGTTCGTCGCTGCCGGTGTACCAGCGCCAGCGCTTCCCGGATCCGCTGCTGGGCGAGAAGTTCGCGCCGGGCGAGACCGTGTTCGAGAACGACGGCCTGCGCATGTGGCACGACGGTGACGGCATCGCCGTGGTCAGCTTCAAGACCAAGATGAACACCGTGTCCGACCAAGTGCTGGATGGCCTGCAGGAATGCGTCAGCCGCGCCGAGAAGGACTTCCAGGGCCTGGTGATCTGGCAGCAGAAGGAACCCTTCTCCGCCGGTGCCGACCTGGCCGGTGCACTGGGCCTGCTGCAGGCCGGCAAGGTCGACCAGTTCGAAGAGATGGTCGCCAACTTCCAGCGCACCAGCCAGCGCATCAAGTACTCGCTGGTGCCGGTGGTGGCCGCCGTGCGCGGCCTGGCCTTGGGTGGTGGCTGCGAGTTCCAGATGCACAGCGCCAAGACCGTGGCCTTCCTGGAAAGCTACATCGGCCTGGTCGAAGCCGGTGTCGGCCTGCTGCCGGCCGGTGGCGGCCTGAAGGAACTGGCGGTGCGCGCCTCGCAGGCTGCGGGCCCGGGTGGCGACGTGTTCGCCGAACTGAAGAAGACCTTCGAGACCGTGGCGATGGCCAAGGTGTCCAACTCGGCGGTCAACGCCAAGGAGCTGGGCCTGCTGCGCAGCACCGACAAGGTGGTGTTCAACAGCTACGAGGCCCTGCACATCGCCAAGGCCGAAGCACGCGCCCTGGCCGAAGCCGGCTACCGTCCGCCGCTGCCTGCACGCCGCATCCAGGTCGCCGGGGACGTGGGTATCGCCACCTTCAAGATGATGCTGGTCAACATGCTGGAAGGCCGCTTCATCAGCCCGTACGACTACGAGATCGCCGAGCGCATCGCCACCGTGCTGTGCGGCGGCAAGGTCGATCGCGGCACCCTGGTGGACGAAGAGTGGCTGCTGACCCTGGAGCGCAAGCACTTCGTCGAACTGGCCCAGCAGGAAAAGACCCAGGCCCGCATCGCGCACATGCTCAAGACCGGCAAGCCGCTGCGGAACTGACGGAAGACATCGGTAGTGCCGGCCGCTGGCCGGCAACCTCTTCCAACCCCTATTCAAGAGATCACTGCAATGACCAAGCAAATCCAGGACGCCTACATCGTCGCCGCCACCCGTACCCCGGTTGGCAAGGCGCCCAAGGGCATGTTCCGCAACACCCGCCCCGACGACATGCTTGCGCACGTGCTGCGCAGCGTCGTCGCCCAGGCCCCGGGCGTGGACGTCAACCGCATCGATGACGCCATCATCGGCTGCGCCATGCCGGAAGCCGAGCAGGGCATGAACGTGGCGCGCATCGGCGTGCTGCTGGCCGGCCTGCCGAACACCATCGCCGCACAGACCGTGAACCGCTTCTGCTCCTCTGGCCTGCAGGCCGTGGCGCAGGCCGCCGACGCGATCCGCCTGGGCAACGCCGACCTGATGCTGGCCGGCGGTACCGAGTCGATGTCGATGGTGCCGATGATGGGCAACAAGATCGCCATGGCACCGAGCGTGTTCGACAACGACCACGTCGCCATCGCCTACGGCATGGGCATCACCGCCGAGAAGGTGGCCGAAGAGTGGAAGGTCTCGCGCGAAGACCAGGACGCGTTCGCCCTGGCCTCGCACCAGAAGGCCATGGCCGCGATCCAGAACGGCGAGTTCAAGGACGAAATCAGCCCGTACGAGATCGTCTCGCACCTGCCGGACCTGGCCGACGGCCAGCGCATCATCACCCGCAACAAGATCGCCGACACCGACGAGGGCCCGCGCCCGGACTCCTCCGCTGAAGGCCTGGCCAAGCTGCGCCCGGTGTTCCGCAACGGCCAGTTCGGCGGCACCGTCACCGCCGGCAACTCGTCGCAGATGAGCGATGGCGCCGGTGCCGTGCTGCTGGCCTCGGAGCAGGCGATCAAGGACTACGGCCTGACCCCGCTGGCCCGTTTCGTCAGCTTCTCGGTGGCCGGCGTGCGCCCGGAAGTGATGGGCATCGGCCCGATCGCCGCGATCCCGAAGGCCCTGAAGCAGGCCGGCCTGACCCAGGACCAGCTGGACTGGATTGAACTGAACGAAGCCTTCGCCGCGCAGTCGCTGGCAGTGATCCGCGATTGCGGCCTGGACCCGAGCAAGGTCAACCCGCTGGGCGGCGCGATCGCCCTGGGCCATCCGCTGGGCGCGACCGGCGCGATCCGTACCGCGACCCTGCTGCACGGCCTGCGTCGTCGCCAGCAGAAGTACGGCATGGTGACGATGTGCATCGGCACCGGCATGGGTGCGGCGGGTATTTTCGAGGCGCTGTAAGGTTCAAGGCGTTGCCTCGTTGGGCTTCATGGCGTGGGTCGGGTTGGCAGGGCTGCCCGGGACACGCCGTGAACCCTTCCATGGGGGCTCGATGGCGCCATCCATGGCGCCAACGGTCCCGGGCAGCCCTGCCAACCCGGCCCTTCCAGCCCCCCCCCCGCGGCGGAGGGATGAGCAAAGGCAGGGTCAAAGGCCGGGGTCAGAGCCCTTTGCTACGCAAAGGGCTCTGACCCCAACAAGCAAAAAAGGCAACCTATGGCTGCCTTTTTTGCTTTTGCTTCTGCCTTTGATTCCGCCCTTCCCGTCCGCGCCCGCAGGAAACTGTCGAGAGGGGGCGGATGGCCCTCTCCAAAACCGTTGGCGCCAGGGATGGCGCCATCGAGCACCATGGAAGGGCTTTGGCGTGTTTTGGAGAGGGCCATCCGCCCCCTCCCCCATGTATCAATCAAAGCGCTGACGGAGCGCTTGCTAAATCCCTTACTCCGCCAGCATCGCCGCCAGCTTCTCCCGCGCGGGGCCGGCCAGCTTCGGGTTGTCCAGCGCGAAGCGGATCGTCGCCTCCACCAGCCCCAGGTGCGTACCGCAGTCGAAGCGGGTGCCCTCGAAACGATAGGCATCGACTTCTTCGGTCTTCAGCAGCTCGGCAATCGCATCGGTCAGCTGGATCTCACCGCCGGCACCAGTCCGGGTCTGTTCCAGCAGCTCGAAGATCTTCGGGCTCAGCACGTAGCGGCCGACCACTGCCAGGTCACTCGGCGCGTCCTCCGGCTTCGGCTTCTCGACGATCTGCGAAATGCGGCCCTTGCGGCCATCGAACGCCTCAGTGGCGACGATGCCGTAGCTGGCGGTCTTTTCGTGCGGGACGTCTTCGACCGCGATCACGCTGGCACCGCTGGCTTCATTGAGGTCGGCCATCTGCTTCAGCGCACCGGCACCGCGGTTCCAGATCAGATCGTCGGGCAGCAGCACCGCGAACGGCTCGTCACCGATCACAGCCTTGGCACACAGTACTGCGTGCCCGAGGCCCAGCGCCTCGGCCTGGGTCACGAAGATCGCGCGCACGCCATTGGGCAGCACATGCCGGATCAGCTCCAGCTGCTCCTGCTTGCCGGCGCGCTCGAGCTTCTGCTCCAGCTCGTAGGCCTTGTCGAAATAATCGGCGACCGCGTGCTTGTAGCGGTTGGTGATGAACACCAGCGTGTCGCAGCCGGCTTCGATGGCTTCATCAACGGCGTACTGGATCAGCGGCCGATCAATGATCGGCAGCATCTCCTTCGGCACAGTCTTGGTTGCTGGCAAAAAACGCGTTCCCAGTCCTGCCACCGGGAAAACTGCCTTGCGAATTCGCTTGCTCATTGGTGCCTGTTTGCCTCACGTGCCGGAAAGGGCACGACTTTAGCGGATGAAATGTAAGCATCCTGTTCGATTGGCGAGAATTCCGGCATCGTCGCAAACAGGATTTCCTGGATGCTGGCAGTGTCGTAGCTGGCAATCGCCTCGCGCAGGCGCGGAACATTGCCCAGCACCAGGTCGCGCGAGAACGTACGCACGCCGGCCTCGAGAATCTTCGGGTGGGCGGTCGAACGGTAGTCTTCGTCCGAATAGAACAGGGTCTCGTGCAGCTTCTCGCCCGGGCGCAGGCCGGTGTAGATGATCTGGATGTCCTTGTACGGCTGCTTGCCGGTCAGGCGGATCATCTGCTCGGCCAGCACGCGGATCGGCACCGGCTCGCCCATGTCCAGGGTGTAGATCGCACCATGCGACGCCGACGCGGCCGCCTGCAGGATCAGCTGGCAGGCCTCGGGGATGGTCATGAAGTAACGGCTGACTTCCGGGTCGGTGACCGTGACCGGACCACCGCGCAGGATCTGCTCGCGGAACAGCGGCACCACGCTGCCGGCCGACGCCAGCACGTTGCCGAAGCGCACCGTGACGAAACGGGTGTGCGTGGACTTCTGGTCCAGGCTCTGGCAGATCATCTCGGCGTAGCGCTTGCTCGCACCCAGCGCATTGACCGGGTCGACCGCCTTGTCCGTGGAAATGAACACGAAATGCTCCACGCGGGCTTCCAGGCACGCGCGGGCGACGTTCTCGGTCGCCAGGATGTTGTTGCGCACCGCTTCGCGCAGCTGCCGCTCCAGCACGGGCACGTGCTTGTAGGCGGCGGCATGGAAGGCGGTATCGACCGGGTGCAGTGACAGCGCGTGGCGGATCACGGCAGGGTCGCCACAGTCGCCCAGCACCGCCTCGATCTCGACATCGGGGAAGCTGCGCCGCAGCTCGCCTTCGATGGTCAACAACAGCAGTTCACTGATCTCCAGCAGGATGATGCGACCAGCACCGTGCCGCGCGCACTGGCGGCACAGCTCCGAGCCGATCGAACCACCGGCGCCGGTAACCATCACAGTGCGCCCACCCAACCAGCCGCGGATCAGGTTCCAGTCCGGCATGATCGGCTTGCGGCCCAGCAGGTCTTCGATCGCCACTTCCTTCAGCTGGCCCGGCAGCGACTGGCCCTGCAGGATGTCGCTGAGCTTGGGCACGGTACGGAACGGCACACCGGTGCTTTCGCAGATCGCGACAACGCGCTGCATGCCTGCGGCGTCCAGTGACGGCATGGCAATGACCAGCAGCTTGGCAGCGGTCTCGCGGACCACCGTCGGGGCGTCATCCAGGGTGCCGAGGATCGGCAGGCCCTGCAGCTTGGCACCCCGAAGGTGCGGTGCATCGTCGAGCAGCCCGACCGGCTCGAAGTTGCCGGAACGACGCAGGTCGCGCACCAGTGTTTCCGCCGCCTGGCCAGCGCCGAGGATCAGCACGCGGCGGGCGCTGGAATCGGACTGCAGTGCCTGGTAATCCTTCCAGGCCCGGTACAGCAGGCGCGGTGCGCCCAGCAGGGCCGACAGCGCGAACGGGTAGATCACCAGCACCGACATCGGCACGCCGTCGAAGCGCTTCCACATCAGCACCAGGACGATGGCGACCATGCCGATGAAGCTGGCCTTGAAGATGTTCAGCAGGTCGCTGACGCTGGCGAACCGCCATAGCCCGCGATACAGGCCCACGCGCCAGAACACCAGGCCCTGCAGCAGCAGCACCAGGGTGGTATCGACGTTCCACAGGGGCAGCGCCGGAGCGTTGGGCAGGATCGAGTAACGCCCTGCATGGAGCAACTGCCAGCATGCCCAGACCATGAAGAGGTCGTGGCAGACGATGGCCGAACGCGGCATCAGGCCGAGGATTCTGTCCCGCCAGGGTGAAGCCATAAGTCAGGTATTTCCTTGTCGGTAGCGCATTCCATTGCGCAGGAGGAGCCAGAGGACGCTCAGCGCGGTGAACCACGCGATCGCCACGGCAGCCTCCCACCTCGGCTGCAAATTGGAGCAGACATTGAACACTGTAATACTGAACAGGCCCAAAGCAAAGTACATCCCTGTCACCTGGGGGTGACTGGCTCCTGCCTGCACCGCGCGCTGGTAGACGTGCTGGGTATGGGGTTCCATCCAGCGTTGTCCCGAAATGATGCGCGCCAGCAGTGTGAAGCCCGCGTCCACGAGGAACGGCGAAACCGGGACCAGCAGCAGGATCCAGTTGATATCGGTACGCACGCTGGCGAGCGCCAGCACCGCTGCGACCGCGTACCCCAACGCGCCGCTTCCGACATCGCCCATGAAGATCCGGGCCCGAGGGAAGTTGAACGGCAGGAATCCAAGGCAGGCCAGGCCCAGGGCCACGGCAGCCAGCGAGTACGGCCACGGCAGCACCGGCGCCAGCCCCAGCATCGCCACGACGGCCTGGCTGGCGGCAATGCCGTTGATGCCGTCCATGAAATTCCAGATGTTGATCAGTGAGGCGGTGAACAGCAGCACCAGCGCCGCCAACAGCCAGCTGCCGCCATTCACCTTCACCAGGCCGGCCAGCAGCGCCGCGGCGATGAAATGCACCAGCAGGCGACGCATCGCTGGCAGGGGCCTGTGGTCGTCCCACCAGCCGATGCCGGCCACCAGCACCAGCCCAAGGCTGGCCACCAGCACTGTCGGCGTGCTTTCGGGCCAGGCCCAGACGGCCACGGCTGCAGTCACCAGCAGGCTGATGACGATGGCAATGCCGCCACCGCGCGGGGTAGCGACACTATGGCTGCGGCGTTCGCCGGGCTGGTCCATCAACTGCTGGCGCAGCGCATAGCCACGTGCAGCCCAGGTCAGCACCGCACTCAGCAGGGCGAGCCCCAGCAGCGCGCCCATCACAAGCCAGGGCATGGATCAGAGCACCGCGTAGTTCAGCAGTGGCTTGACCGTTCCCCACTCCTTGCAGCTCGGGCACTGCCAGTGGTGGGTACGCGCACCGAAGCCGCAGCGGGTGCAGCGATAGGCCGGGTTACGCACCAGCAGCTGGTCAGTGATGTGCTTGAGGTCATGCAGGGTGGCGGTGGAATCGGCGCCCTCGGCGAGGGTGAGGTCGATCAGCGCGGACTCGCCACGCACCGACGGGCGATCCTTCAGCTGGCGGCCGAGGTAGGCACGCGCCGGGGCCACGCCTTCCTGCTCCTCCATCAGCCGGGTCAGCGCCAGCACCGGGGCAATGCCACGGTAATGCTCGGTCATCTCCGACAGGAACGCGCGCGCACCTGCCAGATCGCCCACCTTGCGATAGTTCTGCATCAACGCCGGCAGCAGTTCCGGCAGGTATTCGGGATCGTTGCGCGCGGCGCGCTCGAAGGCGCGCACGGCGGCCTCAGGATTGCCTGCGTCGGTTTCCAACCGGCCCTCGATGATGCCGGCGCGCACCGACATCGCGTCGGCCTGATAGGCGCGGGCGATCGCTGCCCTCGCCTCTTCCAGCTTGCCGGCGCCACGGAATCGCTCGGCCAGTTCGCACTCGAACTGCCCGATCAGCTTGCCCATCGGCTCGCCGGTGACATCCTCGAAACGGGTGGCGTTGTCGATCGCCTTTTCCCAGTCACGCTCGGCCTGGTAGATGCCGATCAGGTGCTTGAGCGCCTGCGGTGCGCGCTGATCCAGCTGGGCCAGCTCGGTGAACACGGTCTCGGCACGGTCCAGCAGGCCGGACTTCATGTAGTCCTCGCCCAGGGCCAGCAGGGCCTGCACGCGTTGTGCGTCACTCAGGTCATGGCGATTGACCAGGCCCTGGTGCAGGCGGATGGCGCGGTCGACCTCGCCACGACGGCGGAACAGATGGCCCAGCGCGACCTGGGTCTCGAAGGTTTCCTTGTCCAGCTCGGCGATGTGCAGGAACAGCTCGATGGCCTTGTCCGGCTGCTCGTTGAGCAGGTAGTTCAGGCCACGGAAATAGGTGCTCGACAGGCGGCTGACCTGGCTGTCACCGTGGCGTTGGCCACCACGCCGCCCGATCACCCAGCCGGCCAGTGCGGCCAGCGGTACGAACAGGAAGAACCAGAACCACTCGGTGACGAAATCCATCTTCGATCAACGTCCATCAAAAGATTGGGGGGAAGCAACCGGTGCCGGCGAAGCGGCAGCGGACTTGTTGGCGCGACGCAGCTGGCCGTAGAGCGGAATGACCACGCTCACCAGCACCAGGCCAGCACCGACGATGACGCCGATCAGCAATGCGGCAATGATTGCCACGCCGACCGAGGTCTTCAGTTGGGTGAAAACAAGGTTGATGGTCATCTCGTCCATGTTCATGGCACCGATGATCAACCCAAGAATGAGTACCGCCAGCAGGACCAGCAGACGAAAAACCTTCATGCGACAGCTCCAGTGGCAGGAGTCCGTAGCTTATCCGACTCGCGGCTGGATTCGCACGCGGTGGCGCGACGGCAGGCTCAGGCCGGATCGGCGTCCAGCGGCAGCACACTGCTGACCCGCTCGCGCAGTTCCTTGCCCGGCTTGAAATGGGGGACATGCTTGCCCGGCAGGGCAACCGATTCGCCGGTCTTCGGGTTGCGACCCAGGCGCGGCGGACGATAGTGCAGCGAGAAGCTGCCAAATCCACGGATTTCGATGCGATCCCCGGCGGACAGCGATCCGCCCATCATTTCCAGCAACGACTTCACCGCCAGATCGACATCATCGGCCTTCAGGTGCGCCTGGCGGCGCGCAAGGATTTCGATCAGTTCGGATTTGGTCATTACCGGCTCACATCAGGGGCATCTCAGCCTGAAACGGCCCGGGCAATGCCCGGGCCGTCCAGGAAACATCAAACAGCCTAAGGCCGATTACTCGGACTTGTTGCCGTTCAGCTGTGCACGCAGCAGCGCGCCCAGCTGGGTGGTGCCGCTGGAAGCCGAAGAGGACTGGTATTCCTCCAGCACTTCGCGCATTTCAGCGTCGTCCTTGGCCTTGATCGACAGCTGCAGGGTACGGCCCTTGCGGTCCATGCCCACGAACTTGGCTTCGACCTTGTCGCCGACCTTCAGGTGCTGGGTGGCGTCGTCAACGCGCTCGTTGGCGATGTCGCGGGCCGAGACGTAACCTTCGATGCCGTCAGCCAGCTCGATGATCGCGCCCTTGGCGTCGACTTCCTTCACCACGCCTTCGACCTTGGAACCCTTCGGATTGGCAGCCATGTACTGGCCGAACGGATCCTGCTCCAGCTGCTTCACGCCCAGGGAGATGCGCTCGCGCTCCGGATCGACGGCCAGGACGACGGCGTCCAGGGTATCGCCCTTCTTGAAGTTGCGAACGACGTCTTCGCCGGTGGTGTTCCAGCTGATGTCGGACAGGTGGACCAGGCCGTCGATGCCGCCGTCCAGGCCGATGAAGATGCCGAAGTCGGTGATCGACTTGATCTGGCCCGACACCTTGTCACCCTTCTTGTGGGTGGCAGCGAAGGTTTCCCACGGATTGGCGGCAACCTGCTTCATGCCCAGCGAGATGCGGCGACGCTCTTCATCGACGTCCAGCACCATCACTTCGACTTCATCACCCACCTGGACAACCTTGGACGGGTTGACGTTCTTGTTGGTCCAATCCATCTCGGAGACGTGCACCAGGCCTTCGACGCCCGGCTCGATCTCAACGAACGCGCCGTAATCGGTGACGTTGGAGACCTTGCCGAAGACGCGGCTGTTGGCCGGGTAACGACGGCCGATGTTGTCCCACGGATCCTCGCCCAGCTGCTTCAGGCCCAGCGAAACGCGGTTGCGCTCGCGGTCGAACTTCAGCACGCGGACGTCCAGCTCGTCGCCGACGTTCACGACTTCCGACGGGTGACGCACGCGCTTCCACGCCATGTCGGTGATGTGCAGCAGGCCGTCGATACCGCCCAGATCCACGAACGCGCCGTAATCGGTCAGGTTCTTGACGACACCCTTCAGGATCGCGCCTTCCTGCAGCTTGTCCATCAGCTGCTCGCGCTCTTCCGAGTGCTCGCTTTCGACGACAGCGCGGCGCGAGACCACGACGTTGTTACGCTTGCGGTCCAGCTTGATGAGCTTGAACTCGAGTTCCTTGCCTTCCAGGTAGGCCGGATCGCGCACCGGGCGCACATCGACCAGGGAACCCGGCAGGAAGGCGCGGACATCCTTGATGTCCACGGTGAAACCACCCTTGACCTTGCCGCTGATGCGGCCGGTGATGGTTTCGTTCTTCTCCAACGCTTCTTCCAGCTCGTCCCACACCATCGCGCGCTTGGCCTTCTCGCGCGACAGGACGGTTTCGCCGAAGCCGTTCTCGATCGAGTCGAGGGCGACCTTGACGATGTCGCCTTCGGCGACGTCGATTTCGCCAGCGTCGTTACGGAACTGTTCGATCGGCACGATGCCTTCGGACTTCAGGCCAGCGTTGATCACCACGACGTCGCCGCGGACTTCAACAACGGTACCGCTGACGATGGCGCCCGGCTTCAGCTTGGCCAGGTTGGCCTGGCTGGCTTCAAACAGTTCGGCAAATGATTCGGTCATTAGATTTACTCTGTTGGACACATGGGTCGGTGGCGTCCCCTTCAGGGGAATGGCGACCGCCCGCCTGTTGGTCGACCCCGGAAACGCAGGTCGTGTGTAGTAGGAAAACCGCCACGCATCATTGCGCGACGGGGCTGGTACAGCACTGCTATGCGCGACCACTGCCGATGCGGCTGGCAGTGCTCCCGCGCGAACGGATCAGGCAGCCGGAACCGGAAGCAGATCCATCACTCGGGCAACGACATCATCGATGCCGATGCCTGTGGTGTCGATGAGGACAGCATCGTCTGCCGGCTTCAGGGGCGCCACGGTACGCTGAGCATCACGGGCGTCGCGGGCCATGATCTCGCGCAGGAGGTCATCAAAGTTAACAGAAACCCCCTTGTCTTTCAACTGCTTATGCCGGCGCTCGGCGCGCTCCTCGGCACTGGCGGTCAGGAAGACCTTGTAGGGGGCGTCCGGAAAGATCACCGTGCCCATGTCGCGGCCGTCGGCGACCAGGCCTGGCAGTTCCCTGAATGCGCGCTGCCGCTCCTTCAAGGCGGCCCGGACCTCCGGGATGGCGGCAATGGCCGAGGCCAGCGCCCCGGTGGTCTCCAGGCGCAGCTCGTCGGTGGCATCGGTGCCGTTGACCATGACTCGCATGGCATCGCCCTGCTCGACAAACTGAACGTGAGTGTCAAAGGTGCAGCGGACCAGCGCGGAGGCGTCGGAGGTGTCGATGTCGGCCCAGCTTGCGGCCACGCCCACCGCCCGGTACAGCGCGCCCGAATCCAGGTAATGCCAGCCCAGCCTGCGCGCGATGATGCGGCTGATGGTACCCTTGCCGGCCCCGGATGGGCCGTCGATGGTCAGGACGGGAGCGAGTGGATTCATGGGGGTCCCAGAGCGTGTGAAGAGGCCATTCTAGCCCCTGCCAGACGCCCCCAGCGGGATCTTTTGTGCAACCACTTGAAACCATGAGGAAAAGCCCGGTAGAATGGCGGGCTTGAACGAGCGTCAACTGCCGATTGTCTTTCGCATATCGCGGCCACGCTCCACCCGAACAACTACTGTTTACGCCGAGGTATGCCATGAAAGTCCTGTCCTCCCTGAAGTCGGCGAAGGCCCGTCACCGTGACTGCAAGGTCGTGCGTCGTCGTGGCAAGATCTTCGTCATCTGCAAGTCGAACCCGCGTTTCAAGGCGCGTCAGCGCTAAGCCTCACAGCCTTCCGGCTGCGGCTGGCCCTACGCGGGGCCGACCCGATGCAAGAAACCGCCTTCGGGCGGTTTTTTGTTTATGCGGCTTTTTCCTGCCGTTTTTGCTGTAATCGCCTTTCTTGACCACTGGGGAGTAGATCGAGATGAAGCGTTACCTGTCCGCCCTGGCCGTAATGGCCACCCTGGCCGCCGCCACACCGGCACTGGCCGATACCCTGCTTGTCGACCGTGCCCGCGAGAAGCCGGCCGGTGCCCTGCCCGTGCGCGGCCAGAGCATGCAGCAGGTGCAGGCGCAGTTCGGCGCGCCCAGCGAACAACTGCAGCCGCGTGGCGGGCAGAAGCGGCAGTGGCCGACCATCAACCGCTGGGTGTACCCGCAGTTCACCGTCTACTTCGAGAAGCAGAAGGTGATCGACGTGGTGGCCAACCAGGCGGACCCGAACGAAATCGGCCCGAAACCACCGATCCGTTGATCCCTTTACCCGCCGTGGGCGGGCCTGTGTAGCGAGACCATGAACCAGACCCTTCGTTTTCCTGCCGAGTGGGAAGCCCAGAGCGGCGTCCTGATTGCCTGGCCCACCGCCGACACCGACTGGGCCGACCGCCTGGGCCAGGTGGAAGAGACCTACATCGCCCTGGTCGCGGCCATCACCCGCTTCCAGCCGGTGCTGATCTGCGTGGCCGACGACGATGTGGAGACCTATGCCGAAATGCGGCTGCGCTCCAACCGCATCGACATGGACAAGGTCCACTTCACCACGGCCGCCTACGACGATACCTGGCTGCGCGACTCCGGCCCGATCACCCTGCGCCGCGCCGACGGCGGTTTCCAGCTGCTGGACTTCCGCTTCACTGGCTGGGGCGGCAAGTTCGACGCCACCCTGGATGACCAGCTGGTGGGCGTGCTCGACCAGGCTGGCGTGTTCAACGACGCCCCGGTGCGCAGCATTCCGTTCGCGTTGGAAGGCGGTGGCATCGAAACCGACGGCGAAGGCACCCTGCTGACCACCTGGAAGTGCCTGCACGAACGCCACCCGGACCGCGACCGCGCCAGCCTGAGCGCCGACCTGGCCGACTGGCTGCAGCAGGACCGCGTGCTGTGGCTGGACCACGGCTACCTGGAAGGCGACGACACCGACGCCCACATCGACACCCTCGCCCGCTTCGCCTCCGCTGACAGCATCGTCTACCAGGCCTGCGACGACGAGAGCGATTCGCACTACGCCGAGCTGCAGGCGATGGGCAATGAGCTGGCCGCGCTGCGCACCAAGGACGGCCAGCCGTATCGCCTGTTCCCGCTGCCGTGGGCGCGGCCGGTGATCGACGAAGGCCGCCGTCTTGCTGCGTCGTACGCCAACTACCTGATCGTCAACGGCGCGGTGCTGATGCCGGCCTATGGCGACCCGGCCGACGACCTGGCCCGTGATGTGCTGGCCCAGGCGCATCCGGGTCGCGAGATCGTGCAGGTGCCTTGCCGCTCGCTGATCTGGCAGAACGGCAGCCTGCACTGCATCACCATGCAGCTGCCGGCCGGGTTGTTGAAGGTCTGAGAAAAGGGAGTGCCGGCCGCTGGCCGGCAACCAGGCAATGCCTGACGGATTGATGGGGATGCCGGCCAGCGGCCGGCACGACCATCACCCATTCAGCGCGCAACACGCCGTCGCCGCCCATCCGCGCTAACATGCAGGTTTTCCCCCGCAGGAACGCCCCGCATGAACTCGCGCAGCCCCCTTACCGTCGCCCTGATCCAGGAGCGCAACCACGGTGATGCCGCCGCCAACCTGGCGGTGATCGAAGCACGCGTGGCCGAGGCGGCTGCGCAGGGTGCCAAGCTGGTGCTGCTGCAGGAACTGCACAACGGCCCGTATTTCTGCCAGCACGAATCGGTGGACGAATTCGACCTGGCCGAATCCATTCCGGGCCCAAGCACCGAGCGCCTGGGCGCACTGGCGAAGAAGCATGGCGTGGTGCTGGTCGGCTCGCTGTTCGAGCGCCGCGCTGCCGGCCTGTACCACAACACCGCCGTGGTGTTTGAAAAGGACGGCAGCCTGCTCGGCAAGTACCGCAAGATGCACATCCCGGACGACCCGGGCTTCTACGAGAAGTTCTACTTCACCCCGGGCGACATCGGCTTCAAGCCGATCGACACTTCGGTGGGCCGCCTGGGCGTGCTGGTGTGCTGGGACCAGTGGTACCCGGAAGCGGCGCGCCTGATGGCGCTGGCCGGCGCCGAACTGCTGCTGTACCCGACCGCAATCGGCTGGGACCCGGACGACGTGCAGGACGAGAAGACCCGCCAGCGCGACGCCTGGGTGCTGAGCCACCGTGGCCACGCCGTGGCCAACGGCCTGCCGGTGCTGAGCTGCAACCGCGTCGGCCACGAGGCGTCGCCGCTGGGCGCGTCGGGCATCCAGTTCTGGGGCAACAGCCACGTGCTCGGCCCGCAGGGCGAGTTCCTGGCCGAGGCCGGCACCGAGGCCACCGTGCTGCTGTGCGACGTCGACCTGCAGCGCAGCGAGCATGTGCGCCGCATCTGGCCGTTCCTGCGCGATCGCCGCATCGATGCATACGGCGACCTGCTCAAGCGCTACATCGACTGAGCCGGAGCCCGCGCATGGCCGTCCTCATCCGTGATGCCGGCCCGGCCGACATCGACGCGATCACCGCCATCTACGCGGTGGAAGTGACCGATTTCGTCAACACCTACGAGTACGACATCCCGGACGCGACCGAGATGCTGCGCCGCATGCGCGACATCATCGATCGTGGCTTCCCCTACCTGGTCGCCGAGATCGACGGCCAGGTGGCTGGCTATGCCTATGCCAACACCTATCGCACCCGCATTGCCTACCAGTGGACCGTGGAGAACTCGGTCTACGTCGATGCCGCGTTCCAGGGCAAGGGTGTCGGCACCGGCCTGCTGCAGGCCTTGATCGACGCCTGCGTGGCACGTGGCTACCGGCAGATGGTGGCGGTGATCGGCGAACCGACCAACACCGCCTCGATCAAGCTGCACGAACGCTTCGGATTCGAGCTGGTGGGCGTGTTCCGTGGCCTCGGCCGCAAGCATGGCCGCTGGCTGGACACCGTACAGATGCAGCGCGCGCTCGGCGATGGCGCCGACACCGCACCCTCCAATGAATGAACCCATGACCGAAACCCTTCCCGAGACCGGCGACGACCTGTTCGCCGGCCAGCCGGTGCGCGTCGTCGAACGCGACGGCGTGCGCTACACCCTGCTGGGCACCGCCCACGTCTCCCGCGCCAGCGTCGAGGCCGTTGAAAAAGCCATCGACAGCGGCCGCTTCGATGCCGTTGCCGTCGAGCTGGACCCGCAGCGCCTGCAGGCGCTGAGCGACCCCGACACACTCGCCAAGCTCGACCTGGTCGAGGTGATCCGCAAGGGCCGCGTCGCCCTGTTCGCCGCCAACCTGGCTCTGTCCGCCTATCAGCGCCGCCTGGCCGAGCAACTCGACATCGAGCCCGGTGCCGAGCTGAAACGTGCGGTGGAACTCGCCCGCGAACGCAACCTGCCGGTGCACCTGATCGACCGCGAGGTTGGCCTGACCTTCCGCCGCGCGTCGCAACGGCTGGGCTTCTTCGGCAAGCTGAAGCTGGTTGCCGGCCTCGGCGCCGGCCTGTTCTCGTCCGAGGAAGTGGGCGAGAACGAGATCGAGAAGCTCAAACAGGGCGACATGCTGGAATCGAGCTTCGGTGAGTTCGCCAGCGAGAGCCCGGCGCTGTACGAAACCATCATCGGCGAGCGCGACCGCTACATGGCCACCCGCCTGCGCGAAGAACACGACCCGCACCAGCGCGAAGTGCTGGCAGTGGTCGGAGCCGGCCACCTGGCGGGTCTGGCACGCCACCTGGAAACCGACACCGAGGCACCGGCGCCGCTGCGCGCCGAGCTGGAGGCGGTGCCGAAGAAGCGCAACATCCCGTGGTTCACGCTGGGCATCCTGGCGATCGTGGCGACCGGCATCGGCGTAGGCTTCTACCGCGGCGGCCTGGGCGTAGGCACCGAGCTGCTGGCAACCTGGGCGATGTATACCGGCGGCCTGGCCGGCCTGGGCTGCCTTCTGGCCGGCGGTCACCCGCTGAGCATCCTCACCGCGATCGCGGTGGCCCCGTTCAAGCCGTTCCGCCTGAGCATCCCGACCGGCGCCTTCTCGGCACTGGTGGAAGCGCGTGTGCGCAAGCCAGCCTACGAGGACTTCCTGAAGCTGCGCGACGATGCGCAGAGCCTGAAGGGCTGGTACCGCAATCGCGTTACCCGCGTGGTGCTGACCTTCATGCTGACCAACATCGGCAGCATGCTCGGCCTGTGGCTGACCACGTTCAAGGTGTGGGGCAAGGTGGCGGGGTAAGCCTCAACCGGCCACAGAATCTGTAGCGCCCGAGCCCATGCCCGGGCGATGCCGCAACGCGGCGAACAGCAGCCGAGCATGGCTATGCCGGCCGTCCTGGCCGACACCCTCCGGGCCGTCGCAAGCGACGTTGGCAGCGGCTCCTGCCGCTGCCTTCGGCTCTACAGAGGCAAGCAGACGCGGCGAGCAAAAAAAGGGGGAGACCGCCCCACTACGACCGGCCTCCCCCACACCACAACACGTTGACGTGCGTTACAGCCGGGCAGCGCCCGGCTCTACCATTTCCACTCCACGCGCACGGCGGATCAGGCGCGTCACGGCATTACGCAGGTCATCGAGCACCGCGTAGATCGTCGGCAGGAACAGCAGGCTGACCACGGTCGAGAACGCCAGGCCGCCGGCAATCGCACGCGCCATCGGCGAGTACTCCGGGCCATTGCCGAACATCTGCGTGTCGGTCAGCGAGATCGGCACCATCGCCAGGATCGCCGTGCCCATGGTCATCATGATCGGGCGCAGGCGTTCGCGTGAGCCTTCCACCAGCGCCTGGGTACGGCCCATGCCGCTGCGCCGCAGGTTGTTGATGTGCTCGATCATCACGATGCCGTTGTTCACCACCACGCCCATCAGCACCAGGATGCCGATGAAGGACATGATCCCGAACGAGGTGCCGGTGATCCAGAACAGCCAGAACACGCCGAAGATCGAGAACAGCACGCCACTCATGATTGCCGCCGGGAACAGCAGCGACTCGAACACCGCCGCCATCACCACGTAGATCATCACCAGCGCGATCAGCAGGTTGAACACCATCTGCTGCATGGCTTCATCATCGTTGCCGTAGTCGCCGCCATCGAAGGTGAAGCCGTAGCCGGCCGGGAAGTTCATCGGCTTGAGCACGGCTTCGATCGCCTTGCGCCCGTCCGGCGCGGTGACCTTCCCGGCCAGGTTGGCCTTGATGGTCAATGTCGTCTGACGGTTGGTACGGCCGATCTGGGTGGCCGACGAACCAACGTCCACGGTGACCAGGCTCAGCAGCGGCACGCTGCGGCCATCGCCGGTACGCACGCTGAAACCGGCCAGGTCTTCCGGGCTGCTCTGCTCGGCGCCGGCAAAGCGCACCCACACCGGCACTTCATTGTCACCGCGGCGGAACTCGCGCATCGGTGCGCCGCGCAGCGCCAGGCCGACGAAGCTGGCCACCTGTTCGGCGTTGAAGCCGAACGCTGCGGCACGCTCACGGTCGACGCGCACCTTCAGCTCGCCGCCCTTCTCGCCATTGTCGATGCGCACGTCCCGCAGTTCGGCACGCTGCGCCAGCAACGGCACCACTTCCTGGCCGATCTCCTGCAGCATCGAGCTGGAATCGCCCACCAGCTGCACCTGCACGCCCTGGTTGCCGCCACCCCCACCATCGCCGCCCTGGTTGCCGACGAAATAGTCGGTGCGGGCGGACTTCGGCAGGCCCTTGCGCAACTCTTCCTGCAGCGCCTTGATGTCCTTGGCGTACTTCTCGTCCAGGGTGACCACCGTGGAGCTGCCTTCCTGCTCGCTGTACCAGGAGTACACCTGCTTGACGTGCAGGCGCTCGCGGTTCTGGTCGATCCAGCTCTCCACGCGCGCCACTTCCTCGGACATCTGCCGGTAGGTGTAGGCGCCCTTCCACATGTAGCCGATGAAGATGTCCTTGCCGCCCTCGCCACCGAACATGTCGACCTTGGTCAGCTTCATCGGCACCAGGCTGACCAGCACCACCAGCAGGATGCCGAGCAGGCTCCAACCGCGGTGATGCAGCGACCAGTCCAGCAACTGTGCATAGCGCCGCTGCAGGCGCGCGATCAGGCCGGTCTGCGAGTGCACCAGCTTGGGTGTGGCCATGCGTGCGGACAGCATCGGAATCAGGCTGACCGCGACCAGCCACGAGGCCAGCAGCGAGACCGAGATGGTGATCGCGATCTGCGCCATGAAGATGCTGATGTTGTTGGTCTCGCCGAACAGGTTCGGCACGAACACGATGCAGTGGCACAGCGTACCGGCGCTGAGCGCGATGGCCACGTTGCGGGTGCCGATGATCGAGGCCAGCCGTGGCTGCCCCGGCATGCGCTCGCGCTCCTGGTAGATGCTCTCCACCACCACCACGGCGTTGTCGACCAGCATGCCCACGGCCAGCAGCAGGCCCATCATGGTCAGGATGTTCAGCGTCACCCCGACGAAGTACATGAAGCCCAGGGTGATGGTGAAGCAGATCGGAATGGCCAGGGTCACCATCAGCGTCGACGGCCAATGGCGCAGGAAGAAGAACAGCACCGTCACCGACAGGATCAGGCCGACCGCACCGGCTTCGGCCAGCTCCAGCAGTGACGAGGTCACTGCCTTGCCCTGGTTGTCGATCACCTTGATCTGCACGTCGCGCATCGACGGCTGCGCGCGGATCGCCTCGACTTCGGCCAGCGCCGCACGCGAGACGTCCACCAGGTTGGCACTGCGCTCCTTGAAGATGTCCAGGCCCACCGCCGGGTTGCCGTCCAGACGGCGCCCGTAGTTCATCCGCGCCGGCTTCAGGCGCACGTCGGCGATATCGCCCAGGCGCAGGCCCTTGGCGTTGATCACCAGGTCGCGCATTTCCTGCAGGTCGGTGATCTCGCCCACCGGCTGCACGCGCACGCGCTGGCCGTTGTCGTCGATCTGACCGGCCGAGATCGAGAAGTTCAGCGTGCGCAGGCGCTCGCTCAGCTCGTTGATGCTCAACCCATGCGCGTTGAGCCGGTTCGGATCGATGGCGATCTCCACCTCGTTCGGCGGTGCACCGGTGATATCGACGCGGGCCACACCCGGGATGCGCTCGATGCGCCGCTTGAACTCACGGTCGAGCATGTCATAGGCAGTGGTCAGGTCGGTGGTGCTGGCCAGGCGCACCTTCAGTACCGGCTGGTCACTGCTGGACCACTTGAACACGTTGTAGCGCTGTAGGTCGTCGGGCAGGTCGCTGCGGATCGCATCGATACGCTCGCGCGCGTCGGACGCGGCAATGGCGATGTCGCGGTCCCAGTCGCTGAACTCGATGTAGATCAGCGCCGCCTCGGAGGTGGCCGATGAGCGCATGCGTTTGATGCCGGTCATCGTCGCCAGCGACTCCTCGACCGGGCGGATGATGGTCCGCTCCACTTCCTCGGGCGTCGAACCGGTGTACGGGATCTGCACGAACAGGAACGGCGCCGAGATGTCCGGCAGCGCCTCCAACGGCAGCCGGAACGAAGCGATCAGGCCGATCACCACCAGCGACACGAAGCACATGATGGTAGTGACCGGGCGGCGGATGGAGAACTCGGCAACGCTCATGCCGGCTCCTCCACACCCGCCGCGCTGCCTGCTGCGCCCGGCTCGATCTCGCCGGCGTGCTTGCGGCCGCGCTCACGGTAGTAGGCGTCGCCGCGACGATCCATCAGGTCGTACACCACCGGGATCACCAGCAGCGTCAGCAGCGTCGACACCAGCAGGCCACCGATCACGGTGATCGCCATCGGTGCACGCACTTCGGCGCCCTCGCCCATCGCCACCGCCAGCGGCAGGAAGCCGAACAGCGTGCACAGCGTGGTCATGATGATCGGGCGCAGGCGCGAGCGCGCACCTTCCACCAGCGCCTCATGCTTGGCCACGCCGGCTTCGCGCAGCTGGTTGACCTTGTCGATCAGGATGATCGCGTTCTTGGTGACCAGGCCGACCAGCAGGATCAGGCCGATGAACACCACCACCGAGATGGGCTTGCCGGTCAGCATCAGCGCCAGGATCGCGCCGACCAGCGCCAGCGGGATGGTGAACAGGATCACGAACGGGTGCAGCAGCGACTCGAACTGCGAGGCCATCACCAGGTAGACCAGGAAGATCGCCAGTCCAAAGGCGAAGATCAGCGACTTCGCCGCCTGCGCCAGCTCCTCGCCCTGGCCACCGATGTGCAGGCCAACGCCCGCGCCCAGCGGCTGCTCGGCCACCATCTGCTGCACTTCGCGCATGGCGGCGCCAAGGTCGATGTCGCGCAGGTTGGCCGATACCACCGCCACCCGGGTCTGGTCGGCACGATGGATCTCGCTGGGGCCGGTGGTGGCGACCACGTCGGCCACCGCGTCCAAGGTGACCGGGCGGGTGCTGCCCGGATTGACGATCAGACGGCGGATGCTCTCGACGCTGGCGCGGTCACCTTCCTGGGCACGCACCAGCACGTCGATCTTGCGATCTCGGAAGCTGTAGCGGGTGGCGACGTCGCCGCGCACCTTCTTCACCACCACGTCGGCGATCTGGCGGGTGGTCAGGCCCAGCGCACCCGCGCGCTCCTGGTCGAAGCGGATCTGGATTTCCGGGAAGCCCTCTTCCACCGTCGATTTCACGTCGGCGTAGTGCGCATTGCCGCGCAGCATCGCCGCCAGGCGTTGCCCGGCCACTTCCAGGGTGGCCATGTCCTGCCCGCGCAGTTCGATTTCCAACGGCGTGGAGAAGCTGAACAATGCCGGCCGCGCGAAGTCGACCTGGGCGCCCGGGTGCTGGCTCATGGTGCCGCGCAGGCGCTCGGTGATTGCTGCTTCGGTGCGCGCGTTGCCACCACCTTCCATCACCACAGTCAGCTTGCCGATGTTCTCACCGCTTTCGGTCGGACTGGCATCCAGCCGGGTGCCGCTGCCACTGACGCCATACAGCGAGGCCACGCCCTCCCCCTTGCCGTGCGCCAGCTGCAGCTCGCGCACCAGCGCATCGGTCTGCTTCAGCGGCGTGCCGGCCGGCAGCTTCACCGTCATTTCGAACCGGTCCTGCGCCAGCTGCGGAATCAGGTCCGCGCCAAGCATCGGTACCAGCGCCATGGTCGCCACGAAGATGATGGCTGCCACGCCCAGCACCTTGCCGGGATGCGCCAGCGCACTCGGCAGCAGGCGCAGGTAGCCTCGCTCGGCGCCTGCATAGGGCTTCATCGCCAGATCACTGGCCTTGCGCATCACCGGGCCGACCACTGCCACCACGCCACGCCACACGCGCACGACAAGCCAGGCCAGCGCATAGAAGCTCCAGCGCACGCTGGCAACCACGCCACGGCGGCCCAGCGCGACCGGCTTCTGCCAGCGCTTCTGCGGCTGCCATGCTGCGTTCGGCGCCTCTTCCGGGAACGCCAGCGGTGGCCGCCCCTTCAGCGAGCTCAGCATCGGGATCAGGGTCATCGACACCAGCAGCGAGATCGCAATGGCGATCGCCACGGTCAGCGCCTGGTCGCGGAACAGCTGTCCGGCAATCCCGTCGACGAACACCAGCGGCAGGAACACGGCGATGGTGGTCAGGGTCGAGGCAACCACCGCCATGCTCACTTCGCGGGTGCCGGCAATGGCCGCCTGCAGGATGCCCAGGCCACGCTCGCGGGCCTTGGCGATGCTCTCCAGCACCACGATCGAGTCATCCACCACCAGGCCGGTGGCCAAGGCCAGGCCGCCCAGCGACATCACGTTCAGACTCAGGCCGAGCTGGCCCATGAAGAAGAACGTGGCGATGATCGAGACCGGCAACGACAGGCTGATCACGAACGTGCTCCAGCCATCGCGCAGGAACAGGAAGATGATCAGGATCGCCAGCAGGCCACCGATCACCGCATCCTTCTTGACGTCGGCGATGGCGTGCTCGATGAAGCGCGACTGGTCCTCGATGGTGGTCAGCTCGACATCGGACGGGAACGTGCCCTTGATCTGCTCCAGGCGCTTGCGCAGCGCTTCGGCGGTCGACACGGTGTTGGCATCACCTTCCTTGTAGATGGCCAGCTCGACCGCCTCCTTGCCGCCCAGGCGGATGATCGCTTCGCGCTCCTTGTAGCCCTGGCGCACGGTGGCCACGTCCTTCAGGCGCACCGGCACGCCGTTGGCGACCACGCTGGAGCCGCCGCCGGATGATGCGCTCTGTGCCGCCGACGCCGCCGCGATGGCTGCCGCCGAACCGGTCGACGCGGCGATGTTGAACATCTGCTGCAGCGCCGAATCCGCTGCGCTGCCGTTGGCGGCCTGGGTGGTGACCAGCAGGTTGCGGATTTCCTCGAGGTCAGCGAACTGGTTGACGGTACGCACCAGGAAGCGCTGGGAGCCCTCTTCCAGGCGGCCGCCGGAGATGTTGATGTTCTCGTCCTTGAGACGCTTGATGACGGTGTCGATCGGCAGGTTCAGCTGCGCCAGCTTCTGCTGGTCGATGTCGACCTGGATCTCGTCTTCCAGGCCACCGCCCACCTTCACTGCTGCCACGCCGGTGACCGGCTCCAGCTTCTTCTTCAGGTCTTCATCGGCATAGCGGCGCAGGCCGGTCAGCTCGCGGACCGCATCGGCATCGCTGGTCGGCGCCGTCTTGTTCGACAGCACCAAGCGCATGATCGGCTCGGTGGACGGATTGAAGCGCAGCAGCACCGGAGCCTTGGCCTCCAGTGGCAGGTTCAGCGCTTCCATCTTGTCGCGCACCTCCAGGCTGGCCTGGTCCATGTTGGTGCCCCAGGCGAACTCCAGCACCACATCGCTCTGGCCGGTGCGCGAGACCGACTTCAGCTTGCGCAGGTTCTTGACCACGCCCACCGCTTCTTCAACCGGCTGGGTGATCAGGGTTTCGATTTCGGTCGGCGCCGCACCGGTGTATTCGGTGCGCACGGTCAGCGTCGGGTAGCTCAGGTCGGGCAGCAGGTTGACCTTGAGGTTGCCGAGCGCGATCAGGCCGAACAGCAGCAGGGTGACCGTGCACATGGCGATGGTCACGCGGCGGCGCGTGGCGAATTCCACCAGGCCGCCGCGCATGCCGGCGGCGGCGCCGTCGCTCGCCGGCGAGGCACCGTGGTCGAGGCCCGGGGCAGTCATTGCTTGCTCCCGGCCTTGTCTGCGGGCTTGGCGGCCGCCGCGACCGCCTTCGCCTTCGGATCGGCAATCACCTGCACCGTGGTGCCGTCGCGCAGGGCGACCTTGCCGGCGGTGACCACCTGATCACCGGCCGCCAGGCCATCACGGATCTCCACCCACGGGCCCTCGGCGTAACCCAGCTTGACCGGAACGCGTGCGACCTTGCCTTCGCGCACGCGGAACACCGCAGGTTCACCGTCATCGAGCAACGCCAGGCGCGGCACCACCAGCGCATCGGCACGCTGGTCGTAATCGATGCGGATGCGGCCGAACATGCCGGGCTGCAGCGCGTGGGCGGCGCCATCGAAGGCACTGACCACGCGAAACGTGCCGCTGCCCGAGTCCACCACCGGCGCGATGCGGTCAACGGTGCCGGTGAAGCTCTGGCCCGGAAGTGCGTCGGCCGCCAGCGTCACCGGCTGGCCGGCACGCAGGGTGGCCAGCTCACGTTCGGGTACGTTGAGGGTGGCCTCCAGCCGCGAGTTGTCGACGATGCGGAAGATCGGTGTATTGATCTGCACGAAGTTGCCGGTCTTGATCGAGCGTGAGGCGATCACACCCGAGATCGGTGCCACGACCGTGGTGTAGGACAGCTCCAGCGTGGCCAGGCGGTACTGCGCACGGACGTTCTCCAGGTCGTAGCGCAGCTGGTCGACATCGGCGGCGCTGACCATCTGCTGGCCGACCAGCTTCTGTGCGCGCTGGTAGTTGTTTTCCAGCTTGCGCATCTGCGCTTCGCTCTGCGCCACGGCCAGGCGTGCACGATCCGGGTCCAGCCGCACCAGCGGCTGGCCGGCGGTGACCCGCTGCCCTTCCTCGACCAGCACCGCCAGGGCTACGCCGGAGGTCTTGGCGACCACCTGCGACTCGGCGCGTGGCTCCAGTGCAGCGGTACCGGTGTAGCTGGCCGCGACGGCACGATGGCTGGCCACCGCCACTTCGACCGGGACGGCGTCGACCTTTTTCTCCTCCTTGGTCTCGGCAGCCTTGGCTTCGGAATTGGGCCCTGCGGCGCAACCGCCCAGCAGCAGGGAGGTGGAGATCAGCAGTGCGGCAGCGCAGATTCCGCTGCGACGGCCGGACAGGAAGGTTGGGTGCGACATCGTCGGGTCCCTGGAGGATGCGTGGACAGGTGTGGTAGCAAAGTAATGCACCACTTCACGGCAACACCATATCCCAAAGGTCATGGTGTCTTCACGCCGCTGGTCGGCCCGCCCCCATTTCAGCTAGATGAAACCTGAGGCTATACTCGGGTCGTTCCGTACCCCACGCCGGAACGACCAGACCCGAATCCCCGGAAACGACACCATGCGCCCGCAGCCGCTCGCCGCTTGTCTCGCTCTGGCCGTCCTCCTGCCCCTTGGGGCCGCCGCACAGCCCGCTCCCGCTCCTGCCACACCCGCCCCGGCGCCTGCCGCCGCGCCGGCGCCTGCCACGCCCACCGGCAACTTCGACAATGGCCGTGTCCTGGCCTACACCTGCCAGGGGTGCCACGGCATCACCGGCTACAAGAACGCCTACCCCAGCTACCGGGTGCCGAAGATCGGCGGCCAGACCCAGCAGTACCTGGCCCAGGCCCTGACCGAGTACCGCCAGGGCAAGCGCCGGCATCCGACGATGCAGGCACAGTCGATGAGTTTCAGCGAACAGGAGATCGCCGATCTCTCTGTTTACCTGTCCACCGTCAAGTAAGGCCCGCCCATGTCGAAAGCCGCGCATCCGATGCGTCACGCCATCGCCCTGTCCGTTGCCCTGCTGCTGGCGGCCTGTTCGCAGTCGCAGGTGGAAAACAGCGAGAAATCCGCCGCCGACCCGGGCCATGCCAGCGGCGAACACGGTTCTTCGTCCTCCGCTGGCCTGCCGGCAGGCCGCGAGGCCGCCGGTGAAGCCCGCGCCAAGGTGAAGGGCAAGGCCACCAACCAGAGCTGCATCGACTGCCATGGGGCCGACGGCAATGCGCCGATCGATCCGACCTATCCGAAACTGGGTGGCCAGTACGGCGACTATCTGGCGCATGCGCTGCAGGCCTACCGCGCCGGCGACCGCCAGCATGCGCTGATGACGCCGCAGGCGAAGGACCTGAGCGATCAGGACATCGCCGATCTGGCGGCGTATTTCGGCAGCCGGCCGAGCCAGTTGCGGGATCTGCACGGGGTCAAATGACCGCTCTGCGCGGATCATGACTGCTGCAATCTGATGCGTTCATGGGCGTTACTTTTCTTGATGACGCACATCCTTGTGCGTCACCCTGCGGGCCGGCTATGCCGTTCCGCTCTGCTCCTGCAGTGCGGTGCTCGCAAAGAAAAGTAACCAAAAGAAACGCTCCGCCGTCCGCGAGCCGATGCTACGCACCGGTACCCTGCGCTCCTCGGTCCACCGAGGGACGGCGCGGGAACTCGCTGCGCTCAGACACCCGCGCCTCTTCGCCCTCGCCGGACCTGCGGTGCTCGGCTCGCTTCAAGGCGGAATCAGATCAAAAACCACAGCCGCCCGCAGGGCGAGACGGCCGTGGTAGCCGCTCAGCCTTCCAGCTCTTCCCAGCGCGCGTACGCGGCATCCAGCTCGGCCTGCACCTTGGCCAGCTGCTGGGTGTGCGCGGTCACTTCGGCACTGCTGCGGGTGTAGAACGACGGATCGTTCATCGCCGAGGTCAGCCCTTCGACATCGCTTTCCAGCTTCTCGATGGTCTTCGGCAGCTGCTCCAGCTCGCGCGCTTCCTTGTAGGCCAGCTTGCGCTTGGGCGCAGCCGGGGTGGCAGCAGCCGGCGCGGCAGGTGCTGCGGCTGCCGGCTTGGCGGCGGGGGTCGCGGCAGGCGCTGCCACGCTGGCCGCATAACGCTGCCAGTCGCTGTAGCCACCGACGTACTCGCCGATCACGCCGTCGCCTTCCATCACCAGCGTGGAGGTCACCACGTTGTCGATGAAGTCACGGTCATGGCTGACCAGCAGCAGGGTGCCGGTGTACTCGCCCAGCAGCTCTTCCAGCAGCTCCAGGGTTTCCACGTCCAGGTCGTTGGTCGGTTCGTCCATCACCAGCAGGTTGGACGGCTGCGCGAACAGCTTGGCCAGCAGCAGGCGGTTGCGCTCGCCACCGGACAGGCGGGTGATCGGCGCACGCGCGCGTTCCGGGGTGAACATGAAGTCCTGCAGGTAGGCATGCACGTGCTTGCGCTTGCCGTTGAACTCGAGGAAATCGCGGCCTTCGGCCACGTTCTCGATCGCGCTCCAGTCTTCGCGCAGCACCGCACGGTACTGGTCGAAATAGGCGATCTGCAGGTTGGTGCCGGCGTTGACTTCGCCCTTGGCCGGCTGCAGCTCGCCCAGCAGCAGCTTCAGCAGCGTCGTCTTGCCGCTGCCGTTGGGGCCGATCAGGCCGATGCGGTCGCCGCGCATGATGGTGGTGGTGAAGTCGCGGACCATGGTGCGCTCACCGAAGGCGAACGAAATATCCTTGACGTCGATGACCTTCTTGCCAGAGCTGATGCCCTGTGCGGCTTCCATCTTGACGTTGCCGCTGAGATCACGGCGCTGCGAACGCTCCACGCGCATCGCCTTCAGGCGGCGCACGCGGCCCTCATCGCGGGTGCGGCGCGCCTTGATGCCTTGGCGGATCCAGACTTCTTCCTGCGCCAGCAGCTTGTCGAAGCGCGCGTTTTCCTGCGCCTGCGCGTTGAGGCGTTCCTCCCGGCGACGCTCGTAGTTGGCCCAGTCGCCCGGCCAGCTGGTGACCTGGCCACGGTCGATCTCGACGATGCGGGTGGCCAGTGCGCGCAGGAAGCGGCGGTCATGGGTAACGAACACCACGCTGCCGCTCCAACCCTTCAGGAACGCTTCGAGCCAGTCGATGGCTTCGATATCGAGGTGGTTGGTCGGTTCGTCCAGCAGCAGCACGTCGGGGCTGGACACCAGCGCACGGGCGAGCAGCACGCGGCGCTTCATGCCGCCGGACAAGCGGCCGAACTCGGCCTCGCCGTCCAGGTCGAGCTTGGTCAGGGTTTCGCTGACGCGCTGATCGAGGCCCCAGCCGTTGGCGGCGTCGATCTTGGCCTGCACGTTGCCCAGGGCTTCGCCATCAAATACTTCGGCGTGGCTGAGGTGATGGAATTCGGCCAGCCACTGGCCCAGTTCACCGAGGCCATCGGCGACGACGTCAAACACCGAGCCGGCGGCGCCATGTGGCACTTCCTGCTCCAGGCGGGTGACGCGCACGCCCTGCTGCACGCGGACTTCGCCGTCATCGGGCTTGTGGTCGCCGGACAGCAGCTTGAGCAAGGTGGATTTGCCGGCGCCGTTGCGGCCGATCAGGGCGATGCGTTCACCCGGCTCGATCGACAGTTCGGCCTTTTCCAGCAACAACGGGCCGCCGACGCTGAAGTCGACGTTCTGCAGAGTAATCAGAGGCATCCGGATATTGTACGGGTTGGGGGCGTCGGCCGGGTTGCACCCGGCACCCGCGGTAGTGCCGACCGCTGGCCGGCAGCCTCAACGGCAACGTCAAAAAGCTGGTTTCCTGTGGGACGGCGGGGCGCGGATCCCGTCGTGGAATTCGCGCTGTGCGGATGGATCCCGGCTACCCCACCTCCCCCAGCAACGCCTGCAACCCCGGCAGCCATTGCTTGCCGGGGTGGCGTACCAGCCACAGCGTGCGCTGCAGCGGAGGCAACGGGGTTTCGAGCACGCGCAGACGACCCAGCGCCAGCGGCTCTTCCAGCGCGTGACGCGAGAGGCAGGCCAGGCCGAGGCCGGCGATCGCGGCCTGCTTGATCGCTTCGGTATTGCCCAGCTGCAGCGTCTGGGCGAAGCCACGCAGGTGCGGCAGCAGGGCCTGTTCCACTGCTTCACGGGTGCCGGAGCCCGGTTCGCGCAGCAGCCAGCGGGCGCGGCGCAGTTCGTCCAGCGACCAGCGCGGGAGAACGTCGGCGGCGCCGACGATCACCAGCGGATCCTGCTGCCAGGCCGTGACCTGCAAACCGCGCTCATGGCACGGGCCTTCGATCAGGCCGGCGTCGACGTCCAGGCGCTGCACGGCGCCGACTACGCCAGCACTATTGTCGATGCGCAGGTCGACTTCGGCCTGCGGCGCCTGCCGCAGCAGTTCAGCGATGCGCTGCGGCAGCAGGTAGTTGCCGATGGTGGTACTGGCGGCCAGCACCAATCGCAGCGGCGCGCCCTGCGACGGGTCGCCGCCGGCGGCCAGCTGCCGCTCCAGATCGGCGGCGTTGACCAGTAGGGTGCGCGCCGGCTCCAGCAGCGCGCGGCCATGACCATTCAGGGCCAGGCGGCGGCCGATGCGGTCGAACAGTGGGGTGCCGAAGTGCGCCTCCAGCTCCTGCAGGGCGGCGCTGCTGGCCGACTGCGAGAGCGCGATGGCCTGGCCGGCGGCGGTGGTGCTGCCGTGGTCGGCGATGGCAACGAAAACCTGAAGCTGGCGTAGGGTCAGGCGCATGCAGATTACCCATCTTATAGGTAGCTTTTACCCATAGTATTCGTTTTACAGGTCATGAACGAAGGCGCACGCTTGCCTCGTCACCACAGCCCTGCCCTGCCATGAACGCCCCCGCCCTCTCCCCCTGGTCCCTGCCCGCCCTGCGCCAGCGCTGGCAGCCGCGCCTGCCTGGTCTACTGCTGGTGGGCCTGATCGCGGCGGTATCGCTGTACCTGGCCGAGCTTTCCTGGCTGCAGGCGCGTGGTCTGAGTGCACTGACGGTAGCCATCGTGGGCGGCATCGTGGTGGGCAACACGCTCTACCCGCGGCTGGCACCGAGCAGCGCGGCCGGCGTCGGTTTCTCCAAGCACTGGCTGCTGCGCGCCGGCATCGTGCTGTACGGCCTGCGCCTGACCTTCCAGGACATCGGCCATGTCGGCGTCAGCGGCGTGCTGATGGACGTGCTGGTGGTCGCCAGCACCTTCGGCCTGGCCTGCTGGCTGGGCGTTCGTGTGTTCAAGATGGAACGCGAGGCGGCAATGCTGATCGGCGCCGGCAGCGCGATCTGCGGTGCGGCAGCGGTGATGGCCGCCGAACCGGTGGTGCGCGGCCGCGCTGCGCAGGTCACTGTCGCGGTTTCCACCGTCGTGGTGTTCGGCACGCTGGCGATGTTCCTGTACCCGGCGCTGTACGCGCTGGTGCAGTCGCACGGCTGGCTGGCGATGGACGCGCGGCAGTACGGCCTGTTCACTGGTGCGACTGTGCACGAAGTGGCGCAGGTGGTGGCCGCCGGCCGCGCGGTCAGCGAAGCCGCCGCCGATACCGCGGTGATCACCAAGATGGTGCGGGTGATGCTGCTGGCGCCGTTCCTGGTCGTGTTGTCGTTGTGGCTGGCGCGTGGCGGCAAGGCCAGCGCCGACGGCAGCAAGGCGCGCATCGTGGTGCCGTGGTTCGCGTTCGGTTTCGTGGCCGTGGCCGGTTTCAACTCGCTGCATCTGCTGCCGGCCGGCCTGCAGGCCGGGCTGGTGCAGCTGGACACGGTGCTGTTGGCGATGGCGATGGCCGCGCTGGGCCTGACCACCCACGTCTCGGCGCTGCGCCAGGCGGGCCTGAAACCGCTGCTGCTGGCGCTGATCCTGTTCGCCTGGCTGCTGTTCGGTGGCCTGGCGATCCACCAGGGTGTGTTGGCGGTGCTGGGCTGAGCAGGAGCGTACCGACCAGGGTCGGCGCCCACCCGTAGATCCACGCCATGCGTGGATGACGGCACCGTTGGGGTCAGATCCCGTTCCTGAGGAAAGGGATCCGCCCCCGGGCCCACCAGGCGGGACCAGCCGCGCAGGCAGGTACAATGCGCCATGACTGATTTCTCGACCCTGCCGCTGAGCCCGGCCCTGCAGCCCGGCCTGGACGCCCTCGGCTACACCACCCTCACCCCCGTGCAGGCGCAGAGCCTGCCGGCCATCCTCGATGGCCGCGATGTGATCGCACAGGCGCCGACCGGCAGCGGCAAGACCGCCGCCTTCGGCCTGGGCCTGCTGCAGGCCATCGACCCCAGCCTGATCCGCGTGCAGGCGCTGGTCCTGTGCCCGACCCGCGAACTGGCCGACCAGGTCGGCAAGCAGATCCGCAAGCTGGCCACCGGCATTCCCAACCTGAAGCTGTTGCTGCTGGTGGGTGGCGTGCCGCTGGGCCCGCAGCTGGCGTCGCTGGAAGGCCACGATCCGCACGTGGTGGTCGGTACGCCCGGCCGCGTGCAGGAGCTGGCACGCAAGCGCGCGCTGAATCTTGGCGCGGTGCGCACGCTGGTGCTGGACGAGGCCGACCGCATGCTCGACATGGGCTTTGAGGAGCCCATCCGCGAGATCGCCGGCCGCACCCACAGGGATCGCCAGAGCCTGCTGTTCTCCGCCACCTTCTCCGACAGCATCCGCGCCATGGCGCGTGACCTGCTGCGCGACGCGGTGGAGGTGACCGTGGAAGGCGCCGACCAGGCACCGGCCATCCGCCACCTGTTCTGCGAGGTGGAACCGGCGCATCGCCAGAAGGCGCTGGCCGGCCTGCTCCTGAAGTACGCGCCGGAATCGGCGGTGGTGTTCTGCAACACCCGCAAGGATGTGGACGAAGTGGCCAACTCGCTGCAGCAGTTCGGCTTCTCCGCACTCGCCCTGCACGGCGACATGGAGCAGCGCGACCGCGAGGAGGTGCTGCTTTTGCTGGCCAACCGCAGCTGCAACGTGCTGGTGGCCAGCGACGTGGCTGCACGCGGCCTCGATGTGGAAGAGCTGGCGGCGGTGATCAATTACGAGCTGCCGACCGACGTGGAGAGCTACCAGCACCGCGTGGGCCGTACCGGCCGTGCCGGTGCGAGCGGCCTGGCGATCAGCCTGGTGGCTGGCCGCGAAAAGACCCGCGCCGAAGCCATCGAAGCGCAGATGGGGCAACCGCTGGATTGGCAGAAGACGCCACTGGCGACCTCGCGCCCGGCCGAGTTGCCGCAGGCGGCGATGCGCACCCTGCGCATCGACGGCGGCAAGACCGACAAGCTGCGCCCGGGCGACATCCTCGGCGCACTGACCGGCGATGCCGGCCTGTCGAGCAAGTTCATCGGGAAGATCGCGATCTTCCCGACCCGCTCCTATGTGGCGATCGCGCGTGAACAGGCCAACAAGGCCGTCACCAGGCTGGAAGCCGGCAAGATCAAGGGCCGTCGTTTCCGCGTACGGATGATGTGATTGAAGCCGCGTTGCCAACCACGGTTGGCAACGACCGGCTCCCGGCCCTTCGCTCTGGTAGATGCCAACCCTGGTTGGCATTCACCCTTCGATCAGAACACCAGTTCGGTGTGCAGTGGCAAGCCCGCCTCCCAGCGGGCCCGGCCGCCCAGGCCGTCGAGCTCGACCAGCACGCCTGCACCGACCACTTCAACACCCAGGCGGCGAACCAGCGACAACGCAGCGACCAGCGTGCCGCCGGTGGCCAGCACGTCATCGATGATCGCGACGCGGGCACCGGACGGCAACGCGTCGGCGTGCACTTCGATGCAGTCGCTGCGGTACTCCAGCGTGTATTCCTCACGCAGCACCTGGCCCGGCAGCTTGCCCGGCTTGCGCACCGGCACGAAGCCCACGCCCAGCTCCAGTGCCATCGCGGCGCCGAGGATGAAACCACGCGATTCGATGCCGACCACCGCGTCCAGCTTCTGGTCGCGCCAACGGTCGGCCATCGCGGTGATCGCGCCGCGGAAGTCCTCGCCGTGGGCGAGCAGCGGCATGATGTCCTTGAACAGGATACCGGGCTTGGGGAAGTCGGCGATGTCGCGCAGGCGGGAGGCCCACTGCGGAGCGACGAGGGCGTCGGTCATGTCACATTGGCTATCTGATGGCGGCATAGGGTACCTGTTCCGGGCGCCGGCTGCCTGTTGGGGGTGTCGGCAGGGCTGCGCCCTGCACCTGCGGAGGCTTCAAGCAACGGCAACGGCAGAAGCTGGTTTCCTGTGGGATGGCGGGGTGGATCCGATGGCGGGAGACGCCGTAACCCGTCCATGGGGGCTTGGCCGCGGCATCCATGCCGCGGACACTCCCGCCACCGGACCCACCCCGCCTTCGACAGAGTCCTGCGATCTGTCGTGGATCCACGCCATGCGTGGATGAATCTCAATCGAAATCGAATATTTCGAGAATTGAACGAAAAGCATCCACGCATGGCGTGGATCTACCGTGTCGACCAAGGTCGACACCTACCAACAGCCGCCGGAATCTGTCGGAGGTGGGGCGGTGTCGGAGTGCGGGGTGTCAGCCGCATGGATGCGGCTGCCAAGCTTACAGGGACGTACTTGCAGCGCCCTCGCATTCCGACACCGCCCCGCCAAGCCACGGGATCCAGCTCTGGCCGTTGACTTGGCCTCTGCAGGTGCAGGGCGCAGCCCTGCCGAAACCCACCCTCAGGAACTGCAGGACAGCATCGAGCAGCCGGCGCGGTTGTCGGCCCACGCCGGGCGCTTGCCGGCGAAGTGTTCAAGCCCCGGGCGTTCGGTGTATGGGTCGCGCAGCACGTCCTGCAGCGCATGCACACCGCCGAGGTCACCCTGCTCTGCGCGGTCGATCGCCTCCTGGGCCAGCCAGTTGCGCAGCACGTACAGCGGGTTGGCCGCTGCCATCTTCGCCAAGCGTTCGCGGGCCGACAGCGGATCGCTACGCAGGCGCGCTGCGTAGTCCTGCAGCCATTGCTGCAACGGCGCCTGCACCGAATGCTTGCGCGCCTCGTCGTAGTACACCGCGTCCAGAACCGTAGCGTCCGCTGCCGACGGGTCGATGCGCATCAGTGCACGCCAGGCCAGGGTCATGTCCATGGCGCCCTCCTGCATCAGCTGCTGCCAGCGCTGGTAGAGCTGCAGGTCGTCATCGTCGGCAGCAGCCAGCCCCAGCTTCGATGCAGCATCGCGACGCGTGCAGGCCACGAAGGTGGACTGGTAGGCCGCCAGGCCCGCCTGCAGCGGTGCGACATCGGCGAACAGCGGCGACAGCGCCTGCGCCAATCGGCTCAGGTTCCAGTACGCCACCTGCGGCTGGGTGCCGAAGCGGTAGCGGCGCCCCTGGGCGTCGGTGGTGTTCGGCGTCCACTCCGGATCGAAATCCTCGACCCAGCCATAGGGGCCGTAATCAAGTGTGAGACCGAGCACGGACAGGTTGTCGGTGTTCATCACACCATGCACGAAGCCGACACGCATCCAGTGCGCGATCATCTCGGCGGTGCGCACCGCGATCTGCGCGAACCAGTCGCCATACAGTGCCTCGCCCTGCCCCTCCAGCCCGGGGAAATCACGGGCGATGCAGGTGTCCACCAGCTGTTGCAGCAAGGCCGTCTCGCCACGCGAGGCCGGCAGCTCAAACGAACCGAAACGCAGGAACGACGGCGAGACCCGGCACACGATGGCGCCAGGCTCGGCACGCGGGTGGCCGTCATAGAACATGTCGCGCACCACCTCCTCGCCGGTACCGACCAGCGACAACGCGCGCGTGGTCGGCACGCCCAGGTGGTGCATCGCTTCGCTGCACAGGAACTCGCGGATCGACGAGCGCAGCACTGCCCGTCCATCGGCACCGCGCGAGTACGGGGTCGGGCCGGCCCCCTTCAGCTGCAGCTCCCAGTGGCGGCCATCGGGTGCCACCAGCTCGCCCAGCGAGATCGCACGTCCGTCGCCGAGCTGGCCGGCCCAATGGCCGAACTGATGGCCACCGTAATTGGCGGCCCATGGCTGCATGCCGGCGTACAGCGCGTTGCCGCCGAATACATCGGCGAAGCCTTCGCTCTCGATCTCGGCAGCATCGAAGCCGAGCATCGTGGCAACCTCAGGCGACCACGCCAGCAACGTGGGCGCCACCACCGGGGTCGGCATCACCGGCGACCAGGCCGCGCCCAGCACTTCGCGCCTGCGCGGGCCGGATTCGGGGTCGCCCGGCAGGGTGTGCAGCAGGCGGTTGTCGAAACGGAGGCTGTCGGTATCCATGGTGCTGAAGATGGGGGCGACGGCCGCCCGCCTCAATTGCCGCTGAGCGCCTGCAGGTGGCCGCCGTGGGCCTCGGCACGCTGGTAGGCCGGGCGCTCACCAATACGCTTGAGAAAGCCGCGCAGCGCCGGCTTGTCGTCGAGCCCATCGCCACGTGCGGCAGCGGCCTGGATCGGGAAGCTCATCTGGATGTCGGCCGCACTGAAGCGCTCACCGGCAAACCACGGGCTTTCAGCCAGACGGCGCTCCATCCAGTCCAGATGCAGCCGCCGCTGCGGGCCGATGAAGCCGCGCTCGGCCTTGTCGGCAATGCTGCGTGCGATCGGGCGCGCAAAGAACGGCATCGGCGCGTTGCGTATGCGGCCCATCACCAGAGTCAGCAGCAGCGGCGGCATCGCCGAGCCTTCGGCGTAGTGCAGCCAGTAGCGGTAAGCGATGCGTTCGGCCCCGTCAGCCGGCATCGGTGACGGCGACAGCTGGCGTTGCGTGTCGTAACGGTCAGCGAGGTAGTCGAGGATCGCACCGGACTCGGCCAGTACCAGCTCGCCATCCTGCAGCACCGGTGACTTGCCGAGCGGATGCACGTTGCGCAGTTCCGGCGGCGCCAGCAGCGTCTTCGGATCACGCGGATAGCGGCGCAGTTCGTAGTCCAGCCCCAGCTCCTCCAGCATCCACAGCACGCGCAGGGAACGGGAGTTTTCCAGGTGATGAACGATGCGCATGGGGACGGTCCTCGGGAAGGTCTCCATCCTACCGCGCCGGCTGCATGCCCTTTGTAGAGCCGAGCCATGCTCCACTGTCTTTGAGAACTGTCGAGCGTGGCTCGACTCTACAAAAAACAGCGGGCAATAAAAAACGCCGGAAGCTCTCGCTTCCGGCGTTCTCTGGCTACCCAACGGTAGCAGACGGATTAGACCGCCTGCACCTGGTCAGCCTGCATACCCTTCTGACCCTGGACGGCGATGAAGGTAACCTTCTGGCCTTCCTGCAGGGTCTTGAAGCCGGTGCCCTGGATCGCGCGGAAGTGCACGAACAGGTCCGGGCCGCTTTCCGGGGTGATGAAGCCGAAGCCCTTGGCGTCGTTGAACCACTTGACGGTGCCGGTCTGACGTTCAGACATTTTACTAACTCCTGAAACACATGTTGAAAAAAATCGCAGCCACCGGGTATCGGGGCCGAGACTGAGTTGCAGGCGTTGGTAAAGCGGATCGATGAGCGGATCGTGAGATCAACTGCACCAGGCCACGATTCACGGTGACCCTAGCAAACACAGTGGGTCGCACGATACGCGTGTTTTCCGCAAAAAGCGATAGTCCCGACGTTCATGGGAACAGGTCACCCGCTAGGCGTGACAAGGGTTGGCAGCCGTTCGCGGCTAACCCCGAGCCCCCATTCAGGTTTTTCCTACCCTACACTGGGGAAATGACTGAAGCTGAAATCCCCGCTGAATACGCGCCCTCTCGCATCTGGGTGGACGCGGACGCCTGTCCCACTGTCATTCGCGACATCCTGTTTCGTGCGGCTGAACGGGTGGGGATCGAACTGACCCTGGTCGCCAACCAGTGGATCCGCACCCCGCCCTCACGCTGGCTGCGCTCGATCCAGGTGCCGCAGGGCCTGGACGTGGCCGACAGCGCCATCGTCGAGCGGGTCGCCGCCGGAGACCTGGTCGTCACCCAGGACATCCCACTGGCTGCGCTGGTGCTGGAGAAAAAGGCCGTGGCGCTGAACCCGCGCGGCCAGCTGTACACCCCGAACAACATGGCCGAGCGGCTGTCGATGCGCAATTTCATGGAGGAACTGCGCGGCGCCGGGGTCCAGACCGGCGGACCGCCGCCCTTGGGACCCCGCGACCGGCAGCTGTTCGCCGCCGAGCTGGACCGCTGGCTGGCGCGACGCCCGGCCCGCTGAGCGCCTGGCCGCCCTATGCCGGAAGGCTCAGGCTGCGGCCGCTGCTGAACATCCGTCGTGCGCCACTCAACGGGTCGTCGAAGGCCAGGCCCCGCGCCAGCAGCTGCAGCGGTGACTCGGCCACATTCAGTGGCCGTTGCCGAAGCTGAGGGTACAGGTCGTCACCCAAGATCGGCGCCCCCAGCATGGCCATGTGCACGCGCAACTGATGCTTGCGGCCGGTCTCCGGCAGCAGCCGGTAGCGCCAGATCGCCCCTTCGGCCTCGATCAGCTCGATCCGGCTGCGCGCATTGGGCTGACCGGTCACTTCGGACATGCGGAAGAACGGCTCGCCCGGCACCAACCGGCTGTCCCGCTGCAACGGAAACGCCAGCCCCGGCAGCGACGGTGCCAGGGCCTCATAGGTCTTCTCGATGCGCCGCTCACGGAACAGGCGCTGGTAAGCATCGCGCGACCCTCGCTGGGTCGAGAACAGCGCCAGCCCGGCCGTCAGCCGATCCAGCCGGTGCAGCGGTACCAGATCAGCATTGCCGGTGCGGGCGACCAGCCGCGCCAGCAGCGTCTCGCGCACATGCCCACCCCCAGGTGTCACCGGCAGGAAATGCGGCTTGTCGGCTACCAGCAGGTGCGCATCCAGATGGACGATGGTCTCGACAAAGGGAATCACCGGTTCGTCGGCCACCTCGCGGAAGTACTGGATCTCCCGCCCGACCTGCCAGGGCATGTCCGCAGTGAGCGCCCTGCCCTGCGCATCCAGCACACGGCCACGCGCGAAGCGATCCTGCCATTGCGCGCGCGCGATGCGCGGGAAACGTGCACACAGGCCATCCAGCAGGGTGGCCCAGGGCCCGGGCGGCAACTGCAGTCGGCTGGGCAAGGTCATGGCGTCCACTCCGGCCACGGGAAAGAACGCAAGCGTGCCACCGTTGACGCTGCGCAGACAGCCCGGCCACGGACACCCCCGGAGCAAACCTCTATCATTGTCCTCTTTAGTCCACGGATCCCCCATGGCTCTTACCGCCACCATCCGCAAGGCCGAACTGCAGATCAGCGACATGGATCGCGGCTACTACGCGACCCACAACCTGACCCTGGCCCAGCATCCGTCCGAGACCGACGAGCGCCTGATGGTGCGCCTGCTCGCCTTCGCGCTGAACGCCGGCGACCGCCTGGAGTTCGGCCGCGGCCTGAGCACCGATGACGAACCCGACCTCTGGGAACACGACTACACCGGCGACATCCTGCAGTGGATCGACCTGGGCCATCCGGACGAATCGCGCATCCGCAAGGCCAGCAACCGCAGCCGCCAGGTGCAGGTGGTCAACTATGGCGGCAACGCCTCGGAGATCTGGTGGGGCAAGCAGAGCAAGGGCCTGGCGCGCTTCGACAACCTCTCGGTGGTCGACCTCGACGGTGCCTTCGTAGAGCTGTGGGGCCAGCAGATCCAGCGCGCGATGCGCTGGAGCGTGCTGATCCAGGACGGTGAAGTGCAGCTGCTCAACGATCAGATGCAGCTCGACGTGATCCCGACCTGGCGCAAGCGCGCCAAGGCATGAGCACGATCCGTTGTGACGTGGTGGTCATCGGCGCTGGCGCAGCCGGGCTGATGACCGCGATCACTGCCGGCCAGCGCGGCCGCCAGGTGCAGGTGATCGACCATGCCAACAAGGTCGGCAAGAAGATCCTGATGTCCGGCGGTGGCCGCTGCAACTTCACCAACACCGGCACCACACCGGCCAACTTCCTGTCGGCCAACCCGCATTTCTGCAAGTCGGCGCTGGCCCGCTACACACCCTGGCATTTCATCGAGCTGGTGCACAAGCACGGCATCGCCTATCACGAAAAGGAACTGGGGCAGTTGTTCTGCGATGTCTCCTCCAAGCAGATCGTGAAAATGCTGGTGGACGAATGCCAGGCGGCCGGCGTACAGATCCGTACCGACTGCAGCGTGCAGCGCATCGAGCATGGCAGCGATGGTTTCCGCGTGCACACCACGCACGGCCTGTTCCATTGCGCCTCGCTGGTGGTTGCCACCGGTGGCCTGTCGATTCCCAGCATGGGGGCCAGCGGCTTTGGCTATGAAGTGGCCCGCCAGTTCGGTCACCAGGTGCTGCCGACCCGCGCCGGGCTGGTACCGCTGACCCTCAGCGGCAAGCACCAGGAGCGGCTGGCCGACCTCAGCGGCGTCGCACTGCCGATCGAGGCGCGCTGCAACGGCAAGAGCTTCCAGAACTTCATGCTGCTGACCCACCGTGGCGTGAGCGGCCCGGCCATCCTGCAGATCTCTTCGTTCTGGCAGCCCGGCGATGCGCTGGAGCTGGACCTGTTGCCGGGCCAGGATGCGGGCGAGTGGCTGCGCCAGATGAAGCGCGACCGCCCCGCCGCCGAGCTGCGCACGGTGCTGGGCGAGGTACTGCCGAAGCGGCTGGCACAGCGGCTGTGCGAGCACTGGCTGCCCGACCGCCCCGTGCGCCAGCTGGACGAGCCGGTGCTGCGCCAGGCTGCGCAGCTGCTGGGCGCATTCCCGCTGGTGGCCAGCGGCACCGAAGGCTACCGCACCGCCGAGGTCACCCTGGGCGGCGTGGACACCGCCGAAGTGTCATCCTCAACGATGGAATCCAAGCGCGTCCCCGGCCTGCACTTCGTTGGCGAGGTGCTGGACGTGACCGGCTGGCTGGGCGGCTACAACTTCCAATGGGCCTGGGCAAGCGGGCACGCAGCGGGCGGCGTGGTGTGAACCACTTCGCCGTTCCATGCGCGCAAGGGGGACGCGCATGGACGGTTCGCCGCGCATCGTGTATCTAGATTCGCAGATTGGGGAGCAGTGCATGCAGAACGCGAACGACATCACCATCCGCCTGCTGATCGTCGATGACAGCGGCGAGAATGCCGAAGCCATCGTCAGCACCCTGCGCAACAGCGGCATCGCGGTACGCCCGTGGCGCCCACAGGATGCAACCGAGCTGGCCCAGGTGCTGACCAGCCAGGCCATCGACCTGGTGCTGGCCTCGCCGTCGCAGGGCATTCCGCTGCAGCTGGCAGCCCAGCACATCGCTGCCAGCGGCAAGGACATCCCGCTGGTGCTGCTGGCCGAGCGCATCGACGAGGACGAACTCGTGCAGGCCAGCAGCCATGGCATCCGTGCCCTCGCCCTGCGCCAGCGCCCCGAGCACCTGCTCGCCGTGGTCCGCGACCAGTGGGTCGACCTGCAGGCACGCCGCGGCCTGCGCCGCATCGAGGCGCAGATGCGCGAGACCGAGCGCCGCTGCGACGCGCTGATCGCCTCCTCGCGCGACCCCATCGCCTACGTGCATGAAGGCATGCACATCCGCGCCAACGACGCCTACCTGGAGATGTTCGGCTACGAGCATTTCGACGACATCGAAGGCATTTCGCTGCTGGACATGGTCGCCGCCCAGCACGTGGAGGGCTTCAAGCAGCTGCTGAAGGGCCTCAGCCGTGGCGAGGCGCCGCCGCCCCAGTACCAGCTCGACGCGCGCCACCAGGACGGCAGTGCGTTCCCGGCGACGATGGAATTTGCGGCGGCCACCTACGAGGGCGAGTCCTGCCTGCAGGTGGTGCTCCGCCGCCGCATGGAGTTCGACCCCGAACTGGCACGCGAGGTCGAGGACCTGCGCCAGCGCGACCAGGTCACCGGCCTGCTCAATCGCCCGACCTTCATGCTGCAGCTGGAAAGCGCGGTGGCCCAGGCCGGGCGCAGCGAGGGCCAGTTCGGCCTGCTGCTGATCGAGCCGGACCACTACGCGCGCCTGCTGCCGGATATCGGCCTGGCCTCGGCCGACACCCTGATCGGCGCCCTCGCCGCCCTGCTGGCCGAAGTGGTTGGCGAGGACGCGCAACTGGCCCGTTTCGGCGAGCACAATTTCGTCGTGCTGCAGGCCGGGCCCTACGCACAGACCGTGGCGCTGGCCGAGCGCATCCGAGAAGCCTACGCCGCACACGTCTTCAGCATCGGCGCACGCTCGGCCACGGTGACGGTCAGCATCGGTGGCGTGCAGGTCGGTGAGAAGATCGCCAGCATCGGCCAGGTGCTGGCGCGCGCCAGCGAATGCACCCAGGCTGCAGCCGAGCTGGGTAACACCTGCCGCATCTTCGACCCGGCTGCTGCCGACCGTGTCGAGGAAGAGCGTGTGCAGCGCTGGGTGGCGCGCATCCGCGAGGCGCTGGCCGGCGACGGTTTCCAGCTTCACTACCAGCCGGTGCTGAACCTGCAGGGCGAACCACTGGAGCTGTACGAAGCCTATCTGCGCCTGGAAAACAATGGCGAGCTGCTGAGCCCGACCGCGTTCCTGGGCATCGCCGAGGAACACGGCCTGCTGGCCGACATCAACCGCTGGGTGGTCTCGCAGGCGATCGCGGTGCTGGGTGAACGCGCACGTGCGGGTCATGCCACCCAGGTGCTGGTGAAGGTCACGCCGGAATCGTTCGATGACCCACAGATGATCGCCACCCTGCGCCGCGAGCTGCAGGCACAGGGCGTGCCCGGCGAACGGCTGTGGCTGCATGCACCGGAAGCGAAGGTGTTCACCCACCTGCGCAGTGCACAGCAGTTCCTTGCCGAAGTGGCGCCACTGGGCTGCCGCATCGGCCTGGAGCAGTTCGGTTCCGGGCTGGACTCGTTCCAGCTGCTGGCCCACTTCCAGCCGCAGTTCCTCAAGCTGGACCGGGGCTTCACCAGCGACTTGGCCGCCACCCGCGAGAACATCGACCGCATCAGCCAGATCACCGCGCGTGCTCAGGAAGCGGGCATCTGCACCATTGCCGAATTCGTCAGCGATGCCAACTCGATGACGCTGCTGTTCAGTGCCGGCGTGGATTACGTGCAGGGCGATTTCGTCGGCCCGGCGCTGCCGGAGATGGGCTTCGAATTCGGGTGATGCCTCTCTGTAGCCGAGCCATGCTCGGCTGCGGGACTCAAGCGAAGAGCAGCCGAGCATGGCTCGGCTCTACACAAACCAGAAGGCCGGCTTTCGCCGGCCTTCTGCTTGATCAGGTCATGTCGACGAGATTTTCGATCTTCACGTCCGGATTGACGTCGGCCTCGTAGTCGACGCCCTCCACGCCAAAACCGAACAGGCGCAGGAAGTCGGCCTTGTAGCCGGCCAGGTCGCTGATTTCGTACAGGTTCTCGTTGGTCACCTGCGGCCACAGCGCGACCACCTTGCCCTGCACGTCTGCGGCCATTTCCTTGTAGTCCGCACGCAGGCGGCCTTCCTCATCGACCAGCGCGACGGTGTGGCCGCCGCCATCGACCAGGTCATGGCGCAGGCGATCAACCGCCGTGCCATCAGCCTTGCCGCCGTAAAGGATGTCGTACAGCACGTCGAGCTGCTCGATGCAGCCTTCGTGAGTGCCCTTTTCCTTCATCACCTTGAACAGCAGCGACAGGTACAGCGGCATGGTCGGAATGGCCGAGCTGGCCTGGGTCACCACGGCCTTCAGCACCGACACGCGCGCGTCGCCGCCGATTTTCGCCAGCTTTTCGCGCAGGCCCAGCACCTTGGTGTCCAGGTCCTTCTTGGCCGCGCCGATCGAGCCATTCCAGTAGATCGCCTGGGTGATCTCTTCGCCCACGTAGGTGAAGGCCGTGGTGGTACAACCATTGGCCAGCACGCCGGCATCGGCCAGTGCATCGATCCACATCTGCCAGTCCTCGCCGCCCATCACCGCGACGGTGCCGGCGATTTCTTCCGGGGTGGCCGGCTGCAGGGTGGTTTCGGTGATCACTTCCTTGTCGGTATCCAGCCCGCGCAGGGTGATCGGCTCGCCGATCGGCTTCAGCGTGGAGCTGATGATCTCGCCGGTCTTCGGGTGCTTGCGGCGCGGCGCGGCCAGGCTGTAGACAACCTGGTCGACCTGGCCCAGATCGGCCTTGATCATTTCGATGGTCTTCGCCTTCACTTCATCGGAGAAGGCATCGCCATTGATGCTCTTGGCATACAGGCCGGCTTCGTCGGCGTACTTGTGGAACGCGGCCGAGTTGTACCAGCCCGCGGTACCCGGCTTGGTTTCACTGCCCGGTCGTTCGAAGAAGATACCGAGGGTGGCAGCGCCACTGCCGAAGGCAGCGGTGATGCGTGCGGCCAGGCCGTAGCCGGTGGAGGCGCCGATCACCAGCACACGCTTGGGACCGTTCTGGATCGGCGGGCGCGCACGGATGTAGTCGATCTGCTGCTTGACCGCGGCCTCGCAGCCGGTCGGGTGGGTGGTGACGCAGATGAAGCCGCGGACGCGCGGTTTGATGACCATGGATACCTCGGGTTGGCAGATGCGGCGCACGGGGCGCTCAGCAGGAGTACGGGCGCGCACGCGCGCGAACCGCAGGATCGTAGTGCGCGGGGGAAGATTGCACAACCGACGCTGGCGTAGGGTGGTGTTTCTTTTGCAGGGTTGCACCCTGCACCCGCAGAGGCCTGAGCAACGGCCAGAGCCAGAGCAACGTCAAAAGCTGGGTTCCTGGGGGTGGGCGGGGTGGGTCCGGTTGAGGGGGACGCTGCAAGTCCCCCTCCGGGGCCCGGCCCAGCCGCTGGCGGCTGTGCGTTCGGGCGCTTGCGAAGCAGTGCTTCGCAAGCAAAGCGCCCTCACCCATGTAAGCTCGGTCGCCGCTTGCTCGTGTGCGCTGTCCTGCGCACACGGCAAGACCGGGGTTGGGCGTCCTGCCCAACCCGCCCGAGGCATGCCTCGGGCCCATGCGGCTCACGCCCCCCTCAACCGGACCCGCCCCGCCTTCGACAGTTCTCTGCGATCTGTCGGAACGGCCTTCTGTTCTGGTGGGTGTCAACCTTGGTCGACACAGTAGATCCACGCCATGCGTGGATGACTCATTCGATATCTGACAGATGTGTCGACCAAGGTCGACACCTACCAACAGCCGCCGGAATCTGTCAGAGGTGGGGCGGTGTCGGAGTGCGGGGTGTCAGCCGCATGGATGCGGCTGCCAAGCCTACACGGACGTACTTGCGGCGTCCCCGCACTCCGACACCGTCCCGCCCACCCACGGAATACACGCTGTTGCTGTTGCCGGCCAGCGGCCGGCACTACCGCGGGTGCAGGGCTGCAAGCCCTGCAAACAAAAACCCCGCTTGCGCGGGGTTCTCTGTGTGTTGCGTGCAGCGCGAACGCTTACGGGCGACGGGCCAGGGCCTCGACGTCCTTCGCCTTCGGCAGCAGGTCCTGCTTGCTCACGCGCAGCACACCAATCGTCAGCATCGGCACCGCCACCAGGATCGAGGACAGCACCACGATCACCGCGCCGATCATGTGCGTCTCGGCCAGCCCTTCCATCGAGCTGCCACCGTACAGGTACAGGGCAAGCGCCGACAGGAAGAACATCACGGCAGTGATCACCGTACGCGACAGCGTCTGGTTGATTGAACGGTTCAGCACTTCCATCGAATCCACGCGCAGGCTGCGGAAGTTCTCGCGGACGCGATCGAACACCACGATGATGTCGTTGATCGCAAAGCCCATCACCGACAGCAGGCCGGCCAGCACGGTCAGGTCGAACTCACGGCCCAGCAGCGACACGTAAGCCACCGTCACGATCAGATCGAACATCGCCACGATGCTGGCGGTGACCGCGAACTTCCACTCGAAGCGCACCGCGATGTAGATCAGGAAGCCGGCCAGCATGAAGATGGTGGCATACAGGCCATTCATCGCCAGGTCCTTGCCGATCTGCGGGCCCACGAACTCGTTGCGGAGCACGGTGGCCTGATTGTCGGCAGTGGACAACGCCTTCACCACGGCAGCGGCCGTGGCCTTGTCCTCGTGGGCGGCATCGCCGGTACCCGGAGCATGCTCGCCGTGCGGGGCCAGGCGGATCAGCAGGTCGGTGTTGCCACCGACGCTCTGCACCTGGGCGCCTTCGAAGCCACTCTGCTCGAGCTTGGTGCGGACCTGCTCAACATCCACCGCCTTGTCGAAGCGGGCTTCGATCAGGGTGCCGCCGGTGAAGTCCAGTGCGTAGTTGAAGCCTTTGATGCCGATGATGGCGACCGAGGCCAGGAACACCACGATGGTGACTGCCATGGCGACATGGCGCCAGCGCATGAAGTCGATCTTGGTGTCGTTCGGGAGGATGTGCAGCGGAAACAGTTTCATTGTGCGTGTCGTCCCGTCAGATGGCCACGTTCTGGAGCTTCTTGCGGCGGCCGTAGATCAGCGTCGCCAGCGCACGCGACACGGTGATCGCGGTGAACATGGAGGCGAAAATACCGATGATCATGGTCAGCGCGAAGCCCTTCAGCGGACCGGTACCGAATGCAAACAGCGCCACACCGACGATCAGGCCGGTCAGGTTGGCGTCGAGGATGGTGCCCGAGGCACGCTCGTAACCGGTCACGATCGCCGTCTTGCCCGGCACGCCGGCTCGCAGCTCTTCACGGATACGCTCGTTGATCAGCACGTTGGCGTCCACCGACAGGCCGACCGACAACGCCAGGCCGGCAAAGCCCGGCAGGGTCATGGTGGCACCGAACAGCGACATCACCGCCACTACGATCAGCAGGTTGAACAGCATCGCTGCCGAGGTGATCACACCGAACATGCGGTAGTACACGCTGAAGAACACCAGGGTGAACAGGAACGCGAACACCACCGCGCGCATGCCGTTCTTGACGTTCTCGGCGCCGAGGCTCGGGCCGACCACGCGCTCCTCGACGAAGTCCATCGGCGCAGCCAGCGAACCCGACTTCAGCAGCTTGGCCAGGTCTTCGGCTTCCTTCTTCTGCAGGCCGGTGGTCTGGAAGTTCTTGCCGAACACGCCGTTGATGTTGGCCACCGAGATCACTTCCTCGTTGACCTTGAAGCCACGCACTTCCTGGCCGTCGACGACGGTTACGGTTGGCACGCGCTCGGTGTAGACCACCGCCATCGGCTTGTTCACGTTGGCGCTGGTGAAGTCGAACATGCGCTGGCCACCGACGTTGTTCAGCGTCACGCTGACGGCCGGCGAGCCGCTGTTCGAATCGGTCACCGCCTGCGCACCGACCATCTGGTCGCCGGTGACGATCACGCGCTTGTTCAGCAGGATCGGGCCGCGGCCGTCACGCTGCTGGTAGACCTTCGCTTCCGGCGGAATGCGGCCGGAGTTGATGGCGTCCTGCGCATTGCCTTCAACCACCGCACGGTACTCCAGGGTGGCGGTGGCACCGATCATGCGCTTGGCTTCGGCGGTGTCCTGCACGCCCGGCAGCTGCACGACCACACGGTCGGCACCCTGGCGCTGGATGATCGGCTCGGCCACGCCGAGCTGGTTCACGCGGTTGCGCAGGGTGTTGATGTTCTGCTCGATGGCGCCGTTGGCGATCTGCGTGATCTCGGTCTCCGGCACGGTGACCGTGATGCGGTTGCCGCTGACGTCATAGCCGAGGGTCGGCTGCGCCTTGACCAGCGCGGCGCGGGCGCGCTGCGCGGCGTCATCGCCGGCGGATGGGCTCAGGTTGGCCACGATGCTGTTATCGGCGCGGCGTTCCACCGACTGGTAGGCGATGCGCGCGTCACGCAGGGTGCTGCGCACGTCTTCGGTATAGGCATCCAGGCGCTTGTCGAGGGCAGCCTTCTGGTCGACCTGCAGCACGAAATGCACGCCGCCCTGCAGGTCCAGGCCCAGCACCATCGGGCGACCGCCGAGGTTGGCCAGCCAGTCGGGCACGGTCGAAGCCAGGTTCAGCGCCACGGTGTACTTCTCGCCGACGGTGTCACGCAGGACGTCGCTGGCAGCGGACTGCGACTTCAGGTCCGACAGGCGGACGATCAGGCTTTCCCCTTCCTTTTCGGCACCGATGGTGGCGATGCCGGCCTTTTTCAGGTCGGCCAGCACACGGTCGCGCAGTGCATCGTCGATCTGCCCGCCACGGTTGGCGGTGATCTGGATGGCCGGGTCCTTCTGGTAGATGTTGGGCAGCGCATACAGCGCGCTGAGCGCCAGTACGATCAGGATGACGACGTACTTCCAGCGTGGAAATTCGAGCATTGCTTGGGTCCCGCGCGGCGCCATCCCCGGCGCCGCGGTTGTGCTTCGGAAAGGGAGTGGCTTACTTGGCCGAATCCAGGGTGCCGGTCGGCAGCACGCTGCCGACAGCGCCCTTCTGCACGCGGATGCGCACGTTGTCGGCCACTTCGACGGTGATGAAGTGGTCGCCAATGTCGGTGACCTTGCCGGCGATGCCGCCGTTGGTCAGCACTTCATCGCCGCGCTTGATCTTCTCCAGCATGGCCTTGTGCTCCTTCTGCCGCTTCATCTGCGGGCGGATCATCAGGAAGTACATGATGGCGATCAGGATGATCGGGAACAGCAGCGTGGTCAGGCCCATGCCCTGCGGTTGGCCGCCGGCGGCCTGGGCGTGGGCGGCGGGAATCAGGAGAGCAAGCAGGTTCATCGTTGGTCCTTTGGTTGGGCGGCGCTCCCGTCCCTTGAGGGGGCGGGGGTGTCGACCGCGGATCTGGGTCAGCCTTGAAGTATGCCACGGCCCCGGGCGTTCGTCCTTGGGCCGTTCGGCAGGGGGGGGGCGTCGGGGTTACAGCGGCGGGGCCACCGCTCCGCGTGCCGCGTAGAAGGACTCGCGGAAGGCCAGGAAGGTTCCCGCCTCGATCGCGGCACGGATGTCGGCCATGAGCTTTTCGTAATAGAACAGGTTGTGCAGGGTGCCCAGCATCGGCGCCAGCATCTCGTTGCAGCGGTCCAGGTGGCGCAGGTAGGACCGGGTGTAACCGCCGGTGCAGGCCACGCAGCCGCAGCCCGGCTCGATCGGGTCCATGTCCCGCGCGTACTGGGAATTGCGGATGCGAACGGTGCCGAACGAGGTGAAATAGTGGCCGTTGCGCGCATTACGGGTCGGCATCACGCAGTCGAACATGTCCACGCCGCGCGCCACGCCCTCGACCAGGTCCTCCGGCCGGCCCACGCCCATCAGGTAACGCGGCCGGTCGCCCGGCAGCTCCGGATCCAGGTGGTCGAGCATGGCATTGCGCTCGTGCTCCGGCTCGCCCACGGCCAGGCCGCCGATGGCGTAGCCGTCGAAGCCGATCGCCTGCAGGGCGTCGGCCGAGCGGCTGCGCAGGTCGGTGTGCACGCCCCCCTGGACGATGCCGAACAAGGCCGCGTCGTTGCCCAGCTCGTCATGCGCGTTGCGGCTGCGCTGGGCCCAGCGCAGGCTCAGCTCCATGGAACGGCGGGCAACGTCTTCGGTGGCGGGGTACGGGGTGCACTCGTCAAAGATCATCACGATGTCCGAATCGAGCACCTTCTGGATCTTCATGCTCTCCTCGGGACCGAGGAACACGCGGGCGCCGTCGGTGGGCGAGGCAAAGGTCACGCCCTGCTCGGTGATCTTGCGTCGATGGGCCAGCGAGAACACCTGGAAACCACCGGAGTCGGTCAGGATCGGGCCATCCCAGCGGCAGAAGCCGTGCAGCCCGCCGTGGTCGGCGATGATGTCCAGGCCCGGGCGCAGGTACAGGTGGAAGGTGTTGCCGAGGATGATCTCGGCGCCCAGCGCCCGCACCTGGTCCGGCAGGATGCCCTTGACCGAGCCATAGGTCCCCACCGGCATGAAGGCCGGCGTTTCCACCGTGCCACGCGGGAAGGTCAGGCGGCCACGGCGGGCACGGCCGTCGCGGGTCTGGAGCTGGAACTGCAGTCGGGACATGGAGCGGTCATTCGGGCAAATAGTTGCTCATTGTCTCCCAAAACCGGCTCGACCGCCCATTCAGGCCTGAACGGCACGGCAGTAGAGCCACGCCATGCGTGGCTTTCCTGGTCTCCAGGCACCTGCAAGTGCGCACCAACGGTGCGCACCCACCACAAGCAAGCAGAGGTCAGCCCCTACTCCGCCTGCGGGAACAGCAGCATCGCGTCGCCGTAGCTGAAGAAGCGGTAGCGCTGCTCGATCGCGTGCCGGTAGGCCTCGAACACGCGGTCCTTGCCTGCAAACGCCGAGATCATCATCAGCAGCGTGCTTTCGGGCAGGTGGAAATTGGTCACCATCGCGTCGACGCTGCGTATGCTGTAGCCCGGGGTGATGAAGATCTGGGTCTCGCCGGCGAACGGCAGCAGTTCGCCATCGCGCATCGCGCTTTCCAGCGCGCGGACCACGGTGGTGCCGACGCCGATCACCCGACCGCCGGCGGCGCGCGTGCGCCGCACCTGCTGCACCAGTTCGGCGCCGACGTTCAGCCACTCGCGGTGCATCACGTGGTCCTTCAGGTCATCGGCGCGTACCGGCTGGAAGGTGCCCGCGCCCACGTGCAGGGTGACGTGGCCGAACTCCACGCCCTTGTCCTTCAGCGCCGCCAGCAGTGGCTCGTCGAAATGCAGGCCGGCGGTCGGCGCCGCCACCGCGCCCACTTCGCGCGCGAACACGGTCTGGTAGCGCTCGCGGTCGTCCACGCCCGGTTCGCGCTGGATGTAGGGCGGCAGCGGCAGGCGGCCGGCGTGCAGCAGCCACTGTTCCAGCGATTCCGGCACATGGAACTGCAGCACGTAGAACTCGCCATCGCGGCCCAGCACCTCGGCTTCGCCACCGGCATCCAGCGCGATGCGGCTGCCGGCCTTCGGCGACTTGCTGGCGCCGACCTGCGCACGCGCCTGCTGAGCGCCGAGCAGGCGCTCGATCAGGATCTCCACGCGGCCGCCGCTGGCCTTCTGCCCGAACAGGCGCGCCGGAATCACCCGGGTGTCGTTGAACACCAGCAGGTCGCCCGGCTGCAGCAGCGACGGCAGGTCGCGCACCTGCAGGTCGGTGAAGGCACCGGGCGCCGGCGGTACCACCAGCAGGCGGCTGGCGGAACGTTCGGCCAAGGGAGCCTGCGCGATCAGTTCAGCCGGCAGGTCGTAATGGAAATCGGACTTCTTCAAGGCGGTGGGCGGCAACAGGTCGACAATGGCGCGCATTGTACGTCCAGCGTCTGCGAGCCGGCGCACTTCGCGGCGAACGTCGCGCAAAATGCTGCTATGCAGCAGGTTTCTGCGGGGTTATCGCGCAAAAAAACAAGTGCTAGCATCGAACCGGAAGTCCGCTGCACGAGCCTGCCCCAAGCGCGCGTGATGACGCGCGTTTTGCTTTTGATGGCCCGTGCGACCCATTGTTTCAGGAGATCTGCAATGAGCTTCATCGAACGCCTCGCCCCCCTGCGCAACCAGCCCGGCACCCGCCTCACCACCGGCCTGGACGATGCCACCCTGACCGCCCTGTCCGCCAACCACCCGCAGCTGATCGCCGCAGTGGACGCCGCCGCCGAGGAATTCGCGCGCGTGCAGGCCGACCTGGGGCCGCTGCTGGCGCAGGACGAACAGGCACAGATCGACGCGATGCAGGACGGATTCGTCAATTTCTATGCCGATGACGCGGTGACCCCCTACGTGGCGCTGGCCGCGCGCGGCCCATGGGTGGTCACCCTGAAGGGCGCCGTGCTGTACGACGCCGGCGGCTACGGCATGCTCGGCTTCGGGCACACCCCGGACGCCGTGCTGGAAGCCATGGCGCGCCCACAGGTGATGGCCAACATCATGACCCCCAGCCTGTCGCAGCAGCGCTTCATCACCGCCCTGCGCGCCGAGATCGGCCACCGCCGTGGCGGCTGCCCGTTCGCCCGTTTCATGTGCCTGAATTCCGGCTCCGAAGCCGTCGGCCTGGCCGCGCGCATCGCCGACGTCAACGCCAAGCTGCAGACCGATCCGGGTGCACGTCACGCCGGCGCTGCGATCAAGCGCGTGGTGGTCAAGGGCAGCTTCCATGGCCGTACCGACCGCCCTGCCCTCTATTCGGATTCCAGCCGCAAGAGCTACATGCAGCACCTGGCCAGCTACCGGGGCGAGGACTCGGTGATCACCGTGGCGCCGTACGATGAGGCCGGCCTGCGCAAGGTGTTCGAGGATGCCGCGCGCAACCAGTGGTTCATCGAAGCGGTGTTCCTCGAACCGGTGATGGGCGAAGGTGACCCGGGCCGTTCGGTGCCGCCGTCGTTCTATGCCGTTGCCCGTGAGCTGACGCGTGCACACGGCAGCCTGCTGCTGCTGGACTCGATCCAGGCCGGCCTGCGTGCGCATGGCGTGCTGTCGGTGGTCGACTACCCGGGCTTCGAAGGGCTTGACCCGCCGGACATGGAGACCTACTCCAAGGCGCTCAACGCCGCGCAGTACCCGCTGTCGGTGCTGGCGGTGACCGAGCACGCCGCGCAGCTGTACCGCAAGGGCATCTACGGCAACACCATGACCAGCAATCCGCGTGCGCTGGACGTGGCCTGCGCCACCCTGGCCCAGCTGACCCCACAGGTACGCGCCAACATCGCCGAACGTGGTGCCGAGGCCGTGCGCAAGCTGGAACAGCTGAAGAACGAGCTGGGCGGGCTGATCACCAAGGTGCAGGGCACCGGGCTGCTGTTCTCCTGCGAGCTGGCCCCGCAGTTCAAGTGCTACGGCGCCAACTCCACCGAGGAATGGCTGCGCCAGCACGGCATCAACGTGATCCATGGCGGCGAAAACTCGCTGCGCTTCACCCCGCACTTCGGCATGGACAGCGAGGAGCTGGACCTGCTGGTGGGCATGGTCGGCCGCGCCCTGCGTGAAGGCCCGCGCCGCGAGCAGGCTGCGGCGGCGTAAGCCGCCGCTTGCGTAGAGCCAAAGGCAGCGGCAGGAGCCGCTGCCAACGTCGCTGGCGACGGCCCGAAGGGTGCCGGCCAGGACGACCGGCATAGCCCTTGCTCGGCTGGCCTTTGCCGCGATCTGAACGAAGAGCAGCCGAGCATGGCTCGGCTCTACAGAAGGGCTCATAATCCAAGGGCACCCCGTCTCTGACCGCCATGCGGTCGGTGACGGGGCGTTTTCGTTTCCGGTCAAGAGACAGAAGATCCATGAAATCGATCTGTGTGTACTGTGGTTCCAACGCTGGCAGCAAGCCGGCCTACACCGAACGCGCCATTGCCCTGGGTGATCGCATCGCCCGCGATGGCCTGCGCCTGGTGTATGGCGGCGGCAACGTTGGCCTGATGGGCACCGTGGCCAACGCCGTGCTCGCCGCTGGCGGCGAGGTGACCGGCGTGATCCCGCGCCAGCTGGCCGACTGGGAAGTGGCCCACCGCGGCCTGACCGAACTGGAGATCGTCGGCTCGATGCATGAGCGCAAGTCGCGCATGTTCGACCTCGCCGATGGCTTCGTTGCCCTGCCCGGTGGCTTCGGCACCATGGAAGAGATCTTCGAGATGCTGACCTGGCGCCAGCTGGGCATCGGCAACAAGCCGTGCGCGTTCCTCGATGTGGAAGGTTTCTACGCGCCGCTGATCGGCATGATCGACCGCATGGTGGAAGAGCGTTTCCTGCATCCGGACCAGCGCCAGGACCTCTGGTACGGCTCGGACATCGAGGAAATGCTGGTGTGGATGCAGAACTACCAGCCGGCGCAGGCCTCGAAGTGGATCGACGAGAAACGTCGCTCGGCTCTGCGCTGAAGTGAACCGTCGCGGTGGCTCACGCCAGCGTCCGCGCCCACGGTGCGGGACGGCCCAGCAGGTAGCCCTGGCCATAGTCGCAACCGAGTTCGCGCAGTGTCTGCCGCTGCGCCTCGGTCTCGATGCCTTCGCCAATGGTTTCGATGCCCAGAGTGCGGGCCAGTGACAGCACGCCTTCGACCAGCGCGCGCGTGCTCTGCACTTCCGGCCCGTGCAGGCCGGCGATGAAACTCTGGTCGATCTTCAATGTACTGATCGGGAATCGGTGCAGGTAGGACAGCGCAGAGAAGCCGGTACCAAAGTCGTCCAGCTGCACCTGGATGCCACGCTCGCGCAGGCCCTGCAGGATGCGCAGCGTGTGCGGCGCATCGTCCAGCAGCGCGACCTCGGTAATCTCCAGCCGCAGCCGGCGCGGATCGGCGCCACACGCGTCGAGCAGGCCGAACAGGCGGTCGCTGAACTCGGCCGAGCGGAAATGGCGCGGCGAAACGTTCACCGAGACATAGCTCTGCCCACCTTCGGCCAGGCGCGCGATGACCTGCTCGTAGATCAGCCAGTCGACCTGTTCGATCAGGCCACTTTCTTCTCCCAGCTCCAGGAACGCGCCGGGCAACAGCAGGCCACGACGCTCGTGCTGCCAGCGGAGCAATGCCTCATGTCCCACCACTTCGCCATCGGACAGGCGCACGATCGGCTGGAAGAACGGAACGAAATCACGGTTGTTGATCGCGCGGCGCAGATCGGCTTCCAGGTCGAGGCTGCGCATGGCCTGTTCACGCATGTCCTCGTCGAAGATCGCGCAGCGGTCATGGCCCTGTGCCTTGGCCCGGTACATCGCCGCATCCGCATCACGCAGCAGTTCCTCGCCGGTACGGTAGCGCGGATTCCACAACGCGATACCCAGGCTGCCGGACGGGAACAGCTCGCGGCCGGCGATCCATATCGATTCCTGCAATGCCAGCAACAAGCGCTGGCCGAAATCCAGCGCCTGTGCCAGGCCCTGCGGGCATTGCAGCAGCACCGCGAATTCATCACCGCCCAGCCGTGCCACCACGTCATCGGCGCCGGCCATCGATACGATGCGCTTGGCGACCTCCACCAGCATGCGGTCACCCGCGGCGTGGCCGATGCTGTCGTTGACCAGCTTGAAGCGATCCAGGTCGAGGAACAGCACGGCGAACACCGGCCCACCCTCGCGCTTGGCCAGCGCCAGCGCATCCTGCAGGCGATCGAGCAGGTGCAGCCGGTTGGGCAGGCCGGTCAGCGCATCGTGCATGGCCTGATGGGTCAGGCGTTGCTCGGCCCGCAGGCGCTCGCCGATCTGGCCGAGCAACTTCTCGTTGACCTCGGCCAGCTCACGCGTGCGTTCATCCACGCGCTTTTCAAGTTCGGCATGCGCCAAACGCAGCCGTTGCTGGTCGCGCTGGCGCGCCAACCCGGTTCCGATGTTCTGCGCAACGAACGTCAGCAGCCGCTGATCGTGCACGCTGAACGTACTGTTCTCGCTGTAACTCTGCACCACGATCGCACCGACCACCTCGTCATCGCGCAGCAGCGGCACGCCCAGCCAGCAATGCGAGCGCGCGCCGGATTCACGCACCTCGCCACTGGCCAGCAGCGCATCGATCTGGGCGCGTGAGGCCAGTAGGGGCCGCCGGTTGCGCACCACGTATTCGGTCAGGCCGCGACTGAACGGACGAGGTGCACGGCTGGCATTGTGCTCGTCCACCGAATAGACGAAGTCCAGGCCGTTGCCGCTTCCGTTCACCAGCGCGATATAGAAGTTGCGCGCATCGAGCAGGCGCCCGACCACGCCATGCACCTGCCCGTAGAACTGGGCCAGGCTGTCGGCCGACATCGCCATTTCGGCAATGTTGTACAGCGCGGTCTGCAGTTGCTCGGCGCGCCGGCGCTCCGCCACTTCATCCTGCAGGCTGCGGTTGGCACGCTGCAGTTCCAGCGTGCGCCGCTCCACCTGTTGCTCCAGCCGGACCTGCGCCTGGCGCCGATCCATCGCAGTCTGCACGTGCTGCGCGACAAAGCCCAGCAACGCCCGCTCGGCCTCGCCATAACGGGCCGCCAGCTCATAGCTCTGCACCACGATTGCGCCGCATACCCGGCCATCGCGCAGCATCGGCACACCCAGCCAGTCCAGGCTCTCGGGGCCACGCTGCGGGTCGTGCTCCTGCTCGACCACGCGTGCCAGAAGTTCGCGCGAGGGTCCGCTGAGCGGCTTGCCGTGGCGCAGCAGCGCGACGGTCAGGCTGCGCGGCATCTCGGCGGCGTCATGGCTCTGCGACGGGTCGGCGACGAAATCGTCGACCTGGTCGGCGAAGTACAGGAAGCGGATCTGGTCACGCACATCATCGTATTCAACGATGTAGCAGTTCTCCGCATACATCAGCGTGCCGAGCACGCCGTGCACGTGACGCAGCATCTCCGACATCTCCAGATCGGCGCCGGCCAGATCGGCGATCTGGAACAGCGCCTGCTGCAACCGTTCAGCCTCTTCCAGCGCCTTGATCTGCCCGGCCTGGCGGCCACGCTGCAGTGCCAGTTCCATGGCCTGACGGGCCAGCCCCCACCACGCCGCGGAAGGCACGGCGCCTTCCACCGACAGCTGCAGGCGTGCACCGTCATGTTCCCAGCCATGGCAGCCGTCGCCGATGCCCGGCGCAGTGAACGCGCCTGCCGCCCCATCGGCCGGCCACCCGTCCTGACCCCGCCCGAGCTGCGGGTCGTCCCAGCCGACGCGGACCACAGCCGTTTCCGGCAAAAGCGCATGCAACGCGCGCACCAGCGCCGTGCTCAGCACGGCCTCGTGTGGTGGCTCTTCCGCCGGTTCAGCATGCGTGGACAAATGACAATCTCTTGGCGCCGTCTATGCGTCGCCTCCCCTGAGCCGACGAGCATAGCGCGCCACCCGGGGGGCAATGGAAGCCCGTAAACCCCGAATCGTGCGCCCGTACGTTTTTCCTGCTGTCCGCAGCCCCTTCCGAGCCATGACCCTCGCCCTGCCCGCCCCTGCCACCGGCTATGCGCCATCGCCTGCAGGCCTTACCCTGTACGCCGTGGAAGCCAGCGCACTGCCAACCGATGAAGCCTTGATGCTGGCCTGGGCCGGCGGCGACCTGCACGCGTTCGAAAGCCTGTATGCGCGCCATCGCAAACGACTGTTCGGCTTCCTGCTGCGCCAACTGCGCGACAACGCGCTGGCCGAGGAGATCTTCCAGGACGTCTGGCAGCGGGTGATCAGCGCCCGTGCCGGGTGGCAGCCCGAAGCGGCGTTCAGCACCTGGCTGTTCCGCATCGCCCACAACCGCCTGAACGACCATTGGCGCGCCGCCCGCCATCGCCCTGCCGCGCCGGCCGACGCCGACCTGCGCCTGGCCGCGATCGAGGACGGGCAGACCCCGGAAGCCGAACTTTCCGAATTCGAACAACGTCGCCGCATCCAGCTGGCGATGGAGCAATTGCCGCCGGAGCAGCGCGAAGTGCTGCAACTGCGGCTGGATCAGGAACTGAGCCTGGAGGAGATCGGCCAGATCACCGGCGTAGGCCGGGAAACCGTGAAATCGCGGCTGCGCTATGCGATGGACAAGCTGCGTGCGGGATTGAACGCATGAACCGAGACGAACCGCTGACGCCGGAAGAACGCGAGCTGGCCCGGCTGCTCGGCCGTCGCGCCGAGCAGGCACCACCGGCCGCACTGGACGCCGCCATCCTGGCTGCGGCGCGTGCCGCCGTGGACGCTCCGGGTACAGATGTTGCCGCCTCTCCCGAGGCGCCGCGCAAGCAGCGCACAGGCCCGCGTTGGCCAGCGGTGTTCGGCATCGCCGCTTCGATGGTGTTCGCCATCGGCATCGCCTGGCAGCTGCGTCCTGAACCGCCGCCGGTTCCGGCGGGCGAGACTGCTGTTGCCGCAGCACCGGCTGCGGCAGAAGACGTCGCGACTGCCGATCAGGCCGCTGGAAGTGGTTCGGCCCACAGCGCAGTGGCGGTTGCGGAACCAGCCGCTGCGCCGGCAGCACCCGAGTCCGCCCCTGTTTCCGCTGCCCCAGCGCCGGCCATCGCGCGTGCGCACAAGCCTGCGCCGGCCAAGACCGCTGAAGTGCCGGCCCAGGCCGCACGATCCATGGCTGCGGATGCGGCCGCCGACACCTCCTTTGCGACGCTCCCGTCCGCTCCGGCTGCAGCACCGCCCGCGCCACCTGCACCGACCGCCTACTCGGCACCCGCACCGGCATTCGCGCCAGCAGCGTCCGGGGCAATGAAAGCACGCACGGCGGCGGCACCGGCAGCCAATGCCACCGAGGCCGAGCGGGCGCAGGCGCTGGATCGGGTGGAGATCACCTCGATGAAGCGTGAGGCGCCCAGCCGTTCCGCACCGGGCGTCATGCGCCGCGGCAGCGATGCGGGCCTGAGCGCGGATGCCGTGCAGGCCGAGGTGGACGCCGACGCGCGACTGCCGCGCCGGCAGTGGCTGCAGAAAATCCGCGCGCGTCGCGACGATGGCCAGCGCGATCTGGCCCGCGCCAGCCTGGAGCGCTACGTGCAACAGTATCCGGAAGCACGCCTGCCGCGCGACCTGCGCCCGTTGCTGGACGACTGAAGCAGAACGTGATCTCCGGCGACCCCGTAGAATGACGGGAATGCTCGATACCCTCGCCCAGCCTGTCAGCCACACGCTGGAAGTCAAACACAGTCGTTTCATCGCCCATGCTGCGCCGATCGACAGCGCCGCAGCGGCCATGGCGATCCTGCAGCAGGTTGCAGCAGCCGACGCGACCCACAACTGCTGGGCCTACCGGTACGGCCAGGACTACCGCTCCAGCGACGATGGCGAGCCCGCCGGAACGGCCGGACGACCGATCCTGGCGGCGATCGATGGCCAGGGGTTCGACCGCGTGATGGTGGTGGTGACGCGCTGGTTCGGCGGCATCAAGCTGGGCGCCGGTGGACTGGTGCGCGCCTACGGTGGCGCTGCCGCCGAGTGCCTGCGCACCGCCCCCCGCCTGCCCCTGGTGGCGATGGCCCGGCTGCAGCTGCTGGCCGGCTTCGAGGACCTGGGCACCCTGCACGCCACCCTGCCCGCCTTCGGCGCCGGGAAGCTCGATGAACGGTTCGATGCCAACGGCGTGTGCCTGCGGGCCGAATTGCCGGCCGATCAGGTCGATGCATTGAAAATCCGCCTGCGCGACGCCACCCGTGACCGTATCCGCATACAAGACGACACCCAGGATGACTGACAAGGACGACGCCCCTGCCTCGACCCCGCCGCTGCGCCGCCTCGGCAGCCTGCGGACGTTGTGGCCGTTCGTGCGCCGCCATAGCGGGTTGTTCACCGCCTGGCTGCTGGCCCTGGCGGTCTCTTCGGCCGCCACGCTGAGCCTGCCCCCCGCCGTGAAGCAGATGATCGACCACGGCTTCACCAGCGGTGGCCAGATCAACCGTGCCTTCGCCCTGCTGATGCTGGTGGCGGTGGTGCTGGCACTGGCGACGGCCGCACGGTTCTTCTTCGTGTCGCTGCTGGGCGAGAAGGTCGTCGCCGACCTGCGCAGCCGCCTGTACGCACACCTGATCCAGCTCGGCGCCGGTTTCCACGACCGCAGCCGCAGCGGCGAACTGGTCTCGCGCCTGACCGCCGACAGCGAACTGCTGCGCAGCGTGGTCGGTTCGACCATGTCGGTCGCCCTGCGCAGCAGCGTCACCGTGGTCGGCAGCCTGGCGATGCTGTTCGTCACCAGCCCGCGGCTGGCCGCGTGGTCACTGCTCGGCATCCCGCTGGCGGTGCTGCCGATCATCATCGGCGCGCGCAAGCTGCGCACGGTTGCGCGCAGCAGCCAGGACCGCATCGCCGATGCCAACAGCCTGGCCAGCGAGACGCTGGGCGCCGTGCGCACGGTGCAGGCGCATGCGCGCGAGCCCTATGAGCGCGGGCGCTTTGACAAGGCGCTGGGCGATGCCATCAGTGCCGCACGCCGGCGCATCGGTGCGCAATCGCTGGTTACCGCCAGCGCCATCCTGCTGGTATTTGGCGCCATCGTTGGCGTGCTGTGGCTGGGCGCGCACGATGTCATCGACGGCCGCCTCAGTGCCGGCACGCTGGGCCAGTTCGTGTTGTACGCGCTGATCGGCGGCGGCTCGGTAGGCGCCCTGGCCGAAGTGTGGAACGAGCTGCAGCGTGCGGCCGGTGGCATGGGCCGTATCAGCGAGCTGCTGCAGGAAGACATCGAGATCCGTGCGCCGGCGCAGCCGCACGCACTGCCGCAACCGCTACGCGGCGAAATCCAGTTCGACGACGTGGTGTTCCACTACCCGCAGCGCCCGGACCAGGCCGCGCTGGACCACTTCAATCTGCATGTGCGCCCGGGTGAGACCGTGGCCCTGGTCGGCCCGTCGGGCGCAGGCAAGAGCACGGTGCTGTCGATGCTGCTGCGCTTCCACGATCCGGCCAGCGGCCGCATCTGCGTGGATGGCATCGACGTGCGCCAGGTCGATCCGGCCGAGCTGCGCGCGCAGCTGGCACTGGTACCGCAGCAGCCGACGCTGTTCGCAGCCAGTGCACGCGACAACATCCGCTACGGCAGGCTGCAGGCCAGCGACGCCGAGGTCGAGGACGCCGCACGTGCAGCAGAGGCCGATGGCTTCCTGCGGGCATTGCCGCAAAGCTACGACAGTGAGCTGGGCGAACGCGGTGCGCGCCTGTCCGGTGGCCAGCAACAGCGCGTGGCGATCGCCCGCGCGTTGCTGAAGAATGCGCCGATCCTGCTGCTGGACGAAGCCACCAGCGCGCTGGATGCGCAGAGCGAGCATGGCGTGCAGCAGGCACTTGAGCGGCTGATGGCCGGTCGCACCACGCTGGTCATCGCCCACCGCCTGGCCACCGTGCTCAAGGCCGACCGCATCGTGGTGATGGACCAAGGCCGTATCGTCGCCGAAGGTACCCATGCGCAGCTGCTGGCCGAAGGCGGACTGTACGCTGAACTGGCCCGACTGCAGTTCATCGATTGATGACGGCCGGCTAACATCGGCAAGACCAAGCTGGCCGCGCACCCGCAGCATCCGCTGAAGGAGGTACGCGATGTCGTTCCGTCAGTTCCCCGCCGTCGACAGTAATGGCGAAAGCCACATCATCATCGAATTCAAGCCCGAGGCGAACGGCAGCGGGCACCACTCCGAAGCCACGCCGCGCTATGAGCTGGATGACGGGCGCCAGCTGGTGCGCAATGGACGCGAGTTCACCACCAGTGGTGGTGAACTGCGGTTGACGATCTGAGGTTCGCCGGGCATGGCCCGGCGCTACCGCATTCGTGCTGCTCCGCGCTCGCGCTACCGGATCTCCATCCTCCGCTCTGGTAGGTGTCGACCTGGGTCGACACGCTTGTCGCCAAAAGGAGTCGAGCATGGCTCGACCCAACAAAGAAGCGCGGCCAATTTTTCGCCAGGTATCTTGACAGCCTTTCCCAGCAAGGGCTGAGCGAGGTTATCCACACATTTGCTTAGGATCCATCCACACCACCTGTGGATGAATGTGGTCAGCCGAGCACCCGCCCGATGCCGCTGGCATCCACTTCCGCAGCCGCCCGGGTGATCGCGGCCGGATCACTGCCGGCGATGAACCCGATGCGGAAGTGCACTTCGCCGCCGGGCGTACGTGAGGAATGGATCGAGGCCAGGCTGATGCGATGCTGCTCGAATACATTCAGCAGCTCACGCAGCGAGCCCGGCCGGTCTTCCGGCAGGTGCACCGACAGCGCGTTGCGCTCGGTCAGATCGGCCAGCAGATAGCCCACGCGTTCGAACGTATAGTTGCCGTCCGCCAGCGCCTGCTCACCGAAAGCACTGCGATTGGCCGACAGGAGCTGCTCGCGGAAGGCATCACGTGCACCGTCGTCCCCCTGCCCGACCTGCGCCTGCAGGGCCTGCAGCTGGCCCACCAGCCGCTCCAGCATCGGCGCCACATACGGGTTGCCGAACTGGATGTCTTCGTAGATCGCCGGGTTGAGCGACAGGATGCGCGAAATGATCGCCGTATCCAGCTCGAACGATGCCGAACGGTACGGCATCATCGCAGCCAGATCGCCCAGCTGCGGCTGGTACTGGCGCAACACGCCGGCCTGGGCCAGATGGGTGGCATGCACCATCGCCTGCACCAGCGCCATCATCTGGTCGTGGTGCTGCGGCGTGGCCCGCACGCACTCGGCCTGCAGCGCGGCGCACAGCGTATCGACCCACGCCTGCCAGAGCTGCAGCCGCGCTTCGCAGACCACCATCACCCGCCCCTTCAGGGTCGGCGCCTTCGGTGGTGCGGTCATCGGGTGCAGGCCAACCACTTCGGCCTGCGAGGCCAGCATCGCCTGCACCGGCGCCTCCTTTACCGAGGTCACATCCAGCCACAGCCTGCCCTGCTCGCGGCCCGCCGATTGCCGCACGTACTCGGCGATCAACGCCGGCGTGTGCCGGATCGGTGCCGAGAACACCAGCACATCGGCCTGCGCCAGCAGGTGTTCCGGCGTGTGCGAACCTGGGTCGGCCGGATCGTGGCCGATCACCTGCAGCTGCAGGTGCTGCTGGAAGAAGCGGGTCAGCCAGCGCCCGTAGGCGCCAGCGCTGCCGATGATGCCGACCGTGCGCGGCGTGCGTGGGTCCAGGCCGCTCATGCCACGCGTTCGGCGCGGAAGCGCATTCCTTCGGCCAGCGCCGCCGGCGCGGCGGCGACCACGTCGAATTCCTCGAAGCCGTTGTCCAGGGTCGCCTCCAGCGCCGCATGGGTGCCGGCAATCGCACGCGAAATCGCCTGCTGCATCGATTCGCCGCGCAGCAGGAACGACACCACCAGCGACATCAGCACATCGCCGGTACCGGCCACGTCCACCGGCAGCAGCGGCGAGGTCCAGCGCCAGGTTTCCTCGCGGCCGACGGCCAGGGTCACCAGTTCACCCGGGGTGCCGCCCACGCTGTGCGCGATCACCCAATGCGGGCCGCGATCCAGCAGCGTGCGCGCGGCGGCGAGGGCATCGGCCTCGGCCAGCGCCGGCATGCCGGTCAGGCGATTCAGTTCGAAAGCGTTGGGCGTCACCAGCCAGGCATGCGGCAGCAGGCGCTCGGCGAAGATCGCTTCCAGCCCGGGTTCCACGTAGGGGCCGGTGTGCGTGTCGCCAATCACCGGGTCCAGGCAATAGCGCAGCTGCGGGCAGCCCGGCAGGATGTCGTCCAGCCAGTCTGCGAAGGCGGCACCGTTGGCGGTGCTGCCGAAGTAGCCGGAGACCAGCATCTTCGCCCGCTGCGGCAGGCCGCGTTCGTGGGTGCCCAGCAGCAGGTCGGCGAACCAGTCAGCCGGCAGCACGCGGCCACGCGTGGTGTCGTAGAACGGCGCGTTGCTGAGAAGCACCGTCGGAATGCTTGCCACGCGCACGCCCAGCGCGCGCATCGGCGGTACGGCAGCGCTGTTGCCGGCGTGGCCGTAGACAAGTTGCGACTGGACCGAGATGACATCGATCGGCGACGGGCCGTCGGGCCGCTGGCGGCGGCCGTGGACCAGGTGGTTATCAAGGGATTCGCTCATGGTCGCATTCTACGCCCAAGGGGGTTTTCGGCAGGGCTTGCAGCCCTGCACCTGCCGAAGCTGCAAGTAACGGCAACGGCAAAAGCGAGCTATCCGTGGGGTAGCGGGGCGGTGTCGGAATGCGGGGACGCCGCAAGTACGTGCGTGTAGGCTTGGCAGCCGCATCCATGCGGCTGACACCCCGCACTCCGACACCGCCCCGCCTTCGACAGGTTCACGCGGCTGTTGGTAACTGCGGCTGTTGGTGGGTGTCGACCTTGGTCGACACATCTGTCAGATATCGAATGAATTCATCCACGCATGGCATGGGTCTACCGTGTCGACCAAGGTCGACGCCTACCAGAGCAGTACACCGTTCCGACAAATCGCAGGAAACTGTCGAAGGCGGGATGGGTCCGGTTGCGGCGGCGTGAGCGCCATGGATGGCGCGACCGAGCCTGCAGGGACGTATTCACGGCGTCCCCCGCAACCGGACCCACCCCGCCAATCCACGGATAGCGCGCTTCGGCTGTTGCCGTTGCCTCTGCGGGTGCAGGGCTGCAAGCCCTGCAACCCAACCCCCTCAGCGAGCAGCAGGCCGCGACGGCGGCAGCCACGCCGCCACGATGCCCAGCAACGGCAGGAACGCGGTCAGCTGGTAGACGTACTCGATGCTGGTCCTGTCCGCCAACAGGCCGAGCACGGCGGCACCCAGCCCGCCCATACCGAACGCGAAACCGAAGAACAGGCCGGACACCATGCCGATGCGGTGCGGCATCATCTCCTGCGCGTACACCACGATGGCCGAGAATGCCGAGGACAGCACGAAGCCGATCAGTACCGCGAGCACCGTGGTCCACAGCAGATCGGCATGCGGCAGCATCAACGCAAACGGCGCCACGCCGAGGATCGAGGTCCAGATGATCGGCTTGCGGCCGATCCGGTCACCCAACGGGCCGCCGAGGAAGCCGCCAGCGGCGGACGCCACCAGGAACGCGAACAGGTGCAGCTGCGCCTGCGCCACCGGAATGCCGAAATGGTGGATCAGGTAGAAGGTGAAGTAGCTGCCGATGCTGGCCATGTAGAAGTACTTGCTGAAGATCAGCACCAGCAGGATCGCCAGCACCTTGGCCACCGTGCGTGGTGGATGGCGCGGCGCCATCGAGGCGGTACTGGCTGGGCGCGGCGTGCCCAGATGCAGCGCGTACCAGCGGCCGACATAGGTCAGCAGCGCGATGCCGATCAGCGCCGCGCCTGCGAACCACGACGCGGCATGCTGGCCGTACGGCACGATCACTGCCGCCGCAATCAGGGGGCCCAACGCGGTACCGAAATTGCCCCCCACCTGGAACACCGACTGCGCGAAGCCATGACGGCCGCCCGAGGCGAGCCGCGCGATGCGCGAGGCCTCCGGATGGAAGATCGCCGAGCCGATGCCGACCATTGCCGCTGCCAGCAGCACCATCGCGTAGTTCGGTGCGAAGCCGAGCAGCAGCATGCCGCACAAGGTCGAGGCCATGCCGATCGGTAGCGAATACGGTGCCGGGCGGCGGTCGGTGGCTACACCGATCAACGGCTGGAAGATCGACGCAGTGAGCTGATAGGTCAACGTGATCAGGCCGATCTGGGTGAAGCTGAGACTGAAGCCACCCTTGATCACCGGATAGATGGCCAGGATCAGCGACTGCATCATGTCGTTGACGACGTGCGAGGTGGAAATGGCGGCCAGCACGCCGGGGGCCGCCGGGCGTGAGGTCGTTGCGGGAGAAGCCAGGGTCGACATGGACGCAGTCAGGTTGGGGGCGAGCCCCGCATGCTACGGTTGCCCTTCCCTCCCTTCTGGCGCGTTCAGGTCATGCCCTATCGCAAAAAGGACATAGCCAGTGACGTCGATCCGGCCGCGCCCTGGCGGGAGGTTCCACTGCATCGCCCGGTCACCTATCGGGTCACCCAGTACCCGGTAGGTACCCACATCCCTGGTCACAAGCATCAGCGCCACCAGCTGGTCTACGCCATCTCCGGCCTGATGGTGGTGCGGTCGGAAGTCGGGCGCTGGGTGGTGCCATCGAACCGCGCGATCTGGATGCCGGCCGGCATGGTGCACGCGGTGGACTGCATCGCCGCCGTGCACATGCGCAGCCTGTACATCGACCCGCCGTTTGCCCCGCACCTGCCGACCGAGCCGTTCGCGGTGCAGGTGTCGCCCCTGCTGCGCGAGCTGCTGCAGGCCGCCACGCTGGTCAAGGGCGAGCACATCGAGGACAGCCGCGATGGCCGCGTGGTGCGCCTTCTGCTGGACGAACTGCATCGCATGGACGTGCTGCCTCTGCACCTGCCTGCGCCAAGCGACCCGCGCCTGCTGCGGATCTGCCAACACCTGCAGAAGCACCCCGGCGACGACGCCACACTGCAGGACTGGGCACAGGCGCTGGAGGTGGACGTGAAAACCATCCAGCGGCGCTTCGCCACCGAGCTGGGCATGACCTTCGGCCAGTGGCGGCAGCAGGCACGGCTGCTGGCCGCGATGGAACGGCTGGCGGTCGGTGACAAGGTCATCGATGTCGCGCTGGCGACGGGCTACGACAGCCCCAGCGCGTTCACCAGCATGTTCAAGCGCCAGCTGGGGCAGACACCTGCGGCGTTTTTCCGGTAACGGCATCCACGCATGGCGTGGGTCCACCATCGCGGCGCATGCCCGGCGGAAACCATCGCGGATCGCAAACGAGAACGCCGGGCATGGCCCGGCGCTTCCGCTTAACGCTTCGGTTGAGAAACTCAGGACGTCATCCGGTCCCAGAAGCCCTTCACGCCGTCGATGAAGGTGGCCGACTTCGGCGAATGCTTGCGCGCTTCCTCGCCGACGAAGGTGGCTTCGAACTGCTCCAGCAGCTTGCGCTGTTCGGTGGTGAGGTTGACCGGAGTCTCCACCACCACGCGGCAATACAGGTCGCCTTCGCTGCGGCTGCGCACCGAACGCACACCCTTGCCGCGCAGGCGGAACAGCTTGCCGGTCTGGGTCTCGGCCGGAATGCGGATCTCCGCTTCGCCGCCGAGGGTAGCCACGCGCACGGTGTCACCCAGTGCCGCCTGCGAGATGCGGATCGGCACTTCGCAGTGCAGGTCGTCGCCATCGCGCTGGAAGATCGCATGCTCGCGCACGCGCACTTCCACGTACAGGTCGCCCGGCGGCGTACCGGCCGGCCCGGCTTCACCCTCGCCCTGCAGGCGGATGCGGTCACCGGTATCGACGCCCGCCGGCACCTTCACCGACAGCACCTTGTCTTCCTCGACGCGGCCGTTGCCGTGGCAGGTCTTGCAGGGCTTGGCGATGATCTGGCCACGGCCGCCGCAGTTGTGGCAGGCCTGCTGCATGGCGAAGATGCCGCGCTGGATGCGCACCTGGCCGCGGCCATGGCACACGTTGCAGGTCTCGACCTTGCCGTCCTCGGAGCCACTGCCATCGCAGTCGCCGCACTCGGCCAGGGTCGGAATCTCGATGCGGCGCTCGACGCCGCGCACGGCCTCTTCCAGATCCAGCTCCATCACGTAGCCGATGTCGGCGCCGCGACGGGCCTGGCGCGGACCACCGCCGCCACCGCCAAAGATGTTGCCGAAGATATCGCCGAAGATATCGTTCATGTCCGGGCCGCCCGGGCCGCCGCCGCCCATGCCGTGCTCGAACGCGGCGTGGCCGTGGCTGTCGTACATGCGGCGCTTGTTGCCGTCGGACAGCACTTCGTAGGCTTCCTTGCACTCCTTGAAGGAGGCCTCGGCCGCCGCATCACCCGGGTTGCGGTCCGGATGGAACTTCATCGCGCAGCGACGGTACGCCTTCTTCAGCTCGTCGTCGGTGGCGGTGCGGGCAACGCCCAGCACTTCGTAGTAATCGCGCTTGCTCATATCGTGAATCGGGTTCCGGAAAGTCGGGATTCGTCAAAGCGGAAGAGCGGAACCAGGTCCGCTCTTGCGTCGGGCGCCCCGACACGCCGGTGGGCGGTCAGGACCCTGATGCGACAACGGGACGCTGGTGGCCAGCGTCCCGCGTCGGTCCGGATCAGGACTTCTTGTCGTCCTTGACTTCGGTGAACTCAGCGTCGACCACGTCATCCTGCGCCTTGCCGGCATTGCCGGCGTCGGCACCCGGGGCACCGCCCTGGTCGGCCGAAGCAGCGGCGAACAGCGACTGGCCAGCTTCTTCCAGTGCCTTCGACTTGGCTTCGATCTGTGCCTTGTCGTCGCCCTTCATCGCGGTTTCCAGATCAGCCAGCGCTGCCTCGACCTTGCCGATGACATCGCCGCCGACCTTGCTGCCGTGCTCGGTGATGGCGCTGCGGGTGCCGTGGATCAGGGCGTCGGCCTGGTTGCGGGCCTGCACCAGTTCCTGGAACTTCTTGTCTTCCTCGCGGTTGGCTTCCGCGTCGGCAACCATGCGCGCGATCTCTTCCTCGGACAGGCCCGAACCGGCCTTGATCTCGACCTTCTGTTCCTTGTTGGTCTTCTTGTCCTTGGCCGACACGTGCAGGATGCCGTTGGCGTCGATGTCGAAGGACACTTCCACCTGCGGCAGGCCACGCGGGGCCGGCTCGATGCCGGACAGGTCGAACTTGGCCAGCGACTTGTTGAAGCGGGCCTGTTCGCGCTCACCCTGCAGCACGTGCACGGTCACGGCCGACTGGTTGTCCTCGGCGGTGGAGAACACCTGCGAGGCCTTGGTCGGGATGGTGGTGTTCTTCTCGATGATCTTGGTGAACACGCCACCCATGGTTTCGATACCCAGCGACAGTGGGGTCACGTCCAGCAGCAGCACGTCCTTGACGTCGCCGCCCAGCACGCCACCCTGGATCGCCGCACCCAGTGCCACGGCTTCGTCCGGGTTGACGTCCTTGCGCGGTTCCTTGCCGAAGAACTCGGTCACCGCCTGCTGCACCTTCGGCATGCGGGTCTGGCCGCCGACCAGGATCACTTCGCTGATGTCGCTCGAACGCAGGCCGGCATCGTTCAGGGCGACGCGGCACGGCTCGATCGACTTCTTGATCAGGTCGTCCACCAGTGCTTCCAGCTTGGCGCGGGTCAGCTTGATGTTCAGGTGCTTCGGACCCGACGCGTCAGCGGTGACGTACGGCAGGTTCACTTCGGTCTGCTGGGCGCTGGACAGCTCGATCTTGGCGCGCTCGGCAGCATCCTTCAGGCGCTGCAGGGCCAGCGGATCCTTGCGCAGGTCGATGCCCTGGTCCTTGTTGAATTCTTCAACCAGGTACTCGATGACGCGGTTGTCGAAGTCTTCGCCACCCAGGAAGGTGTCGCCGTTGGTGGCCAGCACTTCGAACTGCTTCTCGCCGTCGACATTGGCGATCTCGATCACCGAGACGTCGAAGGTGCCGCCGCCCAGGTCGTACACCACGATCTTGCGATCCTTGTTGTCGCCCTTGTCCAGGCCGTAGGCCAGCGCAGCCGCGGTCGGCTCGTTGATGATGCGCTTGACGTCCAGGCCGGCGATGCGACCGGCGTCCTTGGTCGCCTGGCGCTGGCTGTCGTTGAAGTAGGCCGGCACGGTAATGACCGCTTCGGTGACCTTCTCACCGAGGAAGTCCTCGGCGGTCTTCTTCATCTTCTCCAGCACCTTGGCCGAGATTTCCTGCGGGGCCATCTTCTTGCCGTCGCTGGTGGCGACCCAGGCATCGCCATTGTCATGGGCCAGGATGCTGTACGGGACGTGGGCGATGTCCTTCTGCACCTCGCCATCGGTGAACTTGCGGCCGATCAGGCGCTTCACCGCGTAGAAGGTGTTCTTCGGGTTGGTCACGGCCTGGCGCTTGGCCGAGGCACCGACCAGGACTTCGCCGTCCTTGGTGTAGGCGACGATCGACGGGGTGGTGCGATCGCCTTCCGAATTCTCGATGACGCGGGCCTTGCCGCCGTCCATGATCGCCACGCACGAGTTGGTGGTGCCGAGGTCGATACCAATGATCTTGCCCATGGGGGAGACTCCTGAGGATGCTTGTTGGGGTCAGTCCGGCCGTTCGGCCGGTGGATGAATACGATGTGGGGGAGGCCCGTGGAACATTCAAGCCACCTCCCGAACGCTGTGTTTCCGGTCGCCCGGCGCGTTCAGCGTCGGGCCGGGTCGCAGGTGATTCCCGCCGCCCGGCCCGGCAGGGTCAGTCGGCGGCCACCACCACCAGCGCCGGCCGCAGCAGGCGCTCGTTGAGCAGGTAGCCCTTCTGGAACACGGTCACCACGCTGCCCGGGGCAGCGCCCGGGGTCGGCGCCTGGCTGATGGCCTGGTGGTGCTCCGGGTTGAACGGCTGGCCGATCGGGTCCAGCAGGACCAGGCCGTTGTCGGCAGCGACCTTGAGCAGCTGCTTGTAGGTCAGCTCCAGGCCTTCGCGCAGCGGGTGCGGGTCGTCGCCGGCGGCCTTCAGGCCGGCATCCAGGCTGTCGAACACCGGCAACAGCTCGCCCAGCAGCTTCTCGTTGGCGAACTTGCGGGCCTGCTCGATGTCACGGGCAACACGCTTGCGCTGGTTTTCCAGGTCGGCGCGCTCACGCAGCGCATCGGCCTTGACCTGCTCGACTTCGGCGCGCAGGCGCTCGACTTCGTCGTTGACGCCGGCGGTGGCAGCCGCATCGGCGGCACTCTGCTGGGATTCGATATCTGGATGTTCGTGGTTCATGTCTGGGTCCCTGGCGGTCACTCTCCGCCTCCACCCACCCTAGTGTGGGCGGGATGCTGCGTTTCAAGCGTCGGATGTTCCCGGCGTGCGTCCGGCCGGCGAAAAGGCCGCGCCAAGCACATCGGCGGTGGCCTGGACCAGTGGGATCACCCGGTCGTAGGCCATCCGCTTGGGACCGATCACGCCCAGCACGCCCAGCACCTGGCCATTGGCGGTGTAAGGGGCAGTGACCAGCGAGACGCCCTGCAGCGGCATCATTCCGGTCTCTTCGCCGATGAAGATGCGCACCCCCGGCGCCTGGATGGTCCGCTCCAGCAGCTGCAGGATTTCGCGCTTGCTGGAGAACAGCTCGAACAGTTCGCGCAGGCGCTCCAGGTCGGACAGGTCCTGCACGCCCATCAAGCGGGTCTGCCCGGCCACCAGCATGTCGTCGGCCGCCGGCTGCAGGGCCTGCTCGGCCAGTTCGATGCTGTGGGCCAGCAACTGCTCCAGTTCGGACCGGGCGTCGCGCAGCTCCAGCAGCAGGCGGGTACGGATCTCGGCCATCGGCAGGCCGGCGAAATGCGCATTGAGGTAATTGGCGACCTGCTCCAGCTGGCCTGGCGCAAACTCCTGCCGGGTCTCGATCACCCGGTTCTGCACCTCGTTGTCGGCAAATACCAGGATCGCCAGCACCCGGCGCCCGTCCAGCGCCACGAAATCGATCTGGCGGAAGGCGAACTGCTCACGCCGCGGGGCGCTGACCACGCCGACGAAGTGGCTCATCGCCGACAGCAGCTCCGAGGCGCTGCCGAGCAGGGCCTGGGTACTGCCGCCGCCGGCCAGTTCCTGGCGCAACCGGGCCAGCTCGCCCTCGCCCGGCGGCTGCATCTGCAGCAGGCTGTCGACGAACACCCGGTAGCCATGCGCGGTCGGGACGCGGCCGGCCGAGGTATGTGGCGAGGCCAGCAGGCCCAGATCCTCCAGGTCGCCCAGGATGTTGCGGATGGTGGCCGGGCTGACCTCCAGGCCGGCCACGCGCGCCAGCGTCTGCGAGCCGACCGGCTCGCCGTCCTGGATGTATCGCGCGATCAGCGTGCGCAGCAGGTGGCGCGCACGCGGGGCAAGCTGGTCGGGAGAACCGTGCATGGAATCAACCTGTGAGACACGGACACTAGATAATGGCGGCGCATCGCCTTGGCAAGTCATTGGACCTCCCGCGCCCGCGTGCTAGCGTTGCGCGGCTGCTGACACCCCCTTACCCATGCTCAGACATCTTTCGATCAAGGATTTCGCCGTCGTCCGCGCCACCGAACTGGAGTTCGGGCCAGGCATGACCGTGGTTTCAGGCGAGACTGGCGCCGGCAAGTCGCTGATGGTCGACGCACTGGGCTTCCTGTCCGGCCTGCGCGCCGACAGCGGCGTGGTCCGCCATGGCGCCGCACGCGCCGAGCTTTCCGCCGAGTTCGCGCTGGAGCAGCTGCAGGCCGCCCGCCAGTGGCTGGCCGACAACGAGCTGGACGACGAGGACCAATGCCAGCTGCGCCGCGTAATCCGCGCCGACGGCGGCTCGCGGGCCTGGATCAATGGCCGCCCGGTGACGCTGGCACAGCTGGGCGACCTGGCCTCGCTGCTGGTGGAGATCCACGGCCAGCATGAACAGCAGGCGCTGCTGGCGCGCCCGTCGCAGCTGGCCCTGCTGGATGCCTATGCCGGCAACGAGAACGAGCGCCGCCAGGTGCGCCATGCCGCCGCGGCCTGGCAGGCACTGGTCGATGAATCGCTGGCGTTGTCGCAACAGGGCGACGTCAGTGACCGGATCGGCTTCCTGGAGCACCAGCTGCGCGAACTGGACCGCGAGGACCTTGAACCGGAGTCGATCGCCGCACTGGGTGCCAGCCACCGCCGCCAGGCCCACGCCAGCGCCCTGCTGAGCGCCTGCCAGGCGGCCAGCAACCAGCTCAACGGTGAAGACGGCAGCTCCGCGCTGGACCTGCTGCAGCAAGTGCGCCACGAGCTGTCGCGGCTGGTCGAGCACGACCCGCGCCTGGGCGAGGTGGACGGCCTGATCGAGAACGCCTCGATCCAGCTGCACGAAGCCCTGTCGCTGCTTGATCGCGTGCACGACGACCTCGACGCCGACCCGGAACAGTTCGAGGAGAACGAGCGCCGCCTCGGCCGCCTGCACGACCTGGCCCGCAAGCACCGCGTGCCGATGGACGAACTGGGCGCGCAGCGCGAGCGCATGCATGCCGAAGTGGAGCAGCTGCGTGGCGCCGACGAGCGCCTGCAGCGCCTGGCCGGCGAGATCGACAAGGCCGCCGCCGCCTGGCGCGTACAGGCTGAAGTGCTGACCGCCAGCCGCCGCAGCGCCGCCGCCGAACTGTCGGCCACCACCACCAGCATCATCGCCGAGCTGGGCATGGGCGGCGGCCAGTTCCTGATCGAACTGGAGCCACAGGACAGCGGCAAGCCCGACCCGCAGGGTGCCGAGCGCGTCGAGTTCCTGGTGGCGGCCAACGCCGGCCAGCCGCCGCGCGCCCTGCGCAAGGTGGCCTCGGGCGGTGAACTGTCACGCATCTCGCTGGCCATCGAAGTGGCCGCGCTGGACCTGGATGCAGTGCCAACCATGGTGTTTGACGAGGTCGACTCCGGCATCGGCGGCGCGGTGGCTGACATCGTCGGCCAGAAGCTGCGCGCGCTCGGCGAGAAGCGCCAGGTACTGTGCGTGACCCACCTGCCGCAGGTCGCTTCCAAGGGCCATGCCCATTACCGGGTCAGCAAGGCCCCGGTGGAAGGCATGACCCAGAGCGCAGTGGAAAAGCTGGACAACAAGGCGCGCGAGGAAGAGCTGGCGCGCATGCTCGGCGGCGTGGAAGTGAGCAAGGAAGCGCGCGCCGCCGCCCGCAAGCTGCTGCAGGCCTGAGGCCTGTTCACGGTTATCCACGCATGGCGTGGATCTACAACCCACCCGCACGGTAGTGCCGGCCGCTGGCCGGCAACCCAACACCGGTGGACGATGATCGTGAGGTTGCCGGCCAGCGACCGGCATTACCCCCGTGGCCGCGCCAGATCCACGTTCTCCACCAGGAAATCGAGGAACGCGCGCACCCGCAGCGGCAGGTAACCGCCCTGCCCCAGGAACACCGCGTGCACCTCTTCCAGGTCACCGGGATTGGCCTCTTCCAGCACCGGCAGCAAGCGCCCGGCAGCAATGTCCTCCTGCACCTGGAATGCCGCCAGCCGGGCCATGCCCAGCCCGCCCAGCACCAGCTGGCGCAGCGCATCGCCGTTGCTGGCGCGGGCATTGCCACTGGGCAGCAGCATCCGCTCGCGCCCCTCCTGCAGCAACGGCCACCCCTGCATCGCACGCGCGTGGCCGATGTCCAGCCGGTTGTGCGACTGCAGTTCCTCGGCAGTGCGTGGCAGCCCGTGCCGCTGCGCGTAGGCCGGTGCAGCCACGATCATCATCCGCGTCGCGCCCAGCCGTCGCGCCACCAGACTGGAGCTCTTCAGCGGCCCGGCCCGCACTGCCACGTCGGTGCGCTGCTCAAGCAGGTCGATCACCTCGTCGTTGAGGGTCAGGTCCACGCCCACCTGCGGGTTACGCTCAAGGAACGCCGGCAGCAGCGGCAACAGGAAATGGCGGCCAAACGGCACGTTGGAGTTGACCCGCAGCCGCCCGCGCGGCTCGGCATGGGCGCTGGCACAACGCTCGGCCTCCTCCAGGTCGGCCAGCACGCGCAGGCCACGCTCGTAGAACGCGCAGCCTTCCGGGGTCAGCTGCAGCTGGCGGGTGGAGCGTTGCAGCAGGCGCGTGCCCAGCCGTTGCTCCAGCCGCGCCACCAGCTTGCTCACCGCCGACGGGGTCATGTCCAGCGTTCGGGCGGCGGCGGAGAAGCCACCGGTCTCGATCACGCGCACGAACACTTCCAGTTCGCCGGATCGGTTGATGTCAGGTCGCGCCATGGCAATGAATCCAGTTCACAGATGATTGTCCATGCGCAGTCTAGTTCACAGATAAGCACGGAATCACCATGGCGGTCCCTCCACTCGGGACTGCCCGATGCACCGCTTGAGCCAGCTCACCGCCACCGCCCTGCTCGCCGTGTCCGGCGCCGCCAGTGCCGCATCCGCCCCGCACTGGGTCGCCAGCTGGCAGGCCAGCCCGCAGCCGGTCTGGAACGCGGATTTCCTGTTCCCGACCCTGGTCCCGGCCACACTGCAGGACCAGACCTTCCGCCAGACGGCGCGCATCAGCCTGGGCGGCCCGCGGCTGCGGGTGCGGCTGAGCAATGCCTACGGCACCCAGCCGCTGCGGATTGGAGCAGCCAGCGTGGCCGCACGCGCGGGCGCCATCCCGCAACCGCTCAGCTTCGGCGGCCAGCCCGGGGTGTTGATCGGGCCCGGTCAGGAACAGCTGAGCGATCCGCTCCCGCTGGCCACGGATGACCGCCAGGCAGTGCAGGTCAGCGTCTTTGTGCCGGGGCCGGCAACCGTTCAGACGTTCCATTGGGAAGGCCGCCAGACCAGTTGGATCGCCCCCGGCGACCAGAGCCGGGCCCAGGCCCTGAACGCAGCCAGCAGCACCACCGCCCGCCTGCTGCTGACCGGAATTGACGTCGAGGCCGGCGCCGACGCGCGCAGCGTGGTGGTGATCGGGGATTCGATCACCGACGGTGCCACCGCCAGCCTCGACCAGGACCAGCGCTGGACCGATCATCTGGCCGCGCGCCTGGCAGCGCGGGGCATAGCCGTGGTGAACGCCGGCATTTCCGGGGGGCGGCTGCTGCGCGACGGCATGGGTGAATCCGCCCTGGTCCGCTTCCGGCGCGACGCGCTGGACCAGCCTGCGGTATCCAGTGTGATCGTGCTGATGGGCATCAATGACATCAGCTGGCCAGGTACCGCATTCGCCCGCAACCAGGCCCGGCCCACGCTGGCCGAACTGCAGGCGGGGTATCGCACGCTGGCAGAACAGGCCCGCCACCGTGGCGTGCGGATCATTGGCGCCACCCTGCCGCCGTTTGCCGACGCCCTGCCCGGCACGCCACTGGACGACTACTACCACCCGGACAAGGATGCCCTGCGCCAGCGGATCAATGCCTGGCTGCGCACGGACAGCCCGTTCGACGCGGTGATTGACCTGGACGCGGCGCTGCGCGACCCGGCCGATCCCTCACGGATGGCCGCCGCCTACGACTCCGGCGACCACCTCCACCCGGGTGATGCCGGCAACCGGGCCATGGCCGAGGCGGTCGATCTTGAGGTGCTCATGGGGCCATCCACGCATGGCGTGGATCTACCGTAAGCAACGAAAAACCCCGGGCAGGCCCGGGGTTCCGTCGCATCCAGCTGGCCGGAACGGCTTACTTGCGCTTCTTGCGCACGTACAGCACCAGCGAGTGCTCTTCCAGCTCGTAGCCATGGTCTGCGGCGATCTTGCGCTGCAGCTCCTCGATCTCGTGGCTTTCGAACTCGATGATCTTGCCACTGTCCACGTCGACCATGTGGTCGTGGTGGCCGCCACGGTCCAGTTCGTAGACCGCCTGGCCGCCCTCGAAATTGTGCTTGAGCACGAGGCCGGCGGCCTCGAACTGGGTCAGCACCCGGTACACCGTGGCCAGGCCGATCTCGTCGCCGTGCTCCAGCAGCTGGCGGTAGATGTCTTCGGCGGTCATGTGATGCTGGTGGTGCTGGGCATTGCGCTGCTCGAGCAGCGCCAGGATCCGCATCCGCGGATGGGTCACCTTCAGGCCGACTTTACGCAGGTCGTGGGTTTCCATAGGTCTCCGTTCATTGGCGATTTAGCGCCAGCTGCCTCGGATTGGGTCGCGGTGGCACGCCGGGAGTGTATCATCGGTTTGATTTCCCCAACCGCCAGTCCCGATGCGCAATCTCCTGTTGGTCGCCGCCGTCGCCCTGTCCACCACCGGGTGCGGCATCATCTACAAGCAACCCATCTATCAGGGCAACCTGATCCGGGAAGATGCCGTGGCCAAGCTGCAGGTCGGGCAGAGCAAGCAGCAGGTCACCGCGCTGCTGGGCACCCCGTCCATTCCCGACCCGTTCCACGCCCAGCGCTGGGACTACACCTCCAGCCAGCGCGTGAACCGCCTGGGCCGTACCGAAGTGAAGAACTTCGTGGTGTTCTTCGAGAATGACACCGTGACCCGCTGGGAAGGCGATTACTTCCCGGGCAACGACAAGGCCCTGGCCCAGCAGACCGTGCGCCAGTTCGGCCGCAATCTGCCGAAGGACAAGAAGAAGAAGGGCCGCTGAGCCCCCTGCCCGTCCGCAGGTACGGCTGCCGGAATCAACCGCCGAGCGCGCGACGCCGGCGGTTATCCTTCGGATCTGCCAGCAGCGGGCGCAGCAGTTCGATGCGGTCGCCGTCCAGCAGAACCTGGTGCGGGCGTGCCACTACGCCATGCACGGCGACGGCGGGACAATCGGCACTGCCTTCCAGTGCGGCCGCCGCGACAGCATCGGCGACGGTGGCCCCCTCTTCCAGCTGCAGGCGGCACGACAGCACCCGCTGCGGCCAGGCCAGTACCACCTCGACCTCGATCATCGCTCAGCCCTCGTCGGCGACGCGGACGAAATCGTTGACCATGCGATCGGCCAGCCCCTGGAAGCCGATTGCCAGCGCCGGACCGAGCAGGCGCGAGCTGGGTTCGAACTCCAGGGTCAGGGTGACCTTGCAGGCATCCTCGGCCAGCGCATGGAATTCCCAGCGGCCGTGCAGCTGCTTGAACGGGCCATCGCGCAGCTGCATATCAATGCTGTGCGGTCGCCGCAGCGTGTTTTCGGTCTGGAACCAGGTGCTGAAAGAGCCCAGGCCGAGGTCCAGGCGCGCCACCAGGCGGTCCTCGCCCTGCTCCATGATCTGGGCAGCCGAGCACCAGCGGAAACGGCTCGGATAGGCCTGGACATCATTGACCAGGTCGAACATGCGCGCGGCCGAATGTTCGACCAGGGCGCTGCGGCGGATAGTAGGCATGAATACAGGACGTTTCGGCAATCGACCGGGCGGGCCCGAATCGGAGACAATACGGAAATGAGCAAGAACAGCGGCAAGGATAAAGCAAAGAGCGCGACGGCCAACAAAACCATCGCGTTGAACAAGCGTGCCCGCCACGAGTACCACATCGAAGAGCGCTTCGAGGCCGGCCTCGCCCTGCAGGGCTGGGAGGTCAAGTCGATCCGCGCAGGCCGCGGCAACATCATCGACGCCTACGCCTATGTGAAGCGCGGCGAGATCTACCTGATCGGCGCACAGATCACCCCGTTGATCCAGGCCTCCACCCACGTGGTGGCCAATGACCGGCGCGAGCGCAAGCTGCTGCTGCACCGGAACGAGATCGACAAGCTGATCGGCAAGGTCGAGCGCGATGGCTACACGATCGTGCCCACTGCGATGTACTGGAGCAAGAACAAGATCAAGCTCGAAGTCGCGCTGGCCAAGGGCAAGCAGACCCATGACAAGCGCGATGCCGCCAAGGACCGCGACTGGGCGATCGAGAAGCAGCGTGTGATGCGTCGCGGCAACCGCGACGCGTAAGGCTGTAGCGCCGAGCCATGCTCGGCTTCGGCAAGAAGGGCAGCCGAGCGCAGGCTCGGCTCTACAAAAGGCGGGTCACCCCGCCAGCATGCCCTGCCCGCGCATGCGCGGTGCCAGCGCCGCGTGCATCACGGCCAGGTGCATCACCACTGCCAGTTCCGGGGCATGCCGGTCATCGCCCGCGCGCCACTGCTGTGCCATCTGGGCCGCATCGGCCGGCAACAGGGCCAGCAACTGGGCGTCATCCAGCGAATCGGCAGCGCCCTGCAACTGGCGCGCCAGCTGCCGCGACTGCCACACATGCACGCCGATGCTGAGGCTGGCCAGCGACATCAGGACCACGGCCAGCCCGTGCTCGAACCACTGCGACAGCACTTCCGGCCCCCACAGCAGGGCCGCCAACACCGCCATGCCGGGCAGACGCCAGCCCAGCCAATGGATGCGACCGCGTTGCGACCAATGCACCACCACCGCACTGGCGACCAGTGCTGCGGCCGCTGTGGCCGGCAGTTCGGTCAGCGCGGTGGCCGCAAGCAACGCCGCCAGTACCGCCCAGACCCAGCCGGGCGGCAGCGCGCGCCGCTGGTAGTCGGCCCCGACGGGCCCGACCAGCTGTCGCAGGCTGCGTTGTTGGCTTGCCTCGGTCACCCACAGTCTCCGTGTTTGTCCTGGCCCGGATGGTCGCCGCCAGTGTGTCGCAAATTCGTGCCCATGACGTTACCAATCCGCTATGACGGAGGCTCTACAACTTGTTGTGGATTGCCAAGGTGACTGTTCAGCTGTTTTGCCGTAGCATTGCCACTGTTGGGCAGGCACTGACCGTGGCGACACGAAACAGGCCTTGTACCTTGCAGAACTTGAAGAAACCGGGGGTGCATTGGTTTCGACGGGGGTTGTGAAGTCGCCTGGCGCATGCCGAGGGGGTAGCTTTCCTCGTAAATCCAGCTGCAAAACTCTAGTTGCCAACGACGACAACTACGCTCTGGCCGCTTAAGGCCTAAGCCTCGAAACCGCTTGTGTCCATGCTCGCGGTGTAGAGTCACTATCATGGAATCGCGCTGGACGGCTGCCTGTCAGTCCGGCACTAGAACACAACAGGCTGGTTCCCGGATGCGCTTTGCGCACCGTGCTGTTCGGGGACGAGATCCAACGGTGAGCTAAGCATGTAGTGCTGGGGATGGAGTGCCTTCGGACGGCGGTTCAATTCCGCCCACCTCCACCATCTGTAAGGCCTGTCGAGGCCGCAAGAAGCCGGATCTCCCGTCAACTGGGGTTCCGGCTTTTTTGTGCCTGCACGTCGCGCAGGAGGTGTGGCGCATAATCGGGATGACACCTCCAACACAGCAGTCCCTCCATCCGCGACCGCCAGAAGGATCTGCCATGAAAGCCCCCCTCGCGATGTCCCTGCTCCTCACCGCGCTCGCCGCAGCCCCAGCCACGCACGCCGCAGCCCCGGCCATCGCGCCGCCCGGCATCGCCACGCTGGAGGCGCTGCTGGCCTGCAAGGCAGGCTCGGATTTCAGTGCGGCCGACGCCATCGATGCGCTGCAGGCGGCCGGCCTGGCCAAGAAGCCGGGCGGCACGTTCGAGCCGGAGGACAAGCCGGTCGCGCTGTTTGGCGGCACGGTCAGCAGTGCCGATGTGAATGTGGCCGAAGGCGAGAAAGGCCTCTTCGTGTACTTGAACGGCGTCGATCCCAAGCGCCTGGCCAGGGCCTGGTCGATGACCGAGGTCAACGAGCATGCCAATACCGAGGAACCTTCCTACGTGAAGCGCATCGACAAGCGCCACACCCTGCACGTGATCGCGGGTGACGATTACGAGGGCTATTCGGCGGCGGTGAAGTGCCAGATCAGCCGCTGATGGCGTAGCCGACGCTACAGCCAGCGTGGCACGCGATGACGGTACTGCGCGTACGCCTCGGGAAAGCGGACCATCAGTGCCCGCTCCTCCGGCAGGATCTGCAGCCAAGTGATGTACGCCAGGAACAGCGGCACCACCAGCAGCGCGATCAGGTTCTGCAGGTACACCATGGCACCAAACAGGACCAGCGCCTGGCCGAGATACATCGGGTTTCGGGTGCGGCGATAGATTCCGCTGGTAACCAGCGCGCTCGACGCCGAAGGTCGCAGAGGATTGACGGTGGTACCGGCGCGTCGGAAAGAGATCTTGGGCAGCAAGTTGAGCACGACACCCAGCGTCACCGTCACCCCTGCCAGCAGAACCGGCACCGGCACCCGAAGGTGCAAACCCGGCCACAGCCAGCGTGCTGCAAAGCCCATAGCGGCGAACAGCAGCATTACCACGGGCGGGGGAATACGGGTTTCCAGCCAGACCATCGCGATCACCGTGTCCTTTCCATTGGCCGCAGTGTCACACGGGAATGGCTGAATCACCCAAGGCGGCCAGGCCCAAACCGACCGTCCGGTCTATTCCGCTTTGACAGGCCCACCGCTAGAGTGGCGCCACCGCGCAGGAGCATCGCATGGCTACCACGGGCTTGGGCTTCATCGGCCGCACGACACTCATCATCACCGTGCTGCTCACCCTGGGCGGCTGCGCGGCGCTGCGCCAGTTCGGGCCGTCGGTGCAGGTTGCCTCAGTCACGCCCGGCCAGTACATCGCGCTCAAGCGCGGTGACATCCTGACCTCCGGCAAGCTCAGCGCGGCGACCATTGAGACCCTGCGCGTGGCCGGGCTCGATGAGGGCGTCTGTGCCAAGCCCGGCCTGCCCTGCATCGAGGCCATGGAAAGCAGCATCGTGGTGCGCGAGGAAGACAAGCGCTCCAGCCTGGCCGAGCTGTGGCTGCAGTATGCGATGACCCTGCCGGCGCCAAAGCGCGAGTACTCGGCATCCGGCCGCGCCAAGACGGCAATCACCGAGCTGGATGCCGACTTCCAGCCACGCCTCGATGCGTGGATGCAGGTCGCGCGCCAGGCCTATGCCTATCTGTTCTTCACCGAGCGCACGGCGAACCAGCGCGGCTTCGAAGACCGCCAGACCCAGGTGCGCGATTACTACAACCTGGCGGTGCAGGAAGCCTCGGTGCAGCTTTACAACGCCTATGCCACCGGGCGCGTGCACGGCCAGGCCAGCCATTTCCAGCTGGGCCGCTGGACCTTCGTGCTGGCCCCTTCAGACGAAGCATCGGCGCTGGACCAGCGTACCCCCAGCGAGCTGGTACCCGCCGCCTCGCTGTCGTTCACCGGCACGCTGCGAAGCGTGCATCGCCGCGATGGCTTCGGTGCCGAACTGGTGGCAGTGATGGATGACCCGGCCGGCAGCACGGCCACCACGCCTCCGGCAGCGGCGCAGGCAACGCAGGCCAGCACTTCGGCCACGCAGAGCTGGAGCGAGATGCCCTCGCCATCGATGACGGTGCTATTGCGCTTCTCGGGGAAAAACCTGTGGGAGGTGCTGCACGATGACGAGCCGGAGCTGGAGATCCACGATCCCTACCAGGTTTCGGAAGTGACCCTGCACGGCCAGCAGGTGCCACTGGCGGCCAACTTCACTGCCGGCTATGCGCTGTGGCTGGCCCGCTCCAACTTCAGCCGACAGTCGCTGCGCACGCTGTTCGGCGGCAAGGGCGGCATCGACACGCCGCATCTGTACATGATGCAGCCCTATGACCCGAACCGCCGCGTGCTGCTGATGATCCATGGCCTGGCCAGCAGTCCGGAAGCGTGGGTCAACGTGGCCAACGAACTGCTGCGCGACGACGAGATCCGCCGGGACTTCCAGGTCTGGCAGTTCTATTACCCGACCAACATGCCCATCGCGATGAGCCACGATGCGATGCGCCACACGCTGGCTGAAGTGTTCAAGCACTTCGACCCCAGCGGCAAGGCGCAGGCCTCGCATGACATGGTGCTGGTGGGGCACAGCATGGGCGGGGTGATCGCACGGTTGATGATCTCCTCCTCCGGCGACCACCTGGTCGACACCCTGCTGGCCACCGCGCAGATGACGCCCGCCCAGCGCGAACTGCTGCGCACCAAAGGCGCACCGGTGCTGACCTTCCTGCCGGAGCCGGAAGTGTCCCGCGTGGTGTTCATCGCCACGCCGCATCGCGGCACCGACGTGGCGGGCACCCGCCTCGGCCGGTGGATCGGCCGGCTGGTGCGGTTGCCACTGACCGTGCTGGAAGACGTCGCCACCATCGCCAACGACGGCCAGATCGACCGCAATGACGGCAAGCACGGCTACCAGATGAACAGCATCCAGAACCTGGACAAGGACGACCCGTTCGTCCGCGCCGTGGCTGACCTGCCGATGTCACCGAAGGTGCACTACCACTCGATCATCGCCCGCGCCAAGGCCGATGGCCCACTTGAGAAGACCGATGACGGGCTGGTGCCCTACTGGAGTTCGCACCTGCCGCACGCGGATTCGGAGAAGGTGATCGTGTCCGGACACAGCGTGCAGGAAGCTACGCCGGCCATCGTCGAGCTGCGGCGGATCCTGCATGAGGACATGCAGGCACACGGGCGAACGGGAAAGTAAGCCGCCGTCCCGACAGATCAGGCACCGGCCGTACGCCGCGAGAACGTGCCATGCAGCGCCGCCGGAATCGCAAAGCCCTCCATGCGCACCTCGGGCCGATAGTCGGCGCTGGGGGTGAAGCGGAACTCGCGTGCCAGCAGCGCGCACAGCAGTACCAGCTGTGCATTGCCGACCGCCGACCCCACGCAGGAACGCGTTGGGAAGCCGTAAGGCACATAGATGCCGGCGGTACGCTTGCGCCGTTCGGGCAACCAGCGATCAGGATCGAACTGCAGCGGGTCATCCCAGTACTTCGCCGAGCGGTGCTGGATGAACGAACTCAACTCGAACACTGTGCCTTCGGCGATGGCCTGCCCTTCCACCTGCAGATCGCAGGCGGCCACCCGGCGGTTGTTGAAGGGCGTGGAGTACAGCCGCATCACTTCCTTCAGGAAGCGCATCGTGCAGGGAATCCTGGCGATCGGCAGCGCATGGATCTCCGCATCCGAGAGCGGCGCGAATTCCTCCTCGATGCGCTGGCGCCAGTGTGGATGCATCTGCATCGCCAACAGCAGGCAGGCGGCCATCATGCCGGGCACGCCGGAAATGGCGATCAGCTGCACGGTGACCAGGTAGGTGACCTTGTCCAGGCCGATGCGCTCTCGCAGGCTCAGCAATGACTGCGCGTAGTCCAGCGCCGAACGTCCGCTGCGGACCCGGCGCTTGAGTTCGGCGGCGATCGCCCGTGATTCGGCACGGCCGATGAGGAAGTTGCGCAGCAGGTGGCGCCGATGGATGACCTGCTCGACCTGGGTGGTGTAGCGCAGATGCAGGGCGCGTTCGATGGCTGCGGTGCCGCGTGCGTCGAGCCCATCGATCACCAGTGGCACCAGCGGATGCGCCATCACCTTCCACACGGCTGGCGTGGCATCCAGCTCGCGCCCGCACAGTGCGTCCAATGCCTGCCGCATGCGCGACTGCAACGCCTCCAGAGTCTGTGCACTGGTGAGTTCAGCACTGCGCGTGGCAATCAGGCTGCGCACTTCGCTCCAGCGCACGCGTTCGTGCCGGCGGAACAGGTCGGCCAGCGACTCGACCACGAACAGGTGCTCGGAATTCTCCTTATCGACCTTGCCGGCCAGTTCCGGGCAGAAAACCCCGATACCGCCGGTTTCCAGTTTCAGCACCGGCCCTTCGCGCTCCACGCGCGCAGCCAGGCGCTCGGCAGCAATGGCGCTGCCTTCATTCGACATCCCTTGCATGCAGTGCGTCTCCGGCAGGAAGGGACTCGAAAGACGAGTCCCTTCGTCTTGCTACCGCTAGATCGCGGGTTTGGCCCGCAGGATCAGAATTCGACCCACAGAGGCCAGGTATTCCACACGCTGCTCTTTTCGTTCGGATGAATATTCAGAGTGACGCGCAATGCTCGGGCGAATCTTTTCATTTTCATTCCTTTGCTTGCTGTGTGGTTATGCCGGGATTATCCCGGCACCGGCTAGATAACACGACATAATCCCGCTGTCCAACCGGCCGGGTGGCGCACTGCAGCATCCTGGTTGCGGCCGATTGAGGGGAATCCCTCATCGCGCCTGCGCGTCCGGCCTCCTATGCTGGGCTCACTTTCCCCCAACGGAGGTCTGCATGAACACGCAAGAGCCCAGCCGCCAGCCCAGCCCCGATCCGGCCGAGCGCGATGCCTTCTTCCCGTCGCCGTATTCGCTCTCGCAGTTCACCTCGCCCAAGAGCGACCTGTCCGGCGCCGACTATCCGGATGCGCGCCGCGATGGTCGCTGGAAGGTGCTGATGATCGCCGCCGACGAGCGCTATCTGCCGACCGCCAATGGCCACCTGTTCTCCACCGGCAACCATCCGGTGGAAACCCTGCTGCCGATGTACCACCTGGACAAGGCCGGCTTCGACATCGACGTGGCGACGCTGTCCGGCAACCCGGTCAAGTTCGAATGGTGGGCCTTCCCACACAAGGACAGCGAGATCGGCGCCCTGTACGAACGCTACCAGGCACGCTTCCGCCAGCCGTTGCAGCTGGACCAGGTGGTGGCCGGCCTGGGCACCGATTCGGACTACGCCGCTGTCTTCATTCCCGGTGGGCACGGCGCGTTGATCGGCCTCCCGGAAAGCCGCGCTGTGAAGGCCACCTTGCAGTGGGCCATGGCCGAGCAGCGCCACATCATCACCCTCTGCCATGGCCCGGCGGCGCTGCTGGCAGCGGGCGTCGACGAAGCCGAGGGTGACTCGTTGTTCCGCGGCTACCGCATCTGCGCCTTCCCCGACGCAATGGACCGGCAGACACCGGAGATCGGCTACATGCCCGGGCAGCTGCGTTGGTTCTTCGGCGAACGACTGGCCCAGCAGGGCGTGCAGATCGTCAATGAGGGCATCGATGGCAGCGTGCTGCAGGATCGCCTGCTGCTGACCGGCGACAGCCCGCTGGCCGGCAATGCGTTGGGCAAGCTGGCCGCGCGTACGCTGCTCGATGCACTGGCGGGGCGCTGAGCCCATGCCTGCGCTGGTGCCCGCGCTGCTGGAACTGGAACAGGCTCGGTCATTGCCTGCGGTGGGCGGCGTGCTGCGCGCCGCCGCCTCACCCTTGGGCTACGACCGCCTGTTGGTGTTTGCCACCGGAACCGGGCTGGAGCGCGGCGCACAGCGCGTGTACTGGATCGAAGGTGACTGGTTCGGTGACGGCAGCGATACCGCACTCGCCCGCTACCTGCATGCCTGCCCGGTCAACCGTCATGTGCTGGACAGCACTGCGCCGTTCTTCTGGAGCAAGCGCCAGGGCGTGCGCGGCGAACGCTATCAGGTGGTGAAGCAGCCGCGCGGCGATGGCCTGCATGGGCTGCAGGTTCCGGTGTTCGGCCCGACCGGTCTGGAGGGTGCGGTCAGTTTTGCCGGCACCTCGATTGATGCATCCGCCAGCGCGCGTGTGCTGCTGGACATGGTCGGCACCTCCGCCTTCCGTGCGGCGCGGCGTCTGGCCGAAGCGCCGGCCGACATCCGCGCGGGCGCGCTGAGCGCACGCGAACGCGAGGTGCTGCGCTGGGTCGCCGCTGGACGGCGCCAGGCAGAGATAGCGGCCACGCTGGGGCTGTCTGCGCGCACCGTTGAGAACCACCTGCGGCGAGCACGGCAACGACTTGGCGTGGCCACCACCGCTCAGGCAGTGCGCGCGGCAGGCCGCCGTGGCGAGATTGAAGACTGATCAGGATGGAGACACTTCCTGCTGCCTGATCAGCGTGCTGCATACGCGCTGGGCATCTGCGCGATTGCAGAAGGCAGGCGACGGGATGAGCTACGACCCGTGATCGCCGGTGCGCGGTCCACCGGGTGGGACGTTCATCGCCCGCCCGGCATCCGCGAGCCACCCATCCCTGCATAACGCTGTCCGCGCATTCGTGGCATGCTCTGTGAAACCGTTTTCATGGAATGGAGGGATTCCACGATGTTGTCGCGTTTCCGTCGCCCCGTACTCTGTGCCCTGCTGGCGCTTGCCCTGCCTGCGACCAGCGCCTGGGCCGCAGCCCCTGCGCCGTTGAAGGTGATGTCGTTCAATGTGCGCACCCCGGCCGATACCGAGCCCGGCAAGCGCTGGCCCGATCGTCGCGATGCGATGGTGAAGGTCATCCTCGATGCGCACCCGGCGGTGATCGGTACCCAGGAGCTGGTGCAGGAGCAGGCCGATTACCTTGCCCAGCACCTGCCCGGCTACCGCTGGTTCGGCGAGGGCCGCCGCGGCGGCAGCGGCGACGAGCACATGGGCGTGTTCTACGACAGCAAGGTGCTGGCGATCGAGGAATCAGGCAACTTCTGGCTGTCTGATACGCCCGATGTGCCCGGCAGCATCACCTGGGGCAACCTGTATCCACGCATGGTCACCTGGGCGCTGTTCCGCCGCATCGATGACGGCCGCCGCTTCTATTTCATGGATACCCACCTGCCCTACCGCGACGAGGACGAACCACGACGGGTGAAAGGTGCCGAGCTGATCGGCAGGCGCGTGGCCGGCCTGCCGGCCGACCTGCCGGTGGTGCTGACCGGTGACTTCAACAGCGAACCCGGCGGCGACACCTACAAGGCATTCACCCGCGTATTGCACGACACCCGTACCCAGGTGAAGACACCGCAGGGCCCGCGACTGACCTTCCACGATTTCACTGGCAAGGCCACCGCGCAGCTGGACTGGGTGCTGGTGCGCGGTTTCCACGCGCGCAGCTTCCTGACCGATGACCGCCGCATCGATGGCGTGCTGCCATCGGATCATTTCCCGCTGGTGGTCGAACTGGACTGGCCACAGCACTGACCCCGCACGGCAGCCGCAGCTACAGCGGCGGCTGCCGCGACAGCAGGCGATACAGGGCCTGATGCTGATCGCGCGCCTGGCAGATGCGGGCCCCTATCGCCAGGAACACCGCCACGCCGATCAGGCCCAGTCCCAGCATCGAATCCTGCAGGCGCAGGAAACCGACCGCTGCGGCCATCGTCGCCAGCACCAGCAGTACCACGACTGCCACTGACAGCCCCGCACCCGGTGGACCCGGATCGCCGAACAACATCCGTTGGGTATCCCGCCTTCCGTCCGCCATCGCCTTCCTCCCGAGTGCCTGACCCACTAGTTACACGGCGGGCCCGAAATCCGGCAGAGTCAGAAACGTCACGAAGGTGAAGACGTACGCGGAATGCAACGCGCTACCCTGCCGCGTACCCCTCGAAGTGCGGAGCAGCACATGGCACACCAGAGCCGGCTGGCTGGATTCATCATCGACTGCCAGGACCTTCCCGCCGACGAAGGCGCCCGTTTCTGGGCCGCCGCGCTCGGCCTGCAGGCACAGGCGGCGCGTGCCGAAGGGGGCGCCGAGTATGCCGACCTGCTGGGCGCACCGGCGGGCCTGGACGTTGAGGTCCAGCGGGTCGATCACCCGTCACGGGTGCATCTGGACATCGAGAGCGACGACATCGATGCCGAAGCCGACCGCCTGGAGAAGCTCGGCGCGCGACGGATAGGCTTCGTCAAGCGCTGGTGGGTGATGGAAGCACCGAGCGGCCATCGCTTCTGCATCGTGCGCATGCGCGAGCGCGAGGTGCCGGCCAATCAGTGGCCCTGAAAGAGCAAAGGGACGGAAGCCACGGCCTCCGTCCCCCCTGGAGTCATTGCACCTGCGCCACGCTCGGTTGCTGCGGTGATTGCCCCCAGCCGCCCAGCGCCTTGTACACGCCCACCACGCTGACGTTGACCTCGGACTCGGCCGCCGCCAACGCATCATCGGCTGCCAGCTGCGTGCGCTGCGCATCCAGCAGGGTCAGGAAGTCCTCGGAGCCCTCGCGATAGCGAATCTGCGCCAGCGATTCGGCACGCCGTGCCGCCTGCGCCTGCTCGACCACGATCGCCAACCGTGCCTGCTGCTTGGAATAGCGGGTCAGCGCGTTCTCGGTGTCTTCCAGGGCCAGCAGTACCGCCTGCTCATACTGCGCGGCCACGCCTTCGGCTTCAGCCTTGCTGGCGCGCAGGCGTGCACGCACGGTGCCGAAGTCGAATGCCGCCCAGCTCAGCGACGGGGTCAGCGACCAGGCCTTGTTGCTGCCATTGACCAGGCCGCTGGCATCGCCGCCGAGGAACCCGACGAAGCCGGACAGCGACAACCGCGGGAACAGGTCCGCCGTGGCCACGCCCACGCGTGCGGTCGCAGCCGCCAGGCGACGCTCGGCCACGCGCACGTCGGCACGCTGGCGCAGCAGTTCGCGGGTATCGCCCAGCGGCAGTGCCTTGGCGAAGGCCGGTACGTCGTGCGGCGCGAGCATGTCAGTCAGCACTTCCGGGCGCTGGCCGAGCAGCACGGCCAGCCGGTTGCGCGACTGCGCCTCGGCCACTTCCAGCAACGGGATGTCAGCCTCGATCGCCTTCAGGCGGGCACGGCTGCTCTGCACATCCAGCTCGCTGCCTGCGCCCAGCTCCCAGCGCGCCTCAGTCAGCTTCTGCGTATCGCGCAGGTTTTCCAGCGTGTGCTGGGCCACCGCGATGCGCTTCTGCGTACCACGCAGCTCGAAGTAATTGCGTGCCACTTCAGCGGCGACCAGGACCTGCGCATCGGCCAGGTTGGCCTGCTCGGCACCGAGGTCGGCGCGCGCGGCTTCAGCAGCACGGCGCTTGCGGCCGAACAGATCCAGCTCCCAGCCGGCGTCGAAGCCGAGCTGGTAGCTTTCACTGAACACCCGCTGCCCACCCAGCTGCGGATCGGGTTGCTTGCGGCGGTCGTAGCTGCCGCCAGCGGTGACGTGCGGAGCCTGGTCGAGGCGGCTTTCCACGAACACCGCGCGGGCCTGGCTGACGCGGGCCACGGCCACGCGAAGGTCCAGGTTGTCCGACAGTGCGCCGTGCACCAGCTGTTCCAGCACCGGATCATCGAACTGCGCCCACCAGCTGGCGACCGGCGAAGCGGTACTGAACACCGGCTGCTGTGCACCCTGCAGGACCACCGGTTCCTGCACCGGGGCCTTGTAGTTCGGGCCGACGCTGACACAGCCCGCCAGCACCAGGCTGGAGACGGCCATCGCCAACGTGCGGATCACCATGGCAGCACCTCGCCCAGGTAGGTGAAGCTGCCGTTCGGGCCTTCATGGCCGATCAGCGCCATCTGCACGCTGGAGCGCGCGCCTTCGGCGATTTCGATTTCGCCGTGGCCGCCGTTCATGTCGGTCTTCACGTAGCCCGGGTGCACGGTGTTGACCTTGATCGGCGTGTTGCGCAGTTCGTGCGCCAGTGCCAGGGTCCAGCTGTTCACAGCGGCCTTGGAGGCGTTGTAGGCCGGAACCTTCATGTCGTAGATGCCCGACGCCGGATCGGCATGCAGGGTCTGCGAACCGAGGATGCTCGAGACATTGACGATGCGGCCTGCCTTGGCCTGCTGCAGCAGCGGCAGGAAGGCCTGGGTCACCGCGACCAGTGCGTAGACGTTGGTCTCGAAGGTGCGGCGCCAGGTGTCCAACGACTGCTCCGACGGCCGCTGCGCCGGATTTTCCAGCAACACGCCCGCATTGTTGACCAGGATGTCGAGGCGGCCGTGGCGCTCGCGCACCTGCTGCACCGCCTCGGCGATGCTGGCGCTGTCGGTGACGTCCAGCTGCAGTGCTTCCACCGGCAGGCCCTCGGCCTGCAGCTTCAGCGCCTGCTCCACGGCGGCCTCACGCTTGCGCCCGGCCAGCAGCGTATGCACGCCGTTGCTGGCCAGCTGGCGTACCGTTTCGGCGCCGATGCCACGGGTGGCGCCGGTAACCAGTGCGATCTTGTTCTGATGGGAGTTCATGGAGTCATGCCTTGATGAGGGGGAAAACCGACACCGACCGGGCGGCCAGTGTCAGCAACGTTCCCTGTCAGTGATGGATGGTCGGTTCGCCGTGCTGCACCAGCTGGCCACCACCGTTGCGGGTGACGAACTTGCGCAGGGCCACGTAGAACACGGGGGTGAGGAACAGGCCGAACAGCGTCACACCCAGCATGCCAGCAAACACGGTGATGCCGGTCACCGAGCGCACTTCGGCGCCTGCACCGTGAGACAGCACCAGCGGCACCGTGCCGGCGATGAAGGCGATGGAGGTCATCACAATCGGGCGCAGGCGCAGGCGGCAGGCTTCCAGCGCGGCTTCAACGATACCCTTGCCGCCCATCTCCAGCTCTCTGGCGAATTCGACGATCAGGATCGCGTTCTTGCACGCCAGGCCCATCAGCACCACCAGGCCGACCTGCACGAACACGTTGTTGTCACCGCCGGTCAGCCACACGCCGAACAACGCGGACAGCAGGGTCATCGGCACGATCAGGATCACCGCCAGCGGCAGCGACCAGCTCTCGTACAGCGCGGCCAGCACCAGGAAGGCCAGCATGATCGCCACCGGGAACACGATGAAGGCGGCCTTGCCCTGGGTTGCCTGCTGGTAGCTCAGGTCGGTCCATTCGGTGGTCATGCCCACCGGCAGCACCTTGCCGGCGATCTCGGTCAGCTTGGTCATCGCTTCGGCCGAGGACAGAAGGCGCGGGTCGGCTTCACCGGCCAGGTCCGCTGCCGGATAGCCATTGAAGCGCAGCACCGGGTCCGGGCCGAAGGTCTGCTTGATGGTGACCATCGAACCGATCGGCACCATCTCGCCGCGGTCGTTGCGGGTACGCAGCTTGCCGATGTCCTCGACCGTCTCGCGGTACGGACCATCTGCCTGGGCGATCACCTGCCAGGTGCGGCCGAACTGGTTGAAGTCGTTGACGTAGGCCGAACCCAGGTAGGTCTGCAACGTGTCGAACAGCTCGGTGAGCTGCACGCCCTGTGCCTTGGCCTTGACGCGGTCGACCTCGGCATCGAGCTGCGGCACGTTGGCCTGGTAGCTGGAAATCGGGAAGGCCATGCCCGGCGTCTGCGCAACGGTGCCCTGCATGGCCTGCACCGCATTCTGCAGCGCGCCGTAACCCAGGTTGCCACGGTCCTCGATGAACATCTGGTAGCCATTGCCATTGCCCAGGCCGAGGATCGGCGGCGGCATCATCGCGAACGCGAAGCCTTCCTGCAGACCGGCGATCTTCTGGTTGATCTCGGCATTGATCTGCGCGGCGGTGCGGCCATGGCGCTCGGCGAACGGCTTGAGCGGGATGAACGCCACACCGGTGTTCGGCGTATTGGTGAACTGCAGCGCGTTCAGACCGGGGAACGAGATGGTGTGAGCGACGCCATCGGTTTCCTGGGCGATCTTGGCGACCTTGCGCAGCATTTCATCGGTGCGGGCGATCGACGAACCTTCCGGCAGCTTCACACCGGCAATCAGGTACAGCTTGTCCTGGGTCGGAATGAAGCCCGGAGGCACCAGCTTGAAGATCACGCCGGTACCGACCAGCAGGATCGCGTAGACCACGAACACCGCACCGCGGCGGCCGAGGATGCGGGCCACGCCACGCTCGTACTTCTCCGAGCTGGACTTGAAGAAGCGGTTGAACGGACGGAACACCCAGCCGAACAGGCGGTCGATCAGGCGGCTCGGGCCGTCCTTCGGAGCGCCATGGGCCTTCAGCAGGCGCGCGGCCAGGGCTGGCGACAGGGTCAACGAATTGATCGCCGAGATCACCGTGGAAATGGCAATGGTGACCGCGAACTGCTTGTAGAACTGGCCGGTGACACCGGACAGGAAGGCCATCGGCACGAACACGGCACACAGCACCAGCGCGATCGCCACGATCGGGCCGGACACTTCGCGCATGGCCTGGTGGGCCGCGGCGGTGGGTGACAGGCCTTCCTCGATGTTGCGTTCAACGTTCTCCACCACCACGATCGCGTCGTCGACCACGATGCCGATCGCCAGCACCAGGCCGAACAGGCTCAGCGTATTGATCGAGAAGCCCAGCAGGTACAGCGCGGCGAACGTACCCACCACCGACACCGGCACCGCGATCAACGGAATGATCGACGCACGCCAGGTCTGCAGGAACAGGACCACGACCAGCACCACCAGGGCGATCGCTTCCAGCAGCGTGGAGACCACGGCCTTGATCGAGTCGCGCACGAAGATGGTGGTGTCATACACCGCTTCGTACTTCACATCGGCCGGCATGGTCTTCTGCATCTCGTCCATCGTCGAGATGACCTGATCGCGGATTTCCAGCGCGTTGGCACCCGGCGACTGGAAGATACCGATACCCACCGCGTTCTTGCCGTCCAGCTGCGAGCGCAGGGTGTAGTCGCCCGCACCCAGTTCCAGGCGGGCCACGTCGGACAGGCGCACGATCTCGCCATCGGTGCCGCTCTTGAGCACGATGTCGCCGAATTCCTTTTCGGTCTTCAGACGGCCCTGGGCATTGATCAGGGTCAGGAACTTGCTGTCCGGCAGCGGTTCGGCGCCGAGCTGGCCGGCCGAAACCTGCACGTTCTGCTCGCGCATGGCACGCACCACGTCGCTCGCGGTCAGGCCGCGCGAGGCCACCTTGTCCGGGTCCAGCCAGGCACGCATGGCGTAGTCGCCGCCACCGAAGATCTGCGCGTCACCCACGCCCGGAATACGCGCCAGCGCATCCTTGACGTGCAGGCGCGCGTAGTTGCGCAGGTACAGGGTGTCGTACTTGCCTTGCGGCGAGGTCAGGTGCACCACCATCAGGAAGGTCGGCGACTGCTTCTGCGTGGTCACGCCCTGCCGGCGCACGTCCTCGGGCAGGCGCGCCTGCGCCTGCGCCACGCGGTTCTGCACCTTCACCGCCGCTGCGTCCGGGTCCGTGCCCGGGCGGAAGGTGACGGTCATCTGCAGCACGCCGTCCGAGCCGGCCACCGACTTCAAGTACATCATGCCTTCGACGCCGTTGATGGCCTCTTCAAGCGGCGTGGCGACGGTCTCGGCAATGACCTTGGGGTTGGCGCCCGGATACACCGTGCGTACGACCACCGACGGCGGCACCACTTCGGGGTACTCACTGATCGGCAGGATTGGAATCGTGATCAGGCCTGCGGCGAAGATCACGATCGACAGCACCGCCGCGAAGATCGGCCTGTCGATGAAGAAGCGGGAAAAGTCCATGGAGGAATTCCTGGGAAAGGCATTCGGCGGGCAACAGCCACCCCGCCCCTCGCCGGGATGACGAAGGCAGGGAAGGCTGCCGCTGGCGCCGGCAGCTAAGCGGAAACGCGGATCAGGAGACGGCGGATCAGTGCTTCAGGGCAGCGGTGGCATCGCGGCCCGGTGCCGGCGCCGGCTGTGGCTGCATCGCCACCGCCTTGGCCTGCACCGGCATGCCCGGCATGAAGACCTTCTGCACGCCATCGATGATCACCTTGTCACCGGCGGCCAGGCCGTGCTCGACGATACGCAGGCCGTCGGCGGTGCGGCCGAGCTGGATGTCACGGCGCTGGGCCTTGCCATCCTTGTCGACCACGTACACGTACTTGCGGTCCTGGTCGGTCAGCACGGCCTTGTCGTCGATCAGCAGCGCCTGGAACTGGCCGCTGCCAAGCAGCTGCACGCGGGCGAACAAGCCCGGCGTGAACTGGCGATCGGCGTTGTCCAGCAGCGCGCGGACGCGGATGGTCCCGGTACTGCGGGCGACCTGGTTGTCGAGGAAGTCGACCTTGCCCGTGTGCGGGTAGCCTTCTTCACCGGACAGGCCGACCTTCACCGGCAGCGCGCTGTCACGCTCGCTCGGGCGCTCACCCTTGCGTGCCATCTGGGCGTAGCGCAGGAAGGTGCTTTCGTCGGCATCGAAGTAGACGAACACCGTGTCCAGCGAGACCAGCGTGGTCAGCACGCTGGCGCTGTCGCCGGCGGTGACCAGGTTGCCGGCGGTGACCATCGCGCGGCCGGCACGGCCGTCGATCGGTGCCCGCACCTTGGTGAACTCAAGATTGAGGCGGGCGGCATCCAATGCTGCCTGCGCGGCCTGCACGGCGGCGCCGGACTGGTCGGCAGCCGCACGGCGCTGCTCGGCGGTCTCGGTGGAGATCGCCTGCTGCTCGGACAGCCGCTTGGCGCGCTCGGACTCGCTGCGGGCCAGCGTGGCCTGGGTACGGGCGCGGGCCAGTTCGGCGGCTGCCCGATCGTACTCGGCCTGGTAACTGCGCGCGTCGATGGTGAAGAGCACTTCGCCCTTCTTCACTTCCTGGCCTTCAACGTAGTTGACCTTGTCGATGTAGCCGGAAACGCGCGGACGCAGTTCAACGCTCTGCACCGCTTCGACGCGGCCACTGAACTCGTCCCACTGGCTGACCTGCTTGACCAGCACCGGCGCGGCGCTGACCTGCGGCGGCGGCGGTGCACCGCCTTCTTCGGCATGGCCGCCGCTGCAGGCTGCAAGCACGGCCGCGGCGAGGATCGACACGCCGGCCATCGCAATGCGATGGCCGAAACGATGTGGGGTGGTATTGGGGGAAGTCATGGCATGCATCCGTACGGAGGGGTGGTACAGCGATATGAGAACGTGTTGCAAAAATCGGCGGCGAATACTGCGACCTCAACCATGGTCGAGGTCAAGCGATGCCTGCGGTGTCGCGCCACAGCGGAGGAACTTCCAGGTGCAGCAGGCCACGCGGCAATTCGGCATCGCTGCTGTCGCAGCGGACGATGGCGCGGTTGTCGCGGCACCCATCAAGCAGGGAGACCACACGACGACCGACCAGCAGCGAGCTGGGCCACTCGATGCAGGCATTGGCCGCGTTGGCCGGGGTACACACCGGGCTGCAGACTTCCAGCATCTGCGCGCGCACGCCCAGCGCCTGCGCTTCCTGGTGCACCACCTGCGCGTACATGCGCAGTGCGGCGGTGGTGATCGAGGTCTCGCCGTAGCCCGCCCAGGGCTTGGCGTTGGCCGGGCTGCCGATCATCACGTAGCGGCGCGCATGCACGTTGTCCTGCAGCAGCGGCAGCAGGTGGCGCACGGCGTGCACGTGCGGCATCAGGTCGGCCTGCATCGCGGCCAGCAGCTCATCGCCGTTGCGGTCGATCACCCGGCCGCGACGGTAGGGGCCACCCATGGCCGCGATCACGGCGGCCAACGGACGCGGGCGCTGCGCGATGCGTTCGGCCAGCGCGCGTGCCGAGCCGTCATCGCTGAGCGAACCCAGCAGCGTCTCCAGTCCGGGCTCATCCGCGAACTGCTCATGCAGCGCGGCCAGCCGGCCCGGATCGCGGCCAACCACCAGCACCGGGCTGCCGGCTTCCAGCAACGCGCCGACCACGCCCTGGCCGACGGCACCGGTACCGCCAAGGACCAGGACTTCGGGCGTCAGTATCCCATTCACGGGACATTTCCTCCCAAATCCGGGATAGTCCCGATTCGACGCAGGCGGTCGCCCTTGTGCGGGACCAGGCGGATGGCACCGCCACGCTGCTGACGCATGGGCGCGGTAAACTCACGAAAGTCCTTGTGTACCAAGGAACTCGGACGGGCTTCGACGGTCATCGCCAGGTCCAGGGTGTTCTGGCCGGCGTTCCGGAGTCGGGCAAGAATGTTGCGCAGGCTCATGGCGGACGGGCTCCAATTAACGAATGGCGCCACGATAGACCTCAAACCTTTACTTGATTAGTCCTGATTAAGGGGAATAATCATCCCGCACCCGGTCCAATCGTTCTGTCACGATTGTCCCATCCCCGACGTCCAGGACCCCCGACCATGTCCCACGATCTCAACGAGACGCTGATCTTCGTCAAAGTGGTCGAGCAAGGCAGCTTCATTGCTGCTGCCAAATCGCTCGGCCTGCCCAAGACCACGGTCAGCCGCAAAGTGCAGGAGCTGGAAACGCGCCTGGGCGCGCGCCTGCTGCACCGGACCACGCGCCGCCTCGGCCTGACCGAAGCCGGTTCGATCTACCACGAGCACTGCCAGCGCATCGCGCGCGAGCTGGAAGAAGCGGAGAGCGCGGTGAGCCAGCTGCAGTCCGGCCCGCGCGGCTGGCTGCGCTTCACTGTGCCCTACTCGATCGGCATCACCTGGATTGCGCCGCTGCTGGGCCAGTTCCATGCGCAGTATCCAGAGATCCGCCTGGACATGCACATGGGCAACGAGAAGCTGGACCTGATCGCCGGTGAAGCGGACTTGGCACTGCGCGTGGGTGCCCTGCCCGATTCCAATCTGGTCGCGCGCAAGCTGGGCAGCCTGCGCACGCAGGTGTTCGCCAGTCCGGCCTACATTGAGCGCTATGGCGAACCGCTGCATCCGGAAGAGCTGCAGTTCCATCGCATCCTGGCGATGCGCAAGCCGTACCATACCGGCAACTCGCCGCGCTTCACCTGGCAGCTGGGCGAGAACGGGGGCGAACTGCGCGACTTCCCGGTCACCCCGCTGATGACCGCCAACGACATGTCTGCGTTGAATGGTGCATTGGTCTGTGGCGAAGGCCTGCTGCTGACCGGTGATGTGATGGCCAAGCCGTTCGTCGAATCGGGCATGGTGCGCCGCGTGCTGGCCGGCTGGACCGGCCCGGAAGTGGATTTCAATGCCGTATTCGCCGGCGGCCGCCTGGTCTCGCCGAAGGTGCGTGCATTTGTCGACTTCCTGGTCGAGAAGCTCAACTTCGATGCCAACTACATGCTGGCGCAGTGCCCCGGCGCGAAGCTGGCACAGCAGCAGAAGGCACAGGAAGATGCCGCGCTGGAGAACAGTGGCAAGCGGATCCTGGAGAAGGTGGCCGCTTCGGCGGCGTAACCTGCAACAAGAGCGCCTATCCATCTCCTGGTAGATGCCGACCTTGGTCGGCATGGCTTACAGAGGGAGTCGAGCGCGGCTCGACTCTGCATGCGCTGTCGGCGTGCCGAGCAACGCTCGGCACCCACAAAAATGCCGCCTGCAAGGGCGGCATTTTCGTTCCGGCCGATGGCCGGACCGGCTCAAGCAGCAACGCTACGCGTTATTGCTTGAGCGGAATCACCCGAATCTCGACGCGGCGGTTCTTGGCGCGGCCGGCATCGGTGCTGTTGTCGGCAATCGGGTACGCCTTGCCGGCGCCCAGCGTTTCGATACGCACGCTCTGCACGCCCTGGCCGATCAGGTACTGCGCGACCGAGTCGGCGCGTTCCTTCGACAGGCGGTTGTTGACCGCGTCGCTGCCGATGCTGTCGGTGTGGCCAACCACCTCGATCATGGTCTGGTTGTACTCACGCAGCGTACCGGCCACGCCGTTGAGCGAGCCATAGAACTGCGGCTTCAGGGTCGCCTTGCCGAAGTCAAAGGTAATCCCGTCCGGGAGGTTCAGCATGATGTTGTCGCCCTGGCGCTGCACATCGATGCCGGTGTTGGCGGTGCGCTCGCGCAGTGCGCGTTCCTGGCGATCCTGGTACTGGCCGACGGCGGCACCGCTGAGTGCGCCGATACCGGCACCGATCAGCGCGTGCTGGCGCCGCTCGGTAGCACTGTCGCCGGTCAGCAGGCCGGCCGCCACGCCGATGGCGGTACCGATCAGCGCGTTGCGGCCGGTCCGGTTCTGCTGTTCGGTCGGGTTGCCGTACTGGTCACTCTGCACATAGGAGCCGCCGGTGGCGCAGGCCGACAGGACGGCCGCACTCATCAGGGCCAGTGCGACGTTGCGGGTGGTGTTGCGGATCATGAGGTTCTCCTTGGTTTCCGGTCGGCCGGCGGCTTGCGGGCGCAGAGAGGATAAACAGCCGAATGCGATGTCGGGATGATGATCCGGTGCGCCGACAGGGCCGCGTTCAGCTAACTGACCGGATCGCTCGGGTCACCCTTTACCCCGCCCCCGACTGGCGGTATGCCGCCAGCGCAGCATCGCGGCCCTCTGCCAGGTCCACCATCGGCGTGCGTGGGTAGTCAGGCGCGTGTGCGGCCAGGAGCAGAGGATGCTGCCACGGCGCAAACCGCGCCTTCACCGGCAGCGCCGCCAGCTCGGGCACCCAGCGGCTGATGTAGCGGGCCTGCGGATCGAACTTCTCGGCCTGGGTGACCGGGTTGAACACCCGGAAGTACGGCGCGGCATCGGCGCCGGTCCCGGCCACCCATTGCCAGCCCATCGTGTTGTTGGCCAGATCGGCATCGACCAGGGTGTCCCAGAACCAGCGCGCGCCATGCAGCCAGTGCGCGCGAAGGTGCTTGCACAGGTAACTGGCCACGATCATCCGAACCCGGTTATGCATGTAGCCGGTGTGCCACAGCTCGCGCAGTCCGGCATCAACGATCGGCACGCCGGTGTTGCCGCGCTGCCAGTCGTGCAGTTGCGCTGCAGTCGGCGCCGCCCAGGGGAAGCGGTCAAAACGCGGATTGAGGTTGTCCGTGGGCGTCTTCGGAAAGTGATGCAACAGGTGGTAGGCGAAATCACGCCAGCCCAGTTGCCGCAGATAGCCGTCGATGTCGGCATCGGTGCCGGCACTGCGCCGTCTTTCCAGCGCATGCGCGATGCGCCACGGTGCGATCTCACCGAAATGCAGGTGCGGCGACATCCGCGAGGTGCCCACGCGATCGGGCAGGTCTCGCTGCTCGCGGTAACCGCGCAAGGCGCCGTCCTCGAACACCGACAGCGCCTCCAGCGCACCGGCTTCGCCCGGCTGCCAGCGCTCCCAGAAGCCGGTATCCCAATCCAGCGTCGGTGCAAGCTGTAGATCATCAATTGCGAGGCTGTCGACCGCGTGCGTCGCCAGTGCCTGCGGTGCGGCCTGCAGTGCCGGCAGGCGCCAATGACTGAGCACGTTGCGCCAGTACGGCGTGAACACCTTGTACGGCTGTCCCTGCTGGGTGGCGATGTCCCAGGGCTCGAACAACAGGCTGCCATTGCAGCTCTGCGCGTCGACGCCCTGCTCGCGCAGCGTGCGCTTGATGGTGGCGTCGCGAGGCTGGGTGGCCGGCTCGTACTTGCGGTTCCAGTACACCGCCTCGGCGCCGGTCTGCTCGATCAGCAACTGCAGGGCCGGCAGGCTGTCACCACTGCGCAGCACCAGCGACGAGCCGCGCGTGCGCAGGTCGGCATCCAAGGCACCCAGTGAACGGTGGCGCCACGCATCGGAGGCGGCACCCGGCGTCCACTCCCCCTCTTCATGCGGCGCGTGGATGTAGACCGGCACCACATGGTGACCGGCATCCAGCGCGGCCTGCAGGGCCGGATTGTCCTGCAGCCGCAGATCACGGCGGAACCATACCAACGCTACCGACACAGGCAATGCCTTCGTTGTGGAAGGCGCACATGATAGCCAGCGGTGGTGAAGGCGATGCGCGCAGACGCCGTCTGCTAGGCTGCACGGCCGCTACCCGATGGACTCTGACATGGATGATCTTCACGCCTCATTCGCCCGCTTCGGGCTGCTGCATGCCCAGCACGAGAGCGACTGGCAGGGCCCGTTCCCGCTGCCCCCGGTACTGGCACGCTTCTACGCGCAGGTCGGGCCGCTGGGCGAAGTGATCAATGCCCGGGTAGGCACCGCCGGCATCACCGTTCCCGGCCTTGATGTCTGGATACCGCCGCTGCAACGCCTGTGGAGCCATCAGGCCGGCTATCGATGGCATGGCATCAGCGGCGAACGGATCAACGACTGGCCCTCGAACTGGCTGGTGATTGCCGATCGCAGCGCTGATCCGTTCATCCTCGATCTGGACGACGGCCGTGTGCTGTTCAGCCATCACGGTGCCGGCCTGCTGGATGCCGACGAAATGGCTGCCGACGTGCCGACCCTGATGGCAGCTCTGGCTGCAGCAGGCACGGTGTACCTCGATGCCGGCGATGACCTTTACAACGACGATGACGATGGCGGTATCCGCCCTGAACACCAGGACGCAGCCGTACAGGCGGTGGCCCGGGTACTGGGCGACCGCCTGCAGGCCGAATCGTTCATCGAGACGTTGCTGGACTGAATCCACGCATGGCGCGGATCTACATTTCGAAGCGCTTCATCGCTTCGCTGATCAGCGCCCGCGCCTCGGCGGCGTTGCCCCAACCGTTGAGCTGCACCGCGTTGCGCCCGGCCGGCAGGTCCTTGTAGACCCGGAAGAACGCTTCGATGCGCTGTCTTTCGATCTCCGGCAGATCGGCCAGGTCGCGGATGTTGGCGTAGGTCGGGTCAACCTTGTCGGTCGGCACGCCGATGATCTTCTCGTCGTGCTCGCCGCCGTCGATCATCTTCAGGTAGCCGATCGGCCGGAAGCGTACGATCACGCCCGGATGCAGGGGTTCACGGGTCAGCACCAGCGCGTCCAGCGGATCGTTGTCGCCAGCCAACGTGCGCGGCATCGAACCGTAGTTGGCCGGATAGGCGACCGGCATCGACTGGAAGCGGTCCACATGCACCAGGCCGTCTTCCTTGATCTCGTACTTGGTCACGCTGCCGGCGGGAATCTCCACCGCCAGATTCACCTCCTGCGGGGCTTCCCTTGGCTGGGCCACCAGGAACGGATGCAGCACGGTATCGGCAGCGGTCACCGCACTGGTCAGCAACAGCAGAGCGGCGCCGATGGCAGCGAGAGGAAGGATGCGACGGGGCGTGGTCATCGGCGTGTCCTCATTCCCAGCAGCGATCGGCGCGACCCTTGGCGGTCTGCGCACGCGGGCAATCACGCGGCGTGATGCGGCCTTCGGTCAGCTCCATGCGCTGTTTTCCCCCCTTGGCATCGCGGCGCAGTTCGAAGGCATCGTAGAGACGGCCGGTCACGGTGCGCGCTTCATAGCGCAGGCGCTGCGGGTCGATGTTCAACACCTGGAACAACTGGGTGTCTTCGGCCACTGGGTTCATCGTCCTGCGCGCTTCATCGGACAGGCGGTACTGCTTCGGTCCGGCTACAGTCACCACGTACTGCGGCGTCGCGGCCTGCCCCTCGCCACGACGGCCATAGGTGTGGTCGTGGCCCTGCAGCACCAGATCGACGTTGTGGCGGCGTACCACCGGCAACAGCACCTCACGCAGCGCGGCGTTCTCGCGCCCTTCGCGCGGCGAGTAGAACGGCTGGTGCAGCAACACGATGGTCCACGGCTGCGGATTGCCGGTCAACACCTTGTCCAGCCATTGCGCCTGTGCCTTGGCCGTGCCAAGGTCGAGTGCCGAAGTGCCATCGACCACCGCCACGCGCACGCCCTGCGCATCGAACCAGTAGCTGCTCTGCTGCGCAGCGCTGGCACCATTGCCCGGCAACGCGAACGTGACCGGCCAGTGGCGGCCCAGCACCCGGCGCTCCTGCGGGGTGTCCTCGAATTCCTCGAAGTACTCGTGATTGCCTATGGCCGGCGCCACCAGCATTTCCTGCGCCAGCCAGCCGACGGCGGCAAACCATTCGCCCCACTCGCTGTCATCCATGTTGTCGCCGCCGCTGACCAGGTCGCCGGCAAACAGGCTCATGCGTGCCTGCGGTGCGGCCTTCTGCGCGGCACGCACCACGCGGCTGACATGGCTGACGTTCTTGTTCTGGGTATCGCCGAAGTACAGCAGGGTCAGCGGCTGGTCGGCGGCAGCCAGCGTGCGCAGCTGGTTCCATGCACTCCAACTGCCGTTGCCCTGCACACGGTAGACGTACTGGGTATCCGGCTGCAGGCCATCGATATCTGCACGATGGTGGTGCGACAGGCCGTTCTCGGTCTGCAGCGCGCGGGTCGTCGCACGAACCTGGCGGATGCCTTCGATGGCCGGCGAATCTGCGGCCATTGCGATCTCCAGCAGCGGTGCCTGCACGCTGCCATCGGTGCGCCAGGCCACTGCGAACCCATGGCTGGAATCGGCCGCCGGCGAGGCGACGATGCGGTCCGGCACCGTCGTCGCTGCGTAGTGGCGGCTACCTGCCGGCACCTGGGTATTCGGTTCGGCCGCCGCGATCGACAGCGACGGCAGCGCCAGCAGCAGGCCCAGGGCCAGCGTGCGCATCACGAGCTGCCGGCTCATGCACCACACTCCAGCGGCAGCGCCAGTTGCTTGGCGATGCTTTCCCAGTCGAAGGCCACCACACCCTGATCGTCGTGTACGGCATACAGCGCGCCGTGCGGGAAGCGCGTGCTGGCTTGCTGCATCATCCAGATGCCGTCGGTGTTGGCCACGGTATTGCCCTGGAACGCGCCGACCGGCTTCAGCGTGTGCCGGTCGAACAGATGGAACACGCTGCGCTGCTTGCCCTGTTCGGTGGTGATCCACCAGCCATCCTTGCCGCAGGTGCGCAGGGTCACGCCTTCGGCCTGCGCCTTGAACACGTCGCGGCCGAAGGTGGTGCCGGTGAAGCGGCCCGCCAGGGTGTAGACCTTGAACTCGCTGGCGTAGCTCTCGTCTTCTTCGGCAATCAACAGGCGGTCGTTCTCGGGATCGCCCCAGATCGACTCGACCACGCGCAGCGCTCCCGCCTCGGTGGTATCGCCGATGCTGGCCACCCGCTTCGCGTCGACCTTCTCACCATTGCGTGTCACGTGATACTGGCGCACGCGCTTGTCCAGCTCGGCCAGCGGCGGCAGGACGTCACGCCCCTGTGCATCCTCGCCGTTGTCCCAGGAGTCGGTGACGTAGACGCTGTAGCCATCGGCACGACGGTCGACCCACAGTCCGTAAGGCTTGCGCAGGTCGTCCGCAGCGAACGTCGCCAGCGGCGTGAAGTCCGGCAGGCGCAGTACCTGCACGCGGTGATTGTCGCGCTCCACGATCCACAGCAGGTCGTCGATCACCGCGATACCATTTGGGCGGTCGAACTGCCCCGGTGCGGTGCCGCTGCTGCCGACGTCACGCAGGTGCTGTCCGGTGCTGCCGTCGTAGACCACCAGCTTGTCGGTGGCCTTGGCGGTGGCGATCAGCCACAGCGCGCCGTCCGGCGCGCGCCAGGCCGCGGGGGAATCGATGTTGTCGGCTGGGGTCATCGGTGACAGGAAGGCTTCGGCGATGGTGGTCACCACGCGCTCGCCTCCGGCGGCCGGCGCGGCCGCTCCCGCAGCCGGATCGGTGCCGGTGGCCGGCGTGCAGCCGGCGACCAGCGTAGCTGCCAGCGCGGCGGCCAGGACGGTGACGCCACGCCCCATCACAGCGCCACCTTCAGGCCCAGCGCATAGGTGCGGCCGTACTCTTCCATCTGCAGGGTGCGCGAACGCGTGCCCTGGTACAGCTCCAGCGGCTTGTCCAGCAGGTTCTGCGCTTCGAAGTACACGCTCACGCGCGGGGTGAACCTGTAGTCAAGCGAGAAATCGAGCTGGGTATTCGGCGCAACGTAGATATCGAACGCGCGGCCCTTGCCGATGCTGTCCAGGTACTCGCTGCGGTACACGGCCGCCAGGCGCGTGCTCAAGCCGTACTTCTCATAGCCGATGTGCGCGCTGTAGACGTGCTTGGAGGCGCGTGGCAGGGTGAAGTCCTCGCCCGCACGGTCCTTGATGCCGGCATCGAACTTCGTATCCAGCCAGGTGCCACTGGCGCCGACCAGCAGGCCATCCAGGCCGTCCGGCAGGAAGGCCAGCTGCTGCTGCCAGTTGAACTCCGCACCACGCACGGTGGCCTTGCGACCATTGATCGGCTGCGTCACATCGAATCCACCGTAGGCCGGATCATTGGTGCGCACGGTTCCGACGATGTAGCCATCGATCGACTTGTGGAACAGGCCCAGCGAAACGATGCCGCTGCTGCCGATGTACTTCTCCACCGACAGGTCGATGTTCTTCGACTCGTACGGATCCAGTTCCGGGTTGCCCAGGCGCACTTCCTCGTCACCGCGGCTGTAACCCACGCGCGGCGAGACGTCGCCGAAGGACGGGCGCGATACGGTCTTGTTGGCCGAGGCGCGCAGCACCCAGTCATCAGCCGCGTCATAGCGCAGGTGCAGGCCCGGCAGCACGTTGGTGTAGCTGCTGTTGGCCACGCGCGGGGTGACGGTGAAGCTGCGGCCGTTGGCGGCCACGTCCACCTGGTTGCCGATCGCCTTGAAGCGGGTGTTCTCCACGCGCACGCCGCCGATGATGCGCAGCGCACCCACGTCCCAGGTACCCATGGCATAGCTGGCGAAGATGTCCTCGCTGGCCACGTAATCCTCTTCCAGCGACGTCATCGCATTGCCGCCGACGTCCTGCGGGCGGGCGCTGTACTGGCTGCCGTTGGCTGCCCAGAAGGCACGCATCGCAGCCGAATCCATACCGTCGCCGAAGTTGCCGTGGCGATGTTCGGGCGAGGAGGTGGTCCAGCCCGCCAGCGTCACCTTCGGGCCGACGCGCAGTTCGCGCTCATCCACATTCACGTCGCGGTCGCGCCAGCGGCCCAGCAGACCGAACTTGATGCTGCTGCTGTCGCCGTCGAAGCGCACGTTGACCTGCGCGCTGTGCTCCTTGTCGTTCACCTGCTTGGGCGAAAGCACGAAGCGGTCGAACGCGTAGTTGCTGTTGTCCAGCCACTGCGGGTTGTCGAAGCTGTAGCTGGGCAGCCGGCTGCTCTGGTCCAGGCTGCCGTTGAACGCCTTGCCGTTGAGCTTGAAACGCGCCTCCATCTCGTCGTTCACGCGCTCTTCGGTACGGGTGTAGCCGATCCGGTAATCGACCACGGCGTTGGTCAACTTGTTCTCGCCGCCCAGGCTGGCCGCGAAGGTGTTTTCCTTCTTGGTGCGGTAGCGCATGCGCTTGTCGATCGAATCCTTCGGCATGCCATCCAGGCGGTACTGGTCGGTGCCGGTCTTGACCATCTTCGCGTCGTCGAAGTTGAAGATCACGCGCTGGCGGGTCTCCGCATCGTCGAACTGGCTGTACAGCGTGCGCAGGTAGTACCGGCTGTCTTCGTCCGGCCGCCAGTCGAGGTTGAGGTTGGCGCCGATGCGCTTGCGCTCGATCTCGTACTTGCGGTGCTGCAGGTTGATCGCGGTCACGTCACCGGGGGCGGCATCGTCCTCGCCGTCGTACTCCACTTCGGTGTTGTCCGACTCGAACCTGCGCTTCTGGTAGTTCACGCCCAGCGCCACGCCGAAGGTGTCGTTGAACACTTCGCTGTAGTTGAAGGCCGCCTTCGGGCTGGTCTCGCCGGACAGCTGCTGGTGACTGCCCTCGATCTTGCCACGCAGGCTGCGACCGTCGCGGTCGAAGGCCGAGGCCGATTCCACCAGCACGGCACCACCGATGGCATCACCGGGCATGTCCGGGGTCGGCGACTTCACCACGCGAAGGCGTTCGGTGGAATCGGACGGGATCACGTCCAGCGGCGCGGCACGGCTGGAATCCTCCGGCGTGCCCACGGCGATGCCATCCACGCTGACGCTGTTGAGATTGGCGTCCAGGCCACGGATGACCACGAAACGGCCCTCGCCCTGGTCACGGGTCACGCTGATGCCCGGCAGGCGCTGCAGTGATTCGGCCACGTTCTTGTCCGGGTACTGGCCCAGGGCATCGGAGGACACCGCGTCTTCGATGGCGTCGCTGCCGCGCTTGAGGTCGACCGCGCGGATCTGCGATTCGAGCTGGGCGCGCACCTCGATACGGTCCAGGTCGACCGCGTCGGCCGCCACGGCGCCGGTAGCGGCTACCGCCTGCTGCCCGGCGGCCTGCAGCGGTGCCGCAGCCCCCATTGCCAGGGTCAGGGTGATGGCAACGGCCAACGGAGTCTTGATATGCACTGGGAATCCCCATTCCTGTTAAGAATGGGTCTGCACGGTATGTCCGCAAGGTTGCATGGCCGTGACATGCCTCTGCACATTTCATGTACACCGGCCCCGGGCCCGGTTTGGGCTTCGCCCCGCCAATCCGGCAAAATGGCGGCCTCTCTCCCTATTCCCCTTCCCGACCATGAAGATCGTCGAAGTGCGCCACCCGCTGGTGCAGCACAAGATCGGCCTGATGCGCAACGCTGCGCTCAGCACCAAGGATTTCCGCGAACTGGCCAACGAGCTGGGTACGCTGCTGGCCTACGAGGCCACCGCCGACCTGGATACCGAGCCGCACACCCTGGCCGGCTGGGCCGGCCCGGTGACGGTGCAGCGCATTGCCGGCGCCAAGATCACCGTGGTGCCGATCCTGCGTGCCGGCCTGGGCATGCTCAGCGGCGTGCTGTCGCTGATCCCGGCAGCCCGTGTCAGCGTGGTCGGCCTGCAGCGCGATGAAGAAACCCTGCAGCCGGTGCCCTACTTCGAGCGCCTGACCGGCCGCCTGGAAGAGCGCGACGCACTGATCCTCGACCCGATGCTGGCCACCGGCGGCACGCTGATCGCCACCATCGACATGCTCAAGCGCGCCGGCGCCCGTCGCATCAAGGGCATCTTCCTGGTGGCCGCGCCCGAAGGCATCGAAGCAGTGAAGGCCGTGCACCCGGACGTGGAAATCTACACTGCGGCCATCGATGCCCAGCTCAACGACAAGGGCTACATCCTGCCCGGACTGGGCGACGCAGGTGACCGCATCTTCGGCACCCGCGTCGGCTGATCCGGCGAACCGCGGTCGGATCCCTCTCCGCAGGAGAGGGCTCTGACCCGACAACCGTTCGCGGGCGCGCTTCGCCGCGGCACGTGAACGCCCGTGGACGCGGGTGTGGCCGACGCGTGATTCTTCACGTGGCCTTGCCGGCCGGAGGCGAATGCTCCGCGCACCCGCCACCCTTGGAGCTCGCGATGAAGGCCTCATTCCTGCTGGCCGCCGTCCTGCTGGCCGGCCTGCCCCTGGCTGCCAACGCCACCACCCCGCAGCAGCAACGCATGGCCGAATGCTCGGCCAAGAACAAGGGCTTGAAGGGGGATGCCTACAAGACCGCGCAGAGCTCCTGCCTCAGTGGCCAGGCTGCCGAAACCAAGCCGGTCAATACGCAGCAGGAACGCATGCGCAAGTGCAACGCTGACGCGGGCGCGAAGAAACTGGCAGGCGATGCGCGCAAGACCTTCATGAGCAGCTGCCTGAAGGCGTCGTAACGACGAGTGATGCAGAGCCGAGCCCACGCTCGGCTCTGCCATTACCCCAGGGCGCGCGCCTTCAGCTCGCCCTGTTCGTGCAGGGTCACGAAACGTCCCTTGTCATCACGGCCCAGCTGCGCCAGCGCCACCTGCGGGTCGTGGGTGAAGAACAGCCGCACGTTGCGCGCCAGCTTGTCCTCAAGGAACTGCCGTTTCTCGTCGATCAGCAATTCGGCATTGCGGTCATAGCCCATGGTGATCGGCACGTGCACCCATGAACGACCTGGGATGAGGTCGGCACAGAACACCACGCCACCGTGCGCATCTTCACCGGCATGCGCATGACCAACGATCTCGGCCAGCATCAGCCCCGGCGTATGCCCATCGCTGTAGCTGAAGCGCACGCTGCGGCCGAGCGCCTTCGAGTACTCGCCATCCACCACTTCCAGGCGGCCACTGGCCTGCAGCAGGCCGGGCAGCTCAGGTATGAAACTGGCCCGATCGCGCGGGTGTGGCTGCACGGCGCGCTGCCAATGCTGCGCACCAACCACATAGGTTGCGTTGGGGAACAGCAGCTCGGGCTCACGCCCTTCGCTCCATGCGGCAAGCAGGCCACCGGCATGATCGAAGTGCAGGTGGCTGAGCACCACCACGTCGATGTCCTCGTGCTCGAAACCCGCTTCGCGCAGTGAATCGATCAGCACGTGCTGGCTTTCCTGCACGCCGTAGCGCTCTCGCATGCGCGGGTCGAAGAACGCACCGATACCGGTTTCAAACAGTACCGTCTTGCCTTCCAGCGGACTGGCAAGCAGCGCACGGCAGGCCAGCTCGATGCGATTGAGCTCGTCCGGAGCCGCCCATTTTTCCCACAACGCACGCGGCGCGTTGCCGAACATCGCGCCGCCGTCCAGGCGCTGCGAGTTTCCACGAATAGACCAGAGTTTCATGCGTCGATTATCGGCGCCGGACCGTTAAATAATCGCTAGAAAGGAAACAGGAAACCCCGCCGGTTGGCGGGGTCCTGGTGATCTGCGGATTGCCGGGCAGTGGCCGGCACCACCACATCAGTAGGCCGGCACGACCTGGGCACTGCCCACCGGATTGCGCGGGTCGCTGCCACCGAACAGCTTGTTCGCCTTGCGGTCCCATTCCACGGTCTGCAGGTTGCCCCACACGTGGCTGGAACCGCGACCGCCGGCGGCGACATTGCCCGGCAGGTCGATCCTGTGGCCCATCGCCTGCAGCTGCTTCACCGTCGCCGCGTCGAACGCATCATCCTCGGCTTCGATCAGGTCCGGCAGCCACTGGTGGTGATAGCGCGGCAGCGCGGCAACCTGCTGCGCGTCCAGGCCAGCGTCGTAGCCGAGGATGCCCAGCAGCACCATGGTGATGATGCGGCTGCCACCCGGGGTGCCCAGCACGATCACCTTGTCGCTGTTTTCCATGAAGGTCGGCGTCATCGAGCTGAGCATGCGCTTGCCCGGCTTCGGCGCATTGGCCTCGTAGCCCATCACGCCGAAGGCATTGGGCGTACCCGGCTTCAGCGCGAAATCGTCCATCTCGTTGTTCAGCAGCACACCGGTGCCCTTGGGAATGAGCCCCGAGCCGTACAGCAGGTTGACGGTCTGGGTGGCGCCGACGCGGTTGCCGTCGCGGTCGATGATCGAGAAGTGCGTGGTCTCGTCGTCTTCCAGCGGCGTCGGGTTGCCCGACAGCAGGTCGCTGGGCGTGGCCTTTTCCGGATGGATGGTCGCCCGCAGGCCCTGTGCGTAGTCCTTGCTGGTCAGCACCTTCTGCGGGATCTGCACGAAGTCCGGATCGCCGAGGAAGAACGTACGGTCGCGGTAGGCACGGCGCATCGACTCCACCACCAGGTGGGTACGGTGCGCCGGATCCATCTTCCTGATGTCCCAGCCTTCCAGGATCTGCAGCATGCTGGCCAGCGCGATGCCACCGGACGACGGCGGCGGCGCGGTGGTGATCTTCCAGCCGTTGTAGTTGAACACGATCGGCTCGCGCTGCTTCACGCGATAGCCGGCCAGCTCTTCGGCGGTCCACTTGCCGCCGGCCTGCTTGACGCCCGCCAGCAACAGCTTTCCGGTCTGGCCCTTGTAGAAGCCGTCGAAACCTCCAGCGGCCAGGCGCTCCAGCGTCTGCGCCAGCTCCGGCTGCTTGAACAGGTCACCGCTGGCGATCGGCTTGCCGTTGCGCAGATAGACTTCACGCGTGCCGGGATAGCGCTCCATCACTTCACGGCGCGACGCGTAGCCCTTGGCCATGCGGTCGTACACCGGGAAGCCTTCGCGTGCGATGCGGATCGCCGGCTGCAGCGAGGCCGACAACGGCAGCTTGCCGTGCCGGGCCGACAGTTCGACCAGCGCTGCGGGCAGGCCGGGAATACCCGCCGACCACGCACCGTTGACCGAGCGGTCGCGGTCCAGGTTGCCCTGCTTGTCGAGGAAGGCCTGCGGCGTGGCCGCCGCCGGTGCGGTCTCGCGTGCATCCAGCATCACGTCCTTGCCGGTGGCCGCGTCGTGCAGAAGGAAGAAGCCGCCGCCGCCGAGTCCGGAACTGATCGGCTCGACCACCGCCAGCGTGGACGAGACCGCCACCGCAGCGTCGAAGGCGTTGCCGCCCTGCGCCAGGATATCGATACCGGCCTGGGTGGCCAGCGCGTGGCCGCTGGCAATGGCTGCGCCGTCGGGGCGCTCGGCACGGGCCGGGCTGTCGGCCCAGGCCATCGGGCTCAGCAGCAGGCCGAGCAGCAACAGGGGGCGGACGATCAGCGTCTTCATTCGGATGGGGGCTCCGCATAGAGTTCGGGGTGATCGTGCTGCAGCTGGCGCAGCTTGGCCAGCAGCTGGTCTTCCGTTTCCACGATCTCCGGATCCGGGTCGATGCACTCGACCGGGCAGACGACCACGCACTGTGGCTCGTCGAAATGACCCACGCATTCGGTGCAGCGCGCAGGGTCGATCACGTAGATGGTTTCACCCATCGCAATGGCCTGGTTCGGGCAGGCCGGCTCGCAGACGTCGCAGTTGACGCAGAGCTCGTTGATTTTCAGCGACATGGCGATACTCCTCGCCCGCGCCTTGGGACAAAGGACCGGCCAGCGCGGGCGCGCGGGCCGGTCAGGTCATCAGCGGCGCCCTGGCAGGACGCCGCCCGGGCCATGCCGGAGCATGGCCGCCATGGCTCGGTATTACTTGGCTTCGACGAAAATGTACTCGGCACCGGTCGGCTGGATCGCAGCCTGCACGCGGGCGTTGTCGGCCGACTGGCCGATGAAGACGACGCGCACGCCCTTCATCGAATCCGGCGACACGTCCTTGAACACGGCCTGGATCATGTCAGCCATCTTGCCCGAGGCCGACGAACCGAAGGCCAGCATGTTGCCCGGCTGCACGCCACGGGCCACGGCCTGGGTCGCGCTCTCGGTCTGGCGCTCGTACTTGGCCTGGAAGTCCGGATCCGATTCCGGCGAGAGGTAGTACAGGAACGGGCTGTTGGTGATGTTGCCCATGTTCTGGATGGCCACTTCCTGCAGGTACTTCTTCCAGCCTGCATCGTCGTCCTTGGCCGGGGCGACCAGGGCCTGCTTGGCCTCGTCGACCGGAGCGGCCTCTTCCTTCTTGCAGGCGGTGAAGGCCAGGGCCAACGAAGCGATCAGCATCGCGCGCATGGTGGTGTTCATGGATTTCCTCCCGGAATGGTGCGTGGTGTTGTACGTAATGGGGTGCAGGTACGGCGGGCTTACGACTGTGCCGCCTTCGCTTCGCGGACCTTGCGCAGGGCTTCGAGCACCGCGGCCGGCACGAAACCGGACACGTCGCCGCCCAGGCGCGCGATCTCGCGGACCAGCGAGGACGAAATGAAGCTGTGCTGCTCGGCCGGGGTCAGGAACAGGGTCTCGACCTCGGGAATCAAGTGGCGGTTCATGCTGGCCATCTGGAACTCGTACTCGAAGTCGGACACCGCGCGCAGGCCGCGCAGCAGCACCCCGCCCTGGACCGAACGTACGAAATGGGCCAGCAGGGTATCGAAGCCGATGACTTCGACATTGCCATGGTGGGCCAGGGCGCCACGCGCCAGCTGCACGCGCTGTTCCAGCGGCAGCGCCGGGCCCTTCGACGGGCTCTGCGCCACGCCGACCACGACCTTTTCGAACAGCGGCGCGGCCCGGCTCACAAGGTCGATGTGACCGTTGGTGATCGGGTCGAACGTGCCGGGATAGACGGCGATGCGGCGGTTGGCCACGGTCATGGGCGGTAGCAGATGTTCAGATGAGGTCAAAGTGTAGCAGTGGCACGGCGGTACAGGGCAAAGCGCACCTCACGGGTGCCGCCCTCGCGGTGCAGCAGCCAGCCCTGCGGCAGCACCGGCACGTGGCCGGCCGGCGACTCCAGGTACAGCCAGGCATCGGCTGCCAGGTGCCGCGGCAGCTGGGCCAGCACGTCCTGCCACAGGCCATCGGCGAACGGCGGGTCGATGAACACCAGATCGGCCTGCTGCGCGGGCGCACCCTGCAGCCAGCGCAGGGCATCGGCCTGCACGACGCTGATCTGGTCGCTGGCCTGCAGCTTGGCGACGGCGGCGGTCAGGTTGCGTCCCAGCTGCGCATCGCGCTCGACCAGGGTGGCGTGGGCGGCACCGCGCGAGACCGCTTCCAGGCCCAATGCGCCGCTGCCGGCGAACAGGTCCAGCACACGGGCCCCGCCGAGCTTGGGCATCAGCCAGTTGAACAGGGTTTCGCGCACACGATCGCTGCTGGGCCGCAGTCCCGGCAGGGTCGGCACCGGCAGGCGGGTATTGCGCCAGCGACCGCCGATGATGCGGACCTGCCCGTCGTTGCCCCCACGGCCGCTCATTGGCGCCCCCGGCGGGAGGTATTCAAGAATTTCAGCATGAGTGGGATTGTAGTTCGGCCGGGCTTTGCCCGGCACCCGCAGAGTCCGAAGCAACGGCCGAAGCAACTTCAAAAGCTGGTTTCCTGTGGGTTGGCGGGGCGGGTCAGGTTGTGGGGGACGCCGTAAACCCGTCCATGAAGTGACCCCCGAGACTTGGACGGTGGGGTCAGGCGGCTGCTTGGGCCTGTTCCCGGTACTTTACCGGGCTTAGCCCCTTCAATTTCAATCTGATTCGCTCTTGGTTGTAGTACTTGATGTACTCCACCAGCCCG